>NZ_MWWY01000034.1 GCF_002259755.1 Bifidobacterium hapali
TGACATCATCAACCTGACGCGTGGACACGCCCGCCAGATACATGTCAATCAGCGCCTCCTCGACGCTCTCCTCGCGCCGCCGGTAACGCTCGATCACGGCCGACTCGNACACCGCGCCCTTCAGTTTCGGTACCTTCAGGCTCATTTTCCCGGCCTTGACGGTCAGATCACGCTTGTAATGGCCGGCCCGGTACGCCTTGCGATCCCCGCTGCGCTCGTAACGGGCGGCGCCCGTGATCTCGTCGGCCTCGGCGTCGAGCATTGCGTTCAACGTCTCCTCGACGCTTCTACGGACCATCCGGTCCAGGGTGGTCTCCAACATGGCCTGGTCGACCTGTAGAATCTGCTGTGACATGGCTTCGTGCCCTCTTTCCAATCGCGATTTGTTTTGTTTGGCGACAGAAAATCGTACACAGGACACGAGCCATGCCCTTTCATCTCAAGCCCAAGCCAAAGTGCGCAAAATTTCGGGCCTTATCCCACTGCCACCATGTCAGTATTGTTCGGATCAACCGGAGTTGGCACTCGCAACGATGTGAACAGGCGAAACTCACCGTTATTGAACAATTTAAGTGGTAATTCAAAATACACGGTGTGGTGACCATGCTGAGTCATTTTGATTTTCTTAGCACCTGTGTCATACGTGATGCCACCACGGCGAATATCATGCATGGCAATCGCTAGATAGAAATCACCAGGCTCGTCAAACTGATATTCCACTCCAAATTGGAACACATCCGAACTCGTGTAGATAGCATCTTTTACCGGGAATGTACGCAAGATTGGGCAACGCTCATTTAAACCGTTCGGATACTGATGTTCCGCCTCTAGTTTTTCACGATTTGCCTGCTGCTCTTTTTTCTCCGCTTCAAGATTGGCAAGCGTATAACGGCTAGTAACAGTTTCAGTATCGCCGATAGCGACAACTTCACCATCTTTGATCATCATCGCTCGCGTGCAATATTTTTTCACTGAATTCATATCATGCGTAACGAGAATGACCGTCTTGGTAGGATCTTTACGTATTTCGGTAAAGAAATCGTCACATTTACGTTGGAAAGCCTCATCGCCAACAGCAAGCACTTCGTCAAGCACGAGGATATCGCCTTGTGCCTTGATCGATGACGTATATGGCATCGATCAGGCTCATGTCGGCCATGTCGGCAAGCAGATTGAACTGACGGATGCACCATTGCGGCTTGTTCATCGTCGTAATGGCAAGGGAAGCGGTCAATTGCCGTTTTGCCGGACTGTCTGTCATCCATACAGCATCAGACAATGTTACAGATCCAGAATTTCCGGCTTCGACGTCAAACCACAGCCAGCCACCGTCAGCCATGTCACCGATCTGAATATCAACGGAGATGGATTGCGGCTTTTCCCGGGAGAGCACGGGAGTCGTCGATACGACATGATCGCGCGCCGAGGAATCCGAACGGTGCACGATAACCGTCGCTTCGCCGCGCACGCTCATACGCAGGGTCACGACGCGCACGCCCGTCCATTTCGCCCAATACGCGGCCGGAAAGGCGTTGTAATAGCAGCCGGTCGAATAGGCGCATCCAGCGGGGATTTCGAGCATGGCACGGGACACGACCCAACTGTGCAACATGGCGTTGTCAACATCGGATGATGCTTCGCTGTGGCTAGCAAGCCTGCGCCCACTGCCATAGATCGGCGCGGCCGTTACGCGGAATGACTCATCCAGCCCAACGTTCGATGATGGAAACACCACACGCCAAATGGTTTGCCGTTCTTCTACCTGAGACATACGTAATATCCTATTCCATCAAGGCACAAAGGCGGTTCAATGCGCCGTTCACCGCTCATAGGAACATGAACGCACGGACTTTATAATGTGTTCAGATACTCACCCAGATGAGGCACCGCGAATTCGAGCTGGCCATGACTGGATTGCCGAATCAGCCGGTTTTTGATGAGAATTGCGCGATATTTGCTCACCCAGCTGCGACTGCGATGCGTACGGCCGGCGATATCGCCCACGCGAGTGGGATTAGGAGTATCTTGAGCCATCGCTTTCAGGAACAGCCGTTCCGCACTGGTAGCACCGTCCAATGCAGGAGCGCACACGGCATCGTCGAAAGCCAGCAATGCATCTGCCGTTCCAACTTTAACATCATGCGCTGAGACAATATCCGAATCTCGCCGTTGTGAGGACTGCCACATGTAATAGCCGATGAGCTGCACCATATATGGGTAGCCTTTGGATGCCCGTGCGGCTTCCAACGCGTCGGATTCTCCGATTTGCTTGCCGGACTCACCGATGGTTTCGATGAACGCGTTCTTGACATCCGGCAACGGTACGTTATCAAGTTCCCGGCGCAACGCGCGCCGCAGAAATGTGGTTACCTCGTTGTTAAGTAGATCGTTGACCATGTAAGGTAACCCAGCAAAGACGATCGCAACACCCTTTCGTTCGGCTTCCGACGTATCGCTTTCGTCCCCGTCCGCAATGACGTGCTGGATGGCAGTAGCAATTGCCACTAGATCCTCACGAGATGCAGCCTGTGTTTCATCGATAGTGATGAGAATACCCTTACCTTTACCGATCTTTCTGCTCGCCAGACGTTTATTCAATGCGTTGCGTAGTGTCAACGGATTGGATTCTGCAGTAAAGTGCGCTTGACCAATGCTGGCAGAGGCCAGACCGGTGATACCGATGGATGGGCTAAGATTGACCTGATCCATGTGGATTCCACTCGGTGTCAACGTCTGCACCAGACGAGCAACCAATCCTTCCGACGCCGTTTCACCAATCGTTTCCCATTGCCGAGCCTTAGCGATACGCCGAAATTCAGTGAGCATAACAGTCTTACCAAAACCACGCTGACCAGTGATCAACATGATGCGGCCGGGTGCTCCCACCCCATTATCCAATGCTTCAGCGAAATCGTCGATTACCGACTGTCGACCAATGAGGATAGGCGGCATTTTACCGGCAGTGGGCTTAAACGGATTTGCGAGCATAACGCAACCTCCAAGTTGGCACCATGCACAATGTGATCAACAAACTACACATTACACCATATGACACGAATGTCTACGAAATTACACCATTATATACCACATGTTACTTCATTACCTCATTCGGTAAGGTAGAGGCAGACGAATAGTTGAACGTCTTGCGTCCGGATTGATACACGGCGACAGTGGTATTGTCTCATATCTGCATACGCAACTTCACCTGCTACACATTGCCCCCTGCGTCCAGTACGCGGTCGGGAGGACATTGTAGTAGCTTGCCGGTCGAGTAGACGTAACCGGCCAGAACTTTTAGCACGGTGCGAAAGACGATCCATCTGTGAGAGTCACATTGTCAACTGCGGATGACAGAGTGTTAACCGCAACGATATACGTATCGTCGACGGTGGCGTTGACCCCGGCTTCAAAAGGGAGCATATAGCCACTGCCGTAGATCGGCACCACAACCACACGGAATGATTCGTTCAGCCCAACGTTCAACAACAGGAAAACAACGCGCCAGATGAGAGTTGTTCGGCTTGAAAGATAAGTATATTACGCTACACCCCTATGGCTATCCCATTGTTCCGGATCCATGACCTCGATTCCTTTTTCTTCTGGAACGGGGGAAATGCTCATCGACTCCCGATTAAGTAGTGCGTAATCGGTATAAGTATCCGAACCGCGTATGACGAACGCACAGGCATTATCGCCTGTAGCAACAGCGACCAGATCCGTAAATCCCGAGTTGGTTTCACTTGGTTTACGCAGCGATGTGAATAACTTGAATTCACCGTTGTTGAACAAGTTCAAAGGCAATTCGAACTGCACGGTATGATGTCCATGTTCCTTGACTCGCAACACCTTAGGACCAGTGTCGAACGTAATTCCTCCGCGCCGGATATCATTCAGTGAAATGGCAAGGTAAAATTCTCCTGGCTCATCATACTGGTATTCCACTGCAAACTTGAAAATATCTGTATTCTTAACCATGGACGGAGAAATCGCATAGGTTCTTAAAATCGGGCAGCGCTCGTTAAGTCCTTCAGGATAGACTCCCTGCTGCTTCTCACGCTCAAGACGTTTCTGTTCCTTTTTCTTCTCCGCTTCCAGATTCGCCATGGTATACGCATCGGCGACGGTCTGCTTATCGCCGATAACCTCGACATGACCGTCTTTAATCATCATGGCGCGAGTACAGTATTTCTTTACCGATGCCATATCATGCGTTACCAGGATGACAGTTTTTTTTGGATCCTTTTTGATCTGCGCGAAGAAATCATCACATTTACGTTGAAACGCCTCGTCTCCGACCGCTAACACCTCATCTAGCACCAGAATATCTCCTTGTGCCTTGATGGCCACCGAGAACGCCAAACGCACCTGCATACCAGACGAATAGTTCTTGAGCTTCTGATCCATGAACTCTTCTAGCTCCGCAAATTCGACGATATCGTCGTACATCGCGTCGACTTCCTCATGCGTGAAGCCTAGCAACGATCCGTTAAGATACACGTTCTCACGACCTGTAAGTTCCGGGTTAAAACCTACACCAAGCTCGATGAACGGCACCAATTTACCTGTGACACTGATGGACCCGGATTCGGGATAATAGATCTGGGAGATTAGTTTCAGTAACGTTGATTTGCCTCCACCATTCCGACCTACAATTCCGAAGAACTCGCCCTGATGCACGTCAAAGCTAACGTCTTTCAGAACCTGCTGGTTCTTGTATCCCTTAATGCCTTTGAACCAATTAATACATGCCTGTTTCAGGCCAGTAGCCTGCTCAGTCGGTAACTTGAAGGATTTGGAGACATGCTCCACCGAAAGCACCACAGGGTTCTTGGTGAAGTCAACGACACCCTTGTCGGATCGCTTGTTTGATAACATCACATGACCTCCGCGAATTTTCGGCTATTACAACGGAAAAGGTATATACCAATCCACAGGAGCACCACCGTGAACAACGGCGGAACGATTTGAAGAACCGGATTGGAGAACTGGTTCCACACCGTCGGCTGCGAATCCGGAGCAATGAAATTATGACGAATATCCTGAATGGTTTGCGCGATCGGATTCAGCAATTCCAAACGCGCTAGATCGGCGTACAGGCCACCGCGATTCGTCACATAGCTCAACGGATAAATGATCGGCATGCTATAGAACACAAGCTGCTGCAACACATCCCAAATATGGGCGATATCTCGGAAATACACATACATGGTGGCCATGATAAGCGTGATTCCCAACGTCACCGCGTACAGTTCTACGATGTTCAGCGGTAGCAGTACCACGCGCCATGTGAAATGCACGCGGGCGAATAACGCAAAGATCAGTACAACGCCAAGGTTGATGGCATAGCTGATCATAGCACCGACCGTGGCGGACACAACAACGATGTAGTTTGGGAAATGAATCTTTCGCAGCAGATCGCCTCGATCGACTACCGAACGAAGGCCGACATTCGTTGATTCAGTCACGAACTGCCAGGAACTGATGCCCAACAGCAGCACCACAGGATATGTTGGAGTACCGTCTGACATACGGAGAAACTTGCCAAAAACCACATACATGACACAGAACGTCATCAATGGCTTAAGCACGGACCATGCAATGCCAAGGAACGATCCCTGATATCGCAACCGGAAATCAGTCTTCACCAGCCCTTTGAGTACGATCCACGCGTACTTATATCGGGCTTGCAGCTTTCTTACTAATTCATGCATGATCATGTATTCTATCAACGGGGTACTTACCAGATCACAATACCACCTGCTATCCCCTTAACGGCTTTCGCCACGTATCAGCATACCCGCGGCGAGATGGATACCGGAACTACTATAGACTAAGAAGAATGAGCACATCAAGCAGTAAACCCCCCAAGGTCAGCATGATTATGGCCGCTTACAATGCCGCACCATTCTTGGAGCAGAGCTTAGGAAGTCTTCTCGATCAGACATACACCGATTTCGAGATACTCTGTGTCGATGACGGCTCGACCGACGACACCGTCTCCACAATCGAACATGTCGCGAGCACACGTCCCAACGGAGATAAAATCCGCCTTTTGCGCACGGATCATGTCGGAGCTGGCATTGCCCGCAACATCGCACTTCAACAAGCTCAAGGAGAATACATCAGTTTTCTCGATGCCGACGATTTTGTTGACAAACAGCTGCTGGAGAAAGCCGTGTATAAGGCCGACACAGTTCAAGCCGATATTGTCATCTGGGATTTGTGGTTTTATGATCACAACACTCAGATCGATCAATACCCCCCTGTAGGAACGCTGACTTTCAGTAATTTCGACGATGGTGACGGTGTATTCACGTACACGAAAAATCCTGATTATATTTTCAATTCATTCCAAAACTGGATTTGGAACAAATTATTCCGCCGATCCTTTCTCATTGAACATGAAATTACGTTCCCTGATTTCGCCAGGACTCAGGATCTGCAGTTCACCTGTCTGGCGCTAGTCGAGGCGCAACGCATTGCAGTCATCTACGAACGGCTTTCCCATTACCGCATCAACCGCGGCTCGTCGAATATGGATACCAATGACCAGCATCCGTTGAATTTCCTTGATGCATTCATTGCCTTGAAAGCTGAACTCATGCAACGAGGCATGTATAAGATCGTGCAACGTAGCTATGTGAACTGGGCTTTGCAGTCAGCTTTAGCAAATATGTTTTTACAACGTCGATACAGTACGTTCCGTGAAGTATTCAACGCTTTGAAAGAACACGGATTTGATCAAATGGACATTACCGGACACGCGACGCAAAAGTATATTCAATGCGATATCTGGCTTACTGAATATCACATGATACTGGAACAATCACCAGAAGATGTATTGATGTATTTCACCCAGAACCTTCGCACCAATGAAGCCCGAGGCATCACCGAAATCAATAGACTGGACCGCGTGTTAAAGCAAAGGGAGGACCAAATCCGGCAACTATCGGACACGCTTGAGACTCAACGCAACGATATTGCCACTTTGAGTACGTCGCTACGTAATATCACTCTATCTGCCGAGTATCGTCTCGGGAAGAAAATATTATTGCTGCCGCGTCTCATCAAAGATCTTTTGACCTGCCATCGATAAAACGTGTTGCGGTGCATCAGCAAGGGACGCAATTTCCTCTGCTGATACATCACACCCCAGATGCTGAAAGGCCGCCGGGAATCCAGCGGCCCGAAAAAGATCAGTCTATATTGAGGTAGCGCTTCCAGTACTTGACGGAAGTTAGCTCGGCGCGTGCTGCGACATATTCCTTGCGCAGACGCTCGATATTCTTCTTGTAGTACTTAAGGTCACGCTCATAGCGCTTGACAATCTCAGCATAGCGCTTCGAATCCTTGACGCGGATGGCACCTTTCTTGTTGTACCAGTCGATGACGATCAGGTACTTCTTGTTGTGGATCGCACCGGCCGGGTACGTCCAACCGAGCACCGGAATGACCGCATAGCCTTCGCCCTCGTACTTAAAGAAGCGCTGGCCGTTGTTGGTCACGTAATCCTCGAAACGCTCAAAACGGCTGCGCGGCTTATCACCATCGACGAGCTGACGGTCGATCTGGCTTAGGTCGAAGCCGTCGATACCGAGCTCCTCGGCCTGCCGCTGCACTTCATCGAACGAGACGAGCTTCTCCTTGTGCTTGTTCGCGTCCATGAACGCCTTTTCGGCGGCACCGGGCTGGGCGATGAATTTCGGCCCCTTGAGGAAATCCTCGAAGGCATCGAGGCACAGTTCGGCATTGTCGTATCCGAACTTCTTGAGCTCAAGACGGATGTTGTTGTGCAGCTCGTACATGAAATCGGACTTCGGCGCGAAACCGGTGGTGCACTGGGCGATCATCGTGTTGCGAGTGGTCTGGTAGCGTTCGACGGCAGCGTTGTACCGCACGTGGAACGACATATGCCAGATGCACAGACCGTTCATGGTGATGAACTTGGTGCCGCAGCGCACGCCGTATTCGGCGTCGTCGCAGCGCACGAACACCGGCAGCGGCAAGCCGTTGCGCTTAATGACGTCGATCGGAATGCAGCAGTACCACCATGCGGCGTACCGCTGGCCGCTCTTGCGAATGACCTTCGGCAGTTTGAACGTCTCGTTGAAGATGACATCCTCGTACTTGGTCAGTCGAAGTCCAGGCTTTGCCGGCGCGAACGTGCCTTCCGGCGTCATCCAGCCGGTATCCTCCCACTGATCCTCGCCGATCTCATAGTTGAGCATTGCGCCCGAGATCATCGCACCCTGGTACTCCGGCTTGAGCAGGCGCAGCAGATTGTAGGTGCGCTTGATGCTTTCGGGAGAAACGGCGACGTCATCGTCCATGAGCAGGATGTTGGTCGCAGGCACCTTCTGCTCCATCGCTTCGATCATGCCACGGGTGAAGCCGCCGGCACCGCCGACGTTCTGGTTCGGACGGACGGTGACATGCTCGTCGCTGAGACCGGCCGCATCGAGCGTGCGACCGTTGTCGATGACGTACATGTGGAAGTGTCCGGCGATGTCCTCGTCGGAGGCGAGGATCTGGTCCTTGATCAGGCCGATGTTGCGTTCGATGAAGTTTTCCTTCTTGAACGTGGTCGTGGCGAGCGCCAATTCGATCGGACGCAATTCTCCGGTGTACTCCAGCGAGTAGTAGCTGTTACGGATGGCGACCCTGCCGTCGGTGGTGATGGTGAAACCGACGATCACCGTGTCGTCGTCGACTTCCAGCTCAAGATCGACGCTCTGCCAATCGTCCGATGCCGGCAGGTCGGCGGTGACGTTGTCAACCGGTTCCGGATGGGCGGAGAACACGCCTCCCTTGGTTTGCAGCACGTGCACGGCAGCGCCCTTAAGCTCAAGATGCAGGAAGAATTTCGAGGCGTTCGTGTATTCGCGCAGCTTCTGCACGGACAGCGAGTTGAAGTACGTGGAGAAATCGTACTCGCCCTTCGTGTACAGCAGCCACGAGCCATCCGTTGCGGTCTCATCCTCGATGACCGGGCCATCGGCCTTGCAGTACAGGGACGGATAGCTCAGGGAGCGGGGATTCCTCTCCAGCAGGATATTGGCGAATTTCATCGTGGACATGCATTACCCTTACGACTGAGACGTGCAATAGACGGAACACATGATAGTCAATCCCTTTGATATTGCATCATTCACGGCAATGTATACGATTGCGGCCGCCGATCGGCAACGGCATCGATCATGGCGCGCCGAAACGCTCCTCTACCAGTCGCTTACCTGCCACGACGGCAGCATAGAGCACGTAACAGCGCCAAATACAGCGGCAGCACATAACAGGCCCAAATGATATACCGAGATGCCGTAGGTTTCAGCGGTAATGATATCGCATTGGGCAGCAACGACAGTAACGACCACACGATCACGCCAGCTCCGGCCAGCCGGCAATTCTTGTTCCGGCACATGCAGAACACCATGAACAACGGCAAGATAAACGCCCAGACAGCGGTATACGTGGCCCAACGTATTACAGGCGTCTTTGACAGATGGTCCCATATACGTTGCACGCGTTGCTGTGCATCCTGATGTTGCACATATGGACCGACATCGGACAACATCGTGAAAAACGATGGACTGATGGAGCTGTTCGCCTGCAGCACTATCTGGTTCGGAATAGGTTCGTCATGCTGCCTCAATTTGTCGAGTGGCAACGGGCCTAATTCGTTGACTGGTGTTCGCTGCAGTGCGAACCAACCTGACTCCAATGCGATGAAAGCGTTGATATAGCTTTCAGGATGTCTAAGACCTTGTGCGGTCCACGCGCGAACATACTTTGAAAGATATGCCGGGTTCTTGAGCGACAAATGGATTACGGAATCCGCCAGATAGGGGTTATACTCTGAAGACATTTGCTCAACCGGAACGATGTTGAATGCATCAATGATGCGACGCTCGTCGTCGGTAATGTCATTGGGATGATCAACGACATACCGAGCGGTCATCTGCATGGGGACGACCATGATCTGATTTGCATCTTCCCTATGGATGTTCAATGCGAGTCTCGCACCCGCCGGAAACAGTATCTGAACGGCGATGATCACGACCACGCTCACAATGCTTGCACAGACTCTTGCAACAGCCAATCCACGTTCTCTCGCCAGAACGTCGATAAAAGGAAGTCCCAACGACGACAGTGTAGTGATATAAAAGCCCGTAGCGGTAGTCAACGACGACAACACACTCAGTACGACAAAGCCCAGAACGAACGGAACGGACCGCATGGTCGACAAACGCGTACGACATGTCTCGATATACATCAACAGCCACGGGACGAAAAACACCGCGTGCATGCTGTCTTTGACCAAAGACATGAAGAAGATCGGCAATACCGGGAACACTGCGAAAAACAGGAACAGCACAATCGTTGTTCCCAACGGAGCTCCGGCATGGCGAACATAGAGCACGCAGGCCGATAGGATGACGCACATCAGCACTGCCTGAAGCACTATCAACATGGTCAGCCCCGATTGATATCCGCCAAGCCATAATTCACCGGCCTTCGCGGCCGCACCGAATACCATGGCGTCGAATACTGGATGGTGCGATGAAACGATTCCGCTTGGCTGGCCCAGCGCAGGGTAACCGAAGAACTGTGCGATCTGGTCACCGGTGTCATACCAAATGAGTCCCGGATACAAGAGCAGCATATAAGGTATGCCAACATAGCATCATAACGATCGAAAGCATGCATTCACGAACAATCGTTCTCAGATACCCCCCATGCAGTAGGGGTTCGATGACAGCCATGATCCTTCGGCCGGTGGAACCATCAAGCAGCACCTGTCGCCGTGACATGAGAGTCTCGCCAATCATGAATGTAAGCAGAAGCGTGATCCAGACGATCACGATTCGTCCGCATAACATCCAGTCCAGCGAGCCGATTTGCGCATACGTCGCAGCCCGATCGGCAATCGTGATAATGAATGAGCCAACGGCGCAAAGCAATGTCTGTGAGAGTGTGGACGCACGTACAGACATGCCGGTACCAGCTATATCAAGCTCCAACGGATAGCAGTCAAACTTGCGCATTGCACAATGCGACACACCATCCAATGATGCAGCGTGATGTATGTTCATATCAATACAGCAAGCTCCGGATACGGACGTTACAGACGATATTGTGACGTATGCATCGGTGTTCAGGTATCAGCGGCACGCCGGAGACATTCAGTCCCTGCGGAAGAGGTCGCGTGTGAACACCTTGTCGGCAAACGGGGCGAGTTCGCCGTTCCAACGGTTTGCGACGATCACGTCGGCCCGAGCCGCGAAACCGGCGAAATCATGCGTGACTTCGCTGCCATAGAAATCGGGCTTGTCCAGTGTCGGCTCATAAACGAGCACGGTAATACCGTTTGCTTTGAGCCTTTTCATCACGCCTTGAATGGCGGACTGACGGAAATTGTCCGAACCGGCCTTCATGGTCAGGCGATACACGCCCACGACCGGCTTGTCGATGCCCTTGATGCGCGCTTCGATCTCGGATGCGATGAAATCCTTGCGGGTGCGGTTCGCCTCCACGATGGCGGAAATCAGATTCTGCGGCACATCGGTGTAATTGGCGAGCAGCTGCTTGGTGTCCTTCGGCAGGCAATAGCCGCCGTATCCGAAGCTCGGATTGTTGTAATCGTCGCGGATGCGCGGGTCGAGGCACACGCCCTTGATGATCTCGCTCGTGTTCAGCCCGCGGCTTTCCGCATAGGTGTCCAGTTCGTTGAAATACGCGACACGCAATGCCAGATACGTGTTGGAGAACAGTTTGATCGCCTCGGCTTCGGTGGGGCCGACCACCAATTCCGGAATGCCGGTGGTGCCGTCCGCGTTCGTGCGCGTCAGCTCGGCCGAATCTGCGCCGTGGGCGAGCAGCCGGACGAACCCGCGCGCCGCCCCGACCGCCTCCGGATCGTCCTGCGGGGCTCCGGCCACGATCCGGCTCGGATGAAGGTTGTCGTACAGCGCATGGCCTTCACGCAAAAACTCCGGGGAGAACAGGATGCGGTGATCGTGGAGCCGCTCGCGGATCTGCATCGTATAGCCCACCGGAATCGTGGACTTGATCACGATCCACGCGGTGCGGTTCACCGCACGGACCGCCTCGACGGCCGCTTCCACGCTCGACGTGTCGAAATAGTTCTTGTCGGAATCGTAGTTCGTCGGCGTGGCCACCACCGCATAATCGGCATTCGCGTAAGCCTGAGACGGATCAAGCGTCGCCGTGAAATTCAACGGACGCGTGCCGTCCCTGTCTCCGTCCAGAAACGCCGTGATCTCCTTGTCCACGATCGGACTGCGCCGATCGTTGAGCATATCGACCTTCTCGGGAACGATATCAAGGGCATGCACCTCATTGTGCTGCGCGAGCAGCATGGCAATCGACAGGCCCACATAGCCCGTACCCGCAACCGCGATCTTATGGACAACCTACTTTCATCTGAATCGGTCTACGAGCAATGCTAACGCACTAAACGACATTCAGTGAGACTCATGCACAGATAACTCGCGCTACCTCGTCTACATAACAACTAACATGACAGACGCGTATGTGTACCGCTACGGTTTACAAAAACACAAACCACGAGGCCGTATCCCACCATACAGAAAGCGGCATAGGCATGTCTGCCATGAACTGCTTAAAGAACAGGAACGCCGCCGCAAGGGCAACGCTTCCGGCCATAAACCCGAAAACGCCTCCCTGCAAAACGCTGCCATACGATACTTCCGTGCAATGACGCGGAGCCGCAATTCGGCTATCCGTCTTGACTGCATTCAACTCAACGTCAGATTCTTTCGGATTGAGATACGCATCAATGCTGAAGAGAAGAATCAGAACAGCAACAGCAATCAGCCATACGAAGTCGACCTGATATCGATAGTCGATTCCGGTCACGCGAGAACTCACCAAGAAAATGCCGATGAACGAGGGGACAAGTCCCAAGAACAGTCCCGACATGTTCACCGCTCGCAATTGTTTTCTCCACAATCCGGCACCGCACAACAGCAGAGCGAACGGAGCCGTCGACATAAAGTATCCACCGAAACTCGGGTGAATGGATCGCCATGTCGTCAGCGGTATGTCAACCGTATTGATAAACGGGAACGACGCCGTTATCTGTGGCGGCTGCAGAAGATAGTCAAATACGTAAGAGAAATACTGTGTCAATGGTGCACGGGAGTTAGGCATGTCATAACCTGTCAGGTTATAGTTAGCCCCAAAGTCGATCGGAGATCCGAAACGGACCGCGTTATATGCGAACAACGGGAGCAGCACGACCCCATATGGAAGAACTGCCGAGGCCCAGACGCCGATTCCCCGCAACAATCCGCGAGCGCTATGAAGGCCGTCGTTCCACAACGTGCATATCTCGTTCCAGAACAACGGCAGCGCGATGAACGATGCAAAGATCAGTTGTGGACGGCATCCGGCAGTCAGTGCCATGAAGAACGATCCGAGCGCAATATATGGCTTGCTCAAGTTCTTCAGTTTGCCTTCGATCCAACATGCGAGTCCCAGCAAAGCACATGCCACGCCCATCTCCTGTGGAATCTGGTAGAGCTGACCGGTCTGGATGAGGATGGTCACGCCATTGCCGAGGAAAATGCACGTCATCGCCAGCAGCAATGAGCCCAAACTCACGGTACGCCTGCGCCCAACGAGACGTGCTATCTGTACGCACAGCAATGCACCAGCCAGCGTAACCAACAGACCGGCTATCAGCACACCAGTATTGGTAGGCATATCGCTTCCGGTGATGACCCGATACGGCATGAACATCGTCAGTACCGGAAGCACACCGAAATAGCTGTAATACTTTCCGTCCTTGTATGCAACATCAAAATAGACCGGCACATCCGGGTTGTTCCTGGCGACCTCGATTCGCGACATGGTGTCGTATGGATTCCGCATCTTCTCCAACGCGGGATTCACCGGCAAATCAAGCGACACGCTCCCCTGAAGCAACGACTTGGCCATTGCCTGATATTGTCCGGGAAAATAGTACGAGCCGAAGGCGTCTGAATACGCCGGATCCGGGGATTGGCCTGGATCAGAAACAACCAACAATGACGACAGAACCGCACACTGGACCAGTACGACCAGCAACACAGGAACGACACATGCTCGATGCGCACTCAACCGAATACGGTACAAGCCGGAGCGCGGCCGGAACATGATAATCAATGCCGCAATTGCGCATTCGAGAATGAGCCGAATCGGACTGAAATGCATGGGTACATGAGGATTGATGGTTACATCGTTATAGGGAATGACCGCGTCCTGACTGGTTTGGTAGATCAGTCTGACATGCGTCGCACCGTTGCCCACGCGGGAATATCTCGAATGTTCCGCAGCCGGAGAATAACCGACGACAGCCGAGGCATAGTACCATCCACCATCAGTATCCTTTTTTGTGGCAATTGACCATTTGACCTGAGTGCCGTCCGACTCGCCGGAATTGTGGTTCAGATAAAGATATTCGATAGCCTGTTTGGCCGAAACGTCACGCCAAGCCTGAGCCGTGTCGGTGACTTTGGCAGTTCCATCGGCCTGAATGCTTAAACCACTGCCAACTCCATCATCATGCGCCTGTTCCGGCGTCGCTCTGAACGTCTGCCAGAACGGAAGATTAAAGAAGAACAGCTCCAACACCACGATGATGGCTATGGCCACGATGATCGGCTTTGCTGCGCGCAGACGGGAGCGATTCGTACGAATATTGTGAAGCATCGTGTCTCCGATTGTATTGGTTGCAGTATGCTCGGCTGCATCTTCACCGGGGCGGCGCCGGCGAAGGAGAAGTCAGTCTTTGCTTGCCGAAAGTCCGCGCAGCTCGTTGTCCTCGTCGTCCGCCCACAGTCCGCGATTGGCCGGACTGTATTCGATTTCCTTGACGCGTTCCAGCTCGTCCTCCAACAGGCGCCGGTGGATGCGCAGCAGTTCGGAGATGATCAGCAAAGCCAGGGAAAGCACCATCCAAGTGAACAGCATCGCGCCAACCAGCAGCGACTGCATATGGCCATGTCCGTCACCCGAGAAGAAGTAAGCCAGATACCGCACGAACACGCCGAGCGCGAGCACTGCGGAGACCACCGACGACCATTTGAACACCGAATGCGCACGGAACATGAGGAAGCTGCGAATGATCGCACCGGCCGACTTGCCCATGTGCTCGAAGATGTTGTGGAACAGACGGGAATTGCGCGTCTTCTTGTTCGTGGTGATCGGCACGGACGTGATCGCGATGCGCTTGTTGCCGGCCTGGATGATCGTCTCCATGCAGTAGCTGAACTCGGTGACGATGTTGAGCTGCAGCAACGCCTTCTTGGAATACGCGCGGAAACCACTGGCCGCATCCGGAATATGCGTGCCGGCGGCCTTGTTCACGACCCATGAGCCGAAGTGCTGCATGCGTTTCTTGAACCAGCTGAATTCCTTGATCGTGGAAGTTTGGCGGTCACCGACGACGATGTCGGCCTTCCCGGCGAGGATCGGCTGGACGAGATCGCCGATCTTATCGCTTGGATACTGGTTGTCGCCATCGGTGTTGACAACGATGTCAGCACCGTGCTTGAGCGCATAGTCGACGCCGTCGCGGAACGCGCGGGCGAGACCCATCGTGCCGGTATGCCGTACCACATGCCTGATGCCGAGGCTTTTCGCCACTTCGACGGTGTGATCGGTGCAGCCGTCGTCGATGATCATGACTTCGATCTCGTCGATGCCGGGAATTGACTTGGGCATCTTCTCCATGACCATCGGGAGGGTCTTCTCCTCGTTCAGGCACGGAATCTGTATGAATAGCCGCACAACCAGGCTCTTTCTATAGTTCTTAAGGATGAAACGAGGTCATTATATCGATAACGCGCCGACAGTGCCGGTGTCCACCCCCTTCATTACCCCCGCTTTTCACCCTTTCATGGCCTTCAGCTGTTCCACGCTCACAATCCGCAGCAGGAACAGCACACCGATATAGGCGAAGTACACGAGCGCATACGCGAGCGCCAGTAGCAGGAAATTGTCGGTGCTCACCACACGGCCGACCAACGTCAGCACAACCCAGACGACCGCATTGATGCCGATCACCGCCCACGTCTTCACGGTCATCACGTCCATCATGCGCCGACGGACCTCGACATACGACACCGTCATCGTCACGAACGTGCATATCGTGCTCGCCGCGGCGATCGCCGTAATGCCGCCGAAGCGAGCGCTCACGACGAAAATCGGGACGACCAGCACCAGTGAGACGATCGACAGCACATCCGAGAATCTGGTGTCCTTCTCGGCATTGAGCACCATGTTGAACACCACGGTCATGCCCATGAAGAAACTCGACAACGCAAGGCATGACAACGCCGGTGCCGCGATGGTGAATTCCGGCTTGTAGAACGCGGCCAGCAGGTCGCGGCTGGTCGCGGAGATCACCACGGCCATCGGGAAGATGAATCCGAACGCCACCAGCACCAACGTCTGCGCCTTGCGGCCCGCTTCTCGCACATCACCTTTGGCGATCAGCCCAGACACCACCGGCAGGATGATCACCGCGAACGCCTGCAGCAGGTAATACGTGGTCTTGCCGAAGTTCATCGCACCCGTGTAATAGCCGGCCATCGATGCGGGCTCGACCACGGACTTGACCACGAGCGTGTCGGCGCTGAGCACAAGCGACGCCATGATGAAAAAGAACGAGAACGACAGCACGCCGTGTGCGGTTTCACGGAAACTTACTCGTTCAGTGCCAGTGACCTTCAGACTGCACCAGACCGGCACCAGCAGCGCCGCCCCCAGCAGGATCGCGATCACCATTGCCGAAAAGTAACCCACTTCTACGCCCATGACTGGATCGTGTGGAAAAACAAACATGATGAGCGGAATCACACCGAGTTTGATGATCGGATAGAACGTAGAAAGGAACGCACTGTACTGGAAGCGCTGCAGACCGTCGTTGATGCCGAGCATCATCACGTACAGGCCGTTGGAGATCGGCAAGAACGCGGCGAGCTTGAAGTACAGGTCCAGCGAAGTGTCGTTGAACAGCCGACCGAACAGCGGAGCGCCAAGGAAGTTGATCGCGAAGAACACGGCGACGATGCATGCCTGCACTGCAAGCGTTTTGACGATTACGTCGACCACGTTATACCGGCCGGACGAAATGTTGCGCGACAACGACTGGCGGGCGCCATTGCTGGTGAACATGTATTCGAAATCCAACACGGTGATAATCGTGCCGACCACGCCGTAGGCGGCCGCCGATGTATGACCGCCCAGATAATAGTGGATTAAATATCCGCTGATGAAAAACACCAGATTACTGACGATGTTCAGGATCAAGCCTTTACTCATTCAAACTCTTTTTCCATCGGACAACCCACTGACGATCATCGGTTTCAGACTAGGCCGTTAACGGCACCTGACACACTACTGTTATGACAACGACTGGCGCTTGACCAGATATGGAAAGAACAGCATATTGATTCTCGGCATACGATACAGCACGCAAGTCAATGCGATATCAACAAAGAGCCGCACCGCAAAGACAATCACCCACATATAATGCCCACCACCGGTGACGACCATGAGTTTGGGCAATATGTCTGCCCATGGTGTCACATCATCTTCAAAAAGATGAACGCACAATATCGCCAAGCTCCATGTGCCACAGATCGACAAGGCTTTCGCAATTGGATCTACATAAGCATCGATCAGCATGGAAACGCCCAATATACAATACGTTCCAGCAAAAGCACCGACAACGCTAAAAGCGAAATGCAATCCTTCGCCGTAGGCATTCATAGCCATGCTGAATCCGGAAAATTCCTTAATACAAATCAACCATATTGCACAAGCGACAATCCATGCAATAGGGTTACGACTTATTTTCGGAAGAATGTCATATTTTTTAATAAGGTGGCCACAATATACAAATAAAGCAGCGCACATTCCGGATTGGATGCTGAGGGGTAGCCAATACACGCGAGCCGAACAATAACCAATAACAAAGGAAAGAATTATCCAAATATAAGAGAACCGAGTTTTCGCAGCCCAGTGGACAATCAATTGAGCCCAAAATAGACCCAATAGGAACCATAATGCACCTATACGAAATGGAACAGGCCACACATAGTTCGCCGCCAGATCACCCGCACCGTAAAAAGCTGCCGCGAACCATCCAGTGAACGCGGCACGTGTCCCGCTTCGCAAAACATAAGCCAACGCCGTAGTTGCCACAACAATGGCGCCAGCAGTGATCGCATAAGTCGCAAGCAATTCCCGTCCACGCTTTGTATAGTCAAACGGCCTTTCGGGGTGCATGAAGTAACCGGATATTATAAAAAACAGCGGCATATGAAAAGTGAAAATCACATGATACAGCTGCATTGCAAGATACCCTTGATCAACGAACACCTGTGCAATAAGAATACTGTGACCTAAAATCACGCATAATATAGCAATACCTTTTGCAATATCAAAATATCGTATTCTTGTTGCCATAAGCGTTTTCCTCCGCAGACCTCTGTTCCGCATATTGTATCGATAGGCAATCCAGCTCGCATATCGAGACAGACTCATATCATAAGCTCATGATGAAAACACAGTCTGTTACACGACTGCGCAAGTCGTACTGCATCGGAATTATAATATTGGCGATACTGGAGATATTGGTATTCAATCTCCCTTTTTGGCAGACTATGCGTAATTCGCCAGTGCAGGTGGAAATTTCCGACACCGGTTCAGGCCTTGAACGGCACGACGATGGCACTGCCACGATAACAGATCCGGAACAGGCTTGGATCAGCATCAACAGCCCTGAAATCATCGATTACCTTTATATTGATCCGTCAGCGCAAGAAAACGCCTTCAACGATGTGCAATGGACTCTTGCCACGAAAAAGACAACGGATGGCGACTGGTATACGGCAACGAAAACCGCAGGATATTCTCCGAAGGTCAGCAGTTCTCGTTACATTCACGTCGCAGGTCTATCCACAAAGGTTCGTCTTACCTATACTGCCGGGAAAGGCAGCACCGTTCCGATTCCTTCGGTTACGGTTAATCCTCGTGTCCCGTTCCACCTCGACGCGGTCCGTCTGATTCTCGAAATACTGGTCATTGCTGTCATTCTCGCCTTCTGGCCCACATCACATCTGTACAACAGACGTTTTGACAGCAGTCCGTTGAGCGTCATATCGGTTGCATCACTGACGACCATCCTGTGTCTCGTCGCTGCATGGTTCTGGGAGCAGTCCGGCGGGCTTCATTCCCTCACCGGAATCAACCGCATGCCGACCGGATCGTACTTCGACTCGGATCAGTATGCCCATCTTGCGGAATCACTCATCCACGGTCGTACATACTTGGACATTCCCGTCAGTCCCGACCTGCAGGCAATGGACAACCCTTATGACTGGGCAACGCGAATGAACGTCGCTCAGAGCAGCAAGATCCCCATTCTGTTCGATGTCGCCTTCTATAACGGCAAATACTATTGCTATTTCGGCGTACTTCCCGCAGTCCTATTGTTCGCGCCATATCGTCTCATTACTGGACATGGCCTTGCCGCAGGGTACGGCATCATTGTGTTCGCGATTACGGCCATCATCGCAGGAAGCCTATTGTGCGTTCAGTTGGCCAGATTGTTCCAATCACGCAAGCACGCGGTAAGCCTAGGAACCGTGTTAGTAGCCTGCACCGGCTTTTTCCTCGGAACGGGTGTGGCGCACAACATCGAGCTCCAGCTGTTCTATCTGATTCCCCAGCTAGCCGCCATGTTCTTTATCTTGATGGCTTTTATTTTCTGGATACAGGCCAAAATCCACAATCTCAATAAGATCTATCTTGCTTTGGGATCATTGTCGGCAGCCATGACGGTGGGCTGCCGTCCCCAATTCACTGTGGCCACCGTTGCGGCCGTTCCTTTGTTCTGTGAAGAGATCGTGGAACTGTGGAGGAGCGGCTTAAAAAGTCGCATGGCATTTGTGCAAGAAGTCTCCGTATGGACCGTAGTACTTATTCCGTTCGTGTTAGGCATTGCCCCTTTTCTCCTATACAATGCGGCTCGCTTCGGCAGTCTCTTTGATTTTGGCGCAAACTACAATCTCACAGGCTATGATATGACTCATCATAAGCTGCCACTGACATTGCTGCTGCCACTGTTCTTCCTGTATTTCCTACAGCCTCCGTCCTTGTCCACAGCCTTCCCGTTTGTGACCACCACGCAATCGCCCATGCCACTGTGGCTGCCCATGCAACCAAGCTATGGTGGTTTTCTTCTATTGTTCGCACCGTTCGCCATTCCGCTGCTTTTTAATCGCGTTTGGAAACATCGCATGAAACACAACAGATTGCTGGCCTTCGCTGTGGGAGCTTGCGCATATGCGCTGGCGATATTCCTCCTCGACGCGCATATTGTCGGGTACGACATCCGATACGTACTTGACTTTTACTGGGCGATCATGATCGTTGTCGTGGCTGCGATCTACGCATTGGACAACATCAGCATCCCGCATCAGCCCCACGAGAGTGAGGAGCTACAGGTCTCATGTGGCACACGGCAAATCTCGTCTTCCACAAGTCTTGCTTCCGTGACACGCACCATGATGGTCTTAGGCATCGTCGTCGCGATGCTGCTACTGTTCTTCAAGCAGTTTGCGGGAGGAGTCATTGAGACAACACCGCTGTGGGGAGCTGAATCATGGTTCACCTTTATATGATCTGTTCGAGCATGATCATCATGCTATCTATCGTGGTGATCATGCTTGAACAGATCAAGACTTCCGATGCACATTATTGAAAAGGGTGGAGGCTTCACCGAGCATGAGGGTTGAACGACGCCAAGCGCAACCCCCGAATGGGGATGCGGTACGACGCATCAGGCTGATTCTTTGCATCCACCGTGTAGGGACGTGTTTTTAGGGAATGGCGGAAACAAGCCATTTTTATATCCCTATATAGTGGGAAATTCCATACACGTTGGGCGGGTTCTGGCGGTACTAGGTCGTCGAGGATATATTTTTGGGTTCGCATATCATACGGACCTGTATAGATGGTTCATCTAAGCTGCATCAAGGAAAACTCGCAAGGTTGAAGACGGCGTTTGCACGAATCAGGAACCAGCAAAACCCGCACACGCGAGACATGCAATACACCATACTGGCAGGACTCCAACGGCTTTGAGCGTTGCGAGGGATTGCGCGGTGTAGTCCGCGACCTTGGCCGCGAGCTTGGTTTCGCCCTTGGTGATAGGACAGCTCTTGGGCAGTTTCTGCACGATTTTCGATGTGTGGAAGTCTGAATACAGGAATTGGATGTTGACGTTCAGACCGTTGGCCTGTGCGGCTTGCGCGGTTTTCAGCGCGTTGGCGAGCATCGGGTTGCCGCCGCCGTAGGTGTTGCCGTTCTCGTCGGCCGGATTGACTGCCACTTTGAGCAGCACGTAGTTGACGCCGTTGGATTTCAGCAGTTGCATGAGACCGTTGTCGTCGATGTCATGGCCATCGAAGTTGTGGAATTTCACGCCGGCTGTTTTCTCCGCCTGATATGACGTGAGGTTGACGCCGCGAACCGTGTCTCTTGTGATCGAGGAGACGCCTGCGATGCTTGCGGGAAGTCTTTCATGCCGGTGTCGGTGCCTTGGTTCTAGGCGTTCGGCGCGTTCGGATCTTCGGCTGTCGGCGTGGCCGAATCCGGCGTCTGCGAAGACTGCTTCAGCAGTTCCCGCTGCTACTCGGCCGCCTGTTTGGCAGCTTCGGCGCAACGGGACGCGCTGGTGGCCACATGGAGTCTGTGCTATCGGACGCATCGGCCACAGTCACGGAAACCGGAAGCAGCATAGCCACTGAAGTCAACACCGCACAGATGAATGACAGGATGCTTTTGCCTTTCATCTTCTTTCTTCCTTCGCTGTTGTTTTCGCTATCAGCGACGCTACCGAAAATGGATACAAGGTCAGGGCTGGCACCACTGCCAGTAGTCGACCGCGATACAGATCGAATATAGTCGAACAGTCGGAAACCCGTTCGATGGGTGACGCAAAGATTCCGCCATGACGTTCCAGCACACAGTCTATAGTGTTGCCCATGCCTGAAGTTATTGAGGATCCAACTATCGCAGTGCTGCTGCCCTGCTATAACGAAGAGGTGACGATCGGCAAGGTCGTACGTGATTTCCGTGAGGCGTTGCCGGATGCGGTCATTTATGTGTACGACAATAATTCGACCGATCGTACTGCACAAATCGCCGCTGCAGAAGGCGCGGTCGTGCGCAAGGAGCCACGGCAGGGCAAGGGCAATGTGATTCGTGCCATGTTCGAGGATATTGATGCGGACGTATATGTTATGGCCGATGGTGACGACACATACCCAGCTGATGCTGCACCGAGCATGGTTGACAAAGTGCTAGAAGGTTACGACATGGTCATTGGCGACCGTCTTTCCTCTACTTATTTTCAAGAAAATAAACGACCATTCCACAATTTCGGTAATCGTCTTGTGCGCGACTCTATCAACGGCCTATTCCACGCGCAGGTCACCGATATTATGACTGGCTATCGAGCGTTCAGCTTCACTTTCGTGAAAACCTACCCCGTGCTTTCCCACGGGTTCGAAGTTGAAACTGAAATGACGATTCATTCACTCAACAACAACCTGCGACTCTATGAAATGCCTATCAAATATCGTGATCGACCGGCGGGTTCTGTGTCCAAACTCAATACTGTGGCCGACGGCATCAAAGTCATGAGCACGATTTTCCGCATGATTCGCGAATACGAACCGCTCCCTTTTTTCAGTGGACTCGGACTTATTATTAGCTTAATTGGCGTCATTTTATGTTCAACTGTCACTGTTGAATTTATTCGTACAGGGCTAGTCGAACACTTTCCAACCCTCATTGGTGCCGTTATGCTTGTTATTACAGGACTTCTTCTTATCATAACAGGCATCATACTTGATGTTATTGCAAAAAATAATAGAAAAAATTTTCTCGTTCAAACGAATTATTTTTCATTAATTCATAAAGGAAAAAATATATGAAAATAAGCATTCTTTTCTCATATATTAGTACTTATTTCTGTAAATTTATTTCGTTATTATCTCTGACAATCTTAACATCACTTACAATAATCGCATTATTCCGAACGGAAACATTTCCACTTAATTATCTAGAAAAACCAGCAAATTCATCTATAATAGCTTTTATTAGCTTCATCATAACCTTGATAATAATACTAGCTATTACATTATCAAATCGACACAAAAAGAATATTAAAGTCAAAACTCTTTATAGTATACAGTATACATTCATTATAATAATAAGCGCCTTTTGGATTAGTATCGCAAATACTTCCCCTGTAGCGGACCAAGTAGCGGTATTTTCTCTAGGTAAGTTAATTCAAAATAATGACATTACATCTCTTCAGCATATGGAATACCTACAACAATACCCCTACCAGTCAGGCTATGTATTCTTCTGTGCTCTTATAGGAAAACTATTTGGAATCAATAATACCTTACCAATCAAGCTATTTAATATAGCAATGATTGTGGTAAGCGCCAGAATGTTAAGCAAACTAACTGAAATAATGTTTAAAAATGAGTTAATAACAAAAATTACAATTTTAATTACGACATCATTCTTTCCTTTAATATTTTTTTTAAATTTTATATACGGCAACATACCATCAATAGCATTTTGCTTAGTAGCATGCTACATGCAACAGCAAGTACTTGAAAAAAGCCACTACTTAACAAAAATGGCATATAGTATCTTTGCTCTAATCTCCATCTTCCTTGCAGTCTGGTTTAAACCCAATAGTCTTATTTTTGTCCTTGGCATAGAAATTGTTTGGCTGATTTCTTTATTGTATTTATCTAATAAAATTCTTACAACAATCCTTATAGTAGCCACACTGACAACTTATTTTTTATCGAGTACACTACCAGTGACTATGATGGAAAATAAAATATCTGTACCATTAGATAATCCGATACCTAAGACAGCATGGGTAGCAATGGGCTTACAGGAATCTCCACAACGCGCACCTGGATGGTTTAATTCCTATATAACTAATATATATAATCAGACTAATGGTAACGTAAATGAAACCAATGAACTCGCAAAAAAAGAAATCATAAATAGGCTAAATATATTTGCAAATAATCCAGCTTATACTTTTAAATTCTTCGGAAAGAAGATATCTTCCACGTGGGCTGAACCTACCTTCCAGTCTTTATGGATATCTTACGGAGGAAATGGAACAGATCGTTCCGATCTTACGCATTCAATATTAGAGCATAGCATCATGCAAGGAAAATTGCATACTATATACATTATATATTGTGATATTTTTCAAAATTTAATATATCTTGGCTCTGCTTATTGCCTCATTAAACGTTGGAATAAAATATCACTCAATCAAGTATCATTAATAATGATCTTTACAGGAGGCTTTGTATTCCATCTATTTTGGGAAACAAAATCTGACTATATTCTACCATACTTCCTATTGCTATTCCCATATGCAGCAACTGGATGGGCTGATTTCATCACTCAAATACGCAACAAATACAACAAACAAATTAAACATGCAAAATCATGAGATCTAATTTATTAGAAAAGATTGCCTATAATAAAACACATTAACATCTTTACATCGTGCAGAAAAAATGCAGAAAATCTAATGATTGTCTAAAATAATGTGTATATACTACTTTACGTTTATAAGCAAGTCAGATAGGTCAAGAGAATGAATGTGGTGCAGACGCCAAGTATAACCCCCCCCCCATCCATATATTTTGTGCTTCCATGCTATAACGAAGCAGAGGGGCTTACGCAAACAGCTGACGCGTTATCTGCCAAAGTTGTGTATCTTACCAGCACCAAACAAATCAGTTCAGGAAGTCGTATTCTATTTGTTGATGATGGTTCTAAAGACACCACTTGGCAAATTATTCAAACCTTGCATGAGCGTAACAGGCATTTATTTGGAGGTGTAAAGCTTTCACACAACCGCGGTCATCAAAACGCACTCCTTGCTGGACTCATGACTGCTCGTGAACACGGCTGCGATGCTGCAATCTCGATGGATGCCGATCTTCAGGATGATGTGAATGCGATTGATGAATTCATAGAAAAGTTCCGTAGCGGTAATGAAATCGTTTATGGTGTACGATCTGCACGGAAAAAAGATACATGGTTCAAACGCACGACTGCTGAAACTTTCTACAAAATATTTGAATGGATGGGTGCTGAAACCATACCTGACCACGCTGACTACCGTCTTATGAGTAGGGAAGCGTTGGATGCACTGTCCGAATATCACGAAGTTAACTTGTTTCTACGCGGTATTGTTCCAACACTCGGCTACCAAACCAGTAAAGTCTATTATGAACGCGGCAAACGAGCAGCAGGCGAGTCTAAATATCCGTTAAAGAAAATGATTTTCTTTGCAATTCAGGGCATTACTTCATTTTCAACAAAACCATTGAGCTTTGTCACAGGAGCCGGATTGTTGTCCATCCTCATCGCATTCGGTATGTTTATCTACGTACTTGCTTCACTTGGTTTTGGACACACCATTACTGGATGGGGATCGATGATGATCTCGATCTGGCTCATCGGTGGACTTATCATGCTTTCTCTTGGTGTTGTCGGCGAATATGTAGGAAAAATCTATATGGAGTCCAAACATCGTCCCCGTTATCGTATAGAGACAACACTTTAGAAGAATGGAAAAATAAGGCACTATTGCTGTTTTTGTGGGTGGTGGTTTGTTGTTGAGCCGTTGAGGGAGTAAGAGAAGAGCGCTTTTGGGGGTAGGATGTTTTCAACCAAGAAAAACACACAACCAAAAGCGCCTGATGAACAGATATTCAAACGTCTCCTCAACGTCAAAGGCATGGGGTCGAGTCCGTCAGGATTGTTGACGGTCCCATGCGTCCCTAGCCCGTGCTGGAGGTTCGGGTGCGCCCGCGTGCGGGCATGCTTAGATGTTCCCGTTGTGGTAGACGCCGGCGTGGTTATGATCGTGGCAGCGGTGTGCGTCGTTGGCGTCATCAGAATTTCGGCTGCTTACGGGTCGAACTGGCCGCTGTGATGCCGCGCGTGACTGCCTGGAGTGTGGCGTGAATCCATGGTGGTCCTGATCCAAAGATTAGGACCACCACTCTCATACCAAGTACACTCCTATTGGATAAGGCCCGAAATTTTGCGCACTTTGGCTTGGGCTTGAGATGAAAGGGCATGGCTCGTGTCCTGTGTACGATTTTCTGTCGCCAAACAAAACAAATCGCGATTGGAAAGAGGGCACGAAGCCATGTCACAGCAGATTCTACAGGTCGACCAGGCCATGTTGGAGACCACCCTGGACCGGATGGTCCGTAGAAGCGTCGAGGAGACGTTGAACGCAATGCTCGACGCCGAGGCCGACGAGATCACGGGCGCCGCCCGTTACGAGCGCAGCGGGGATCGCAAGGCGTACCGGGCCGGCCATTACAAGCGTGATCTGACCGTCAAGGCCGGGAAAATGAGCCTGAAGGTACCGAAACTGAAGGGCGCGGT
>NZ_MWWY01000035.1 GCF_002259755.1 Bifidobacterium hapali
ATCGACGACATGTTCAAGGCCATCGGTGAACAGACCGTTACCGTACCCGGCACCGACATGGCCGAGACCATCATCCCCTCGATCGCCCGCGACATCAAACAGATCAAGGACCGGCGCCGCAACCTCGCCTCGCAGGTCGAGGAGCTCCTCAACGATCACCCTCTTCTCACGGTCCTGACGTCGATGCCCGGGATAGGCGCCAGGACCGCAAGCAACATCCTCCTCGCAATCGGCGGGAACATCTCGAACTTCAAAAACGCGGCCCACCTCGCCGCGTACGCCGGCATCGCGCCCATCACCAGCCAATCCGGCACCAGCATCAAAGGCGAACACCCCGCCCGGGGCGGCAACAAACGCCTCAAGAACGCACTATGGCAGTCTGCGTTTGTCGCCTCCACTAAACACCCGCCATCCATCGCCTACTACAAACGCAAACGAGGACAAGGCAAACACCACAACGCCGCCATCATCTGCCTCGCCCGACGCCGCTGCGACGTGATCTACAGCATGCTCAAGAACGGCACCCTCTACCAGGAACAAACCCTCGCCGCCTGAACAAAACACAAACACCGGCTACGGCAACGAATCGCCAAGGCCAAAGCGAAGCACGCCCACCACAACCAACCAGAATGCGACACGTCAACCCCTCACACGGTTGACAAAAACATAGGAACACCCCCCCCCGCAAGCTGCGAGTGACAAAATCATGGTACCGGCAACTACCGTCGAAATGATTGCTTTTCCGCGCATATTCTATTCTCCTTAATTCAGAGGCAACTTCGCCTTCCTATATCGCAATCGTAAGAGATCTTCTCCCTCGATTACGCCGATCCAGCTTCCTTACCAATCGGTAGCTCCATGCTATCTCCAAGGGAACATCTGCGGTATGAACGTGATCGGATAGTTGACATTCTGCAAGCCACGCATAACAAATAGCGTCGCATCCAAAGAAATGAATGACATATTATTTGGCACTAACTCAGAAAATTGATTGGTTATCAACAAAATAATCTGTGCATGCCGCGCGTCACTATTGCACGATAAGCTCGAGGTAAGCAGCAAACAGCTACAGCTGCACACCGAACGGATTGAAGATCAACGGGAGCAGAGAGGCACTATTTCATGCGCGTATCGACTGATCAGCCAACCAATCGACCAACCGATCAGCCGAGTGATCGACCGAGTAGTCAACTGAGCACAGGTCTGACAGTCGCAAATCAATCGAATACCAGCCAGTCAAGCGTAGACCAACCAGCCGCACACCAGTCAGATACTAACCATCGCCGGCTGAACGCGCACGAACGCGCCGTGATGACGTTCACATTCTTCTCCATGTTCTTCGGCGCCGGCAACCTCATCTTCCCACCGTTCGTAGGCGCGCAAGCCGGTTCCGCCACACTGCCAGCAGCCGCAGGATTCATCGTTTCCGCAGTCGGACTGCCGATCCTCGGCGTCATGGCGGTAACGTTCGCAGGCGGTTTCGACCGACTCGCCGGTCGTGTCAGTCCGCGGTTCGCACTGCTTCTCGGCGTCGCGATTATCCTGACCATTGGCCCTTGTTTTGCGATTCCACGCACCGCAACTACGTCGTTCGAAATGATGATCGCGCCGTTCGCCCCAGCCGATTCGCTGTGGCTGGTCCGTCTCGTCTACTCGCTGGTATTCTTCGCACTGTCGTTCGTGTTCGCGCAGCATCCAGAGAAACTGTCGAACGTACTCGGTCGAGTTATGGGACCGCTACTACTCGCGCTCATCGCAGTCCTGTTCGTCGCATGTCTCGCGCACGGCGTCGACGCTCGCGTTGCACCGTCTGGCAATTACGCCACATATCAACTCACGCGCGGTTTTCTCGACGGCTATCAAACGATGGACTTGCTAGCCGCGCTCTATTTTGGCATCGTGATCGCCGAGAATGTTCGCGCGCAGCAGGTGAACAACGAAAGCCAAGTGCAGCGCGAAACTGCGATCGCTGGACTCGGCACCGGCATACTGCTGGTGATGATTTACGGCGCGCTGAGTTATGTAGGCGTCGTCTCGGGTGCGATCAGCGCGATTGATTCCGCACATGACACCGGCGCTACGGTACTCACTAATCTCACGTCCGCACTGTTCGGCACGACTGGCACAGTATTTCTGGGACTGGTGTTCGTGATCGCATGTCTCAACGTGTGCACTGGGTTGATCTGTACGTGCGCCACGTATTTTCATGAGCGATTCCCAGTTGTTGCCGGTCAGACAGTGAGTTATCGCGCGTGGCAGGCCGTGTTCACAGTGTTTAGTTTTGTTGTGTCGAACGCTGGTTTAAGTCTGATTATTACTGTGTCAGTTCCGGTGTTGTCTGCTTTGTATCCGATCGCGATTGTGCTGGTTGTGCTGGGACTGACTCATCGTGTGTTCGCGACTCGATTCCCGCATGTGTATCGCTGGACTGTGATGCTGGTTGGCATTGTTGCTGTTGCAGGTTGCGTTCGTGCGTTGGTTGAGGATGTGGCTGGCGGCTCGCTGCCGTGGCTGGACGCTGCGTTGGATCTACTGCCGTTGCAATCGTATGAGCTGGGATGGCTGGTGCCGGCGATGGTTGGCTTGGTGATCGGCGTGATTGTTGATGTATGGCGGATGCAGGATGCGGATACGGGTGGGACGAGCAGATCGGGCGACTCGGGCGGTGCAGACGACTCGTACGGCACAGCGACAGACAATGTTCACTGATGACGGTATGAACGCTCTCGTACGGATATGTGGTATCTGAGAGCGTTTTTGTTAGGTCAGTGTTTTCTGGTTTAGCTGATGAGAACTACTTAAGGCATTTGATTTGGTGGATTCTTGTGTCTGTTTCTGATATTGTCACAGTAGTTGTTCGTATGTTATTGAAGAGGTGGTGATTATTGTGAGCGTGGTACAGCAGATACCGCAGGCACGGATGAACCGTGCTGAGCAGGAGCGGTTGATTCATGAGCGTATGTCGGAAAATTATGTGGTTGTGCCGGCTGGTTTGTTTGATCAGAAGGATGATCCGGAGACGATTAAGAAGCTTGTGAGCGTGTGGCAGTGAGTATGTTGAAGCCTTGGACACGTTGCATCCCCTTGTGTGACGAAAGTCAGACAAGGGGATTTTCTTGTGGCGATGATCTGGTTGATTTGTGGTTTCGCGAGCATGCGTGGCAGGCTCAGCGTGCAGGTCAGTGCAGTACGCATGTGTGCTTAGATGATTTGGGTCGGGTCGTGGCATTTTATTCGTTTAAGCATGTTACGGCACGTGCTACTGATATGCCGTCGAAGAGTGTGGCGCGCGGGTTTGATCGTGACGGCAATGGCGCCGTTTTGTTGTTGTGCTGGATGGGATTATCGAATGATCTGCGTGGTCATGGGTATGGCAAGCTACTGTTGCGTGAGGTCGCACAGATGGCTCGTGCTGCCTATGTGATTGCACCGTTTCAATTGCTTGTGTTAGATTCCGTTCCGGGTATGGAGGGATTCTATGAGCATTTTGGGTTTGTGAAGGCGTTGGCTCCGGAGCATCGGTATGTGATGCGTATGAATCGTTTAATTAAGATTCTTGAGAGTATGGAACACGACACCGTAGTCTTTGAGTAGTTCTATACGTCTACCGCGTGGCGGTTTTCTCTCACTGACGATGGCCTGAGCGAGCGTTTTCTGCCACTCTATTACTGGGGGGCGCGCGGTTCGATCATCTCCGCGAACGCTCGCGAACGCTCGCGAACGCTCACGAACGCTCACGAACGCTCACGAACACGATAATCGTATCGTAAGGTTGCGGGGTGTGATGCCCATAGTGAGCATCACACCCTTAATGACCGCTACATGAGCAGTCGTAGCAGTTGATACAACTGCCAGACAGTGCACACAGTAAACCGTGTACCGTCAACCGTAGCGAACGTTTCACTATCGCCCACATGGACGATAACTATATGTCCGTTCACGGTTAAACTGCCATGCATCGTGATATGATTCAGTACGCAACCTTTTGGTTAATGGCCTAAGCCGATAACCACAACAAGGCCCGATGTTCGTAGCGTCGGGCCTTTTTGCTACCAGCTTCCGCCAGTATCGGCCCGTCATATCAACGGGGACACCGCATGTCACGGCATCGCGTTCACTATGCTAGAGCACTATCAGATATGTCCAACTTGCTTACCACCCAGCACAGGCACTATTACGCCCTTCATCACGCAGGGATATGGGGGCACACTTCAGTACCCGTTATCTGTTACCCCATTAAGTACCCTTGTGTGCCGGTTAATTTGCCGGTTATCCTACGCATAAATATGCCTCATTACGCACCCTCATGCAAGCGGGTAATAGAGCACAGAATAGCTTGAAAACGTTGATATTCTGCCGTTTTTGGCATGAAAAAAGGGTTTTACGATTTCTCGTAAAACCCTTATCGGCGGAGACAGAGGGATTCGAACCCTCGAGCCGCTAACGCGACTAACACCTTAGCAGGGTGCCCCTATCGGCCACTCAGGCATGTCTCCATGTCACACCGCTTGTGCGACGCAACAGCAAGACACTGTACCATCAACGGCTGGACAACACAACATCAATCCTCACAACGGCGCGCCGACCGACGCAATCAGCTTGCAATCAGCTTGCAATCAGCTTGCAATCATCCTACTTTGCAGGCGCCTGATCACCAGAGAACGTAATAATCACTGCCGTAATCACCAACGCCACGCCAACGCACTCCCAAACGGTCGGAATCTCACCAAACGCAAGTCCAACGCCAACCGCAACCGCCGGATTAATCGACTGCATCACCGAGAACGCACCAGACGTCGTCCGCCGCATCACCACTTGGTCAACCATGTACGGAATAAACGAAGCGAGCATCGAAATCAAGAACAGCAATCCCAGTAACTTCCACGCACCACCGAAACCAGCCGCCCACGTAGCGCTCGCTTTTGGATGAATCACATGCTCAACTGCGCCGGGACCGAGCACAAGCGACTGCAGTACCCAGCCGATTGCGATACTCACGCACAGATTGTCGAGCGAATTGCCGCGAGACGCAACTTTGCGACCGAGCACAATATATACGCCCCACATCGAACCGCCGATAAGAATCGCGATTAAGCCGATCAAGAAATGACTACTCGACGCGCCCGCAAGCGACACGCCAGCGAGCAAAACCACACCGCATGCAGCAATGCAGATACCAAGTCGTTCGCGCCAACTGCGGCCAGTGATTACCGCAACAGACAACGGCCCCATGAACTCGATCGCCACCGCAATACCCATGTCCATGTTGCTAATAGCCACGTAAAACATAGTGTTCATGAGTACAACAGCGATACCGCAGCCGACAACGATCGCCCAGCCGGGCACGCTGTTTGGCAGGCGGCGACGTTTCTCGGCGCGCCACGGTCGACGCCACAGGAGCATCATGACCGCCATGAATCCGACGCGATACCATACGGCATACAGCGGGTCAAGCTGCGTGAACGCAACTTTCGCGATGGCAGTGGCGAGATAGATGACCACCGCCTCGCCCATAACGACAAGGAACACTGGTACGCGGTTTAGGATTTCAAGAACGGCCTTCTTCATAAGATTCCAGCCTACTCGGGACGTGTGCCGTAACACGCGACACGCCGGGGTGCGTCTAGTGCAGTGCACGACACGCGCGAAAATCGAACATTTGTTCTAGTGTTACGCTATGATATTGTCATGAGCACCGCACCAAGACTGGCCGCCGCCAAGCGAGACTGGGGGCACGATGAGACCGGATGCACGGTGCTGCATATCGACATGGATGCGTTTTATGCGTCGCTTGAAGTGGCGAGGCATCCAGAGTTGAAGGGCAGACCCGTGATCATCGGCACCGGTCCGCGCTCGGTGGTGTCTGCGGCGAGCTATGAGGCGCGCAAGTACGGTATTAACTCGGCAATGCCGTCGGCGCGAGCGAAGCAGCTATGCCCGCATGGTGTGTTTCTACCGGTGGACATGAAGTATTACCGGATGATGTCTCATCGGATTTTCGATGAGGTGTTTTCGCAGGTGACTGATCGTATCGAGCAAGTGTCGGTGGATGAGTGCTATATGGACGTCTCTGGTGCGTTGCTGCGCTGGGAGCGGCCGAGCGCGATCGGCGCGTGGATGCGGCGCGAGGTGGCCGCGCGGTTCCACGTGACTTGTTCGGTGGGTATTGCGGCGAACAAGTTGGTTGCGAAAATGGCGTCGACAAATGCCAAGCCGGATGGCATGTTGTTGATACCGTTGGCGAAGCATGCTCAGTTCGTGCAAATGATGCCATTGCGCGGCATTCCTGGTGTTGGTCCGTCACTGGAGAAACGTTTGACTGCGTGGGGCGTGGATTCAGTGGCTGATTTGGCATTGATGAGCGAGGATGCGTTAGCACAAGCGTGTGGGTCGGCAACGCTTGCGCATGGACTGTTTCTCGCTTCTCGTGGATTGGATGAGCGTGCGGTTACCCCGTATACGCCAGAAAAGTCGATTGGAGCGGAACGTACGTTCGATGAAGACACGCGCGATGCGAGACGCGTGTGCGGATTACTGCGGCGATGCTGCGATGAGGTGGCGAGCTCGTTGCGTCGGCGCGGACTATCTGCACGCACGGTTACCGTGAAGTTACGATTTGCTGATCTGAGTTATATGACTAAGGCGCATACACTCGAACGACCAGTAGATACTGCGAGCGTACTCTACCCGCAAGCCGTGGCACTATTACATATGATGCTGGGTATGCCAGCGCATGTCAGCGATGATGTGCTATTGCCGCGTGAGATACGGCTGGCTGGTATGAGTGCGAGCGGGTTAGTTGAGTCAGCCGGAGTTCAAGTGCAGCCGACCTTGGATGATGTGCTCGAAGAAACAACCATCGAAGACAAAGGAGGTGATGCCACTGTTGGGACACGAGCTCAACGATTGCGCGGCGCTGAGCAGGCACTTGATGCAGTACGCCGCAAATACGGAGTTCGAGCCGCCAGCTTGGGGTTGTAGCACGTACCTTTCTTTACTCACTTGACCCGGATCGGATACAGGTTAGCGAGCAAGACGTTCGGCAGCGTCAGCGATGGCCTTATCGCTGGCGGTGGCAGAAAAGCGCAAATATGCCGGCGCACCGTAGAACTCACCTGGGCTGGCAATAATACCCAGTTCAGCGAGCGCAGCCATGTCACGCCAGCAGTCGCCGGATTTGGCTTTGACCCACACGTAGAGCGCGCCGTCAGGCAGGTTGGTAGCATAACCGTATGCTCGCAATGCGCTCACCAGCGTGCCGAGTCGATCGCGATAGCGGTCATGCTGTTGACGAACTGACACGTGGTCGCGTAATCCGGCGGCCATTGCGGCTTGTACTGGTCCGGGGATGATTTGACCGATTTGCTTGCGGTAGGCGATCATCGGGGTAATAAGCTCTGGGTCGCCTGCGATGAACGCGGTACGGTAGCCAGCCATGTTCGACTGTTTACTCAGCGAATATAGTGTTAGCACGCCATGCGCTGAGCTGCCGCATACCGTGTCGTTCAGCGCGCATGGCGCGGCGATATCAGTCAGCGATCCGTCGTTAGTCAGCGGCTTGCCCCATGTCATGAGGGCGTAGCATTCGTCAGACAGCACAACAGCGCCGATCTCACGCGCGGCAGCGACAATGCTCGCCATCTGTGAGGTTGACAGCACCTTGCCAGTCGGGTTGCACGGCGAGTTGACCCACACTGCGCGAACACCCGGCACATGCTGCCATGAGTCGACATCTGCCACATCGTCGACTTTGAGCACGGTGGCACCCGCCAACTGTGTACCGATTTCATAGGTCGGATATGACACGGTTGGCTGAACGATCACATCCCCCACACCGAAGTGTAGTAAGGAGGCCATAAGCGCAACCGCTTCTTTCGAGCCAACCGTAGGGACTACGGTAGCACCGCACGCATCAAGATCAACGCCACGGCAGTCACGGAACCATTCGCTGATCGCAGCGCGCAGATCAGTCGTGCCCACAGTGGCCGGGTACCCGTACGCGTTCGGATCGTTGGAAGCATCAGCTAACGCAGCACGAACCGAATCTGGTACTGGGTCAACCGGCGAGCCGACTGATAGGTCAATCATGCCACCGAACGCAGCCTTGGCAGTGCGCTTGTACGATGCAATGCGCGACCAGTCATACGGTGACGCGAACGGCTGAAATCCCATGAGTGCTCCTTCTCATAAGCTCATAAACATATGGCCGCCGCACAAGGCGACGGCCATAACAACGTGGGTCTAAGAGTGATCTTAAGCGTATACCAGCAGACCCGCGTGAGTACTCAATCCGTGAGTACTCAATCAGTAAGCGGTAAACCTACTGTCAGTTCACTGATTCTGCGGTGGCAGTGCAGCAACCTGCTCCGGGTCCTTGCCGATCGGACCGTGTGCAGAAGCGCCACCAAAATCGCCAACCTCAGCGAAGAAGTTCACCGCGGCGTCCTTGTACCACGCCCACTCGTCCGGAAGATCATCCTCATAGAAGATTGCCTCGGTCGGGCAGACTGGTTCGCATGCGCCGCAGTCAACGCATTCGTTCGGATTAATGTACAGTGAACGGGAACCCTCGTAAATGCAGTCGACCGGGCACTCGTCTACGCAAGCTTTGTCCTTGACATCTACGCAAGGCTGAGCGACAACGTATGGCATGGTTGCTCCTTCATTTCAAACTGCTACAAGGATAGTCCACACTTCGGACGCGCAACGGTTTATCGTCACGCGTTAGCTTGCAACGACTGCTCATCCAGTTCACCAGTGCCAAGACGAGCGTGCCGATAACCATACCCGAAGTACACGCAGAATCCGACAATCAGCCACACCACAAATCGCACCCACGTAAGCACTGATAGATTGAGCATAAGCCACAAGTTCGCGAGCGCAATCACAATCGGCACCCACGGATTACCCGGCATCTTAAAAGCACGCGGCAACTCCGGGCGCTTGCGTCGCATAATCGGCACAGACAACGCGACCAACGTAAACGCCGACAGCGTGCCAATGTTCACCATGTCGCTCAACACACCAATATCAAAGAATGCTGCCACCAACGCCACAACGACACCCACGCAAATCTGCAAAGTCGCAGGCGTCCCGTGCTTGCCGGTTTTCGATAATCCGCGCGGCAGCAGTCCGTCACGACTCATCGCGAACACAACACGCGTCAAGCCCAGCAGCAGTACCATAACCACAGTCGCTAATCCCAGCACAATGCCGAAACTGATAATCTTCGCCGCCCAATTCGCGCCAACCAACTCAAACGCAGTCGCCAATGACGGACTATCTTGCGCAGCAAGATCCTTATACGACACCATGCCCGTGGTGACAATCGCAACAAGCATGTACATAACGATGATCAGCGCCATACCCACGCCAATACCAAGCGGCACATTCTTCTTCGGATTAATCGTCTCCTCAGAAGCGGTAGCCACCACATCAAAACCAATAAACGCGAAAAACACGAGCGCCGCACCAGACAAAATGCCCGGCACGCCGTACACGCTCGGCGTCATACCGGTAACAAACTGCCACAACGGCTGGGTCATCTCGTCAGTAATCGTCGAGCCAGACAGTGCGGAAGCCGGTTCACTCGGCGGAATAAACGGCGTGAAATTGGACGCCTTAACATAGAAAAAGCCTACGATCACGACGAAAAAGACGATCGCGATTTTCAGCACTGTCATCGCACCGTCAACGCGTGCGCCGATTTTCGTACCGAACACGAGTAGCGTGGTGAAGAACGCGACGATAATAATCGGCGCGATATCAATGTGGAACGAGCCAAACGCTAGGTTCGTGTTGAGTCCCCAGCCCATGAGCCGCATGAAATCGTTGAGATAGACACCCCAGTATTTACTGATCACTGAGCCAGCCATGAGCATTTCCAGAATTAGATCCCAGCCGATCACCCATGCCATGATCTCGCCGACCGTCGTGTATGTGAACGTGTACGCGGAACCGGCGACCGGAATCATGGATGCGAATTCTGCGTAGCACATGACGGCCGCACCGCACACCACGCCGGCGATAAGAAAGCTGATGATCACAGCTGGACCGGCGTGGAATGCGGCAGCTTGCGCACCAACGGAGAAAATTCCGGCGCCAACAGCAACCGCGACTCCCATGATGGACAAATCCCACCATGTGAGATTACGTTTGAGCGAGCGACCTTCCTCACCGGTTTCAGCAAGGGTCTGCTCAACTGATTTCGTGCGGAATATATGCATAGACATACGCGCGTCTCTTCTCCGTCGGCTGTGTGCGGCTGATTAACAACAGACGAGCATAGGCGAAACGTCAGTCATCGCGCAAGCATATGCGCATATTGTTGCGCAAACGACAGTATGCACACTCTGATCGTGCGATTATCGCAGATCAAGACCGACAACTACCGGCTCAGGAACAAGTCGCACGCCGAATGCAGCCTCGACCCCATCCTGCACACGCGCCGCAAGCGCAGCTACGTCGGCAGCACTCGCTCCCCCGCGATTCGTCAGCGCAAGCGTGTGCAGCGTAGACAGACTTGCGCGCGCATCGTCAGCAATTTTGAACCCCTTATGGAAGCCAGCGTGGTCGATAAGCCACGCGGCGGATGTTTTGATACCCGGCGTGCCGTCTGGCAGAGTCGCTGCGAACCGTGGCGCGTCTTCGGGCAATCGCGCGGCTGCGTCGGCGGTCAAGATTGGGTTCATGAAGAAACTGCCGCAACTGTGACGATCGTATGCTGGTTCGAGCGGCGGATTCGGCGCGGATTCGGTACCGTTTGTATCGGCAGATGTTGCAATGTGCTGAGCTTGAGCCGATCGCGCGATCGCAATCTGATCGGCACGTTTCGTACCAGCCATCGCAGGATTCTCGTATCGTCCAGCATCTTCGAGCATGCCTTTAGCTGCGCGCACATACAGTACTGCGTCGCGGATAGCAGTGGTTGCCATGCGATCGCCGACCTCTACACCGAGTGCGTTGGCAAGCTGACCGTAGCCGACAGTACCGGTTGCACTGTGTCGCAAAGCGAACGTGACCGACAGCACAACGTAGCGTGGTGTCGGGAAGAACTCGTCTGATGGAGTTGCGGGAGCCTTGTACATGCTGGATTTGAGCATACTCATGCGATAACCGAAACCCATGTCGGCTGCAGGAATATCAACCGTGCGCTTTTCTTGACGATCCCACGCTTCAACGGATTCGACGACGCTCGCGACTTCTTGACCATACGCGCCGATATTCTGCACAACCGATGCACCAACAGTGCCCGGGATGCCGGACAGTCCCTCGACACCTTCCAAGCCTAGTTCAACTGTGAATGCTACGAAATCATCCCAGTTACAACCGGCTTCCGCATTCACGTGGACGATGCGTTCGCCATTTTCGACTGGTGCAGCTTCATCGGGGACTGTGATTGTGCGGCGTGCGTCGCGCACTACAACACCGTTGAACGGCGTATCAGCGACCAACAGATTTGAGCCGCCGCCAATCACACATAGCGGGAGTCCTTTGGAGTCAGCATCCTCGACGGCTTCAATGACGCCGACGCGCGACGTAGGTTCAATAAATCGGGCGATGTGGCCGCCCACACCGATCGTGGTGATGTCCGCAAAAGAAGTCATGTGCCCTATCGTACTGCCTGCTGCGCTCAGATGGGTGCAGTATGGGCTCAGGCAGAATCACGCGATGGAATTGACCCGTTTCAATCCATCGCGTGACCTTTCCAATCCATCGCGTGACCTTTTGCAAGTGGAAGTTCGTATGCGAAGTGATGTTGCAGATGTGCTTGCGTGATATTCCGGCGAAGAGTAAGCAGTTCTCCGCCGAAATATCACACTTAAGGACTGTTTTCTGTGATATTCCGGCGGATAGACCAAGGACTTCCGCCGGAATATCACGTTAAAGGCCCTATTTTTGTGATATTCCGGCGGAAAACTGTTCCGCATCCGCCGAAATATCACATTCAGATGATCACGCGATGGATTGTAGCGGTCCAATTCCATCGCGTGATCAAAACACCATGCACCCCAACGTGCGTGGCGGAAAACGCTCGCTGAGAGCATCGTAAGCGAGCAAAAACCGCCACTCACCAGTACGAGTGGCAGAAAACGCTCGCTGACACTGGTCTAAGCGAGCGTTTTCTGCCACGCACAAGAAGGTCTATAACCCGCGACATCAACGATCTCAGCGACAACAGCGACAACAAACCCGCGGCATCAACAACCTCAGCTTTATGCCCAGAAAACACAAAAACCCGACCGGTGAGGGTCGGGTTTGAAAGTACTCGCGGAAAGTAAGCTCAGCGGGTCTCGCGGTGCACAGTGTGCTTGCCGCAACGCGGGCAGAACTTCTTCAGTTCGAGACGATCCGGCGTGTTGCGACGGTTCTTCGTCGTGATGTAGTTACGCTCCTTGCACTCGGTGCATGCCAGCGTGATGCCCGGACGGATCTCGGCGCTCTTGCTTGCCATTGGATTCACCTCTTGTATTCGTTGTCCATCGGCGTTCGCCGACATTTGTAGCGAGAAAGAGACTCGAACTCTTGACCTTACGATTATGAGTCGTACGCTCTAGCCAGCTGAGCTATCCCGCCAGAGAGCCCCGAGTGAGAATTGGACTCACGACCTCTTCCTTACCAAGGAAGTGCTCTACCACTGAGCTATCGGGGCGTGGCGGATAGTGGATTCGAACCACTGAAGCCGAAGCGACTGATTTACAGTCAGTTCCCTTTGACCGCTTGGGAAATCCGCCATGTTGCCGCAAGCGACCGGGGCCGTAATTGGCAACTCGAATAATATGCCACGAGTCAGCGACGAACGCAAGTCAGGGGTGCACACGGCGTGTCTCTAGTAATATCAACGATTTACACGACGCAATAGCGACGCCGGCATGAGGAAATTCCGCACGCGAACCCATATCGAATGCTGCCGATCAACGTCGCTCAACTTAGCGAGCACCGTGTCAGTTTGCTCGCGTAGCTCGTCCGCACGGACGTCAACATCGTGCGACGCACCGAAGGCAATCGCCGTTACATGATCACTGATCTGCGCAAGAGACGCTGAGATATCACCGTTACGATCATGCGCACTGGCATGCTGACTATGACGTTCGCCGTCGCCAATCGTATCCGCGATCAGCACCGCGATGGTACGTTCCGTATCTGACGAAGTCCATCGCACACCGATATCCCACGCACGATCGCAGATCTCTGACCATGCGGCAAGCCACGCAGCAGTACCAGCACCACCCACGCCAGACCCACCACCAGCCCCAGCGATCACCCGCAGCCGTCTCCGCCGACGCAGCACCCGCAATCCAGCCGGAATCAGCGCCAAGCCCATCACACACGCAACAATTAAAACAACCACCAGCGTGATCGCCGCCCATCGCGGCAGTTTCAGCCGACTCCACCACGACACCGTCTGCCCGCCAGACGCCGTATCCGAACCAGAAGTCGCATCTGAATCATTAGCCCCCTGCTGATCGGCAGCATCACCCTCAGCATCCTGCCCATTATCAGCCGCATCGCCGTCAGTCGCACCCATGTCATCGCCGCTAGCACCGTTAGTGCCCGCATTCGGCGTGGCAGTAGTTGCATCCGTACCGTCGCCAGCATCGGCACCATCGGCCCCAGCGCCAGTCCCAGAAGCCGCATCAGCCGCCGCGCTGCCGTTTTCGCTCGTCGCAGGCGTCACATCGAACGGCACCCAACCCACGCCGTCAATATACGCGTCAACCCATGCATGCAACTGTTTGGCAGCAACCTCAAACTCGCCGTCCGCATTCGCACGGTCCACGCCCGCGTTGTAGCCGAGCACCATCCGCGTCGGCACACCCATCGCACGACCGAGCACCGCGAGCGCCGACGCATAATGCGTGCAGTAACCGGAACGCGAGTCGAGGAAATTGTTGATCACATCGAGATTCGACCGTCCGTTACCGTCAGGCGCATTGAGCGAGTAGACAAATTCATTGGCAGGATTCGTGAAATAGTCGACCAGCCAGCGCATAGCGGCAACCTGATGATCGTATCCGTCGCCGTCGGTGGCAATGCCAGCAGCTTTAGCTTGTTCAACAAGCGCAGTAATGTTCGACGGCAAATCAGTCGGCAACGAACGATACTGCGACCGCGCTTGACTGTTCATGCGCGCGACACGCTCGGTTGTGTATCGCGCGACCGCAGACTGTCCAGAACGCGCCGAATCAATGGACATCATGCTGTAGACAAGCTCTCTTTGCAGATCACCGATACCGCTTGCGTACCAAATTCCGTCTTGACTGCTGTTGAAGTAATCTTCAATATCGTTATCATTACTGCGGTCAGTGCCAGCCGAACTATTGTCAGCCGACAACTGCCTCATCGCCAGCACCAGTGCAATGCGACCGTCTTTAGCGTACATAAATCCAATCGATTCATCTGAGCCAATACCCACTCGCGAACGAAACGCGCTCGCAAGCGTAATCGAATACGCCGGTATGACGCTCGAATCCTCGCCATTCATATGCCCGCTGATACCGCTCACCGTACCAACTTCGTTGCCTTGCGAATCGGTGACGAGATCGCCGGGCTCAGCCACGCCGGAACCGTCAGCGGAACCGTCACCAGTTCTCGCCACGGTAATCGGCATCACCCACCAGTCATCATGCTGCTCGGCGACCCCTTCACTCACGAGCTGCTCACGCGCCGCAGTACGCTGCGTCCACGGCAGATCGTCGCCGCCTTGCGCCTCGTCTGCGAGCTTACGGTACACGTCGTTCACGTCGCTAATCCGCGTAAATCCGGCGGTTGACGTAATCGGGTCAGGTCCAATACCGGAGGTGCGATATTGCATACCTTGCCCAGTGGTGGCCGTGCGATTGTAAATCGTAGAACCGGCCGACAGCCATGTCGAGTCGATGCCGGACGCCATAACTGTGGTCACGCCGGTTACCGGTAGGAATCGCGAGCTCAATGTTTCGATCGTAACGTCGGCGGTTCGTCGGTATTGCGAGGATGCGAGGTTTATGAACTGATTACGTCGATTACTGGCCACTGAGTCACGCAAGTCACGCGATGTGCCACCGTCGCCGTATTCGTAGTCGTCGCGCGGCTCGCCACTACCGTTACTAGAAGCGCCGCTGCCATTGAAATTGTTGCCATAGTAGTAAGTTCCGCTGCCGTCATACAAGTATCCGATAGTGGCGTACAACGAAAGTGGGTCGTCGATATTGCGCAACCGTTCCTCGCGCGTCATCATATTGCTCGAATCAAGGCCGAGTTGTATGCCCGAGCCGTACAAATTCGCGTCTTTTGATAGTGCTGCGTCGAAACTCCACATGTCGCCGTTGAAGTCGTCGAGCGTGGTCATGCGCAGATACGTGCGTTTCGACGCGCGGTACGTGAGCACAGTCGTGTCGGAGCCGGTAGACAGGGAACGTTTGAGATCGACCATTGGGTTGATCGTGTTCGCTGACAGCAGGCCGGCCGAGTCACCGAACGAAAGCGGTACAGCTTGCGCGAAGTTGACGGCTGGCGTAGTCAAAGCGAGCGTGGCGGCTGTGACGAGCGCGACGACGGCGGTAGGCGCCGGCAGAGCGACTCGGTTAGGTCTGCTTTGAGACAGTGCGATCAGGAACGCAACGGCGAGCAGCGAGACCTGCCACCAGTCTGTAGGGCGGCCGATAAGCGCGTAGTCGGCGGCGAGCAATGCGACCGGCAGTATAGCGAAAGCTGGCGCGACTTGGCGGGCGATAAGAATGAGCCGGAACATGATAACGATACCGGCTACAGCTGCGATCAGTACAACATCACTGGATTGGTCAACGGTCAGCGGCGGCAACTGCGCGTTGAGTACATCAAATCCGCGGCTGAAAATATCGCGAATCATTGACCACGGCGTGATGTGCGCAACGTATTCCGCGGCCGCGGTACTGGCATTCGCAGACGCGGCAGCTTCGTCGTTGATGCGCTGGAATGCATCGCGATCGAACAGCCAGATGGTAGCGATATCATGCACGCGGATGACGATAAGCACAGCGGCAGCAACCAACGTTGCGACGATTACTGAGATAGTTCGTATCACGTAACGAACGGTTGATCGTGCAGGAAGAACCGATTCGATCGCTATGACAGCGAGCGCAACCGCAGTGAACCACGGCCAGTATCCGGTGGCTGCAACGAGGCCGGTGAGCGCGCTGATCGACAGTGCGAAGAAGGCCAGTAGTGCGGCGGCAGTGAGGATTCGCGAGAGTGCGCGCGGCTGGGATTGTTGCGCACTGACGATCGTCGTTGCAGCGGCCTTGTGCGATCGCGTGCGCGCTGTGTCACGTTGCCGATCAATCGGCACGTCGATCACGCGCAACCGATCGTCACCAATCGACTGTCGCAGCGAGCTCGCCAACGCTCCTTGCGGATTGGATGTGATCAGTCGCACGCCGATCACGCCGTGGTGATGCGCCATGATATCAGCTACGCGGTTGGCGATTGCGCTCGCCGACGATTCAGTATCGACACGATCGTGATTACCTGCGCCAGCTTGTGCATCAGCTGGTACATCAGACGACGAAATCGGCGACATCGCAGCTAACAGTCGCGCACTGTCTACGTCGGCAAACTGAACACCGTCGGTGACAATCAGTTGACTGTCCGGCGACGACGAGTTGAGCATCGGCAATACTCGTTCGACTTGCGCATCAACTTGCGCGTCAGTAACGCCAGCGGATCGCACGTCGAGCAGGACGATCGTCGATACGCGTATGTCACGGCCAGTTTCGCGCGTCATGAGTTCGCCGCGATGCGCAGTTGCCTTCCACGAGATGAGTTTCGGCGGATCGCCAGCCGCATACGCGCGCACGCCGCCCGTATTTTCGGACTGTGTCATGCCTTGCATCCGCTGATCGGCCATGCGCTGACCGTTAGCCAACTGTTCCGCAACCGATGGCAGGACTATCTCGTCGTCATGCCGCAGCAGGATGCGCGAGGCGGACCATAAGCCGAACGGATCGTGCCAGCGTACGAACAGTCCAGTGCGACGGTAGAGGCCGCGATCGGACGGCCGACTGCCGACATAACGATCGATGACTTGATTGTCTTGATTCAGCCGCTCGTACTGGGAGCGCATACGCATGGTGCGCGGTAACAGCAGTCGCGGCAACGGAAGCATTGTTGACGATATGTCAAGAATGCAGCGACGTTCGTCAATACACGACGAATCAACGCGCGGAATCAGCAGCCACTGCGCGAATGCGAGCACTAGCGACACACCAATAATCAACGTTACGGCGAGCGCGGCAGCCATGAGCGCGCGATCGTCCAGCAGCAACCCCATAAACCACAATCCGGCAGCGAACACGACTGCGGCAAGGCCGGCTGCTGACGGGCGAATCATGCCATGACGACGCCAGTGACGCGGCAGACGCTGTTTGGAATCGCGCTTCGTCGTTGATCGGCTGATGTTAGCGAGAACATTGCCGGGAACACTGCCGGGTGCATTGCGGTGCGGGACGTGGTGCAGGACGTGTCGCATGGCAACTCCGATCACAGACGGTCGGGGCGCGGAACCGGAACCGCGCCAACCAGATCGGCGATAATCTGCCGCACACGGTCCATCGAAGACAGGCCGTATCCAGCATTATCAAGCACGAGTCGATGCGCGAGCACCGGGACAGCGAGCGCTTGCACATCGTCGGGAATCACGAAAGTACGTCCTTGAGTGAGCGCGCGGGCACGCGACATCGCCGCCAAGTGAAGACTGCCGCGAGGAGACGCGCCATAACGCACGCCGTCGCGATTACGCGTTGCCGCCGTGAGCGACACAATATAATCGGCCACCGCATCGCTGAGTTGTACCTGTTCGGCCGCACGCCGAATCGTGAGCACATCGTCAGTCGAGCATACTGCGGTCAATCCTTCGAGAGGACGCAGCATGTGCGCGCCGGTCAACATAGCTGCCTCAGCTTGCGAGCTCGGATAGCCGAAACTCGTGCACGCCATGAATCGGTCCAGTTGCGCTTCAGGCAGCGGGTACGTGCCTTCGAGTTCGATCGGATTTTGCGTGGCAACGACGAAATACGGGTCGGGCAGTGTGTGTGTGGCACCGTCAACACTGATTTGACGCTCACCCATCGCCTCAAGCATGGCAGACTGGGCTTTGGGATTGGCACGGTTGACTTCGTCGGCGATAACAATATTGGCGAAAAGCGGACCGGGATGGAAGTCAAACTGACCGGAACCTTGCGAATAAATACTCACACCCGTTAAGTCAGACGGCAGCAGGTCTGGCGTGAACTGGATGCGCCGCGATTCGCCGCCGATCAATATGCTCATTGCGCGCGCGAGAGTGGTTTTACCGACGCCGGGCACGTCTTCGAGGAGGAGATGGCCGCCTGCGACGAACGTGGTGATAGCAAGATCGATGACGTCTTGCGAGCAGGACAGAGCGCCGGCCATTGCATCGGATAGTTGGGCGATGATGTGCGTTGGGGGTTGGTGCGTACCGGATGCGTTGGGTATGCCGGGAGTGCTGGCCGTACTGGATGAACTGGACGTACTGGCCGTTTCCGTCTTGGACGTGGACAGTTCCACTCCCCCGTACTGCGTGCTACCTTGCATGGCTCCCCCAATCGGATGCTGATATCTATGTTTCAGAATACAGGCAAACGTGTGGAACTCTCGTGCGTGTTGGTGTAGTTCGTTATCGGCATAGACCGTTGTGGTGTGGACTGTCATCTTTCAGCTGGGCACAGGCATGGACTACTCATGGATCGGGGGGCGATCAGCAGCTATCAGCACTATCGCTGTGCCGCGTGGCAGAAAACGCTCGCTGAGACCACCCTCAGCGAGCAAAAACCGCCACTCACCAGCACGCGTGGCAGAAAACGCTCGCTAAGGGCACCGTCAGCGAGCGTTTTCTGCCACTCGGTTGAGAGCATATTAGCGATCAGGGGAGGGATAGCGAGATATAAGAAAATCCCGCCCGGTAGAGTACCGAACGGGATCATATGGAAACGCGATCTCAGCCGAGGATGGCGAGAATGTCGCGAGCGGAGACGATCAGGTAGTCCTCGCCCTCGTAGTGCACTTCGGTACCGCCGTACTTGGAGTACAGCACCTTGTCGCCGACCTTGACGTCCATCGGGATGCGCTCGCCCTTGTCGTCGCGACGGCCCGGGCCAACAGCCAGAACTTCACCCTGCTGCGGCTTCTCCTTAGCGTTATCCGGAATGTACAGACCAGAAGCGGTCTTAGTCTCGGCCTCAGCCTGCTTAACGATGATCTTGTCTTCCAACGGTGTGAGCTTGATCGACACTGTAGGTCACCTCGTATATCTAGCAAATCCAATTATGTCCGCGCCAGAATTCAGCTTGACGAGAGGCTGACGATCACCCGCCGCATCATCCCTTTGCGCTGTTGCCTATCGTAGCGCGATTATTAGCACTCTGCCAACTCGAGTGCTAACGCTGAGAGTGAAACACCGAGATAATCCGGATGATCGCTCACGAAGAGCGGCGTGCGAGAATCGCTTCAAGGCCATGACCGAGGGAATCGGACGTGGCTTCAGGCGCGTCAACTGCAACATGCTGCTCGGTTTCGTGGAAGGCAGCAGTATCGTTGACCGTATTTGACTGAGCGTGCTTGCTTGACGCATCATCAGCAGCATCGGTATTGTCGGCCGGACTGCTGTCGGCGGAACTGTTAGCCGCAACATCAGCCGCAACGCTGTCCATATCCTGAACGTTCTGCGCATCATCAGCAGTCGCCGACTCAACCGGCACTGCCTTGGCAACCTGTCGAGTCGACTGAATTTCCCGACTTTCCGGTGCATCAGTAGCCACATCGATACCGTTGCGCGGCGCACCAAGCGAGAACGAAATCAGATCAGGCGCCGACGCCATGTCGAACGCATCCAGTGCGCGCGACGGACTGACACTAGCCAGTTCGCTCGTCTCATCAGGCACTGCGGCAGTATCATTGCGAGACTCAGTCACCGCAGCCGTATCAGTCGCAGTCTCAGCAGCCGCAGCAACCTCAGCCGACTCAACATCGTGCTCATCAACCACCGCAATCTCACTGCGAATCAGCTGATCGTCACCCGCGTCAGCGCGCGCAGCCACTCGCTCAGCCGCCTCGCGCAACACCTTGCGTTCCGCGGCCGCACGACGAGCCGCGCGCTCAGCAAACGCCTTTTCCTGTTCCTGACGCGCACGATTCAACGCTTGACGGATCTCGCGCTGCTCCATCACGTCCGTGTCCGCCTCAGCAGTATTCACACTGCGATCAGCCGCACCAGAATTCTCACCAACCGACTGTGCCGGCTCAACCACCACTTGAGCCGCAGCTTTCGCCCGCGCACGAGCCGCACGCCGGCGCGACGTCGCAACCTTGGCCTCCCATGCACGAGCCTGCGCAGCCGCACGCACACCCAGCGCAACCGACACAACAAGCAGCACACCGGGAATCAGAGCGAACAGCGGACTGAACTTCAGCGCAATAGCCAGTACGAGCACCAACACAGTGAGCGCTAACAACGACAGCACCAGCACACGGCGACGGCGAATAGCGGCACGACGAAGCTGGCGCACATAGGCGACCCGCTCGGCCGTGTACTTCGGATCAGACTGCATAATAATCCCTTTCGCCCGCGGCGTATGCTCGTCGGAAAACCGCGTACCATCGTCGATGTCAATCAGATGCAACGACGGCGAGTACTTGTCCTCGCGATGCTCCGCCACTGTTCTCATGCCCTTTGCTGTCCGCGCAGGCAGCCAGCCGGCCATGACGATCACGACAATCACCAGCACGACCACCGCGCTCAGCGACTCGTAACCCATGCACTTAAGAATAGGAGAGCCCGGGCACAAATCAGGCATTCAGCCCGGGCGTGTCGCTCAACAACCGAACATCAGTCGAACAGTGAATCCATTCCCAACATCATCCGCGAGCAAACTGTACGTTTCATGATCGCGCCACTGCTCATTGACGAACATGTATCGCAACCGTAATCCCTCGTCATGCGCGCCAATTTTCTCGACGACACGCCGCGACCGGTGGTTCTCAGGCAAGATCGCAATTTCCAGCCGATGCAACTGTGGACCGGTCGAGTCAGCGAGCGCCCAGTCGGCGAGGATCGCGAGCGCGAGCGGCGCGAAACCGTGGCCCGCAAATTGTTGCGAGACCCAGTATCCGACGATGCCGGTGCGCATGGAACCGTAACTGATCGCGCCAACGGAAATCTGACCGACGATACGGCCGCGGTGAATAATACCGAACAGCGCGCCGGTGCCGCGTTCTTCCGAGCGCCGCTGACGGGTAATCCACGCGTTAAACGTGAGCGGAGAGCCGTGCAGCGGGTCGTCGGAATCCCACGGAGCGAGCCAGTCGCGGTTACGCCAGCGGACGTCGTTCCACTCGTCTTCGTCGTCTAATGTGAGCGGTCGCAGGCTGATTGGCAAGTTGGCCGGCAGGGTTGGATGTTGCGCGCGGAACGCGGCGGTTGGCAGCTCGTCGGGCATACGGATAGCGGGCGCGTCTGCTGGATGATGGAATGCCGCGCGCAACGACTGGAAGACGGACATGATGCCCATTGTGCCACGCGACCGTGCGTTATGGTTGGCGACAGGCGCGCTGTGATACAACCGGTAGGGCCCTTAGGATATGTGGGGGGGTATGTACGGTATGTGCGGCCGGCTAAATGTGACATTGCGGCGGATATCCCTTTACATTCCGCCGGAATATCACGTTTTGAGGCCGTTTTCTGTGATATTCCGGCGGAAACTGGCCCAACCTCCGCCGAAATATCACACTGTGGGCCCATTTTTGTGACATTCCGGCGGATATCCCTTCATTTTCCGCCGGAAAGTCACGCCCAGAGGCAGAATTCTGTGACATTCCGGCGGAAACTGGCCTGACCTCCGCCGAAAAATCACGCTTCGACACAATCGCTACTGTGATACAACGGACGTATGTGTTTGGACGCGGATAATATGACGGCGAACAGTTTGATTAGCGGAACAGACGCGCGAGCAGCTTCGACGCAATCAACAAAGTCAGCAAAGTCAGCTCTGCGCCACAACGCGTTTGCGCGACGCAAGCTGATATCACCTGAACAGCGCGAGTCAGCCGGCCAACGACTAGCCGCACAAACTGACGCACTGATCGACTCGCTCGCCGGAAGACTTACAGATAGATCATACGGATTACAGCCGGGCGCAACCGTCGCCACATACGTCTCGATGGGAACCGAAATCGAAACTCGTCCGTTACTGAACGCACTACTCAACGCGAGGATGCGCGTGATCGTGCCGTTACTCGGTAGCGGGCTAGAAATCGGCTGGGGAGAGCTGCGTTCACTCGACGATCTACACGCGGTTCGCACAAGTGAGAACGCAACCACAGGTTCAGGTCATCTGCATCAACGGCCTGAAGAACCGTCACCACTACCGCCGCAATCAACACCGTCCGCCGCATCACAACCATCCTCACCGTCATCCAGATCATCAGAGCCACTACAGTCACAACCATCCCCGCCACTATCCGCAGCATCACCAGCGACACTTTCCTCACCGTCACCGCTACCATCACCCACTACCCCACCTGCGACCGACGCCACCGCACTACGCAACGCCTCACTCATCATCCTGCCCGCGCTCGCCGTCGACCGTCACGGCACGCGACTCGGTCGCGGCGGCGGCTGGTACGATCGCGCGCTCACCTACCGCGCACCGAACGCACCGATCATAGCCGTCTGCTGGCCGTGGGAACTCGTCGCCAGTGACCTGCCGCGCGAGCCGCACGACGTGCCAGTAGACGCGATACTCACGCCCGACGGAGTAACTTGGCTGTCCGTGAATTAGGCCTCCCCTCGTCGCGGCGATGAGGATAATATGTGAGGTTGAATATCGTGATTGTGCCGAGCCGTGGAGGAAGAGACTTGCCTACGTATCACTACCGTTGCAAGAGTTGTAACTATGATTTCACTGAGCAGCAGTCGTTTAGCGACGCTCCAATTACCGTGTGCCCGCAGTGCGGCAAGGAGCAAGTGCGCAAAGTGTTTTCTGCTGTGCCGATCGAATTTAAGGGAAGTGGTTTCTACCGGACCGATAGCGGCTCGTCGAAGTCGAAGTGAGCGGCGCGGCGGCCGTAACAACTGGTTGAGCGCGACTGATGCTGCATCCGGCTGCGAGTTATCCACAATAGCCGTATGTGGACAGTTGTGGATAAGTCGGTACCGTTCGACCACATAGGTCGGTTTGGCTTGCGCTTGAGTACGAGTATCCGTCATCATCGTGAGATGGTGACGGATTTTTTGCATATGATTGGTCCCGCGAACAGTTTGCGACGGCGACGATTGACGCATGTTGTGCGACGCGCGATTATTGCCGTGGCGGCTGGCGTGGCTGTGTTTGCTGCGTTGATGTGCGTGGTCGGTTCGCAGGCAACACGCACAGTGATGGTCGCGGCGGTTGATATTGCGCGCGGGCAGACGGTTGACGCGGACATGTTGCGGTTTGCGCAGGTGCCAGTTAGTGACGTTGGCGGATGGTCGTGGAATGCGGTACTCGATGATGTGAGTGGGCTGCCGGGCGTCGCGCAAGTTGATATTGCGGCTGGGCAGCCGATATTTGGTTCGATGATTCGTGCGCAGCCGGTAGTGCCGGATGGGTTTACTGTGATTGAAGTACGACTGGCAAGTGCTGCGGGAGTACTCACGGCCGGCGATGAGATTGCGTTGGCATCGGCAGTAGGATGCGCGCGCGATGAGCATGATGAGACTGCGGCTGATGATGCGTGTGTATTGGTAGAACGCGCGCTGGTGATGCGCGAACCGCAGGATGCAACCACGGATGCCACGACCACACTAGCGATGGCGCCTAATGATGCGCTGCGTGTCATGTCCTCTCAAGAAGTCGGCGCCATAGTAGCCGTCGCCCGGTAAACGCGCCCCCTTGTATACCCTAAACGCCTAGGGGCAGGCAACCACAATCAGCCCAAAGCCATAAAAACATTCACAACGCTTGAAACCCCCAGTCCAAACTCGCACTAAAACTCACACCAAAGCTCATTCCGGAATGAAATGGGGTTAACGGAATGAAATAGGGGTTAAAGGTCAAACCGTGTGGCGGTTTTCGCTCACTAACAGTGCTCTCAACAAGCAAAATCCGCCATTCCTACTCGCGCGTGGCGGTTTTTGCTCACTGAGCACCGTCTTAGCGAGCGTTTTCCGCCACGCTGCGTCGTGAGTGGCAGAAAACGCTCACTGAGGAGCACTCAGCGAGCAAAAACCGCCACTACCGTATCAACCATCACACGGTGAAACAGCCATACGTGACATCATGACCACCATCACACCACTACCCACCACAACGGCACACTAAAAGAACAGGTAGCGTGACATTCTGGCGATCAAACCATTCAACACCACCACAATGTCACGCCTAGAAGCGCATTACCGTGATATTTTGGCAATCAACCCATCTCTTGCCGCCAAAACACCACGTTCACACACCCAATTCCATGACATACGACCATCAAACCCGAAAACCCATGCCACACAAGATGGGTATAACGTTATATGACAGCTGTGTGTACATAAGATTTGCCACACAAACGAATTTTCGACGATTTTTCGGTTGTGTGGCAACACCCGTTGAAACGAGTACGGGGGCATGATACTCAAAAACGTTGAAATTCCAACGAATTAAGGATTGTTAGGTTTGCCACACAACCTGAATATAACGTTATACAACAGTTGTGTGTACATGCGATTTGCCACACAAACACAAAAAACGCGATTTTCGGGTTGTGTGGCAACACCCGTTGAAACAAGTACGGGGGCAGATGCTCAAAAACGTTGAAATTTCAACGATTTAAGGATTTTTGGTTTTGCCACACAACCTGAATATAACGTTATACAACAGTTGTGTGTACATGCGAATTGCCACACAACGGGATTTTTGGTGATTTTTCGGTTGTGTGGCAGAGAGTGATGGGTGATGGGCGATCAACACACTCAAGAGAAGCAACAAACATTGACACGGGTTGGTCGTTCCAAGGGTGTAACTACCCCTCAGACCGCTTCGCGGCCAGCTCGTCCCGCAATTAGGGACGCGCGAAGCGCGCAGTTTGCTGGCTCGCCTGTCGGCGAGCACGTTGCCTACAAACAGCTCTGCTGTTTGCCTAACGGCAACGAACCAGCAATTCCAGACGCGCTACGCGCGGCGTTTTTCTGGCTCGCCTGTCGGCGAGCACGTTGCCTACAAACAGCTCTGCTGTTTGCCTAACGGCAACGAACCAGCAATTCCAGACGCGCTACGCGCGGCGTTTTTCTGGCTCGCCTGTCGGCGAGCACGTTGCCTACAAACAGCTCTGCTGTTTGCTTAACGGCAACGTCCTTCAAGGGGAGCCGAGAAAAGGTTCAGCGCTTGTCGTTGAATACGACCCAATGCGCTGAGCCGTTAAGCAAACAGTCCTGCGGACTGTTTGTAGGCGAAGTGAGAGGTTTACGCTACAAGCAAACCGCGAAGGCCGCCGCATTGGGGTGTGTCAACGCTTGTCGTTGAACACACCCCAATGCGGCGGCAGCTCGGTGAGGATGCGTTGGTCGTCGTCAGCGTCACGTTGGGCGTCAGTGGTCATGTCACCGAGTTCAAGCTTGACACCGTCGGCATCGAAGAGCTCGGTCCCGTGGAATACGACGCGACGATGTTTGCGCGGTGTGCGTCGCTTCGCATCATACGCGGGCATCGCACCGCGACTGTCGCCGCTACGATCATCATCAGCAACCGAACGAACCACTCTGTCGCCGCTATGATCACTGCGACCATCACGACCAGCAGTCGCACGAGTCTCATCACCGCTACGGTCACCATCGGCAACCGAATCGGTCACACCACTGTCGCCACTCATCGCGCCTCCTGATAGAGTTCGCTGATGCGCGTCACAATGCGGTCAACCTCTTTATCCGGGTTCACGAACGCAGCCACGCTCCACACGCTCATCACCGACCAACCCAGCGTCGCAAGATCCTGCATCATCAGACGATGCCGCTCACGCGTCGACTGCGTGCTCATAAATCGCACGTCGTCGGTCAACACGGCCAAAGCAAACGGCTTTCCGTGTACGCCAACCACGAGAGGAATCCGCATCCCACGGTCAAACCCATAGTTGACCGCCGCATTGAGCCCGCGCAACCGCAGTCGATCAGCCAAATCAGTGAACAACACGTTGTCGGCCGACGGCTCAGCCTCAGCCGTCACCGCACCGCTACCGTCACCATCACCGCCAAGCCCTTCAGCCCACGCGAGCACAGTTTTCAGCATCTTCGGCCCACTCTGATGAATGCGCTCGTCATCAAGATCAGCGGCAAGAATCGACGCAGTAATATCCACGTCTCGATCGGCGAGCGCAAGCGCGTCAAGCAACAGATGCTGCCCGTTATCACCTTCAAGCGCGCCGAACTGTTGCAAGAGGCGCCCGTGCATGGTTTTCGCATAGCAGATCGCCACAATCGCATCGGTCGCATGTGCTCCAGCCACGTCGCCAATATTGACAATGCGCACGTGCCGCAGGAATCGGCCCATCGACTGACTGCGCGTAGCCAGCGCTTTGAGTTCGGCGCCGAGCCGCGACCGGAACGTATCCGTCAAGCTGACGACGGTGAGCACGTAACTTGCTGGCACGATCGTAAAGCTCTTCGCGCGCTCGGTGATCAGTCGCACGACTTCGTCGATCTCGCCTTGTGAGGATTCAACCAAACCGCTTGTCATCACCGGCACACCGTTGCCTTCCACATAGTGGAATCGCACTGCTCCCTGTACGGTCGCCACATCGTGACGAACCGGCCCGTAACCGTGCGTTTCAAGGAAGGCGGTGAGTTTTGGCGAGCGACGCAGCGGATGAGAAATCGTCTCGATGCTCGGCAGTAGCTCGATTAACCGACGCAGGGCTGCGCATGTTACCGTTGCGCGATGTGCGAGTACAACGACGTGTCGAGCGCGCGCGAGAATCGTCAACAGTTCGATAGACGGCATGTGCGCGCCGGCGTCGATAATCGCCACGTCTGCGATCGGCTCGGCCGGCGTGAGCGCGGCCAGCGTGGACGGCGTCGCGACGAGAATCGGCTTTGCTGCGGCGAGAATCTGCCCGTAGTCACGTTGCACGCGACCGAACGACGCGCGCGACGAACCACCAGCGAGTACCGTATGCAGCTGATTCGCTTCCTGCGTGTGCGCGAACAGCAGATCGGAGAGCTTACGCATGGATTCTTGCGCCACCATCGGTCCGATCGAACGCACATGTTCCACGTCGACTTGCGCGAACCGATCGGCGGCGGCTTGCATCGCAGAACCGTCCTGATTGGAGATAATCGCAGACGACTGGACGATATTTTCGAACACTGTCGTCCACCATGCGAGCTGCAGTTCGCCGGACACCGCATCCGCGTCAACGCGACGATTACGCAGATCGTCAATCAGCTCAGTCAAACCAACCGAACGGAACTCCTGTTCAAGGCAGCAACGTTCCGGCAACGTATCAAGCGCACGACGATCGTCATACAAGGCTTTCAGGCGCGTTTCGACATCGTTGAAATCCGTCGCGTCGATATTGCCGCCAGCCGGCGTGGTAGCGAGTACCGTGTCGAGCGCGGTCATGCCTGCGGCGAGCGCTTCTTGCGTTTCGATAATCTCATCAAGTTTCGGCGGCAGTACTGGCCAGCCGCCGCGTGGCACGAACATATGCCACTGATCGGCCTGTTTGGAGACGACTTTCAACGCTTCGTGCAGGTTTTCGACCTGCGCGCCGACTCGCAGCAAGCTCTTCGCTTCTTTAATATGCCGGCGACGCTCCCAGAAGCCCATCGACGTACCTTCTGCTTTGCGCTCGGCTTTCGGCTTGCTGGCTTCGATCATCGCGTCGATGTCACGCTCGAAAATCTCCGGCTGAAACACGTCAAGCACGCGGCGCAAGTTTTTGAGCACCATGACTTGCCGACCCCATTCGCGCGCCGTGTTCGGCACCGGGAATCCGCATGTTTGCACGGTTGTCGTGACCTGATTGCGCGTGGCCGGCAGCAGCTTGTTCAAAAGATCGACCACATGCTGATACGCGTTAATCGCTTCTGTCTCGCTCGTCAACGATGCGCCGAACCATGCGGTATCGTCTGGCCCGATCGTAAACTCGCCAAGTTCGGCCGCGCGACGCATTTTGTCAGCCCACTCGTCAAGCCGCGAGGCAACAGCATGTGCGGTTTGTGTCTGCAAACGAACATGAGTCGCCGGATGTGTTGGAATCGACGCGATATGCGCAAGATTTTGGATAGTCTGATACGCGGAAACGCCCCACTGTTCGTTCGTGCCGTGCAAGTCGCCAAGATAACGCGTGAGCCGCGAGCGCACGCCGACTAGCTCATCGGCCAGTTGGTCGAAACGCGACGTGGCAACGCCCGGATGGAAACCAACCGCCGCAATCAGCTGCTGGTCAATCGCCGCAGCCGCACCTTCCGCAGCAATGTCGAGTGCTTGGCCGCCCATCTCGCCTTCGCTCACCGTCTGCTGGAAGCGACGCTTCTGTTCGGGCACGCACGGCACGTACAGTACTGTGCGACCGTTCATCACACAGCGCGACGCGATCGCCGCCGCCTGATCAGCACTGTCTTTGCCGACCTCGCCGTCCACAAATAAGCTACGTCCGCAAGCGGCCATATTCGCCGCGTAACGCACTGTATTATCGACATCGCCGATCTCGTATTCGCTGTGTGGATCGGCGTCGAACGGACTGTAATCCGGCATCGCAGGCTCTGTGAGCGCGTTTGCCGCATCCTCGTAGCCGGCGAGCGCATCCAGCAGATTGTTACCAGTATGACCTTGGTCAAGCTGGTCGATAATCCGCTGACTTTCAGCGAGCATCATCGACGACGGGTCAACGAAACAGCCGACTACAATCTGCCGTTCGATCTCAAAATCAGGAAACGCGACAACCGCCGCATCACTGATCGCACCGAACACAGCTGACGTGTCCGGAATACCGCTCGCATAGTGAGATCCGTCGAACAGTTCCTTCGCGCTCAACGTCACGCCGTGCTCGCGCATCGCCGCAACGAACGCTGTATTGAGTTCCACACGGCCGATAAATCGAATCGTTGTGCGCTGTGTCGTCTCGTCACGCGTCACGTCAACCGGGTACAGCAGGACCGGCATATGATTACCGTCCCAGACTGCGACACCGACCGTGAGCGAGAGTTCCGCAACACCGCTGACGCGCATTTTCGACGAACGATCATCCATCACGCGCTCAATACGACGGCCCGCGGCGCGCAACATCGCATTGTCGCGGAACAGCGCGTCAAGCGGCGCGTGACCGCTCGCAAATAGTTGCGCAATCCCAGAGGGATGCGCGTGCGTTAAATCAAGTTTGGCACCCAGCTGACTGATATCTTCCAGCGGGGACGGCAACAAGCCGCTGCGGTAGCGTTCACGCCACGCGCGAATATCGGCTAAGGCGTTCGTTGTATCGCTCATCGTGCACCTCACTTGCCTACCGCGCGGCGGTATTCCTCATAACCGGGATTGTCTGCGAGCGCTGCGTCAATGTCAGCGTCGCCGCGAGCCGCCAGCCACGCGTACAGATCATCGTACAGCGACGGGTTCATCGCAAGGAACGGCAACAGTTCGCGATGACGAGCCATGTTGAACTGGACCGAAAAATCAGTGGTATGTTTCGCATCGTCGGAGGTCAGGCCGTCGACTTCTACGGTTGGTTCCGGCTTGCGGAACTCGCCTTTGGCGACGCGATCGAAGACTGATCCTGGCTCGAACGCAGGCGTGTACGCGGGCTGCTGCGCCGGTTCGGCTGCTGAGGCAGGAGCCGTAATCGGCTGCTGGACAGCGGGTTGAGTTGAGGGAGTCGTTGCTTCGGACTGCACCGGCAGCTGGACTGCGGGCTGAACCGTAGGCTGTGCTGACTGTACTGACTGTGCCGACTGTACTGCTTGAGGCTGATCAGCAATCGCAGCGGCAGTCTGCTGAGTGGCGGCGACCTGCGCAGACGTATCAGCAACCGACGTAACCGGCGACGCATCCGGCAGGCGCGTTGTCATCGGTCGCGTCGCCTCCGACTGGTCAGACGACGACGGTAGTACATGTTCCATCGCGTCGACAAACAGATCACGCGGCTCCTGCGGCTTGACCGGTTCAACATGCAGCGGTACCGGGTTCGCGATCGCATCCGGACGATTCGCTTCGTCTAACGGAGCCACCATCGGCGTAAAGCTCTGCAATGCTGCCGCACGCAACTGGCTCGCACGATCAGCCACGCTACTCGCCGTAAACGCACTCGTCGGCTCGCCGGCACGCAAGTCAAGAATATCGTCAACCGACAAATCAGCCGCATCCGGTTCCGCCGGCTTCTCATCATCAGTCGCGTATGTAAACAAATCAGTTACCGCGGGCGACGGTTCCGGCTCAGGAGAATCTTCAACCTGTACAAAATCAACCGGAACATCACCGAACTGCATACGCACTGCAGTCGACGGCAACGGAAAATCAATATCCTCCGGCAAACGAATCAAATTACCGTCTTCGCGCACCAAATACGTACCGTTTGTCGAACGCATGTCGCGCAACGTTGCCACGCCGTTCGCCGACACGCGCAACACAGCGTGACGCTTCGACATAGACCGCGTTTCGTCACTGACTTCAAAACGCGGCACACCATCATCCGGCAGTGGACGAATCGGCTTACGACCGATCTCCAGACTCTGCGATGGCAGCACGCTCACCTGATCGCAGCCTTTGACCTTCACCAGCCACCTGCGAGACCGCTGTTCATCACTCACCGCGAGCCTTCCTTTCCTACCGTTGGTGCAACACACTATGTGCTATTGTGTCATGATTTTGCCGAATATGCGCACAATACGGCAATCCGTGCGGGTAACATTCACGCACAATATTCGATATGTACCCTATGTACCCTATGTGACCTATATGCCCTATGTGACCATACATATGTGATCACTACGACATATGTGATGGTGCGTCCGGCAAATGTGTGTAATACGACGAAGCCCCGCCTCACGCGCAATGCGCGAGACGGGACTTCGCAAAGCTTGCAATGCGCGGGCTTCACTCCCGCATACATTACTTGAGCTCGACGGTGGCGCCAGCCTCTTCCAGCTGAGCCTTAGCCTTCTCGGCGTCTTCCTTCTTAGCCTTCTCGAGGATGGCCTTCGGAGCGCCGTCAACCATAGCCTTGGCGTCAGCCAGGCCAGCGTTGGTGATGGCCTTGACAGCCTTGATGACCTGGATCTTCTTGTCGCCGACAGCGGTCAGGACGACGTCGAACTCGGTCTTCTCTTCCTCTTCAGCAGCAGCGCCAGCAGCCGGAGCAGCAGCGACAGCGGCAACCGGAGCGGCAGCCTCGACGTCGAACTTCTCCTCGAAGGCCTTGACGAACTCGGAGAGCTCGACGAGGGTCATTTCACCGAAAGCTTCCAGCAGCTCTTCGTTGGTGTACTTAGCCATGATGGCTTCCTTTCATTCTGGCGGCGGTTCTATATGCCTGTTGTGCTCAGTAATTGTGCTCGGCGAACCGGCCGTCTCAATGTGTTGTTATTTTCCGAATAATTCATGCGGCGAGCCGCACGGGAATCAAGCTGCCTTTTCCTGCTTTTCGCGCAGAGCGTCGATCGTGCGCACAGCCTTGGTCGGCACCGCGACGAACAGGTATGCGGCCTTGGCAGTCGTAGCCTTGAGGTCGCCGGCAAACTTGGCGAGCATCTGCGGACGAGACATCATGTCCGCAAGCTTCTTCGCACCCTCGCCGTCGTAGACGGTGCCATCGGCATAGCCGCCCGAGATAACGAGAGCCTTGTTGGTCTTGGCAAAGTCACGCAGCGTCTTTGCAGCCTCGATGAAGTCGCCCTTCACAAAAGTGATAGCGGTCGGGCCCTTGAGCAGGTCGTCAAGACCCTCAATGCCCGCTTCCTTAGCGGCAATGCGCGCCAGCGTGTTCTTAGCCACAGTGTAGGAAGTATCGCGGCCTAGCTTTTCACGCAGTTCGGAAACCTGCGGAACGGTAAGCCCGCGGTACTCGGTCAGGTAGACGGCATCGGCGTTACGGAATTGCTCCGTAAGCTGAGCGACCACCGCTTCCTTTTCGGGCCTCTTCATGGCGTTCCTTCCTAGATCGGCCGTTGATCTTTGTTTCGGTTCAGGAAGCGCTTGCATGGGCAATAAAAAAGCCCTGCGCACAGGCAGAGCAGCATCCGCTACATTATTCATCGTATTACGCGATGTGTAGCCACCCGCGAACGGGCTTATATCTCTCAACCTGCGCTGGCTTGGCGAACCAAACTTCGTGGGATATGTATCCCCAACCAACGGTCTGTGGTTTACGAGTGAATAAGATACGCCCGGGCCGCGACTTAGGCAACCCGGGCGTGTCGAGTATGATTTCTTATCTTCAACCCTATGTGCAGTGTGATATTCCGGCGGAGGTCTGCTGAGGTTCCGCCGGAATATCACGTTTTCAGGCCAAATTATGTGATATTCCGGCGGAGGTTGCATACACTTCCGCCGCAATATCACAAAAATTGGCCGGTTTTTGTGATATTCCGGCGGAACCTCCGCAGCCCTCCGCCGGAATGTCACATTTAGCACCCTGTTTTTGTGATATTCCGGCGGAACCTCCTCAGATCTCCGCCGGAATATCACAAAAAACCGGTCCTAAATGTGACATTCCGGCGGAGGTGCCCATATCTCGCGGCTCCCCTTGTCTTGGGAGCCGAGACAAAACTTACTTTGCGTAATCCTTGTTCTTGCTTTCCTTAATCAGGAACAGGGCAACGAGCGCAAGCACAGACATCACCACAAGGTACCAGCCCACGGACTGTACCGTGCCAGTCGCCTGCACGAGCGCAGTTGCGATCGTCGGAGCGAACGCACCACCGAGAATTGCGGCGAGGTTGTAGCTCAAACCAGCGCCAGAATAACGCACGCTGGTCGGGAACAGCTCAGGCAGATACGCGCCGCACGGTCCGAACAGCGCGCCCATGCAGCAAAAGCCGACGCACAGGAACATCATCACGGTGAGCACGTTGTGCTGCAGAGACGACATCGCGAAGAAGCCAAATACAAGCGTGCACAGCGTCGCCGTAATCAGTACCGTCTTGCGGCCGAGCTTGTCAGCATACAGGCAGGAAACAACGATGAAGATCGCGAAGAAGAACACCGACACCATCTGCATCGCGAGGTACTCGTTCTGCGTAAACGCCGGCTTCATCACCTTCACACCGTAGCTCAACGACCAGGTACCAAGTACGTAGAACAGCGAGTAAGTGATGCCCATTGCGAACGTGCCGAGCAGCACTTCCTTCCAGTACGGCACGAGCGCGCGCAGCGGGTGCTTGACCACGCGGTCTTCGGCAGCAGCTTGACGGAAGATCGGGGTTTCAGTCATGTGCAGACGCACGTACAGGCCGATCGCGACGAGCACAGCCGAGCACAGGAACGGGATACGCCAGCCCCACGCCTGCATCTGCTGCGGACCGAGAGCCGTATCGAGCACCAAGTTCAGACCGTACGCGCAGAAGAAACCGATCGGCGCGCCGAGGTTCGGGAAGGAACCGTAGAGTGCGCGCTTGTTCGCCGGAGCGTTCTCCGTAGCGACCAGCGCCGCGCCGGACCATTCGCCGGCGAGACCGACGCCTTGGCATGCGCGGCAGATGCACAGGATGATAATCGAAAGCACGCCGAGCTGCTCGTAACCGGGCAGGCATCCGACGAGGAACGTGGAAATACCCATCGTCATAAGGGCGACGACGAGCGTGGTCTTGCGGCCGATCTTGTCACCGAAATGACCGAACAGCATGGAGCCGAACGGGCGAGCAAGGAACGACACTGCGAACGTCAGGAACGCGAGCATAGTGCCGATAGCTGGGTTCGCTTTAGTTGCGGCCGGGAAGAAAATCGCGCCGAAATAGCTGGCGGATGCGATGGAATAGCAGTAGTTGTCGTAGAACTCAATGGCGGTACCGACCATTGACGCGGCGATGATTTCAGGTACAGAATCTCGTTTATCAGAAACTTGCGATTGTGATGACGCGACTGCGGTTGCCGACATGATGCGTCTCTTCTCCTCATATATTACGATTGCAATCTCGCCGCTGCGGGGAACCGGGATATGGTCCACGTCCGCAGCGGTCAAGATACCGCACAAGCGCATGCGACGACCGCATCATGGGCTTTTGGCCAGCGGTGCCGCACACCGCTGTGCTGATGTATGAGTGTGGCCTATAACCAGTCAGAACGGAAGACTCTGACCACATAGTGAACGCGCACTCCCCACAAAAAAGTCCCCGCCGGAATAATCCAACGGGGACAATATCAATCAGCCGATCACAGTACGGCGTTCAAAATGAAGTCGAGCACGAACAGGATCGCAACAACCCAAATCACCGGGTGCACCTTGTTCGCCTTCTTCTTGCAGGTCATCACGATGCAGTACATGATGAAACCGCCGGCGATACCGTACGAAATCGAGTACGAGAAGGCCATGAACACAGCCGCGAAGAACGCCGGAATCGCCTCGGTAATATCATCCCAAGCGATTTCCTTAAGCGAAGCAGCCATCATGCAGCCGACGATCACGAGAACGCCAGCAGTCGCAGCGGACGGCACCGCGGAAATCACCGGAGACAGGAACGCAGACAGCGCGAAGCAGATCGCAACGACCACCGACGTCAAACCAGTGCGACCGCCGGCCGCGATACCAGCCGACGACTCAACATACGTAGTCGTGTTCGACGTACCGCAGATCGCACCGATCGACGTTGCGATCGAATCAGCAAACAGCGCGCGATCCATCTTCGAGGAGAAGCCGGAACCGTTTTCGAGCGCCTTCTCGTCCTCCGCAGAGAAGATGCCAGTGCGGCGACCGGTGCCGATGAACGTGCCGATCGTGTCGAACGTGTCGGACATCGAGAACGCGAAAATCGTCACGATCACAAGCGGCAGGCGAGCCACGTCAGAGAACAGAGCCGGGAAGCCAGCACCCGTGAAAATCACGCCGAACGTCTGCGGAAGCTGCGCGAACGTGTCACCGATCGACACCGACTGACCGAAATTCGTCACGCCGAACGGAATACCGACGATCGTGGTGAGCGCGATTGCCAACAGCATGCCGCCCTTGACTTTGAGCACAGTAAACACGATCGCCAGCAGCAAACCGATCAGGAACACCCACAGAACCTTGTCGTTGAACGTGGCAAGACCCGGCGTCGCAGCAACCGCGCCACCCTTCGCAGCAGCCTTCGGATCGCCCGGCGTGAACTTGATCAGGCCAACGTTGAGCATGCCAACATACGCGACGAACAGACCGATACCGCCGCCGATCGCATGCTGCAACATTTCAGGAATCGCCTGAATAATCATCTTACGAATCTTGGTAACGGTGATCACGATATTGATCAGGCCGCACAGGAACACCATGCACAGCGTCTCCTGCCAAGTGAAACCGAGGCCGAAGCAGACCGTGTACGTGAAGAACGCGTTCAGACCCATGCCAGCGGCCTGCGCGTACGGAACGTTAGCGAACAGACCCATGATGAGCGTGCCGATGATCGCGGCGATAATCGTCGCGAGGAACACACCACCCCACGGCATACCGGTCTGGCTCAGAATCTGCGGATTGACGACGATAATGTAGCTCATGGCGAAGAACGTGGTCAGACCGGCCATGACCTCAGTGGACACGGTGGTGCCGTTCTCCTTCAGATGGAAGAACTTCTCCATATATCTCTGCTTCCTTTTCTTGGGTTGTTAGGGACTCAAGCGCCTTGCGGTGATGCGTCCCAGCGAGAATCGCGACTCGCTGTTCGCGTGAACGCGCTTACCATAGCACCGGCGTAAGTCATGGAGGTTTCGTGAATGCGTCTCGCATGTCGAGCGGTCGGTACATCTTTCTTTAATCGTCTATCCTGTAATGAAGTTATCCACATATCCACAATTCGCGACTGCGCACGTCGCGCATCAACCAGCAATCCGCTACAGTCAGCACATGGACGACTCCACGCTCATGCAGTCACTCGCCGAACACCAAGCCGCGATGATTCGACGATGTGTAGACGAAACGCAACGATTACAGCGCAAGCTACTGTTCGGTATGACCACATCACTCGCGTTACAATCCATTGCGCAACCCGACCACTGCGATCTTGACACCAGCCTGTTGCATACCGTCTCTAGGACCTCAGCCAAACGTGTTCGGACTGTTAAATCTTCAAGTGAAGCGCACATCTGGAAATACGTCAACGAGGACGCATGTGTTCAAATCAGTACCAATGTCTACACACTTGACTTGCTGCACACATGGGCACAGTTGTCCACTCATCTTCCGCTCATAGACCTTGTGATTCTCGGCGATGCGATTCTTACACGACGGGATGCTCCATCATCTTGTCTTGCGGAATTTACTCGCAATCTTGGGTACTTCCGAGGCAAGCAACAGTGTCGGCAAGCGGCAAAACTCGTGAGTACACGAGTGCAATCGCCAATGGAAACAAAAGTGCGCCTTGCAGCATCTCGCCACGGACTGCCGAAAGCGGTTACTAATTACACCGTACCTGATGCGCGATTCTCATCAGGCATTGATATGACGCTGGACTTGGCATGGCCAAACTACCGCGTTGCAGTCGAATATGACGGTGATCATCATCGCACTGATAAAACACAATGGCGGCGGGACAGGGAGAAACGTGAATATTTGCAAAGTCACGAGTGGATTATCATGTCTATCACAGCCGCGAATGTGGCGGATGATATGGCACGCGCCGAATTTGCGCTTCGTCTTGCGCGATATCTTGCCAATCGCGGGGCAACATTTACGTTCAAGGTTTTGGCGATGAGTTTAGAAGAGACTGCACGGTTGCAGGATGCTGAGAATACTGACAAGAAACCACGATAGGGGGGTAGAAATACGTACGAGGATTCGAAAAATTTGTCTCCAAATTACATATAGAGGATATTACAGTTTTGGAGACAAGCATCGCATGTGACTGATGTTGCTAGCAAAATGCAAAATGGCGGAATTCCAATGATTTGCGAAACTCACGGATTGTCTTTACTTACGAAAAGTGGCAAATTAAACGATTTGGAGACAGAAATTTTGTCTCCAAATTTGGGATAGACCTCATTTTTTATTTGGAGACACTTCGAGGCTATGTGCGTGGCGGAAAACGCTCGCTAAGCGTGTCGCCAGCGAGCGTTTTCCGCCACGCAGTATGGGCGAACGCTCATATTAACCATCAATACGCAAAAAAGCCTCGCACAAGGCGAGGCTTTCCAGACGGCAATATCAGCCGAAGCGGCCGGAGACGTAGCGCTCGGCCTCTTCGTTCTGCGGGTTGTTGAACATCGTGGTGGTATCCGCGAAGTACTCAAGGTGACCAGGCTGGCCAACGGCCTTGAGGTTGAAGAACGCGGTGTAATCAGCGATACGAGCAGCCTGCTGCATGTTGTGGGTCACGATCACGATCGTGTAATCGCCCTTGAGCTCCTGAATCAGGTCCTCAACAGCGAGCGTCGAGATCGGGTCCAGAGCGGAGCACGGCTCGTCCATCAGCAGCACCTGCGGGTGCACGGCAACGGCACGCGCGATGCACAGACGCTGCTGCTGACCACCGGACAGACCAATACCCGGGTTGTCAAGACGATCCTTGACTTCGTTCCACAGATTAGCGCCGCGCAGAGCCCACTCAACAAGATCGTCCGCGTCAGACTTGGAGATCTTACGGTTGTTCAGGCGCACACCAGCGAGCACGTTCTCACGAATCGACATCGTCGGGAACGGGTTCGGGCGCTGGAACACCATGCCGACGTCACGACGCACGGACACCGGGTCCACGTCCTTGTCGTACAGGTTCTTGCCTTCGAGCAGCACCTCACCCTTGACGTGAGCGCCAGGGATGATCTCGTGCATACGGTCGAGGGTGCGCAGCACGGTCGACTTGCCACAGCCGGACGGTCCGATGAACGCGGTCACCTTGTTCGGCTCAATGTTGATGTTCACATCTTCCACAGCGAGGAAGTCACCGTAGTAGATATTCAGATGGTTGACATCAATGCGTTGTCCCATTTGAATTCCTTATTTGTTATTGACAGTGCGATCAACAGTGCGATCAGCGTTCGGACTTCACGGCGAAGACCTTCGCCACGAGACGGCCGATACCGTTGAGGATGAGGACGATCAGGATCAGCACGAGAGCAGCAGCCCACGAACGCTCCATAGGGATCGTCGTGACGCAAGCGGCGGTCGCGTTAGCCGGGCAGTTAGCGTTGAGCTTGGAGTACTCCTGATAGACGTACACAGGCAGCGTGGTCATCTTACCTGCGAACAGGTTGGCGTTCGTAGACGCAATGTAACCAGCGGTCATGAGCAGCGGAGCAGTCTCACCAATGACACGAGCGATTGCGAGGATGCAGCCAGAGACGATACCCGGCAGTGCGGTGCGCAGCACGATCTTGGTGATCGTACGCTGCTTGGTGACGCCGAGTGCGTAGGAGGCTTCACGCAGATCGTTCGGGACGATCTTGAGCATTTCCTCGCTGGACTTGACGACGGTCGGCAGCATCAGCAAGGAGAGAGAAACAGAACCTGCGAAGCCGTTGACCGAGCCAGGTCCGATGAGGATCGTGAACACTGAGAACGCGAACAGACCAGCGACGATGGACGGGATACCGCTCATGACGTCGACGAGCAGCGTGATGGTCTGTGCCAGCTTGCCGCCGTGTGCGTATTCGACGAGGTAGACCGCGCACATCAAGCCGATGGGGATGGAGATAACCATTGCGCCGGCAGTGATTTCGAGCGTACCGATGATGGCGTGGACCACACCACCGTAGCCGCCGGACGGAGTCGGGTTACCACCGACCACACCGGTCATGTTGTAGGTCAGGAAGTTGAGGTTCAGACGCTTCAAACCATTGACCAACGTGGTCCACAGGACGGAAACCAGCGGGATGCAGGCGACCACGAACGCGAGGGCGATCAGGACGGTCATAATGGCATCCTTGCGCTTACGCGATGCGATCAGCGAGCGGGTCGGCTTGAACTTGTCGAAGTCGATGGTAGGCGCGCCGTCGAGCGAAGCCTTGGGATCTACAGTCAGGTCAGCCATCATGCAACCTTCTTCTCAGTGATACGGCGTGCGATGTAGTTCACCACAAACGTGATGAGGAACAGGACAAGACCGGTACCGATCAGGACCGACACACCAAGTTCGTTGGCTTCAGGGTACTGAGCAGCGATGTTTGCAGCGATAGTCTGGTTCTGCGATGCCTGCAGCAGCTTGAACGAGTAGGTCAAGCCCGGAGACAGGATCATCAAGACGGCCATCGTCTCACCAAGTGCACGGCCGAGGCCCAGCATGGAAGCGGAAACCACACCAGACTTACCGAACGGAAGTACGGCGAGCTTGATCATTTCCCACTTGGTTGCGCCGAGTGCGAGAGCGGCTTCCTGCTGCAGACGCGGAGCCTGCAGGAAGATATCGCGCGACAGCGAGGTGATGATCGGCAGGATCATGACGGCGAGCACGACGGCGACAGTTGCGACCGTACGAGACGGATTCGCGGCAGGACCGTTGAACAGCGGGATGACGCCGAGGTAGGTTGCCACCCAGTTCCAGAACGGGTAGATGGCCGGGACCAGAATCAGGCCGCCCCACAGACCGTAGATAACGGACGGAATTGCGGCGAGCAGATCGACCACGTAGCTGAGCGCGGTGGCGAGGTTCTTCGGTGCGTAATGCGAAATGAACAACGCAATACCGATCGAGATGAAGAACGAAATGATCAGGGCGAGGGCAGAAACGAGCACGGTACCGAAAAGCAGCGGCCCAACGTAGCCCCAGAAGTTTGATGCCTTACCACCGGTGAAATCAGAGATGGTCTGGCTGTTGGCACCTTGATCACCACCGATAAGCGGCCATGCCTGCACCAGCAGGAAGAGGAAGACAGCAGCGAGCACCACGAGGATCAGGATGCCGCAGGCATATGCGATGCCCCTGAACACCTTATCCGCGGTCTTGCCGCTGGCGGCCGGCATAACGGCCGCAGAGCTTTGCGAACTCACAGGTTCTCCTTATTACGGGTTACCAGTTTGTTGATGATTCTTTAAGAACGGGATTCAGGCCGCAACCGCACTATGGCAGCTGCGGCCTGAATTTACCGACCTTGAATGCTGTTAGTCAGCACCGAATCACTTGGTCTTGATGGCCTCGATGGAAGCGGCATCCTTCTGAGCGAGGGAATCCGGCAGCGGGGCGGAGCCAGCAGCGGAAGCAGCAGCCTGCTGACCTTCGGAGCTGGTGACGTAGGTCAGCCAAGCCTTGACGAATTCAGCGGTCTTGGTGTCCTTGTACTCCGGGCAAGCGATCATGTAGGAAACCAGAACGATCGGGTAAGCACCCTCGGTGGTGGTCTGGTGGTTGATCTTCACGACGACACGGTTGTCACCGGTTGCGGAGCTGTCGAGCTCGGAATCGTCGATGACCTTGGAGCCACCGTCAGCGGAGATCTCGTTGTACTTGTCGCCAACCTTGACAGCAACGGTGCCGAGGTCGCCAACAGCGGAGAAGTCAGCGTAACCGATGGTACCGTCAGCCTGCTTGACGGTGTTCACCACACCAGAGGTACCCTTAGCGCCCTGACCAACCTCGTTCGGCCAGTTCTCGGACAGGTCGTAGCTCCATGCATCAGGAGCAGCATCCTTGAAGTAGCTCACGAAGTTCTGGGTGGTGCCGGACTTATCGGAACGGTGCACGACGGTGATCGCGGTGTCAGGCAGGGACAGATCCTTGTTCTGATCAGCGATGGCCGGGTCGTTCCACTTGGTGATCTTGCCGTCGAAGATCTTGGCGATGGTAGCAGCGTCCATGTTGATGTGCTTGCCAGCGTCGGAGATGCCCTTGAGGTTGAAGATCACGGCGATCGGGGAGATGTAGACCGGGATGTCGAAAGCAGCGCCGGAAGCGCAGACGGACTCGGACTTCTTCACATCGTCTTCGGAGAGAGCCTTATCGGAGCCAGCCCAAGCGGTAGCACCGGTCAGGAAGGTCTTGACACCAGCGCCAGAACCGGACGGATCGTAAGCGATCTTTGCGTCCGGGTTGGTGCCCTGGAAGCCAGCAACCCAAGCCTCAACAGCAGCCTGCTGAGAGGAAGCACCAGCACCGTTGAAGTTGCCGGAGATCGGCTCTGCCTTGGTGGTGGATTCAGTGGAAGTGTTAGAAGAATTGTTGCCGTTGGAGGCGGTGGTGTTGTCACCGCAGGCAGCGAGGGAAGCCAGCATCGCGATACCAGAAATGGCCGCGATGGAGCGGAAAAGCACATTCTTGCGCATGTCTATTCTCTCTATTCTGTCAATCAATCTTTTTGACAATTCAAGCCTATGGGAGATTTTGCGCTTCGATATCCAAAATCGGTGAACGTAAGATGAACAGTTGCCAATCAATCCGACTACGCCGTAGCTACGTTGCTTTCAGCGGGGATGGGGATGTGCGTGCGCAACATACACGCGTGGCGGTTTTCTCTCGCTGCGGTGCCCGCCAGCGAGAGAAAACCGCCACTGCGGCCGTCTGAGCACTGTGAGTGGCGGAAATGTCTCGCTTAGCGGTAGCTAAGCGAGACATTTCCGCCACTCACAGCAGCAGCGCGTTAGTAATTACAGGACGAGCTGGCCGTGCGCACCAGCGCACGCGCTGAACACAGTGTGATGCGAAGCATCACTCCGTTGGACTATCGATCTTATACCCGAGGCCGCGCACGGTGGTCAGGTACTTGGGGTGCGCCGGATCGACTTCGATCTTGGCGCGCACACGCTTGACGTGCACGTCAAGCGTCTTCGTGTCGCCAACATAATCCGAACCCCAAATGCGGTCGATGAGCTGGTGGCGCGTCATCACGCGACCCTTGTTCTGCATGAGATACTCAAGCAGTTCAAATTCCTTCAGCGGGAAGAACACGTTCTCGCCGCGCACCGATACCTGATGCTGACCGATGTGCATCACAATATCGCCGCACGTCAGTGGCATATCGCCGTCCACGCTACCCGCAACTTCAGCGACCATCTGATTGCGCCGCAGTACTGCACGAATACGCGCGAGCAACTCACGGAACGAGTACGGTTTCGTCACGTAATCATCCGCACCGATTTCAAGTCCCACGACTTTGTCGATTTCCGCGCTTTTTGCGGTGAGCATGATGATTGGCACGCGGCTTTGCTCACGAATACGACGGCACAGTGCGGTTCCGTCGAGTCCTGGCAGCATGAGATCAAGCAGGATCAAGTCATACCCGCCTTGAGTGAATAATTCCAACCCTTCTTCGCCGGTTGCGGCCGCGGATACGTCGTAACCTTCACGCGTAAGCTGGTACACCAATGGTTCTCGATACGATTCCTCGTCTTCGACGATGAGAATGCGGGTCATGTGTTTCTATCCTGTTCCTTCATTGCCTATAAACGTCTCTCGTCCACCACAGGCGACGACTACTGCTGAATCAATATCGTAGCCGCTCGGTGAACGCACATTAACGAACTTCGCAAACTACGTACTTAACTCGTTTGACTATATCAACGTAGTTGACTGCGCTCAGAGGCTTACGGACGCATCTTGCGAATCGTCCGCTGGCTGCGACTCATCCGGCGGCGGCGATGGCAGTTCAATAGTAAACGTCGAGCCTTCGCCTTCGCGCGACCATACCGAAATCGTACCGCCGCATTCTTGCACGCAATGTTTCGTAATCGCCAATCCCAAGCCGGAACCGCCAGTCTCACGCGAGCGCGCAGGATCAACGCGATAGAACCGTTCAAACACGCGACCAAGCGATTCGGCAGGAATACCAATGCCTTGATCGACGACGCGAATCGTGACTTTGCCATCTTTGCGCGCGACTCCAACGGCGACAACCGTATGTTCCGGCGAATAATGAATCGCGTTTTCGACGAGATTTTTAACAGCAGTTTTGAGCGATTCTGCGTCGGCCATCACGATAATATCCGACTCGTCGCCGTCCGCCGCGCCGGCGGATTCGAGCGGCGCATTCGACCCGTTCAACGTCAGTCGAATATCGATATGCCGCGCATCAGCTTGCGGCTGATTTTCGCCGATTGCGTCACGTACCACGTCCATAACGTGCACCGGTTTCATGTCAACCACGCCTTCCATCGACTGCGCTTTCTGCAAGTCAATCAGTCGACGAACCAGCTCAGTAAGTCTGCTCGATTCCTTCGCCACGCGACCGGAGAAATACCGCACAGCATCCGGATCGTCGGCCGCATCAGTAATCGTTTCCGCAAGCAACGCGATCGCACCAGCCGGCGTTTTCAACTCGTGCGACACGTTCGTGACGAAATCGCGGCGCATCGTTTCAAAACGACGTTGGTCACTCATGTCTTTGAGATAAATGGCATACAAATCGTCAACGACACGCCCGACACGCACACGCAAGTACAAGGTATCCGACGGCACTTCCTGACCAGGCTGCAAACCGCGACCGTTCAGCTCAGGTGCGTTCGTACGGTCGAGATGATCCATTGACATACTGACTTCGCGTTCGCGCACTGTACCGTCGGCGACGACAAGCGAGAGAATATCGCCGATTTCGTCCGACGACAGCCGACCGCGCAACACAAGCGCGAACGACTTTGCGCCGGGAGACAAGTAACGGACTTTGCCAGTATGATCGCACACGATAATCGCGTCCGGCATAGTCTCAACCAGTCCGCGCTCGGCAGCGCGCACCGGTACGTCCGCGCCGAACAGTGATTGCCGAGCCGGGTCGGCAATCACTGCATCGGCTTTCTCTTCACCCGCGTCACGGCCAATGCGATACGCGCTCACAGCAACTAGCGCAGCCAAACCCACGATCAGTACCAAGACGATCGCAATCTGCCACCACGCCATAGGAACACCTTTCCGAAAATCACATCTATGTGATTCCAGCGTAATGGTCGTCACGCGTTCTTTTGGTAAACGACTACGTAAGTTCAGTGTTTGTTCATTTTCTAGCCGACACGCCCGGCAGGTTGCGATCAGACGACGCGCGGCTGCGGTACGCGCGCGTTATGTGCGTTACATCCGCTTGAGGATGTTCACTGCAAGACGCGCGGCCGTATTCGCATATTCGGAAATGTCGAACTCCTTAAACACTTCATAATCCGTGTCAGCATTGTCACTCAGCGCACGAATAACAAGCGCGGGCACACCGTTGCGCGCGGCGACGTGAGCCACGGCCGCACCCTCCATTTCAACCGCGTCCGCACCGGTGTCGTGCACCGCTTTGTCGACTTGTTCGGGCGTGTCGACGAAGTAGTTTCCAGACGCGATAATGCCAGTGATGTGCGTAATACCCATGTCGTTAAGCGCGGCATTGGCGAGAGCAAGCAGATGATCGTCGGAGTAGAACTCTTCAACCGGCCGATCTTCAGTTCCCGGCGTCCACTGGCCGACGAGTCGCATATCCGTGTCAAGATAGCGCAACGTGCCGCCGAGCACGACGTCGTTGATATGCAGATTGCGGTTGAGATTGCCCGCGATACCGGAGAAAATAACCGCGTCCGGCTCGTACGCATCGATGAGTCGCTGCGTGGTTGCGGCCGCGTTGACGAGTCCCATGCCACCGACGGTTGCGGCGACAGTGATGGCTTCGCCTGCGTTTGTGGTGATCGTACCGCGCGTGACGTCGAGGCTTGCGGCTGTGTCGTGAGTTACGTTAGCGAGTGCGCTCGCGATGAGCGCGACTTCCTCATTCAGCGCGCCGATGATTGCGATAGTGGTCATGATTAGTCCTTTCTGTAGGTTTCGATACAGCGCTACGTCACTGCCAGCGGCGGGTGGAGACGGCATCGGCCAGTTCACGCAGTAATCGTTCAGTTTCCTCCCAGCTGATGCAGCGATCGGTGATCGACTTGCCGTACACGAGCTGATCGAGCGGTGCTGCCGGCTGATTGCCGCCTTCTATGAAGCTCTCCATCATCACGCCGGTAATACCGCGCTCCCCCGCCGCGATACGCCGCGCAATATCGCGCACCACTTGCGCTTGCCGGTGCTCATCCTTGCCGGAATTACCGTGCGAGCAGTCAATAATCACACCGTGCGCAGCGGCGGAATCAGCCGGCATCATCGCGCGAATATCGTCCATCGCGTGCGCAACCGACGCAGTATCGTAATTCGGTCCGTGAATCGAACCACGCAGCACAACGTGACAGTCAGGATTGCCGAGCGTTTCCACTGCGCACGCGCGACCCAAGTGATCGATGCCGAAGAACGTGTGCTGCTGCGCGGATGCAAAACAGCCGTTCACTGCTGCCTTGACGGAACCGTCGGTTGCGTTTTTGAAACCGATCGGCATAGACATGCCGGACGCAAGTTGACGATGGACCTGCGACTCGGTATTGCGCGCGCCGATCGCACCCCAGCTGACCGCATCGGCGATGAACTGCGGGCTCGTCGGCTCAAGAAACTCGGTGGCCGCCGCCAGACCCTCGTCGAGCACGCCGAGCAGCGTCTTGCGAGCGAGCAGCAGTCCTTTGCGAATATTGTGCGTGCCGTCAATATCGGGGTCGTTAATCAGTCCCTTCCAACCGACTGTCGTGCGCGGCTTTTCGAAATACACACGCATCACAATGAGCAACTCGCCGTCGAGTTCATGCATCACGCGCGCGAGCCGATGCGCATAGTCGAGCGCGGCGGCAGGGTCGTGCACCGAACACGGACCAACGATGACGAGCAGTCGATCGTCCTGACCGTAGAGACACGCGCGGATTTCGTCGCGCGAGTAAGCGACGATCTCCTGCGCCTGTGGGGTCAACGGCAGCTCGGCCAGGACTTGCGCGGGAGTCGGCAATGGTTCGAGTTCGAGAATACGACGATTGACGATACGACTGACACCAACCTGATCCTCCCAGCGAGGCACGTCGGTGGCGACCAGCGGATTCTTCCCCTCGTCCATCGCCTGCCGGATCGCGCGCAATTCCTCAGGGGTGTTGAGCGGCTGCGGGCCGACGTGCAACGGGTGCTGCTGCGGGTCGTGCGCGGCGGCGGAATCTTGCTGCTGCATGATGCTTGGTTCTCCTTGAAGTCACTATCTTCCCCAAGGATAAGGAACCACGGGAACAAGCGCGTTCAGGCCGCGCGGCGAGTGGCGATCGCGTCGGCGAGCGTGTGCAGCAACTGTTCGGTACGATCCCACGGCACGCACGAATCGGTGACCGACTGCCCGTAGACGAGCTGGTCGAGCGGCGCCGGCTTTTGATGACCGGCGACGAGGAAACTTTCCATCATTACGCCGAGAATGCCCTGCTCGCCGGCTGCAATACGACCGGCGATGTTTTCGATGACTTCGGCTTCGACTTTCTCATCCTTGCCGCAGTTACCGTGCGCCGCATCGATGATCAGGCCATGCTCGCTTGGGCCGGATGCCTTGGATTTCTTAAGATCTTCGAGTGCACGAGCCACGGATTCGGCGTCGTAATTCGGGCCGGTGTTCGAGCCGCGAAGCACGAGATGGCAATCGGGATTACCTTTCGTTTCGGCGGAAATTACGCGACCGTCGAGGTTGATCGAGAGGAAATGATGCTCGAACGCGGCCGCATAGCACGAGTCGGCCGCCGGCTTGATCGAACCGTCGGTCGCGTTCTTGAAGCCGACCGGCATCGACAGGCCGCTCGCCAGCTCGCGGTGCACCTGGCTTTCAGTATTGCGTGCGCCGATCGCACCCCAGCTGATCAAATCGCAAATATACTGCGGCGTGATCGGGTCCAGCCACTCGGTTGCGGTCGGCAAGCCGAGGCTGAGTACGTCGGTGAGGACTTTGCGCGCGAGCCACATGCCTTTGCGAATATCGAAGCGGCCGTTGAGGTCTGGGTCGTTGATCAGACCTTTCCAGCCGATCGTGGTGCGTGGCTTTTCAAAATACACGCGCATGACGATCAGCAAGCGGTCGCTCAGTTCCTTGTTCACTGCGGCGAGTCTGGTTGCGTACTCGTGCGCGGCTTTCGGATCGTGGATCGAACACGGGCCAACGATGACGAGCAGACGATCGTCGCGACCATGCAGAATATCGCGGATTTCCTGGCGAGAGCGCAGGACCAGATCACTCATCTCGTCAGTGAGCGGCAATTCTTTGAGAAAATAGCGAGGAGCAGGAATCGGGTCGAGCTGACGGATATTCACGTCGACCGTTTCCGGGAACACGGCGTTCTTGCTCAGCTGACGCTCGTCCTCGGAACTGTCTGGACCGCGAAGACCTGCCATGATGTTTTCTCTCCTCTGTGTTTGCTTGCTTGCGGGTATACCGAACATAGGATAGTCGAGGCTCGCGGCATTGGGATGCGCTCGACTGGAATGTGGATGGTTGTGCGTGGCGGTTTTCGCTCACTGAGAGACGCTCAGTGAGCGAAAACCGCCACGAGCATTGCCACACAAGTGTGTTGGCCGTGTTGTACCGTGTTGTACCGCTAGAACACGGTTGCGTGGCGATTATTTCTGTCACAAAATTGAAAAACAGGGCAAAAAATGATTTTGAGGCACAAGCTGCAGATGAGGTATTACAGGGCATGTACCGAGAATCGGCGGAAAATAGCGGTTCTTCATTATTACTGATTTGTCTCAAAACTGCGTTATACCGCTAAAACAAGGTTGCGTGGCAACATTTCTGCCACGAAATCGAAAAATCTGTCAAAAAACGATTTCGTGACACGGCTATCACAAGATAACCGAGGTCACGCGATGGCAGAGAAGCCTGAAATATTATCCTGTGACCAATAAACATCAAAACATCACGCACGAGATGGAAATTTGGCGCTATTTGCCATCGAGTGACCTTGGACTCACTTCTTCTCGCGCGATGCAGGCGAAAAACCGGGTAACTTACCGTATTGCCACACTACCCAAGTCGCGACAGCAGCGGGGAACGACCAACCAAACGTCATAAACAAGCCGGGCCACTGCCAGCATGCAGCAAGCACGGCCAATTCACCGCACGCTAGAATAAGACTCATTAATGGGCGCGCAATAATCATTTGAATCGACATGCGAAACACCCACATCACATTTTCCGAAAAATGCGCATGCAACACCCAAGATACAGCCGTAACGAGCAATACAAAGATCATCACAAAGAACAGGAATCCCGCCACAAACGTGCCAAACACCGATGTCACATGAAAATTCACAACCCAATAATCGAACAGCAGCACCGCCCAGAGACCAGTTTCAAGCCACCCAAGAGCGTTCGCACCCGCCAATTCACTCTTCCACAGGCGATGGAATAAAAGCCACGTCTCCTTGATCGTCCATGTGCGATCTTCAGCCAACGCCCAACGGCGAAACACCCCCACCGTTGCGGCAAGCGACGGGAAAAGTCCCACCACGATCACACCCAGCAGCGTGTGAATCACAGACGCCACACAGGTGACGAACGCAACCAGCACGAATCGCAGTGCAGTTACGTATCGTTCAGCAAACATCACAGATTCCTCTCAATCAGCATGCAATGCCTACAATGTGCATCACAAAATCATTCAAATGGCAGTAGCCACATACAGATAGGTCATAAAAAAGCGTCGTCCGTCACACTGCAATCGGAGGACCGGAGGCAAAAGATCCTCCGGGTAAGCAGCGTGACGAACGGCGCGCCGATTCGCAGGAAGTACGAGGAGAAAGAACATCCTTCTCACGAACCGGGAAGTGCGGAGTTGATTGTGCACGAGCATACGTGTGATGCGCTGTGCACAATCAACTCCGAGAATTATGAAATTTGCTTACAGCGAGGCTCAATACGACCCTCGCTTAACGGCTCATTCAGGCTGAGTCTACAGACAGTCCACAGGACTGTCTGCTTAACGCGTCAGTCCTGCAATTATGGACTTCGCGCAACGGCTCAGTCCTGCAACAACGGGCCTCACTACGTTCGGACTCAATACAACCTTCGCTCGCCTACCGCCTCGCTCAGGCTGAGCCTACGCGAAGCCCACAGGGCTTCACGCGCAACGGCTCAGCCCTTGATCGCTCCAATCATGACGCCCTTGTTGAAGTACTTTTGGATGAAGGGGTAGATCACGAGGAGCGGGAGCGTAGAGGCGATAATCACGCCGTACTTGATCTGATCCGCAAGCTCCTGACCGTAGCCGGCACCAGCGGTCGAACCGTTACCGCCAGCGAACGCGCTATTGGCGAGCAGAATATCGCGCAATACCATCTGCAACGGCTGCTTCTCATAGGTGTTGATGTAAATAAGACCTGTGAAGAAGTCGTTCCAGTGTTGCACCAAGTAGTACAGACCGATAACCGCCACGATCGCAGAGCTTAGAGGCAATACAATCTTTATAAAGTAGCGGAAGTAGCCAAGACCATCAATCTGCGCCGCATCATGCAGATCTTCAGGAATCGACGTTTCAAAGAACGAACGTGCAATAATCAAGTTGTACACGTTCACAGCCGTTGGAATGATGAACACCAGCCAGCTGTCGATCAGTCCGACCTGCTTGTACAGCAAGTATGTTGGAATCAGACCACCGTTGACGAACATCGTGATCGTAAAGAACAGCATGATCAGACGGCGTCCACGAAACTCGCTGCGGCTTAACGCGAACGCAGCAGGTAGCGTGACGATCAGATTCAGCGCAGTGCCTACGCCGGAGTAGATGATCGTGTTGAGGTAACCATTCCAAATACGACTATCATGGAAGATCTGTTCGTAGCCGTACCACGAGAAGCCCTTAGGCCAAACTAGGACCTGTCCATTATTCACCAGCGTCTGGTTCGACACCGATGCGATGATCACAAACCAGAGTGGGTAGATAATCGCTACGATCACGAACGCGACAAGAATCCAGATGATGATGTCAATCACCCAGTCGCTAGCGGTGCGCTGGTTAATATGCCTCTTATTTTCGGGAATATTAGCCGAACTCTGAATCTTACCATTAGATGCGTCTAAGCCCTTAGCTTGGGCGGAAGTTGCAGTTGCACTCATGTCAGTCTCACTTTCCTATCGTGTCGCACGGGTTAGAAGATGCCCGAGTTCGACACCTTCCTCGACACTTGGTTCGCGATAATCAGGAACGCGAAGTTAATCAGCATGTTGAACAGGCCGATAGCCGTCGAGTAACTGAACTGGCTTTGCAACAGACCAATCTTGTACGTGTACGTAGAAATAACTTCAGAAGCGTTGATGTTCAACGTGTTCTGCATGAGGAACACCTTCTCGAAACCGACATTCAGCACGCCGCCCATGTTGAGAATGAGGAGCACACCGCAAGTAGGCAGAATCGCTGGAATATCAACGTAACGGATGAGCTGAAGTCGACCTGCGCCATCGATTTTCGCCGCCTCGTACAGTGCGGTGTCAACCGAGCTGAGTGCGGCGAGATAAATGATCGAATTCCAACCGACATGCTGCCAAACTTCAGAAATCCAGTAGATCGCAGTAAACAGATTCGGGTCGCCCATAAAGTTGTCAGAATGAACACCAACCGTACCAAGAATGCGAGTGAGCACACCTACATCAGGCTTAAGGAACAGGTTGATCATCGAAACAACAACCACAGTGGAAATGAAGTGCGGCAGATACGTAATCGTCTGCACGAAACCCTTCACCTTACTGGAGTGAATCTGATTGATCAGCAGCGCGAGAATAATCGGGAAAATAAAGCCCATCACCAGCGTCCACAATGAGATGCGGACTGTGTTGATCATCAACGTGCCGAACAGTGGTGAATCAAAGAATTGTTTGAAGTACTTGAATCCAACCCAATCGCCGCCAGTGAGACCTTTTGTGAAATCAAATTCACGGAAGGCAAGCTGGATGCCATACATTGGCGCATAATTGAAAATCGCTACGAAGATGACAGCAGGGAGAGCCATAGCCCACAACTGCCAGTAGCGTTGAAATGTTTGAGCAAATCCTAATTTTCTATGTCCGTACTGTTTTTGCAGTTCGGCGGCGCGCTTCGCCTTCTCCTTGCGCGCCTGTTTCTTGGCTCGCTCGCTGTTGCGCGATGCCTGTGCGTCCGCACTCATGGTTGCCCCCTATGTTGCGTTTTCTCCCTTGAAAAGCGGCATAGCCGCAGATAAGCATCCGAGTGATATGGTGCCGGTACTGTATCAGTGCAGTAGACCGGCAACCATTCACCGGTTAGTGGTGGCTCACGCAGATACACTGCACAGTGAGCCACCGATCAGTCGACGGTATGAACGCCGTCACTGCTTCATGTAGGTGTCGTAAGCCTTCTGGTAAATCTCGACGTTCTGCTCGATATTTGCCTTCTTGAGCGTATCGACATAGGAATCCCATTCGCTGTCAACGCCACCCTTTGTCACCCACGAGGAGAACTTGCTCATCGTAGTGTTGAGGATGGTGGTGTTGTTGAGCTGGATGGTCTTGAGGTCATCGGCAGACATCTGCAGGAAGGCCGGCATGAGATCGTTCTTCGTATCCACCGCGTCGAATGCAGACTGCATAGGCTTCTCATCCTCCTGCACTTCGACCAAATCGGCAGGATATTCGATCTCATCGTCAGCACGAATCCACGACGGAGAATCGTCAGCCAGTGTCTCAGTCCACTTCCACGTCGAAGAATCCTTGGTGGAATCAGCCGGAGGAAGCACCTTGTAGGAGTGGTCGCCAGTCTTCTCAGTGTCAACGCCGAGGTCGCCCCACAGCAGCTCGATGGACATATCCTCGCCGTAGAAGGCGTTAGCTACCTTGAGTGCGGCATCCTTGTTCTTAGTCTTGGCAGAAATAGCGAGCGCAATGTTGTTGTAAGACAGCGCATCCTTGCGGTATTCACCAACGACCTTCTCGCTCTGACCAGCCTTGGCTTCGAGCGGTCCAACCGCCTCATACTGATCGGCCAACTGTGCGCCGAAGCGGTCAGAAGCGGTCCAGCCCCACGTTACGCCGACCTTAGCCGTGTCGCCATCACCACGAGCGAAGGACTGTGCGGTGGAGTAATCGTGCGTGAAGGCTTCCTTGTTGATTAGGCCAGCTTCCCAGCACTTGTTAAGGAACTGAATGACTTCCTTGAAACGATCATCGATGAAGAAGTTCTGTACCTTGTTGTCATCGACATAGTAGCCAGTGCCAGAGTTGCTGGAGAGGGTGAGGCCGAGGCTACCGAGCAGCAGGTGCGGCTGGTAGTCACCGAAGCCACCGGTGCCCGGTGCGTGGAAGTCGAACGGAACTTCGTCGGCTTGGCCATTGCCGTTCGGGTCCTTCTCCTTGAATGCGACCAGCACATCGTAGAGTTCATCCCAGTTGGTAGGCATCTTCATGCCGACAGCATCCAGCCACTTCTGGTTGATGTACAGGTGGCTGACAGTGGTCGGCCAACCCTTCTTGATAGACGGGAGGATGTGAATCTTGCCATCGGATTCAGTGACGATTTTCTTAGCGGTTTCGTCAGCTTCAAACATCTCTTTGACGTTCGGCATCTTGTCGAGATCATCGGACAGATCTTCAAACAGGGAACCATAGGTGGCCATATCGGTCATGTTGACGCCCTTGAGAATCATGTCCGGCACATTGCCTGAGGCAAACCATGTCTGCTTCTTCTGATCCCAGTCAGAGCTAACTTCCTGCCACTTAATAACGCAGCCGCATTCTTTTTCAAGGTCCTTGACCCACTTCATTTCGGACATTTTCTTGGTTAGCGAGTGCTTAGCAACAGCGATGTTGAGCACCGGCTTGCCGTCCTGTGTAGTAGCTTGATCGCTACCGCCACAGGCGGCGACGCTCACCAGCGTGGACATGGCAAGTACTGCGGCAGCGGCAGACTTCAGCTTCTTAGAAGCCCCCCCCCCAGGATATTTGTATTTCTCATGTTCTACTCCTCACTGAGTATTCGAGGCCGGTCAACCAGCAACCCGTCTCGTACTTCTTCATTGACCAGATTCAACCCGCCATTGGATTGTAGCGGTAAAACCTGACGTTTTATACGATAGATGCGCTTATTTAGATTGTCAAATCAATTTCTAAAGCAACCATTCATTATGTGACGCACATCACATAATCGAGCATTAGATGTTCGCCCGGCGAACCACATCACGCTCACTCTCCTGAGGCGCATACAGCCGGTGATACATGAAATACCAACGATTCTCCGGGTACGTGTAATACGGCACAAACGTGCGGCACACCCAATCTGGGCGTCCCGCGTGTCCAGGTAACGTACGGAACGTCATCGGCGCACCGTCAACAGGCACAATCCAATCCTGCGGACGATCACGATCGCCAATCAGCAACGTCATATCCTCACTCACCAGTACTACCGGACCGTAACACAACGCCACCAAATCAGGTCGATGATCATCCACCGATACAAACCGCAGTCGATACGGAACATCAATCTCAACGAGATCACCATCCGCCCACTGACGGTCAAGCGTAAGCCACGTATTCGGCACTACAGCAACGTCAACAATCCGTCCATTCACGCGCACCACATTGGCACCATCAGCCGGCACGCGCACACGCAACGCAAACCGCTCACCAGCACCATCCACGCGCAACCGAATCGTACTCGAGAGCGGCCACTGCGAGAAATTCTCCACACGCACCACGCGACCGTTATCGCGCTCCCACTGCACCGACGACGGCAGATATTGCGTCACATACAACGCATCATCACTCGTGTAATACAGCATGTTCGCATACTCGGCAACATCCTGCGGGAACGTGCCAGCACAACACTGCCACACAAAATTCTGCCCATCGCGCTGCAAACGACGATCAACCGTCGACTTCATGCCACCATCAGCAAAATAATTTGCATAATAGAGCAGCTCACCGTTCGGCTTAATATCAGGCTGACCGCCAGCACAATTGAGTAACATACGCTCAGCCCACACCGCGTATTTCGCCTCACCGGTAAACCGCAACATGTAATCACACAGCTTGAACACCGCCCATGTGCAGCATGAAACCTCGCAACTGCCCCACGCATCACTACGTGCCGCAGGAGCACCAGAAAAATTCGTAAACCTAGGATCTTCATCGCCCAAATCCCACGGTGATATGAGCATGAAACCGAGATATCCGTCACGTTCAACGAACAGATTCTCACCCGGCCCATAGCCGCCAGTCACATACGTGTGATGCGCAAGCAGCTCGTCGTACGCCGCACGCAACACCGCCAAATCCTGTTCGTTTCCAGTCGACTCGTACTCGCGAGCCAAACTCGACAATGCGTTCACATGACTGTACGCATGACGCGACCCAATAGACGCAAACTCACGCTTGGCAACCTTGTCCCAGTAGTAGTCATACCGCCACTCTTCGGCATAGCGACGATACTTGTCGTCACCATAACGACGATACGCACGATACAGATTTTCCGGCAGCGTATACCATTCAATCTGCCCTTTCATACGACCATCTTGCACGCCATCGCGCGGGATAGACGTATCAAATCGTGCGATCGCTGCATCCGTAAGACAACTGATCGCCTCACGCACTCGACCCTCGCCGGAGTAACCCATGATCTCTTCCATGTCGAGCAGACCGCCGAGCATTTTTTCGTAATCATACGTGCCGAGATACAGCAGTTCCTCGTGCTGATTTTCGAGCTCAAACCAACGTTCGAATAGGCGGATTGCCTTGGCTTTGAGACGAAAATCGCCTGTTACCGCGTACAGTTTCGCGAATGAAGCGAGCATCTGACCGAATGTGCCACCCCAGCCGGGCAAGCCTTTAGCTTCGATATGCACGTTTGTGCCGCGTAGCGCAGAGACGAGAATATCGCCGTCGTCTAATGTGAGATAGAGGTCGATAACGGCGTCGCGCTGATGGCGCCAATGACTTGCGAGCAGGTCGACGTTGGCATAGTGGAACGAGCGCAAGGCGGGCGTGGATGCGGGCGTGCTGGATGTGGGTGTATTTGTAGATGTAGTCATGGGAGACTCCCGAACATGGACGATAATGGAACAATAGGAGCCATACGTCGCAGACCTTGCCGACGCATGCCCATCGTCACAATGCTTCGCCGATCCCGGTATATCTCACCGCAGAACGCTGGTTGAGCGCAACCTTGCTATCGATGTGATACTCAGTCTATACGCATACAAGTACGACATGAGTATCGCCACGACACTTGCCACACAATTGTGCTGAGCCGCTAGAACACGGTTGTGCGGCGACTATTTCTGCCACACAATTGAAAAACGGGCTGGAAAATGATTTCGTGACACAAGACACATATGAGACGTTACCAGGTATATGCCAAGAATCGGCGGAAAATAGCGGTTCTTCATTATTACTGATTTGTCTCAAAACTGCGTTATACCGCTAAAACAAGGTTGCGTGGCAACATTTCTGCCACGAAATCGAAAAATCTGTCAAAAAACGATTTCGTGGCACGGCTATCGTCGAAAACACGGCTATCACAAGATAACCGAGGTCACGCGATGGAAATTTGGCGCTATTTGCCATCGCGTGACTGGGGGCTTAATCACGGGATAGCAAATATGCGGAAAATGCCATCGCGTGCACTGTAATTCACCAAAAATCCGATCACGCGATGGAAATTTGGCGGATTTTACCATCGCGTGACAAAGCCTTAAATCACGCGATGGAAATTCAACGGATTCTGCCATCGCGTGACCACAAAAATACTGCATATGAGCGCACGAGATGGCAATTTGGCGTTATTTGCCATCCCATGAGAAAAAGAACAGTCACGCGATGGCAATTTGGCAGATTTTGCCATCGCGTGCGCGCGGCTACGATTCGCACCCCTAATACGGGTCATGGGATGGCATTCTTACGTGAAATGCCATCCCATGACTATGAAAATTACCCCGGCGTCTTACGCACAAGCGCTAAGAGCCAAGCCGTGCCGGACTTACGCAATTATGGACTCGCCTACGGCGAGACTGGTTTCTGCCTTCGGCGTTCCGGACGGCTTGTCAGCCGTCCGTCAGGCCTACGAACAGTCCACCGGACTGTTCGTTTACCGGCCTGCCGCCTCAGGCGCTCTTGCATAAGAAAGAGCCCATCGGGCTCTTTCTTATGCAAGAGCGCCCATCGGGTCCCATGCCGGAAGCATGGTGGCGGGCTCGTCGAGGGCGGCCTGATACTCGGCGGGGAGCATTGCCTTCGGAACGGCGACCTCGTAGACGTACTCGGTGAACCAATCGTCGCTCATCGTGAAGTAGCCCTTGTCGGCGATCTTGTCGCCCCACGAGTTCTCCACACGCCAACGACGAGTCGTCTTGCCATCCTCAGCCACGTCGACACCAACGAATGCCATCGCGTGATTCATCGCGGAATCGCCGTAACGCACACGGTCTTCCTTGTTGAGGTCGAAGTCCACGTCGTACACGCGACCGTACTCAAACAGGTCGGTCGCCCATGCGCCAGACTCGCGATCCATGAACGGACCGCAGTCGGCACCGAACCACACCGGAATACCCTGCTCTTCGAGAATCTGACGCACGCAGTCCTTCATGAACTGGTTCGGCACGTTCAGATACTCGGTCGCGTCGCCGCCAGCCACGTTACCGAGGTGCTCGATACCGATCTTCTTGCCCTTCGCGTGCTCCTGACGCGGATCGTCCACGAGGCACACGTAGCTCTCAAGATCAGCAGAACCGACGTACTTCTTCCAGAACTCAACCGGCGTGATCTCGCCGTCGCGGTGGAATTCGCCGTCCTTGTCGGTCCACTCCCAGTCAAACGAAACCGGCGGCTCGCCAAGGTGAATCGTCAAGATACGGTGACCGGCAGCAGTCGCGTCAGCCACGATCTCAGCGGTCTTGTCCGCATCGCCGGCAGCCTCAAACAGGTGAGCCACAGCAGTGTGCAGCATGTGACGCAGCTGCGTGTTCATCGCGCCCGTGTTCTTAGAAGACTCGGTTTCCGGGAACAGGTCCTTCGGAACCGCACCGTACTTCTTGTACACGTTCATGGCCATCGTCCACTGGCCACCGTCGCCCATCACGTCAGCGAGCAGGTGCTGGATGAGGCGAGAATCGTTCGGCTCGCCCGCAGCCACAAGAGCAGCCACGTCCTTGAGGAAGTAGTTGACGCGCTCGAGCTTGTCGTAGTACATCGCGTAGTTCTGCGAGAACTCGAACTCCTTCAGGTTCATGTTCTTCTTCGCAACGAAACGCGCGACGTTCAGCGAGCTGAACAGCCAGCAGCGGCCGGAGCGATCCTGATGCGTGACTTCACCGTTGTCGACGGTCGTCGAGAAACGACGCTGTAGCAGACGCGCGCGATCGTAGTTACGAGCCACCTTCTCGATGCCGGCGGCAGTCACAGCGTTCATCGCAAGACGGTTGGTGCCGTCTGCATCAAATTCGTCACGCAGCTGGTTCAGCGCATCGGCGCTCAGCGCGGTGATTTCGCTCATGCGATATCTCCTTTGTATCGAAATCCAGACCCGCCGACGGCAGGCCCGTACATGCCACGGCACCCCGCCTCTCCAGCGCAACTCGTGAGTCGCGCCTTTGATAACGGGGTGCCGTAACGACAAACAGACGTCAGTCTACTCGCAGCGTGTTACCGGCCGGCAACACAATTACCGACCGGCAACGTGCGTTCAGCTCTGCGTGCAGCCGTGCGTTCAGTCATGTGCGTTCAGTCATATATTCAGTTCTGCGCAGACTGCTGATTCGATGCCGCGGACTGAGCTGACGCACCAGACTGTGCCGACGTCGAAGTCGGAGTCGCAGACGACTGCGTAGCAGCCGGCGCTGCGGCCGTATCAGCCGCACCCTGCGGATCAGTCGAATCGCCACCGTCAACCGGAGCCGCCATGAAGTTACCGAACGCAGTCGAGAACATCGCCTTAAGCTCGGTGACGCGCTGCGTGATCACCGATTCGCGCTGCTGCAGCTCGGCAATGTGATCAGTCAAACCGTCGATCTCCGACTGCGCAGCCTGACGACGTTCCTCGATCTGCGCAGCCGCATCAACATCAGCCTTGTGCAGAATCTCCGCAGCCTGACCTTGAGCTTCCTTACGCTTGGCTGCCGCGTACTCGTCGGCCTCCTCGCGCACGCTCTTCGCCTTGCCGATCAGCTCGTCGGCTTCCTTCTTCGCGGCCGTGCGACGCTCCTCAAGGTTGACGAGCAGATCGTTGACCTTCTTCGTCGCCTCATCCTGCTGCGCTGCGATATCCGAGCGAATCTGCTCGACTTCAGCGTTGACTTGGCTCATCGTCTTCGTACGATGCACTTCAGCCTCGTCAAGAATGCCTTGCGCCTTCGCGTTCGCCGCGTCGGTGATTTCAGCGGCCTTACGCTGCGCATCAGACTTCATCTTGGAAACCTGCTCGCGTACGTCAGCAAGCTTCTTGTTAGCTTCGGCGAGCGCCGCTTCGATCTGATCGTTGTTTTCGCTCTTCAGACGCGTGATTTCGTCGGTCGCAGCCTTACGCTGAGCGGCGATCTGCGCGGTTGTAGTGGCCTTGAGTTCGCTCAACTCGCGCTCTTGCTTGGCTTTTTCTGCGGCCATACGCTTGTTGTGTTCTTCGCGCGCGTTGTTGATTTCCAGCTCGGTAGTCTGACGCTGCTCGGACACGATTTTCGCGGTTTCGCCACGCAACTGTGCGGCTTCCTGCTGTGCTGCGGCGGCCGTGGACTGTGCTTGGACTTCAGCATCGTGCAGCATAGCTTTTGCTTTTGCCTGCGCGTCGCCGACGATATGCTGAGCGTCCAGTCGCGCGTTGTTGATCAGCGTTTCGGCTTGTGCCTGTGCCGCATCCTTGGTGGACTTGGCGTCCTGCTTGGCGCGCGACAACAGTTCCGCACTGGTTTGTTCGGCGGATGCGAGCATCTGCTGAGCGTTCGCCCCGAGCGATGCGAATGAATTCTTCTGCGTTGACTTTTTGTTGCGTTCTTCCTGTAGCTGCGACTGCAAGCTCAAAATTTGACGATCATACTGCTGGATTTGCTCACGCAACGACACAAGCGTGCTTTGCGCCGTCTCGAACGCCTCGTCCACCTTCTCCTTGTCGTACCCGTGAAACACGACCGGGAACCGATCTACCATGCCAACGTCCTTTCGCCATCTGTTCGACACCCCTAGCCCCGAATGGGACCATCCACGCCAAGAACTCTAGCGCATTTATGCGCAATACATGCTGGATGACCATCATTCTCACAGAAGTCTCATGCTCTGTTCGATTGCACGGTTGATCAGGCAGACGGAACGCCGCGACACGCCGTGTAATTACGCGATCAGAATATCGTCTGACGACGGTTCGATTCGGTAGCGTACCGTTTCGCGTACGACGTCGGCGCACGCTGTTACGAGTCGATCGAGCGGAAGGCCGTGAATGTTGCTGTTGTGGGCGTCATTGACTGGATTGATCGCGCGCGGCAGACTGACGAATCCGCTGAGTACATGATCGTGCGTGGCAGTCCAGTCAAGTAGCTGATAGAACAGCGCGTTGCATACGAACGTGCCCGCGTCCGAACTCAGTGACGCTGGGATTGCGTCGTGAGCGAAATCGCGCAGAATCGAACGCAACGGTAGACGTGTCCAGTATGCGGCTGGTCCTTGCTCGTTAATCGGACCGGTGGGCGGCATCATGCCGTCCGCGTCCGGCCGACCTTCGCTCATCAGATTCGTCGCGCATCGCTCGAGCATGACGCCGCGCGCTGTGTGCTTGAGTCCCGTAGCGATCACGATATCTGGATGCACGGTTTCCAAGGCTTCGCGTAGGACCAGCCACGCGCGCGTATAACTGACTGGCAGACTCACCGCGTGCACGTCGATGTGCACTTGATCTGCAAACTCTTGCTGATCGTTGAGGCTTACGCCGCGTTCCGCAAGCGCGCGTGGCACTTCGACGCACGGATTGATCGTGACGCCGTCGTAATGGTCGAACCCAGAAATCACCACCGTAAACTGCTGCATACTGCCATCCTACTGGCTTGCGGGCGCAGGTTCGCACACGGCCAACTCCCCCTTTGCCGCGATATCCGTTTCCTGTGAGTGGCGGTTTTCTCTCACTGAGAGCGCTCCAGCGAGCGTTTTCTGCCACGCAATCAAGCGAGTGGCGGTTTTCTCTCACTGAGCGGCACTCAGTGAGCGTTTTCCGCCACGCGCAAGAAACGTAAGCACCTAGCGATGCATGGAGCGCGCGGCCTCGGCGAAGACCGCGTGCATGCGCGCCTTCGCTTCTTCGCGGGTCATCGCGCTGTGCGCGGATGGACCACCGCCCGGCGTCACTGCCGGCATCGGATGGTCAGCCGGCACGCCCGCACCTCGGCCGAGCCTCTCGTCCGCAATCCGCTCGGCAGTAGGAATATCAGCCAACGTCGTAATCTTCAGATTCGACTCGCTTCCCTCAACCACCGCAACCGCCGCATCCGGCAGATAATCAACCACCACGCGCGTGTCGTCAGTCGGGTGGAATCCCGGATCAGCCGACGCCAACTCGTACGCGCGTTGAATCGTATCAAAACGAAACGCTTGCGGCGTCTGTGCACGGAACGTATGCGGCCGATCAGGCACCTGCCGCACGACCTTGCGACCGTCACGAAACTCAGTCAGCAGTACGGTATCGGTACTCGCGAACGCGACAGTAGCCGCATCGAGTTCGTCGAGTGCGTCGATGCAGCCGTCGATCGAACGCTGTTCAACGAACGGACGAACCGCATCGTGAATGAGTACTTTCGCATCGCCCGGAATACCAGCTTCAGCGAGCGCACCGAGCGCAGCTTCTGTACTGTCAACGCGCTCGCGGCCGCCGTTGATAATCATGCGGACTTTCGGATACCCAGCTTCGTCGATCAGCTGCTCGACAGTCGCGCGCACAGTCGGATTGACGACGACGATAATGTCCGTGATGCGCGGGTTTGACTCGAACGCTTCGATACTCCAGCAGACGATCGGCTTGCCGCCGACCGACACCAGCTGCTTGGGATTGTTCGGATCGAATCGCGTGCCGAAGCCGGCCGCGAGCACGACCGCAACGACCGGCACGTTACTCGGGCGGCAGGTCTGGTTGGGCTTTTGTTCGCGCTGCGACGGCACGGTTTGCGGGGTCTTCTCGTCTGTTCTCTCACTATGCATACGCACCACCGTAATTCGTCCGGCGACAATCGTGATGCATATCACACCGCTTCTGCACGGAATTCCCCTTTTTGCGAGGCTGCGTGCGCCAATCACTGCATCATAATGAGAGCGAGCATGCGACCTTCGCGGCTTTTGCCGGCGAGTGCGGCACGGCGATGCGAATACCACAGCGGATTTTCGAGCGTGCACATGCTGTGGTGAACGTTCGCAATCCTCTCGGCGAGCGACGCCGGTCCTTCACCATCGGTTGCACACAGCGCGGAAAGCTCATCATCAGCTTCGAGATACTGGGTCGCAGCATGCACGCGCGGCATCGAATCGACGACTTGGTTCACGCCAGCGAACGCGAGATCGATCATCGCCGCTTCCGCAATATCGATGCCCGCTCCACCGAATCGCGTAACAGTTTTCGTCAGCGGAAAACGATTCTGGAACGCGTCCGCAATCTCGTCGCCGACTTCGTAACAATCGCCGCAAATACGCGGTCCGAGCGTGGCGACGATGCGCTCGCGCGACGCACCTTTGGCGACCATCAGATCAACGGTTTCGCCGATCACGCCACGTTCAAGACCGCGACGACCGCAGTGCGCGGCACCGATCACGCGCGCGACTGGATCGGCGAACAGGACTGGCAGACAGTCGGCGGCGAACATGCCGAGCGCGACGCCTGTGCGCGTGGTGACTTGGCCGTCGGCTTCAACGACGGTTGGGGTAGGCGCATCCGTCCGCGTACCGGACACGTCGAATCCAAACGGCGTGTTGAGATGCCATGATTTATCCACGTCAACCGCCACTGCAGAATGCACTTGACTGACCAACGACAGGCCGCAACCAAGTTGCTTAGCGAGCGCCACGCGATTCGCTTCAATCGTCGCCGGATCATCTCCCGACTTGCCGCCGAGATTACAGTCGCCGAAATCTCCGGTACTCACGCCACCGAGTCGCGTCGTATACACCACCGTTACGCCGGGGGCGAGCGCGATCGGAATCGTCACCGGGATCGGGTTACCAGCCTCGTCGGTCGGGCTGATCGCATTGCTGTCAAGAATCTCCTCGTTACTCATGCCTCCATCCTAGCGAGGCCGCGCCGACGTGCGCAGCCGCGGTGCGGGCTGTTGCGTGCCGTGGTGCGGACCGTCGCGTGTACAAACCGCCACAGTCGCAGTGCGGGCCGTCATGCACTCACCCCTCTTTCCCGCGTGGCAGAAAACGCTCACTGAGAGCCCGTCAGCGAGCATTTTCCGCCACTCAGTCAGATGCGTGGCGGTTTTCGCTCACTGAGCACTCCCCCAGCGAGCATTTTCTGCCACGCAACCAACCGAATGGCGGTTTTCGCTCACTGAGCGCCCGTCAGTGAGCGTTTTCTGCCACGCGGACAGCACTTCACTCGCGATTCAGCCGCGCGAGAGGCGGTACTGGTCGGCCACTACACTGGTCTGGTGCTTATTGACGAATCGACTGTTTCCCCGACCTTACCGACCGTATCGACCGTATCGACCTCAGCGACGACCTCGGCGACCACCACGCTCGCCGCCGGCGCAACTAGTGCGACCGCCGTGCAATCCGCCCCAGCCACCGCCCCAGCCACTCGCATCCCCCGCCGCCGCAAGCCCGAAGTCCTCGCGCCCGCCGGCAACCTGCGCGGACTGAAAACCGCAGTGGACTTCGGCGCAGACGCCGTCTACTGCGGCGGCAAAGCGTTCGGCATGCGCTCCGCCCCGAAAAACCTGAGCCTCGCCGACTTCGAGGAAGGCGCACGCTACGCTCATAAACGCGGCGCCCGCGTCTACGTCACGCTCAACGTGCTGCCGCGCAACAGCGAAGTCGAAGCGATGCGCGAATACATCGGTCAGCTCAAAGACACCGGCATCGACGCGATGATCGTCACCGATATCGGCGTGATGATGATGGCGCACCAAATCGCGCCCGACATCGAACTGCACGTCTCCACGCAGGCCGGCGTCACGAATTACGGTGCCGCGCAAGCGTTGTACGAGTTCGGCGCCCGCCGCGTCGTGCTCGCGCGCGAAATGGATTTGCAAGCCGTGCGCGACATCCGCGCGCGCATCCCCGACGACATGGATATCGAATGTTTCGTGCACGGCGCGATGTGCATGGCGTTCTCCGGCCGCTGCCTGTTCTCCAACTATCTGACCGGCCGCGACGGCAATCATGGCGAGTGCGCGCAGCCGTGCCGCTGGAAGTATTCGATCGTCGAGGAGAAACGACCCGGCCAGTATTATCCGATCGAACAGACCGCAGAGGGCGCGTATTTGTTCAATTCGCAAGACATGTGCATGCTCGATCATCTCGACGATCTGATCGATTCGGGCGCAACGAGCCTGAAGATCGAGGGCCGGTCGAAGTCCGCGTATTACATTGCGGCGATGACGAACGCGTACAAGATCGCGGTGAACGAATACATGGTGCAGCGCGGGTTTGAGTCGGCGTCTGGCGAGATACTACGACCGTTCCACGATTGCGTAGTGCGGCCGGATGATCCTGATTTTGCCGAGTTTACCGACGATACGGTTGAACAGAACGCGGATCGCGCGTTTGCTGGTATGCCGGGCGGAGATATGGGACTTGAGTTTGGTGGCGAGGCTGTTGATGCGGCAGCTCGCTCGGCCGGCGGCTCGCACCTTGATGATTTGAGTTATCGTGCTCGTAGCGCGCGACGTAAGTCGAATACTGCTGAGGAAGTGCTGCCCGAAGGATGGCATCACGCACGCGTACGTCCCGCATCGCATGTTGAACTGCCTGACTGGCTACTCGACGAACCAGATAAGGTTGCTCACCGCGATTATTCAACCGGATTCTATTATCCGGAGCACAAAGTTACGCAGAATACTGACCGTTCCGCGTATTTCCGCGCGTGGCTGGTCGTAGGCGAAGTGCTCGACTGGACGCCGGATGAGGGTGGCCGTGTGACACTGATGAGTCGCAACAAGATTGAAGCGGGACAGGAGATTGAATTCCTGCTGCCCGGACGCGCACCGTTTGCGTATACTGTGCCAGCCGGCGGATTCCGCGACGCTGATGGGCATTGGGTTGAGTCGATTAACAACCCGGCGCATGTGTTTTCGATGCCCTGCCCGGAGCCAATGCCGCACAACACCGCGATTCGTTCACGCACCAAGCACCCGACCCTTAAGGCCGAATAGCCTACGGGGTTTTGTGATTGGCGACACTTGTATATGTGTGTGATTCCCCTTATAGGCAACGTCCTAACACGGGGAGCCACGAAACAAAACAACTAGTGTGATTTTCCGGCGGAGGATCTGGGAACTTCCGCCGGAAAATCACGTTTACAGGCTTGTTTTTGTGATATTCCGGCGGAGAACATAGAAACTACCGCCGGAAAATCACAAAAAATAGGTTCAAAACGTGATATTCCGGCGGAGATCACGGCATCTTCCGCCGAAATGTCACACCAGAATGTCACGCAGCGAGGTTATGCACAAAATCACCCCGAAATATCACGCGGCGAGGATAGCGAGGACAAAATCTACGAGGAGTTTGACGCCGTAGAGGGTGATCACACCGCCGCACACACGATTGAGCACGGTAATAATCTTCGGGCTGAACTTGTGCGCGAACGCGTTAACCACCAGCGTAATAGTGAGGAACCACAGCACCGACGCTGTCTCCACACCGGTGATAAACGGCGTGGACTGTTGCGCACTGAGCGTGGCACTGAACGCGCCGAGCATCAGCGTACCGTCAATAATCGCTTGTGGATTGAACCATGTGACCGCGCACGCTGTACCAATAGTGTCGAGCAATCCGCGCACGCCGAGATGCTTGGCTGGTCTGCTTGCATTGCCAGAACCAGCCGCAACCGATGACTGAGTCATCCTGCTCACCGGCTCCGACTTCACACCTTCGCGCTTGCGCGGGAATACCAATCCAAGACCGATTTTCACCACCACCAGTCCGCCAGCGCCCAGCACCACAGTCTGCAGCATCGGATGCGCCTGCATCAGCGCACCCACTCCAAAGAAGCACGACAGTGACAACGCCATATCAAATACGATCACGATCACCGCAGTAATCAATGCGTTGCGGCGCGTACGAGTGAGCGCCGAATTAATCACGAACAGATTCTGCATGCCGATCGGCGCAATATACGCCAGTCCCACGGTCAGCCCCTGCAAATAGAACCCCATATCCGCGCTCCTTCTGTACGTCCGCCTATACCCCGTCTTAGTCACGCTCAACCATCACCAGTTTGGTTGGTTCACTATCACCCAACCAAATCAGCCAAGCACAACCGTCGAATCATTGTATTTCCATCAATTCCATCAAGTATTCTACGGATATCACTACAATCATCAACCAACCAAACATACGCTAGCCGCACCAACCAAACCACAGGCCAAACCAAAACCCAAACCACCACACACCAACCGAATCGAGCCACCCATGCCTCGCCCCACGCCACTAACCATCGACTGGAAACCCGACCGCACCGCAACCACTCCCGTCACCGAGCAAATCGTCGACTATATGTGCCACCAAATTTCGTCCGGCGCATGGCCAATCGGCTCGCGACTGCCGTCGCAACGCTCGATGGCCGACGCGTTCGACGTCAATCGTTCGACGATCATCGCAGCAGTAAACGAACTCACTGACTACGGTATCGTCGAGGGACTGCACGGCGCCGGCACGCGCATCGTAAGCAATACGTGGTCGCTGATGCTGCCAGGCGCGCCCGACTGGGCCGACTATGTGTCGTCCGGCTTTTTCAAAGCGAACAATTCCACGATTCAAACCATCAATCGCATGGAATTCGAGCCGCACATCACCCGGCTCGGCACCGGCGAGCTCGACCCGCGCCTGTTCCCGCGCGCGATGTGGCAACGCGTAGCCAGTGAGGCGGCGACCGAAATCGACGCGATCGGCTATCCGGAGCCGGAGGGTATGCCCGTACTGCGCGAGGCGATCGCAACGCACATGCGCGACAGCGGTATCGACTGCAAGCCGGAGCAGATTCTCGTCACGTCGGGCGCGTTGCAGGCGTTGCAAATGATTTCGGTGAGCTTGCTGTCGGCCGGGTCGACGGTGATCGCGGAGGCGCCAAGTTATATTAAGTCACTGCAAGTGTTCCAGTCAGCGGGCATGCGGCTCGCCGGCGTGCCGATGGACCGCGACGGACTGGACGTTACCGCGTTGAACAGTATGCTGAACGGACTGTCAGCAGTCCCCGACTCACCGACTGTGCTACCGCCGCGCACCGACCGCCGCGGCACGAATCACGCGGTACTGTATACAATACCGACGAATCACAACCCGACCGGCATCACGATGAGTATGGACCGTCGCCGCGCGCTGATTGACTGTTGCGTTGCGAATCGGTTGCCGATTATCGAAGACGGCGCGTATCAGGACCTATATTTCGGCGGCGACAACAGTTCTGCGACGACGACATGCACCGCACCGGCCCCGCTCAAGTCGCTCGACAAAACTGGCATGGTGATCACGCTCGGCAGCGCGTCGAAGTCACTCGCGCCGGGGTTGCGCATCGGCTGGATTGTGGCCGATCGCCGCATTGTGCACCGACTGGCCGACGTGAAAATGCAGATGGATTACGGCGCGAGCGTGCTCAGTCAGTGGGTATTCGCGCGATTTTTGACGAGCGGTTTGTACGACGAGTATGTGACCGGATTGCGGCACGAGTTGCGACGGCGACGTGACGCGGCGGTCGAAACGTTGGAGAGGCTGTTTGGCGGTTTCGCGCATTGGACGGTACCAGATGGTGGATTTTATATTTGGCTGACGTTCGATCGGCCGGTCAAAATCGGGCGACTGTTCCAGCTCGCACTGGATCGTGGCGTACTGCTCAATCCGGGCGATATTTACGATTTCACCGGTGATAATTCACTGCGGCTGAGCTACTCATACACGACACCCGAAGAGTTCGCGGCTGCGGCGACCGTCCTCGCCAACGCTGCTCGTCAAGCCGGTGCATAAATCCCCCCCTACCACCGGCACATCCCCTCACATGGTGCGGTAAACACATAATCGGCAATATCGCAAAAACGGCTGAATTCCGCCATTTTCGCAAACCGCATCATGTGAAATTAACCGCATCATGTGAAATTAACCGCACCATGGAAGTTTTACCGCATCATGGGCGACTGCCGCTGTCGTCGGACGTGTACAAATCACCGCCACCAACCCCACCTCGCCTTACAATGTTCGCGGTAAGTCGTTGATTCGTGAGAAATGAATCTGCACCCATCGTGACAAACGATTACTTGGGGTACAGAGATACCGTAGCAATACAGTATGTGAGGGAAATCAATCATGTCCAGATGGCAACGCTGGAAACGCACCCGTACTAGAAACAAGATCGGCTCAGCACAGCCAGCCAACGCACTCAAACCAACCGCCGCCGGCATGCTCATCGCCGTCGGCATCGTCTACGGCGACCTCGGCACCAGCCCAATCTACGCACCGAAAGCCCTCATGCTCGCGCAAGGCGGCACCCTCAACCGCTTTCAGGTGCTCGGTTCGCTCTCGCTCGTGTTCTGGTTCATGCTACTCGTCGTCACGATCAAATACGTGTGCGTGGCCATGAGCGCCGACAACGATGGCGAAGGCGGCGTATTCGCACTATTCGCCGCAGTGCGCAAATACTGGAAACCAGCCGGCATCATCGCCATGATCGGCGCAGCCGCATTCCTCGCCGACAGCGTGTTCACGCCAGCCGTCAGCATCACGTCAGCCGTGGAAGGTCTCGCGTCAATCCCAGCGATCGGCAACAGTGCGACATGGTCGCAGGAACTGTCGATCATGCTGTCGATCGCGATCATCGTCGCACTGTTTCTCATCCAGCATGCCGGCACTAACCGTCTCGGCTCGCTGTTCGGCCCCATCATGACCGTGTGGTTCACGTTCATCGGCGCGATCGGCATCGCCGCAATCGCAACCGACTGGACCGTCCTTCAAGCACTCGACCCAACCATCGGCATCCGTTTTCTGTTCTCCAACGAAAACAAAGTCGGCGTCGCGCTCATGGGCAGCGTCTTCCTCGCACTCACCGGCGCGGAAGCGCTCTACTCGGACATGGGTCACGTTGGTCGCGCAAACATCCGCGCAAGCTGGCCGCTCGTCAACATCATGCTGATCTGCTCGTACTTCGGTCAAGGCGCGTGGATGCTCGCCGGCAACGGCATCGCCGTCGACGACGCCGCGCCGTTCTTCCAAATCATCCCGCAAACCATCCGTCCGATCGGCGTACTGCTCGCGCTCTTGGCTGGCGTGATCGCATCGCAAGCGCTGATCTCCGGCGCGTTCACGCTCGCCGCATCCGCCGACGGTCTCGGCTGGATGCCGCGACTCAACATGCGCTATCCGGGCGTCAACAAAGGTCAGATTTACATTCCGTCCGTCTGCGCAACGCTGGCCGTGTGCACGGTGCTCGTCGTACTGTATTTCCGCTCGTCGTCGGCGATGGAAGCCGCGTACGGACTCGCGCTCACGATCGCGATGCTCATGGTCACGGTGCTGCTGTTCGTATTTTTGTGGCAGGTGCGCGGCTGGCGCGTGACGGCTGTGCTGATGTGCGCGCTGTTTCTCGCCGTTGAGCTGCTGTTCCTGTCGGCGAGCGCGGTCAAGTTTATGGAGGGCGGCTATATTACTGTGCTGATTTGGGCGCTTGTGTTCGGTTTGTTCCACGTATGTTCACGCGGCAGCCGACTAGAAGCTGCCGAGCAGGGTCATGTTCAGGCGGACGATCTTGCGCATATTCTCGCAGTGAGTACGGCCGACAAGCGGCGCGATTTGGTTGCCGACAATCTCGTATATTTGACGCCCGATCCGAACATGCGCGAGGTGGAGAAGGACATTGCGGTCAGTATGATTCACCGGCGCGCACATGTGTATTGGATTGTGACAGTCACGCAGTCCGAGCGACCGTATGAGCGCACATGGAAGGTGGTTTCACATGGAACTGGATTGCATCGCGTGACGATTGTGCTCGGGTATAAGGAGCCGCAGTTTTATTTGCAGCAGTACATGCGCGCGATTATGACCGATATGCTCGGTCGCGGCGAAATTGAGCGGATTGAGCCGCAGTGGCCGAAACTGGCGACGCGTAACGAGCGGCTCGGCGTGGGTAGCGTGCGCTATGTGCTGATGCATCGCGTGGTGAGCCCGGAGTCGAAACTGCCGGAGTCGGATCGTACGCTGTTGCGCACGTATCAGTGGGTAAAGCGGACGATTAGTCGGCCGGTGGAGTGGTTTGGATTGGAGACGAACGATCCGATTATCGACACGGTGCCGGTATGGGGCGGCGGCGAGCAGGATTTGCCGATGGTGCGGCTGTGAGGGCTCGCGTGGTAGTGCGTCCTTAATTGCAGGACGCACTACCACGCGGCTTGATCATGGCGCGACTGTCAGCGAGCACGTTGCCTGCAAACATCGATAAGGCCCGAAATTTTGCGCACTTTGGCTTGGGCTTGAGATGAAAGGGCATGGCTCGTGTCCTGTGTACGATTTTCTGTCGCCAAACAAAACAAATCGCGATTGGAAAGAGGGCACGAAGCCATGTCACAGCAGATTCTACAGGTCGACCAGGCCATGTTGGAGACCACCCTGGACCGGATGGTCCGTAGAAGCGTCGAGGAGACGTTGAACGCAATGCTCGACGCCGAGGCCGACGAGATCACGGGCGCCGCCCGTTACGAGCGCAGCGGGGATCGCAAGGCGTACCGGGCCGGCCATTACAAGCGTGATCTGACCGTCAAGGCCGGGAAAATGAGCCTGAAGGTACCGAAACTGAAGGGCGCGGTGTTCGAGTCGGCCGTGATCGAGCGTTACCGGCGGCGCGAGGAGAGCGTCGAGGAGGCGCTGATTGACATGTATCTGGCGGGCGTGTCCACGCGTCAGGTTGATGATGTCAGCCAATTGTTGTGGGGTGATCGCATGCCCTCGCAGACTCTGAGCGACAAGCTCAAGCGCATCTACGCGGATATCGACGCGTGGCGGGAGCGTCCGCTGGTGCAGGAGTATGCGTACGTGTTCATGGACGGCGTATGGCACAAGCGCTG
>NZ_MWWY01000036.1 GCF_002259755.1 Bifidobacterium hapali
TCATGGATTGACGAGGTCGATGAGCGCGAAGGGCTGCAGTCCGGACAACGCCGCCGCCGAGGGGTTCTTCGGCCGGCTCAAGCNAGAGTTCTTCCACAAGAGGAGCTTCCAGGGCGTCACGATCGACGAGTTCATTGCGATGCTGGACGAGTACATGGTCTGGTACCGGGACAAGCGCATCAAACTCGAATACGGGATGAGCATCATGGACAAGCGCATCCAGCTCGGGCTCGTCGCCTGAACACATGTGATATCGTTCTGAACGACCATTCAGACAACGAAGTCCAACAAAACGTCACCACCCCCAAACGCGGATACCAACTTGACAAAACACAGGCCCGGTACGCCTTGCGATCCCCGCTGCGCTCGTAACGGGCGGCGCCCGTGATCTCGTCGGCCTCGGCGTCGAGCATTGCGTTCAACGTCTCCTCGACGCTTCTACGGACCATCCGGTCCAGGGTGGTCTCCAACATGGCCTGGTCGACCTGTAGAATCTGCTGTGACATGGCTTCGTGCCCTCTTTCCAATCGCGATTTGTTTTGTTTGGCGACAGAAAATCGTACACAGGACACGAGCCATGCCCTTTCATCTCAAGCCCAAGCCAAAGTGCGCAAAATTTCGGGCCTTATCGCAGTAATTGTCACAACTGGTAACTTTATCTTACCAGTTGAGATTAATGAGGTAGTTGTTGGGATGACTGCTTAGACAGTGTTGTAAAGACGTTTGGGAAAAGCGGCGCGGTACTGACGTGGAGTGAGTCCAGTGCGACGCTTGAAAACGCGCATGAAATATTTGGGATCGTCGTAGCCAACTTCGCGGGCGATATCGGCTACTGGTGACGCGGTAGAGCTGAGCAGTTCGCGAGCGCGATCGATACGATATTCTGCGATTTGTTCGACGACGCTGATGCCGAACGCACGCCGATACACTGACGTGAGATAACTCGGTGAATAGTGGAATCGTGCTGCGATACCGGAGACGGTGATGTTATCGCACGCATTGGCCATGATCCATGCGCGTACGGCTAACATTGGCGCAAGACCGGATTGACTGGTTGAGTGTTGTTGTGTGATGGTGGACTGCGCGGAATCGGCTGAAACGTTCAGGTAAGACTGAGTGGTCGGACCAACCACTGGACTGGAACCCGCGTATGAGCCGCCATGCCAACGGCCAGCTACATCGGCGTCTGTCGCGAGTATTGGTCGACCATCCGCACGAATGCCCACAATACCTGTAGGTTTCACTGATGCAGTGTTTATTTCTGATCGAATTTGCGCGCTAATTTCAAGCAACAGACTTGTTGCGGAATAATCACAGTACACATTGCGATGCGGACCGAATCGCGCATACAAATCGATAAGTTGACCACAGAGTACTGCCACACGATCAGGATCAATCACGCGACTTCGATCAGGAATGATCACTACATGGTCGTCTTGCGGTAGGGTGAAGTCGTCAACCATCTGCGCGTCTGGCATCCGAAAATGCATCCAGTAGAATTCGAGATCATCGGTGATGATATCAGCTCCAGCATGCTCTACACCAACCGGCAGTAAGATAATCTCCCCTGCATGAACACGCATCGTACGCTCGCCCACACGAATTGGCAATACGCCACGACGTACGAACATGAGTTCAAACGAGTCGATAGTGCGCTGGGCATGACGCCACCCTGGACCGGACACGAATTGGCCGATCGATACGAATTCCACTGGTCCTTTCAGACGACCAATCATCATGTTCATACAGCGCTCCTTAGCGTAGCTGTATTAGAAAATCAGCATGGCTTGAGCAGAACGAGGAGTATCGTAGCGGATCATCAAGTCGAGATCTTTCGGCAAAACCGGCATCTGACATGCGTCGACTGAAGTTTCTCCAAAGTCAGCATCAGTCCACGGGTCGTCGATAAGCAGTGCGCCACTCGACTGATCGCGACCGGTTACAGTAATCCAGTGCGGGCAAGCCTCGCCGTGCATATGCAGCTCGTCAATCAACACCACCGCCATATGACCGGCATCTACGAGCGCAGCGATATCATTCGCGTCAAAAGGCTCAGTCTCTACTGGGACGCCGCGCTCGTGCACTTGCCGCTCAAATGCCTGCTGTGTGTCGCGAGCCATCGCAGCGTCGAGAATGCCCAGCCGACTGTCAGGATGCAGAACTGGTCCAGCGTTTGACACGCGAATCGTGGGATGTGCACCGCGTCGTTCGGCTGCCAATGCTAAACCGTACGGCTCGCAGGCAACCGCAATTGTCGCTTCACGCCACATTTGCAATTCTTCGTCGCGTGTAGGTTTAGGTGCGATACCAAGTCGGTACATGGCAGTGAGCACGGCAACCGGACCGCACGTAAATTCTGTAGTTTGCCGATAATGCTCGTCTGAGTTGGTGGTCAGTTCCGTACCGTTATGATCAAGATCATATTTGATCACCGTGATGTCTGGTTCTTGCAATGATTGTTGCTGAGCGAACGTGATCAAGCCATCCCACAGTTGCTTATCACCGCCGATTGCGGTGAGCTTCTGCTGAGCGGTGTGTGGACGATGATAACCGAGTACCGCCGCGATCTGGGGTTCTGCTGTTGGCTCAGTTGTTGACGCTCGGCCAGCTACCTCAACCGATTCAGTTGTCAACGTATCATCTTCAGTATCCGCGATCGCAAGATAGACTGTGCGCACGAGTGCTCCACCAGCCTTGGCCAGCGCAGCCGCAGTGTTCTCAGGCAAAGCAATACCGTTGATCGCGCGCGGCGACTCGCCTTGTGCAACAGTAACAGCACAATATCGAGTCATGTGGGGCTCCTTTCTTTGAGTATCTTGCATCAATCGTTCGTTTACCATGCTCGTGGCAACGTCCTTTAAGGGGAACTGCTGCGCGTTATGTCAATTATGGCGGTCAAAACCTAGTGCGTTGTTGGCGTAGCTGCCGTGTCATCGTCAAGGCTGGGCGGCATAGCGGCGATGAGCGTGCGTACATAATCATGCTGCGGATGAAGCATGACTTGATCAGTGGTGCCGGTTTCAACGATTCGTCCATGCCACATCACAGCAATGCGATCGGAAATACGCCGTACCGTATCAAGATCATGCGAAATGAACAAAATCGCTAAACCGAGTCGTTCTCGCAAATCGAGCATCGTTTCGAGCACATGTGTTTGAATATTGGCATCCAGCGCAGTCACTGCCTCATCAGCAACCAACAGTTTTGGCTCAGGCGCAAGCGCACGAGCGATCGCCACGCGCTGACACTGGCCGCCAGACAATGTGCCAGGCTTTCGATCAATAAGATTCGACTCCAAACCGACTTTGCTCATTAATGATCGAATCGCAGCATCATCATGCGGTTTACCAGAGATCTTAAGCGCTTCAGTAAGTGTGCGTCGCACTGTCATGGTCGGATTCAACGAACCGTACGGATTCTGGAATACCAGCTGCGCTTGCTCACGCGACCACGCAACATGGTTACCTTGCGCATCCACGTAAGCAATACTGCCGGAATCTGGCGTTTCAAGTCCGACTAAACACCTCGCAACCGTAGATTTGCCCGAACCAGATTCACCGACCAATCCCACGATTTCACCGGCACGCACGTGCAATGACACATCGTCAACAGCCGGAACGGACGCACCAGCAAACGTTTTCACCACATGCTCGGCTATGACAACATCCTTACCCGGTTCAGTACGCGTGCCAACATGCAATTTAGCATGCGCTTCAAGCAGTTCACGCGTATACGCCGACTTCGGATGATGCATTACCTGTTCACGATCACCCTCTTCCACAACCAGACCATCATGAAACACCACTAAATGATCAGCTCGCTCAACCGCTAAAGCTAAATCATGCGTAATGAGCAACATCGTCATGTGCCGTGATGCGCGCAATGATTCCAGCAAGTCGAGCACAGTCTGCTGCGTTGACGCGTCCAATGCCGTAGTCGGCTCGTCTGCGATCAACATACGCGGCTGTGGTGCGAGCGCGGCCGCAATTGCAACGCGCTGACGCATACCGCCAGACAGTTCATGCGGATACGCGTCAGCCACAGCCGGGTCAAGACCTACATCAGTGAGCAGTGAAATAACCGCATCACGAGTACTGCGATGGTCATACGACTGATCAGATTTGCGTAAGCCGTCCGCAATCTGCTGACCGATGCGACGCAGCGGGTCAAGTGAGGAGAACGGGTCTTGCGGTAGCCACACAATCGTAGTCCCACGAATCGTTCGCCACGCACGCTCGCCAGCAGCGAGGTTAACCGGTTCACCAAACAGCTCATATTCACCACTCGTCTGTGATCGTTCAGGCAACAGTCCAGACAGTGCCTTCGCAGTTACTGACTTACCGGAACCAGATTCGCCGACGACAGCGACCGTCGCGTTGGTTGGAATCGTCAAGTCAACGCCACGAATAATATCTTTGCCATCAATCGCAACATGTAGTCCGCGTACTTGTATGGCAGGCGGCACGGATGTAGCAGTCGGCATCGTCGGCACAGTAGAACTGACGTCTGCCACTGCAGCCGCTGTAACTGATGTATCAGACGCGTTTGCTGAAGCGGTTAATGAAGTCAGAGATGACGATGAAGTTGCGCGAGTCATCAGGCCTCCCGTTCACTGATTTCAGTAATCCAATCGCCAACAATGTTGAGCGCAATTGATGTGACGATAATGGCCACGCCGGGCGCGATTGCTGCAAACGGATTGTCGAACAGTAGATTGCGCGCGTCAGACAGTTGCCGACCCCAGTCTGCATCTTGTGGTGAAACACCGAGGCCAAGAAACGACAGCGATGAGAGCGAGACGAGCGCGTTACTCATGTCAAGGAAGAGAGCGGCTCCCACCAACGGACGAATCACTGGGAATAGGTGGAATGTGAGCGTGCGCAGTGGACCCAGTTGCAGCAGACGCGTCGCGTCAAGGAATGGATCATTGATGTGTGCGAGCGCACCCGATCGTACGAGACGCACCTCGTAAGGGGCATACAAAATCACGAATACGAGCACGTTCGTCCAATATCCGCCGCCGATTACGCCTGCGACAACGATCGCGAGCAACAGTGTCGGTAACGACAGCATGAGTTCGACCACGCGTGAGATGAGCCAGTCGACCCAGCCGCCGACGTATGCTGCGGTTAATCCGAATATGAGTCCGATTGCCATTGCGCCGACTGCGATCGTCACCGGTCCAGTGATTGCAGTGCGTGCACCAGCGAGGGTGAGTTTGAGCACATCGCGTCCGAGAGCGTCAGTGCCGAGTGGATGATCTGCGTCAGGTAGCGCAGTGGACAGGAGGATATTTTGGTTGAGCGCGCCGGCGCTGAGTGCAGGCACAGCGCTGAGTATGATCACGATCGCGAGCACCGCGAGCGCGATGATTTGGGGCAATCGATGCCAAAGTTTAGTGATCATCGCGTCACCTCCTGTGCACGATCGTTTGTTGTGGCTGTGGTTTGAGTTGAACTTGTCACGTTTGTACGGTCTGCGTTATCAGCAAGTTGATCATTACTGTTCTGATCGTTACTGATCAAACCTGCACGACTGTTTGCGCTGATCGTTCGTGATCGTAACCGTGGATCAATGAGTGCAGCTAGTGCGTCGACAATCGCCGTCGCTACGCAAATGATCGTCGCCATGATCATCGTGATCGCTTGCACTGTCGGAATATCCTTAAACGTCACCGATGACTGTAGTAACGTACCGAGTCCACCGATCGAAAACGTCGTTTCAACGATTACCGTACCGGAAACCAACGTCGCAATCAGCAAGCCAGACGACGTGACGATTGGTAGCGCAGCGTTACGCAGTTGCGCAAGTAGAATTGTGCGACGTGATACTCCACGTGATCGTGCGAACAGCGTGTAATCAGTATCGATCTGTTTAATCAACGATGCACGCGAAATCTTGACCACTGAAGCGATTAAGCCAATCGCCAATGTGATCGACGGCAGCAGAAGATGCCAAATCGCATCAGCAAAACCGCCGTCTCCTAAACCGTAAATCGGAAACCAACCAAGCTGCACAGACAGCACATACAGCAGTAATAAACCGATTGCGAAACTCGGCGCGCTCAAGCCAGCCACAGCGAGTGCAGTCACCAGCCGATCCTGCCAACGACCGTTACGTCGCGCAGCAAGAATACCCAGCGGCAAGCCAATAATCAACGCAATCGCCAATGCCATTACCGCTAATGCCAACGTAATCCACGCACGTTGACCGATCATTTGACCAACCGGCAACTGCGTGCGAATCGACACACCAAAATCACCATGCAGCAAATTATTCGCCCACCGCACATACTGTTGCCACAACGGTTCATCGAGATGATACTGTGCGCGAATCGCAGCAAGCTGTTCCGGACTGACCTTCTTCGCACCGGCCAGCGTACGCGCCGGATCACTGTTGGTCACATACAGCAAACTGAACGTAACCAGTGACAGCACGAATAGTAACAACAGCAGATTCACCAGCCGTCTGCCGAGGAACTTCAACGCGCGCAACAGTCCTCCTCTCATGAGTGTGTCTCGTTCGTATATACCTTATATATGATTGCTCAGTCCTTAATATATACGGCCAGGCTCCCCCGAAGGAGAGCCATTTTGTGTTGCAAATATATGATCATATGATCATGCGGCAGACAGTGCGGAATGGTTTTTCCGAACAATCTGCCGCATGATCAACGGACGCTCAGTTACTGTGCTCAGTTACTGTTGCTCAACAAAGTCAGCAGCCCAGTTCGTGCCGAGCCAGAACGTGTCGATATTCTTCAAACCGACACCCTTGCGGGTAGCGACAGCAGCCTTACCCCAGTAGACCGGCGAGTAAATATCCTGCTCCAGAGCGGTCTTCGTGGTTTCGAGCACAATGTTCAGCTTTTCAGTCGTGTCGCTGAGTGTACCGATCGAATCAGTCTTCGCGGCAACCTCATCATCCTTCCAGTTGGCAGGATTTGCACCCGCACCTCCGGCAGCGAGCAGCCACGACGTGACCTCGTTCGGTTGCGGAGTGGTCGGGTTGTAAATCATCCAAGCAACACCTTGCTTGCCGTTGCCAACCTCGCTCAGCCACTGCTCAAGCGGAATTTCCTTGACGTCTAACGTGATGCCAAGCGGCTTAAGCGATTCAGCAAGCGCAAGGGATGCCTTGCCAACAGCCGGGTAACCGGTCGGATACGTGAGTGTGGTCGTGAACCCAGATGCCTGCGAAGACTGCTTCAGCTCTTCTTTCGCCTTGTCGATGTTGTAATCGAGCGCTCCGAGATCCTTAACCGCTTCAGCAGCCTTGTCCTTATCATTGTCGGTCCAGCCGGCCAGCTGCTCCGGCGAATCAATACTGGTCGCAACCTCGCCATAGCCCTTCAGCACGCCCTTGACGATGCTCGCCTTGTCGAGCGCGTAAGAGAACGCCTTGCGGACGTGAATATCATCGAACGGCTTCACACCTTGATCGAAGGTCAGACCGTAGTACGAACGATCAGAATACGCGGTAACCTTGGCATCGTTCTTAGTCCACTGGTCCACTCCGGTAACCGGCACGTTGAACGAAGCGTCGACTTTGCCGTCTTGGAAGGCGAGCAGACGAGTGGAATCCTCAGTAATGAAATCCACGCGAACCGTGTCCGGACCGTCGTTCTCACCCCAGTAATCCTTGAACTTCTTGAGCGTTACGTGGCTGGACGGGTCGAATTCAGTGACCTGATACGGTCCAGTACCGTCGATGAGTTTCTTGGAAGAACCGTAGTCGGAGCCGGCTTCTTCACGGAACTTCTTCGAGGTGACAAACAAACCAGCGACGTTGGATACCTGCGTCGGGAATTCAGTTTGCGGCGTCTTCAACGTGATCGTGATCTGGTTGTCGCCGGTTTTCTCAACCTTATCGACATAATCCGGCCAGTAGACAGACAGACCAGGCGAGAGTTTAGCGTCGCGAGCGGTATTGATAGAGTCGATAATGTCGTCGGTGGTGAGCGTGCTACCATCGTGCAACTTAACGTTCTGACGCAGGTCAAATACCCACGTCTTGTTATCGTCGCTGCTCCACTTTTCAGCAAGCGCAGGAACGACTTTACCGGTTGCGTCAACGCCGGTGAGTCCTTCCTGATAGAGAGCCGCAAGCTGATAGTTGGCGCTACCAGCTTCCTGATTGACGCTCAGAGTGCTCACGGCTGACGCGCTGGCGATCTTGAGATCTTTCAGTGGGGTGCCTGACGTGGTCTTGGCACCGGTTTCGCTGGGCTGCGCGGTGCCGTTGTTCGTGGTGCCCGTGTTGCCGCAGCCGGCGAGCGCCAGCGAAAGCGACAGAGCAAGTGCGATAGGTGCGAACACCTTCTTTGCAATATCTCGAGTTGTATGAACCATAATTGTCCTCTTCCCTCTAGGCATTTCCTGAGGTTTGCCCTCTAGGTCTGTCTGTGGTCGGCACTGCGGATGATTGTTGTATCTGTTATCTGTTTTTGAGGTTCCGCGTGCGCCATCGGTATACAAGGTACCGGATGCATGGACCAAGAGGAAATGAAGACGAGTGGGTGTGCCGGTTGAGGTATCAACGATTTCATGCCCGCTATAGGTTATTGGTATGGCGAGTTTAGCGGCGTGGCGGCAGGCTTTGCAGTGAAGATGATTGAGGGGTAGTTACACTTTCGGAACATTCCGAAAGTGTAACTACCCCTCAGACCGCTTCGCGGCAACATGTGAAACAGACGAGTGCTACATGACAAATCAGTCGTGCAGGAACACGGTCATCTCGTTTTCGCCGCGGTTGGCCCATGCGAAGTATGGGATAAGCGTCGCAGTCGTCGCCTCGCGCTTAACCGGTTGATACGGTGCGTATAGCGGCGCGAACGCCGCAGAATCAGCGGTAGTACCGGACGGAACCGGTTCACGCCACGCCGGCACTTCGAGACGTACCATGTCGCGAGCTACCTCGTCAACCTCACCTTGGCCGTCGGCGTCGATGCCGGCTGCACCAGCGTGGAACGTGAACGGCACAACCTTAACCGCTTCAGGATCAGCCACAATAGCATCCACATCAGCATGCAGAAGGTGCAGGTTGTCTCCATTATCTGCACCTTCGGCGCAGAACGTGATCGGTCCGCGCACGAACGCTACACGACCGGAATCCTCACGTACCATTGGGTTCGCAGCCATCATGCGCACCGGCATCGGGAAGTCGAACGTCACTTCGTCGCCGTCATGCCATTCGCCAGTGAAGTACACGTAGCCGTCACGAATCTCACGAGTTACGCGCGCACCATCAGCCTCGCCAGTTGCAGAAATCGCAGCGGCAGCAGCATCAACTGAACCGGTCCAGCCAGGCAGACGGAATGCGAGCGTGAACGTTGCCGGCGAAGTCGAACCAGCACCATCACCGTCACCCAGTCGTACAGTCGCTACGCCATTGCCCTTCCACGGCAGTTCAGCAGCAACATCCAACGTCACCGCAGCCCCGCCAAGCTCAGCGCGCGCCACGCCACCCATGTACAGGTGTGTGAACAGCGTCGTCTCATCATCCGAAATCGTATATGCGTATTCCTGCACCGATTCGACAATACGCGCGATATTTGGCGGGCAGCAAGCACAACCGAACCACTTCTGACGCACCGGCTTAACGTGACCAACACGATTGTCCTTGTGGCAAGCGTACGGGTTAACTTCGAGCGGGTTGACGTAAAAGAAGCTCTTACCGTCAAGCGCCATGCCGGCCAACGTCGTGTTGTAGAGTGCGAGTTCCATCACGTCCGCGTACTCGGCTTTCGGCGCAATTTCAAGCATGCGACGCGCGAAGAACGCGAGCGAAATCGCCGCGCACGACTCAGAATATGCGGAATCGTTCGGCAGATCATAGTTGTACGAGAACGCTTCGCCGTTCACCGTGCCACCAATACCGCCGGTAATGTACAGCTTCTTGTCAACAATGTTGCGCCACAGGTTCTCACACGCAGTAACGAGCGTCGGATCATCAGTAAGCTTAGCGACTGCAGCCATACCGGAATACAGGTAGCCCGCACGAACTGCGTGCCCAACCGCTTCAGTTTGCTCGCGCACCGGCTTGTGAGCCTGCGCGTACGGGTAGTCGAACGTCCAGTTAGTGTCGGAGTAGCCGTCTTTCTTGTCGCGTTCGCCTTCGTAACGGAAGTAGTTCGGCTCAGTGCCGCGCTCATCAATGAAGAACTTGGCAAGATCGAGGTACTTCTGTTTACCGGTTAAGTCAGCGAGGCGAGCAAGCGCCATTTCGGCGATTTCGTGGCCCGGGTAGCCCTTGAGCTGGTCCGGGTTGGGACCGAACACCTCGCCCACGTAGTCAGCGAAACGCTCGGCGGCTTTCAGCAGCTTATCCTTGCCAGTGCCCTCGTAGTAGGCGATAGCACCCTCGATGAGGTGGCCGAGGCAGTACAGTTCGTGGTGCCAACGCAGGTTGTGGAACGCGCGGTCCATACCGTTCAAAATGTAGTATGTGTCAAGGTATCCGTTGTCGAGCTGGGCAGCACACACGATGTCGATGGCCGCGTCGGCGGTCTTTTCGAGCTCAGCATCCGGATGCTGGGTGAGACTGTAGCCGACTGCCTCAATCCACTTGGAAAAATCGGTATCTTGGAACACGAAACCGTAGAACTTATCTGGGTCCGGGTTCTTCGGATCGTCAGGCTTGGACTCGAATCCGCGGTACGTATAGGCTGGCGGGACGAACTTTTTACCTTCAGTATCCTTACGCGCGTTCTGCGCGGCCGCTGCCTTGAAGTTGTGCATGCAATAACTCGGCGCGGCACCGGGAACGTTATCGTTCAGAGCGTTCCACTGGAACGGGATCACGGCCGTACGCACAAGCTCCTGCTCGGCGTGCCAAAACGGGTCGGTGACAGTGACGTTGCGCAGTGCGAGCGGCTTGCTGTGCTGCGGTTGGGTGGACATATCGGCTCCTTCGACTTATGTCTGATAGTGCGGAATCGATGATCGACTGGGGAGTTCCGATTGATCGAAACTGACTGATCAATGCGTTCATCCGGTTGATCGGATTGACATGGTCTACTGTATGCGCGGTTATCTCATCGTTGAGGTGGATAAATCGTTGACAAGGCGGACTTTATGATCTTGTGGGGATGTGGGTATGGGCAGACACTGTGGGTCCGGACTGTTCATATGACTGAGGTGGCGTGTGGGTATCGACTGACTGTGTGGGTGCGGACTGTTCATGAAGAGCCCATAAACAGGGGTTTCATGAACAGTCAACACCCACAATCGCCAGTAATGATCAGCCCACGCCCACACTCGACCACCAAATCTGCGCAACTACTTTCTCCTTATTTCTCCAACAAATTGCAATACAGCCATATCTCCTTGGTTTGCAAATTGCAGTAATACTTACTCTTTGAGGTTTGCAAACTGTCAAAAAAGTCAGTTTATTTGGTTTGCAAATTGCAATATAAGATTCATTGTTCTACAATCACATCATGTTCACCCGTAAAACAATGACATCACTAAAGCGTTGGAAACAATACAAAACCACTCAGGCTCTGCTGGTTGATGGTGCACGGCAGGTTGGCAAAACAACGCTGATCGAACAATTTGCTCATGATAACTACGATCATGTGGTCGAAATCAATCTCTATGAGAACGACGAAGCGCGCGAAGCACTGTCCTCCGCAACGAATTCCAAAGATCTATTCTTAAGAATTTCCGCCTTTGCTGGAACCACAATGATTCCCGGCAAAACACTCATCTTCCTTGATGAAGTGCAAGAATGCCCACAGATCATTACTATGATCAAATTCCTCATGCAACGTAACGATTATGATTACATTCTGTCTGGCTCTATGCTTGGCGTGGAACCAAAAAACATTCGCTCCCAGCCAGTCGGATATCTCATGACCACCACCATGTATCCGATGGATTTTGAAGAATTCGCATGGGCCAATGGTATCGGAACAGACGTTATTGATACCGTACGTGAAGCATTCAATACATGTACACCAGTGGACGAGTTTATCCACCGTCGATTACTACAGCTCTTTCACCAGTATCTTATATGTGGAGGCATGCCAGACGCTGTACATACATTCATCGAGACTAACGACATCCAACGAACTCGGGCAGTTCAAGAAGGTATCGTTGATCTATATCGTCAAGATATCTCCAAATACGCTGGAGATAGAGCTCGCATCGTGCGCAGAATCTTTGATCTAATACCTGCTGAACTCAACGATCAGAATAAACGGTTTGTCATTCGCGATGTGGAAGGACAATCTCGAATTAATCGATACGACAACGATTTCATGTGGCTATCAGATGCCAACGTCGCTTTACCTACATATAACGTGAGTGAACCACGATACCCATTAGCCATGTCCATGACCTCAACCAAGTTTAAACTATTCATGGCTGACACAGGTCTACTTACATATGCCTGCGGTATGGACGTCGTGCGCGACATACTCATCGGTCGCTCCGACATTAATTACGGCTCCATATATGAAAATGTTGTAGCGCAAGAACTTAAAGCACATAATAATCCGCTTTACTACTACAAATCGCGCACCATTGGCGAGTTAGATTTCCTCGTCGAACACGACAACGTAATAGTGCCAATTGAAGTGAAATCAGGAAAAGATTACAAACGACACAGTGCTCTCAACAACGCACTACGCACGGATAACTGGCATATTAATGAAGCCATCGTTTTCTATGACGGCAATGTCGAGCAAGAAGGAAAACTGCTATATTTGCCAATCTATATGGTTGGCTGTCTTCAAGGTAAGCAACGAGCGCTTTGAGGAAGCAACGGAAGGGCGATTGTGGGTGTGAGCTGTTCATGAAAGACCCATAAACAGGGTTTTCATGAACAGTCCACACCCACAATCGCCAGTAATGATCAGCCCACGCCCACACTCCAGCGAAGAGGCAGTCAACAAAGATCAGCCGATGGTGCCGTCGGCAGCGGCGAGACGGTCGTATTCGGCGCGGGTCAGGGAGATCACGCCGCCATGCTTGGTGTGCGGGGCCATGTAAAAATCGTCGGAACGCAGGTAATCAAATCCCTTATCTGGGTCGTGCGAGACCATCGGCCGATATCCGATGGACGGAATCACGTCCACGTACAGATACACGCGATCATCAGAGTGAGAGGCAAACAAGGCTGGGCCTTCCACGCCACCGGGGTGATGATTCGGTTCCCAATCAACGCCAATGTTCTCCTGAATCACATGCCACTGCGCGTCCGACTCCCACCAACGCTTCGCATCGGTTGAATCAAGCCAAATGTTGGCCTTTGGACCGTTATCCTTGGTCGCACGGTACGTACGGATGGAGCCGTCCGGCAGCACGCGCTGAATCATCGTCGTATCAATCGTCGCATGGCCGCGGTCGATAAATACGCCACCAAACTCGAACGTCGTGTCGGTGAAGTCCTGTGTTGCGCCCCACAATACGCGATCATAAATGCTCGAATCTGAGTGATCATGATCATCGTCAACGAACAGCGTACTTGACCAGTAGAGTACGAACGCGCCACGGCTGCCGTTATGTTCAGCCTCGGAACCAGCCGGATAATAGTCCGGAACCCACAAGGCTTCAGGAGCCCATGCCATGCCGAGTTCAGCGTGCGTACCGTCCGCACGACGGGAGACATCGAGCGCGTGCGGCTCGCTCCAGTGAACAAGATCATCGGAATACCAGATGATGAGATTAGTGCTTCCATGATGCGAGAACGCGTACCAGTCACTGCTACCGTCTGAGCCACCACCCTGCGCAAACACTTGCAGATCGGTAGCGATGATGTAGACGCGACCAGTTTCAGGATTGCGCACAAGATACGGGTCACGCACACCCTTAGTACCGAGCGGGGATGTCAGAATTGGGTTGCCGCCGTTGAGCGGGTGCCAACGCTCAGGATTATCACCTTCGGACAGGTCGAGATAGATGCGTTCGGCGTAATGCTCAGGGTCTTCGATGAAATGGACGAGCAGGTAGCCGTACGGGTTAGTCACATCAATGGGAGTCTTCATAGTGAACCCTTCTGTGTATGTAGCGTTGGTAGGTAAGCGGAATCGTAATTGAATCGTGTCAAGTACTATAGTATAGCGTATTTAAGGTGGGTGGCCTAGCGATGAAAGCGCGGGAGATCGACGGGACCGCCGATCGTGATGGAGTTGAGTCGACCGGAGACGTTGCGCGTGGCTTCGACGTAGAGTCGCAGATCACCTTCGCCTTCCGGCACCAGGAATAGGTCACCGTGACCACCGCCGAACACCGTGCCCGGCAATCCGCCGAGGACAACGCGTCCCAAGCACAGTGAATCGGTGAATGCAGTCAACTGCAGACCGTCGCCATCGAAGCGCACCACCATGTTCATCGAACAGAGCGCATCAGCAAGCGCCACAGCCGGCACGCTCAGCCACACACCGTCACCGGGTTGCACGTCGAGCGGTAGTTGTGCGTTCACACTCCCGTGTGAGGGGAAGAATGGAGGTCTTGCACGCTGCTTGCCGATCGGCTCATGCTGACGACAGCGCGCCGACATCGGCGACAAGCCGCGACTCGGATTGCACTCCGCTACCACAAATTGTAGAATCGTAATTTAGTAAATTACGATTCTACAATTTGCATTGAGGCAGGGAAACACACCAAGAGGAGGCATGCATGTTCGTCGGAAGAGACAGGGAACTCACGGCACTGAATCGCCGCTGGAGCTCCGCACAATTCGAATGCGTGGTGGTGTACGGACGCCGCCGAGTCGGCAAGACCACGTTGATCAACCAATTCCTCGCCGATCGCCCCACCATATTTTTCTCTGCGATCGAATCCAACATAAGCAGAAACCTCGAAGCCCTCAGCCATAGCATCGCCATGTACACCAGCAGCGGCACCGCCGACCCCGATCCGGCCCGCTCATTGGACACCGCGCCCATCTACCGAAATTTCGACTCAGCACTAGAAGCCGTGTTCGCGCTCGCCCACGAACAGCGTATGGCCTTCGTCATCGACGAATACCCTTACCTCGCCAAAGCCGACCGCTCCATCAACTCCATCCTGCAGCACGCCATCGATCGGCACAAGGACGACAGCAGGCTCATGCTCATTCTGTGCGGTTCGTCGATGTCGTTCATGGAACGACAAGTACTCGGATACGAAAGCCCCCTCTACGGCCGACGAACCGCACAGATCAAAGTGGAACCGTTCGGGTACGTCGACGTGCGGAAATTCCTGCCGAAGTACGGCAACGAGGACGCCGCGATCGCATACGGGATCACCGACGGTATCCCGCAATACCTGCGGCAAATCGATGATGGTGCGAGCATCCGTGACAACATTCGCTGGAACATCATCGACCCGGACTGCTATCTCTTCGAGGAGCCGGACAACCTGCTCAAACAGGAGCTGCGCAATCCGGCCGAGTACAACGCCATAATCCAAGCCATCGCGTCCGGCGCCTCACGGTTGAACACAATCGCGACAGCCTGCCACATGGAGACATCGACGTGTTCCACATACCTGCGCAATCTCATCGATCTAGGCATCATACGCAAGGAAACGCCATTCGCAGAGGATTCGCCACGGAAGACGGTTTATCGGATCGAGGATTCGTTCTTCCGGTTCTGGTACCGGTATGTTCCGACGAACATGTCACTGATCCAATCCGGACATGCGGAGCTCGCCACGGATCGCATCATGCGGACGATCAATGATTTCATGGGGCAAGTGTTCGAGGACATCTGCATGCAATGGCTATGGGCTCGCAACGACACCAGTGATCTGCCATTCCTGATTCTCGACGCGGGACGATGGTGGGGCGCTAGTCCGAGGACCAGAAGCCAGGAGGAAATCGATATCGTAGCCCGCGGGGAGGAATTGCGGACTTTGCTGTTCTGCGAATGCAAATGGCGCAGCATCCCCATCGGAATGAAGCAACTCGACACGTTGCGCAGTCGATCCGAACTGCTGCACCCCAGCCACAGCCACTACATGCTGTTCTCCAAAACCGGATTCGACAAGCAGATAACGGAGCACGCGGCGCAGGACAGCACCGTGACGCTCGTCGATTTCGCCACTATGGGATGATCCGGCTCGGCGGGGACTTTAGACCGCGGGACAGCTGCGCCTAGGTGGCTTCACGCGTCGGCTCTGTTTACTGGCGTACCCCCTCAGTCGGTCTGCGACCGCCCCTGAAGGGGAGCAAAAAACTTCCCTGTTCCTTGTAACTAGTTATTACCAGAAACAGGAGGGGCTCCTTACCCCCCGTTAAGGGCTGAACTGTGAAGGAAACGCCGGGGACGTTTCTAGGCGAAGGCGAGCCGACAGGCGAGCAAAAAACGCGGCGTAGGCCATCCGCAATTGCGGGACGCCGCCCGCATAGCAGATCGAGGATGCATAGGCAGAACAGCATCAACGCGCGAAACGCGGAGACGCCACGACACAGCCACCCCGAAGCCCAAAGTTCCAAGCCGGCACCAATATAAGATCGTTATGATATCATAACGATATGAGCAACATTGAAAGCTACTCGCTCGACGCTTTCGCACAAGTCAAATGCCAGAAAGGGCCCAATGATGACCGCATCGGCACCAATAATCAACCCCGTATTGCATGGATTTCACCCCGATCCCTCATGGATGTGGCATGACGGCAAGGCATGGCTGGTCACATCCTCATTCGGATTGGTGCCAGGCCTGCCCATCTACACCTCACACGATCTGGCCCACTGGGACTACGCCGGCCCAGCCATCGACGAAGACATGGGCGAACGGCTGTTCCTCAAATACCTCGAATCCGACAACCGCGGCGTATTCGCGCCCAGCATCCGCATGATCGGCGACGCGATCGTCATAGTCAGCACCGTCACCAGCATCGACCGGCAGCGCGCGCTCGCCGGCGGTGCCGACCCGGATGAACTGCGCCGTATGTGCGAGGCCCACGGCAATTTCGTCCTGTTATCGCACGACAACGGCGCGACATGGGAAGGACCTCACTGGGTCACTGGTGCCGTGGGCAACGACCCGGACGTATTCGTGGATGAGGATGGCTCGGCATGGTGGCTCGCCAGCCATCAGTCATATGACAAGCAGTGGCCCTACCAATCCGATATCTACCTGCGCAGTCTCGATCTTACGACATGGTCACTTTCCGGCCCCGAACATGTGCTGTGGCACGGCGCGCTCGAAGGTGCGGTATGGGCCGAAGCGCCGCATTTGCTGCGCAAGGACGGCCATTACTATCTGTTCGCCGCCGAAGCGGGCACCGAACGTCAGCACGCGCAATCCGTCGCACGGTCGGACTCGCTGACCGACTACTTCGAGGGCAACCCCGCCAACCCGATCCTTTCCCACCGGACTCTCGGCGGAAGATTCCCAGTGCAGAATATCGGTCACAGCGACATCATGCAGGACGGCGACGGACGATGGTGGGGTGTCTGCCTCGGCTCGCGAATCGTCAACGGCTACAGTTTCATGGGCCGCGAACCGTTTGTATTCCCCGTCGAATGGGAGAATGGCTGGCCGGTATTCGCCCCCGGCACAGGACTCGTGCCGCACATCACCGCGATCGGGAATCCACGATCAGGCGAAGGAGAACGGCAAGGCAGCGATCAACCGACCCGGAGCAGCCAAGCGCAGCGCGAACCGCAACCACTGCGTATCCCCCTCCACCCGGATTGGCTGTGGACGAAAGTGGACCACACTGATTTCACAATCATCGCCGCCCCGGAGCAAACCGACGAGATCCGCATTCGACAAGACAACGACCATTACGCATCGCTGACGTTCGACCAGGCAGCGCACACGGCGAGCGCCACAACGTACGACAACGGCGAATCCCTCACCGTGTGGGAGGGAGCATACCGCGGCGATCGCAGATATTCGATCAGGCTCAACGGCACCATCCTCGAATTCGGCGAAGAGCCGGACGAGTCGGACAACGCACACGAGTCCGAAATCCGCGATGGAGCCGTCACGTTGGTCACACGCACCAACGATCTGCCGTACGATGCGATCTCCGTTGGCGGTTATCCGATCTACCGGGATCACGCCGATGACCGTCTGCCCCACATCCGCCTGCTGGCCTCCTGCGACGCCGCCTTCCTCAGCACCGAGGTGTCCAAAGGCTACTTGGGCTGCCTCGCCGGCCTGCGCCCGGTCACGGCCAAGTAGCGAGTACGAACAAGCCAATGAAGAAGCCCTTCCACTTGGCAAGCGGAAGGGCTTCACATATTCCGGACGATCATCGCGTGTCCGGCACCTCCAGAATGGAGAACGACCATGCGGACACTTCGATCGAAGACGGCCGCACGGTGAGTGTATCTATGGATGGTTGGCGCCTTGGTTGATTTATTGTTCATATATATTGACGAACCCTTTCGCTCGTCGCCGTCGGGAGGCCCATCGGGCCTCACTCAAGGGCTTGCCAGCCATGCAATTACGAACCCGCCTACCGGCTTGCTCAGGCTGACGCTACAGACAGCCCACAGGGCTGTCTGCCCAACGAGTCAGCCCTTGACCGCTCCGATCATGACGCCCTTGTTGAAGTACTTCTGCAGCAGGGGGTAGATCACCAGCAGAGGCAGAGTGGAGACGATGATCACGCCGTATTTGATTTGATCGGCGAGCTCCTGCTGCTCGGCGGCGGATGCGCCGTTCATTCCCCCTCCACTCTGAGCGTTGGTCTGGTTGGCGAGCAGGATGTCACGCAGGACGTTCTGCAATGGGTATTTCGAGGAATCTCGGATATAGACAAGGCCGGTGAAGAAGTTGTTCCAGTGGCCGACGAAGTAGTACAGTCCAATCACCGCGATGATCGCGGCGCTCAACGGCAGTGCGATGCGGAAGAAGTATCCGAAATACGACAGGCCGTCGATTTGGGCCGCATCGTGTAGATCTTCCGGAAGGGACGTCTCGAAGAAGGAACGCGCGATGATCACGTTGTAGACGGACACCGCACCCGGCAGGATGAAGACCCAGATCGAATTGAGGATGCCGAGATCCTTGTACAACAGGTAGTTCGGAATCAGACCTCCGGCGAAGAACATGGTGAAGGTGAGCAGGAACAGGATCACACGGCGGCTTTTCCATTCACGCCGGGACAGCGCGAATGCAGCTGGCATGGTGACGATCATGTTCACGGCGGTGCCAGTGATCGAGTACAGCAGCGTGTTCGCATAGCCTTGCCAGATGCGCGAATCCTCGAACAGCTTGGCATAGCCAGCCACGCTGAAATCCACTGGCAATACGGTCACACGACCCTGATTGACCATCGTCGAGTTCGAGAACGACGCGATGACGATGAACCATATCGGGTAGACGATCACGGCGACGATGCCAATCAGCAGCAATGCGATGATGATGTCGACGATCCAGTCGGCGAGGGTTTTACGCTGACGAACCTTGGGATTCCAAGGAATGGTATCGTTGACGGTATGTACTCCGGCCGGTGTTGCAACTGCATGTGTCATTTGACTGTCTCCTCTAGAAGATGCTCGTGTCCGAGGCCTTCTTCGAGATGAAGTTCGCAAGGATCAGGAAGAAGAAATTGACGAGGGTATTGAATAGACCGATGGCCGTGGAGTAGCTGAACTGGTTGCCGAGGATACCGATGCGGTACACGTAGGTCGATATGACTTCGGAGCTCGACAGATTCAGTGCGGTCTGCATGAGGAAGACCTTCTCAAATCCGACGGACAGCACGCCACCCATCTTGAGAATCAGCATGATGCCGATGGTGGGCATGATCGTAGGGATGTCGACGTAGCGAATGAGCTGCAAGCGGCCCGCGCCGTCGATCTTCGCGGCCTCATACAGAGCTAGGTCGACGCTCGAGAGCGCCGCCAGATAGATGATGCAGTCCCAGCCCATGTGCTGCCAGATGTCGGAAATCCAATAGATCGGCGTGAACATGTCCGGATTGGACAGGAGACTCACATCGCCGAAGAAACGGCCGAGAATACCGGATTTCGGGGAGAGGAAGATGTTGATCATCGCCACGATCACGACGGTGGAGATGAAGTGCGGCATGTAGGTGATGGTCTGCACGAAGTTCTTGACCTTCGCGCTGCCGATCTGATTGATCAGCAATGCAAGGAAGATCGGCACGATGAAGCTCATGACCAGTGTCCACAAGCTGATACGGATGGTATTGCTCAATACCTGCCCGAACATCGGCGAACTCACGAATTTCGCGAAGTACTTCAGACCGACGAATTTGCCGCCGGTGATGCCTTCCCTAGGATTGAAGTCGAAGAACGCCAGCCGCAGGCCGTACATCGGCACATAGGCGAACAGGGCCACGAAGGCGAGGCAGGGGAACGACAACACCCACAGCCTCCATTTGGGCCCGACCAAGGCGTCTATCCGTGCGCCGAGGCGGGCGAACAACGACCGGTGGTCCTGCAGCTCATTGCCGCTCTTGGCCACGTCGGCATAGGCGGCGTCACGGTGCATTGAAACGTTTCGCATCGGAATGCTTGTATCTGTCATAAGATTCTCTTTCTGAACGTCCCCTTGGCCGACGGCTCGCCGATCGCATGATGGAGATCGGTCAGACCGCCGGCCAAGGGACACCCTGTGTCCAGGGCGGCGGGCCGGGCGCAACAGGCACCGGCCTCATCTTGAAGCGAAGGCCCCGCCACCGTCACAGCTTGGCGTATTCGTCATACCATTTCTGCCACAGCTTGATGTTGTCCTCGACACCCAGCGTCTTGATCTTGTCCTGGAATTCCTTCCAGCTGGTATCGTCAAGGCCTCCTTCGCTGACCCACTGCGCGGTCTGAGTCACCACGTAATTGAGCAGCTGGGTGCGGTTGTCGGCGAGCGTCTTGGTGTCCTCGTCACTCGGGGTCACGTAGCCAGGCCAGAAGTCGTCGCTGTCAAGTCCAGGAGCCTGCTCCCTGTACACTCTGGTCTCCCTGTCGAACTGCTCGCCGGGGTTGTTCTCGATCTTGATCCCCTTGGGGAAATACGCGTAGCCGCGGTTGCCCATGCCGTAGAGGAGGCTGTTGCCGTCGAACGCATCCTCCTTGATCTTGTAGTGGAGATCCCCGATCTTCTCCACATAGGTACCGAGATCGCCGAAGTATTGCCCGACGGAGATGTCCGTGTCCATCATCTTTTCGATGACCTTGAAGACGGCCTCCTTGTTCGGGGCGTCGGCTCTGATCTCCAAACCGTTATAGGACGCGTCCTGCGCCTGTTCGGCGGTGGCGTCAGCCGGGTCGTCGGTCGCGGACGGGATCGGGATCATCTCATACTGATCCTGAAGGTCACCGAACGAAGCGGTGTTCCAATTGATCGCCATGCCGGTGATCGCGGTCTTGCCGTCGGATTTCAGCTCGGATTCCCACTTGGAGCTGTCCTTGCTCCAACCGTCCTTGGGAATCAGTCCCTTGGCGGTCAGATCTCGGAGGTATTCGACCGTCTTGCGGAAGTTGTCCGTCTGCAGGAAGTTACCGACCTTGCCATCCTTCACGTATACGCCCTCCATGCCGGCCTGGGAGGTCATGGCGGTGGAGATACCAGTCGAATCGATGAGCTGGAACGGCGAGTACCAGCCGAAGCCCTGAGTCTCCATTGCACGGATATTGAACGGGATCTCGTCGGCCTTGCCGTTGCCGTTCGGATCCTGTGTCTTGAACGCCTCAAGAACCTTGGTCAGCTCATCCCACGTCTGGGGGATTTCCAGACCTAGCTTGTCCAGCCATGCCTTGTTGATCATGAGATTCTGGCCGGTGCTGTTGCTTTCGCCCGAAGAGACCACGTCGTTGGGGATCTGGTAGATCTTTCCGTCCGTCACCGAGGTAGCGGACTTGCGGGCGTAATCACGCGACTCAAAGAACTTCTTGACCGCAGGCAGCTTGTCAAGGTCGTCGGACAGATCCTCAAAGTACGGGTACGCCGCCAGATCAGACTGCTCGAACAGACCGATGGAGATGTCCGCGACTTCGCCCGAAGTCAGCACGACGTTCTTTTGCTGCTGCCATGCATCGACAGAGACGACATCCCACTTGATGGTGCAGTCGCACGCCGCTTCGAGTTCCTTGAACCATTTGGTCTCATCCGGATTGATCTTGGTCGTGCTGTTCTTGGACGACATGATCGTCACGATCGGCTTGCCGTTCTCGTCGGTGGCGGCTTTGTCACCACCACCGCAGCCGCCGACCATTATCATGGCCGCCGCCGTACCCAGCGCCGCCGCCGTACGACCCCATAGTCTTGCATCCTTGCTCATTACCCCACCTTTCCTTTGTGGCCGAACGATACGGTATGAGACCTTTCTCAACTCTCATATCGTTCTGATATCAAACAATATTACATCATCGCCTCCTCGTCAAATCGTTATGAGAAATTGTCCGGAAGAACTGCCCCATCAAAAATCCGTCCGACAAGCAGTCAGACGGGAGCAGTGCTGCACACCTCACCTGGAGGATTCACGCACGATAAGCTCAAGCTTTGCTGCAACTCGCCGGGCACGCCCTCATAGCGGTTCTCGACACGGTCGATCAGTATCGAGACCGCACGTTCAGACAGATCGTCCATGTCGGCCGACACCGTGGTCAGAGACGGCACCGCATTCTTTCATAGGGTCCATGCACCCGGATCGGCGTATGTCATTCGTCATGCATGGCGTCTCATTCGCCGTGCATGGACATCGCTATATCATAACGATATGATATAGCGGGCACCGAACCCGACTGCGTCTCGCCACGACTATAATGCGAAGTGACTGAATCACCGAAGGAGACTGGCCATGATCGATCATGTTGGGTTGTTTGTCAAGGATGCGAACGAGCGCGCCGGATTCTACGAGGAGCTGCTCGCACCGCTCGGCTATGTGAAGAAGCATGAGTTCCCCGGTGCCGTGTGCTTCGCGAACACGGAGGACGGCGACAGCATCTGGCTGGAGTCGCCGAAGGACGGCAATCCCGTCGTGCCGACGCATATCGCGTTCCGCGCCAAGAACGAGGATGCCATCAAGGCGTTCTATCAGGCCGGATTGGCGACGGGTGGCGTCGACAACGGCGCACCGGGCCCGCGCCCGAACTACTCCCCCACGTATTACGCCGCGTTCATCCACGACCCCGACGGCAACAACATCGAGGCGATGCTGGACTAAGCGAGGTCGGTATCTCCGCGCTTCGCGCGGAGATACCACTACGCGCGCAGGAACACGGTCATCTCGTTCTCACCACGATTCGCCCACGCAAAATACGGAATCAACGTCGCCGTCACCGGCTCACGACGAACCGGCGCATAATCCGCATACAGCGGCGCAAACGCGGGAGACTCCGCCGAAACACCAGCAGGAACCGGCTCACGCCACGCAGGAACCTCCAAACGCACCATCCGGCGGGAGACAGGATCAACCTCACCCTGACCCTGATCATCAATACCCGAGGTGCCAGCCTCGAACGCAAACTCCTCCACCTTCACCGAAGACGGATCAGCCAACACCTCATCCACATCCGCATGCAGCAAATGCAGATTCGCGCCATTATCCTTCTCCTCCGCACAGAACGTCACCGGACCACGCGTGAACGCAACCCGACCAACATCCTCACGCACCAACGGATTCGCAGCCAACATACGCACCGGCATCGCAAAATCAAACGACACCACATCACCATCGTTCCACTCACCCGTCAAATACAGGTAGCCATCACGCACCTCACGCGACACACGACCATCCGCCTCGACAGACAGCTTCACCGCGAGCGCGATCGCCACGCACGACTCGGAGTACGCCGCATCGTTCGGCAGGTCGTAGTTGTACGAGAACGCCGCGTCGGCGGATACGCGCAGCTCGGTCAGCCCTTGCGATTCCATCGTCCATCGTTCACCATCGCCCACTGCCGCGCATCCAACGCGACGATGCTGCCATGGTTGGCGCCCGCCGGCAGGGAGAACTCCTGCGGACCAAGTGCCCGGAACGAGTCCTCCGCCAGAGGATCGTCGGAGACGAACGGACGGTATCCCACCCACCTTGGCAGGTATTCGTCGGTCATCAGCAAGATGCGGCCATCCGGCAGCACGCACGACGTCGGCCCCTCGAATCCGCCGGGGAACCGCTCCAACGTGGGGTTGGACAGTCGCGAATACGGTCCGAGCAGGTCGTCGGCCGTCTCGACATACACGTATTTCTCGTCCTCGTTCTTGATGTACATGACGATCCGCCCGCCGCAGACGCTCAACGCCGCGTCGATGACCGAATGGTCGCGTTCGATGAGCACGAACGGCTCGCCGAACGCGGTGAAGTCCCGCGTCCATGCGGCCCAGATGCGCTGTCTGCCGTAGTCGTCGGCCTTGGTGCAGCTGGACCAGTACACGAGGTATTCGCCGCGCGAGCCGTCCCATATGGCCCGCGGCGCCCATGCGTTGCCTGCGCCGACGCAGGAGGCGACGTCCACGACCCGCTCGTTCGACCAATGCACCAGATCCGGCGATTCCCACACGCATATGCCGGTGCTGCCGCGGCGGACCGTGGCCGCGAAATCAATACCGCCGTCCGGTTTCGCATACCACGGGGCGTTGAAGTCGAGATCCGTGCCGATCAGCACGAATCCGTCGCGGTCGGATCGTCTCATGAGGAACGGGTCGCGCACGGCCCGTTCGGAGATCGTGGAGCATATGGTCATGTCGGAGATCGGCCCGTTCCAGTGCAGGCCGTCGCGGCTGAACGCGAAGTAGACCTTCTGGTCGTTCTCAGGCCGGCCGTCCGGTGCCGCGAAATACACGTAGCAGTACCCCGCAAGCGCACCCGGCGCCAGTCCCGCGGTCACGGGATCGCCCACTCCGGGCGAAGCGATCGTCCCCGCGCCGCACTCGGTCGAATCCGCGGCTTCAACGGTGCTGATGGTCATGATTGCTGATTTCCTTTCTGCGTCAAGACGCCTCAACCGGCGCACCGGCGCACCGGCGAAGGTCGCCGCGATCGTCACTCGTCGGAGCCGGAGTCCGGGATCTCCACCACGGTGAACGACCATGCCGGGCATTCGAACCGCGCGTCGGACAGATCCACCCGCTCCCGGACCGGGACCGTCGGGGGCTCCTCCCCTCCGACCCCGGCGTCCGGCTCGCCCGTGAGCACCGTCCGGAACGCCCGCACGGACTGCAGTGCCCGTCCGCCGAAGATCGCCGAGTAAGCCGAGCAGGCCGAGCAATCGGCCTCCATCGGACGATCCGTGGCGTTGACCACGCGGACCAACGTCATTGCCTTCGCGTCATCATGCACGATGCCGACCGTACGACGGATCTCGCGCACGGGTTCGACGCTGACGATCTCATGTCCTCCGTCGACGGTCACCCGCACCGTCCTGCCGCCGTCCCCGACATGGATGGCGAGTGCGATCGTCTGGCCGCCGACGACCGACGCGTCGATGGGTTCCGGCTCGACATAGCTGGTGCCGTAGCCGTCTCGGATCACCGAGATCGCGCATGTGATCTTCGACGGCTCCGTCCTCAGACCGATGGACCAGTGGTCCTTCCCGTCAACGTCGCCGAATGCGACCCGGCAGTAAGATCGGGCGTCGGGCACCGTCACGTTGCATCGGATGTCGTATTCGTCGGCCTGCCAGCTGATGCCGCTATCCGTCCAGCGATCGTTGTCGGCGAGCACCAGTTCCGCGCACCGTCCGAGCTCACCGTCGCGATCCCCGACCACTATATCGGAGAGACGATGGCCGTCCTTGCTGAGACAACGCAGCACCGACGGACCCGTCAACGGGCGCTCGAACGACACATCGCCGGTCGTCGAGACCGGCAGCGCCCGGTTCGCGCCGCTGTGGGCAAACATGCGTTGCACCCAATAGCTGTAGGTGTGGTACGCCCGGTCGTTGTCGAAGTAGATAAGGTTCGGGTTCCAACTAGCATGACCGTTCTTACAAAACAACGGCGCATAAGATGCCATAGAGACCACGTCGCCATTGCGCTCCATGGCAGTCATGAGCGCAGCCTCACTAAGCGCGTTAAGCAACGTCGACCCCCACGACCCATATTCACCCAGATACACCTTCGGACCAGATCGCGGCATGTCATCATAGTGGTCAAGATGCTGGAACCACCATGCGGGCGCCTGATACGAATGCTCGTCGACGATGTCGACACCAAGACGGCGCGCCACCTCCCAGCCATTGTCGTAATCCTCGCCAAACAGCGCCGGACCGACAGTGCCGACCACCTTAATCTGCGGATAACGTTCCCGAACCGCGTCATAGATCTGCATGAATCGATTTTCGAAGACCTCGTCGATTCGATCCTCATTGCCGATGCCGATCATCTCCAGCTTGAACGGCTCAGGATGACCCAATTCGGCACGCTTCGCACCCCAACCAGTCGTCGCATCGCCGTTGCAGAACTCGATCAGGTCGAGCACGTCCTGCACGTATTCACCCATTTCAGATTGCGGGATGGGCACAGGACCAGAATCAGTGTTCTGACAGCAGACACCAGCGGATACGATCGGCAACGGCTTCGCACCGATAGCCTCGCACAGACACAAGTATTCGAAATATCCCAGACGATACGACTGATGATACCCCCAACAGTTAAACTGCTGACGGCGATGCTCCACCGGCCCGATCGTATGCTTCCAGTGATACATGTTCGCCAAGCTGTATCCGTGGGCGATACATCCACCAGGAAAGCGCATGAAACGCGGGTGCAAATCGGCGAGCACGTCCACAAGATCAGCACGCAAATGATGCAACAACGGGTTACCATGCCACGCCTCATCCGGCTCCAACGAAACGAAATCAATCTCCAGCGTACCGGCATCGAGAAATTCGAAGGAAAGCCGGCCGTTCGCCGCGTCCCGGTCGGGGTGCAGCATGACGCTTCGCTGCGTCCACTGCCCGGCGGTGCCGTCGGCCGCGCCGGCGAAGGTCATGGTGTCCTGTGCGAGGATGCCGCCGTCATCGTCGATCAGGGACGCGCGCACCCGCATCGCCGTCGTCCCGCCGTCGGCACCACGGCGCACCGCCTGCGCGTCGCGCGTCACGCCCCACAAGGAGCAGCGGTAACCGAGGCCACCGCGCACGCGCATGCCGTCGAATCCTTCGTTGGTCAGGACGATCGGGGCCTTCTCCACTTCGACGACCGCATGCATCGGATTCTCGTCGGCGAGCGCGCCGCGTTCGGTCAACGAAAACGCGCCGCGCGATCCCGCGGGGATCGTCTTCTTCCATGCCGTGAATCCGCTCCAGCGAAGCCCATCGCGCCGGTCGAACGTAAACGACCCGTTACGCACCATCTCCGCGGCCAACCCACCGTCTGCAGAGTAACTGATGTCCTCGAAGAACACGCCCCACAGGTCGGGGCTGATGTCACGCCAATCGCTTGTCGGCCGTACTGTGATTCGATCGATATCGTTCATGATGATGATTCCTAGTTCCTTTGCATTGGTTGTCGTTGGTATGGCTTTCGGATGAAAGACGGGCCGCTCGGCTGCGATCCGGAGGATGGGCGGGGGGAGGAAATGACAATGATGAAGAGTCCCGCGAATCCCACATGACGCAACCGTTCGGCCCGCACAGTTGTGGTCAGGCCGCCGACGTTCGCTCCAGCGGCCGTCACGTCGTCGCTACTTGGTGTAGGTGTCGTACCACTTCTGCCACAGTTCGACGTTCTGGTCGATGTTCAGTTTCTTGAGGCCGGCCTTGAAGTCGTTCCACGCGGCGGCGTCGAAGCCACCGCGATGCGACCCCACTGCCTTGTACGTGAGTACATGTCATCCACCTTTCCTCGTGGCAGAGCGATGCCGGCGAGATCGTCCTCGCCGATTTCATATCGTTCTGACACCCATTACGATACGACCGTCCGGCCTTTTTGTCAAATCGATACGACACGAGATAATGGCGTAATTCCAACGATTACTCAGAAATAATAATTTTTTCTCGAAGAATATAAAGAAAAAATCGGCATAAATCACCACTATACCGATAAATAACCATTTCGGCGATATCAAAACGATACGATACTGCTCAGCGACTCGACTCCCTCACGCACAGCTTGAGCCGTCCCTCCTCGTGCCGCGGCGCACCGTCGTAATCCCCCTCGATCCGGGAGATCAGCATGCCGACGGCCTTGTCGGCAAGATCGTCCATATCGACCGCGACTGTGGTGATCGACGGCACCACATAGTCATCCAGCGAGATGCCGTCGAATCCGACGATGCGCACCGCGTCGGGCACGCGCACGCCGCGGTCGGCGAAACCTCGCACCAATCCGACCGCCAGCGAATCGGTCGCGCACACGATGCCGTCATACGGCATGCCGTCGGCGACGATCCGATGCGCGATCTCACGGCCGACGTCCATGTTCCACTCGCCGTCATACAGATAATCGCGCCGGTACTCGATCCCGGACCGTTCCAGCGCCGTCACATAGCCGCGCAGCCGCATGACCTCGCTGACCCGCTGCCCGAGCCGACTTTTCGGCATATAAGGCACCCCGACCATCGCGATGTCACGGCACCCCCGATCCAGCAGATGCTCGGTCGCCATGCGGATGCCCTGCTCACCGGGCACGATGATCGTGTCCAGCCCGGGCCTTGCCGAGAAATCGTCGATGAGCACGACCTGCCTGCCCTTGCCGAGACGCTTGAGCTCCGACGACGGCACCCCCCCGGCATGGACGATGATGCCGTCGCTCGGCTGATCGGACAGCCGCTCCAACGATTCGCGCACGCTGGACGCATTCCACCCCGATCGGGCGACGAGCGCCTTGTATCCGGCATTTTCGATCCTATCGACCATGTGCTGTGCGAACCGCGAATAGAAATACGGAATATCGAGTTCATGCACGCCGACCGCGATCACGCCGGTGCGACCGCTGCGCAGATAGCGCGCCGACTGGTTGGTCGCGTATCCGAGCTCCTCGACGGCCGCCCGGATGTTTGCGGCCACCTCCTCGGAGACATACTGGCCGCCGCGCAGCGCATACGACACCGTCGCCACGGAGACACCAGCCCGCCTCGCCACGTCCTTCATCGTCACAGCCATGCGTCACCACCCCGTATTTGTTTGTCCCGATATCGGCCTCGTCCCGGTATCGATCGCTCCGGGATCAGTCGCTCCGGGATCAGTCGCCCGCCCCGGCATGGATCGATGCCGGACGGTTCCTGATCGAACAGTCTCCCATCTTACCCGACGCAAAACCCCAAGCCTCTATAAGAAATGCCCCGGAGAGCCATAGCCCACCGAGGCAAAACCGATAGAGGGTCACAGGGATGCCCCGCTCAGGGCACCCACCGCAACCGAACCGGAACCAGAGCCGCGCTAATCCTGCGCCACGCGGATCATCGCGTACTGCGACTCGTAGAGGCGGTAGTACGCACCCTTGTCCTCGAGCAGCGGCGATCCGTTACGGCATCAGCCGATGGTACCGTCCGCCGCGGCGACGCGGTCGTATTCGGCTCGGGTGAGCGAGATCACGCCGCCATGCTTGGTGTGCGGAGCCATGTAGAAGTCGTCGGAACGCAGGTAATCGAAGCCCTTATCTGGGTCGTGCGAGACCATCGGCCGATATCCGATGGACGGAATGACATCCACGTACAGATACACGCGATCATCAGAGTGAGAGGCAAACAAGGCTGGGCCTTCCACACCACCGGGGTGATGATTCGGTTCCCAATCAACGCCAATGTTCTCCTGAATCACATGCCACTGCGCGTCCGACTCCCACCAACGCTTCGCATCGGTTGAATCAAGCCAAATGTTGGCCTTTGGACCGTTATCCTTGGTCGCACGGTACGTACGGATGGAGCCGTCCGGCAGCACGCGCTGGATCATGGTCGTGTCGATCGTCGCATGGCCGCGATCGATGAACACGCCACCGAACGAGAACGTGCCGTCGGTGAAGTCGCTGGTGGCACCCCACAACACGCGGTCGTACACGTCCGGATTCGCGTGGTCGAGATCGTCGTCGGCAAACAGCTTACTGGACCAGTACAGCACGAACGCGCCACGGCTACCGCCGTGCTCGGCTTCGGAGCCGGCCGGATAGTAATCCGGCACCCACAGCGCCTCGGGAGCCCATGCCATGCCGAGCTGGGCGCGGGTGCCGTTCGCGCGGCGCGAAACGTCAAGCGTATGCGGTTCGCTCCAGTGGACCAGATCATCGGAATGCCAGATGATCAGATTCGTGCTGCCGTGATGGCTCCAGAACTTCCAGTTCTGCTTGGATTGGTCCTTGCCGGGGTCGAAGACGCGCAGATCGGTGGCGATGACGTATACGCGGCCGGTTTCGGGATTGCGCACGAGATATGGGTCGCGCACGCCGGTCGTGCCGAGCGGGGACGTCAGGATCGGATTGCCCGCGTTGAGCGGGTGCCAGCGTTCGGGATTGTCCCCCTCAGACAGGTCCAGATAGATGCGTTCCGCATATCCGTTCGGATCTTCGATGAAGTGGACCAACAGGTAGCCGTATGGATCGGTCAGATCGATGGGTGTTTTCATGCAATGCCTCCTTGCCATCGGCCACGCGCGATCGATGCGCGTCGATGTGGCCAAATCTGTTCCGTTAACGATAACAATGCTACAGGGGATGGTGGAATTCCATCTGCCGTCAATGTCCGCCGCATCATCCCCCGCGATGCCGGGCCGACGCGGCGTGCGGCCCGGCATCGCGGGTCACCGCCCGCGCGGAAGATCGACGGGACCGCCGATCGTGATGCCCGTCAGCCGCCCCGGAACGTCCCCCGTGGATTCGACGTACAGCCGCAGATCGCCCTCGCCTTGCGGAACAAGGAATAGGTCACCGCGACCACCGCCGAACACTGTGCCCGGCAGTCCGCCGAGTACAACGCGCCCCAAGCACAGCGAATCGGTGAATGCAGTTAACTGTAAGCCATCGCCGTCGAAGCGTACCACCGTATTCATCGAGCAGAGCGCATCAGCGAGCGCCGCAGCCGGTACACGCAGCCATACGCCATCACCGGGTTGCACGTCGAGCGGTAGTTGTGCGATTTTACGATCAGTCGAAGTGGTGGAATGATCAAACGCGCGATCAGCAGACGCATGCAGCTCCTCAAGTCCTTGTGCGGACATCGACCAGCCGGTTACTTCGCGACCAGTGAGTAGCGTCATGCGGCCTGCGTCCTCGCCCCATGTACGCCAAACAGCGACCGTCAGTTCGTCTCCGTCGTGTATATCACCAAGCCATAGCGTTGGCAACAACGGCGTAATAGAGCCGATTGCATGACCGTTGAGTCGCACGTCAAGGCGAGCTTGACCGTGACGCACATGCAGTGCCGCTGCAGTGTCGCCAACATGTAGCGCCTGCGTGTACGCGAGTTTGTGCGGCCATACGTCGGTGGTGCGTCCGCCAAGTCCGCCGCGCGGTTCAGGGTTGGCTCCGAGTACTAAGCCGGCACGCTGAAGATGTTGTTCTTCTGCTGGATCGTCGGGATCGTAGACAGTGAGCCAGCCTGAGCCGAGATCGAAGAACTGCTTGACAGCGAGCGCACCGGTGATACCGCGTTTCGCAGTGAGTCGTAGCGATGGTAGTCGCGCATCGTCGAAGTTCGAGTGACCCCAGATACGTGCAGTAACGCTCAGTGTGTGCGCTGATGATGCAGCCGATTTGGTTGACACAGCATCGTCGGCAGTGATCATTTGATCATTGATCGTTTGTGATCGATCATGATCGTCAACAAATGGTACATAGAGTGCGCCACCACCGTTGACTTGCCACGGAGTGACAACACTGCCGCACTGTACACTGATCGTATCGGCAGCGTCGCGCAGGACGATACCAGTGATATTGCTATCGTTCAGTTCGGCGGTATAACGCATAGATCCGGCATAGATACCAACGTCTTCCATCGCGAGCGCACGGCCGTCAGTGTTTGCGATTGGCGACCATGCCGGATGCTCGTTGCTTGCCGTCGATTCATCAACACTGGTGAGGGTGGTAGTTGGAGCACTCGTTGGTGCGTATTGCTTAACCGGTTGAGCAATCACGACACGATACGAACGTTCGCCGTCACAAGCAGTGAATGTAACCGCGCCTTCGGTGCCTGTAACCAGTAATACGCCATTGTCAATATGTGTATCCACATCACCAGTTTGATTGCTCACTGCGATCGCCGTATCGTCACCGACTTTGAACGCAGCCCACACGTTACCTTCGCGCATAGTCGGCGCGGACAACTCGATCGTGGCAGTGATCATTCGATCACCGATCGTCGCAACACTGTCATCACTCAACGACTTTGCATTACGCAACCCCGTCAATTCCGCACTGGTCGCACGCAATATCAACCGATCATCAACGGGCAGATCACGCACGATCATCGCGCCAGCACCAGCCGGTAACGTCACGTCTGGCAGCGAAGGCTTGCACGTATCAGATACTGTGCGTACTGCCAACGCACACTTCGACACATTCGTCAACGTGAGCAGCTGACCACCACCAGCCAAGTCAAGTATGCCAACACCAAGCGCAGTGCTCGTCGCAGACGATACATAGGCCGCGCAATTATCAGCCTGTTCGCACGACTTAACCGCTTCACCAGACGTACTGGTACAGCAACATGTACCATCCGCAACCGTGCGGAACATCACTGACTGTTCCTCAGCCGGTTCAGCATCAGCCAAACGCACGCCGAGCGCGCCGATGATGGCGCTGAGACGGCGCGCATCGTCCGCGTCCGGCCGTTCCTGACCCGCAGGGTCGATCACACCACCGAAATCATAATCATGCGTCATAAACGATTCAAGACGACCCCAGTTATTCACCGACGTCGTAAAATCGAAATCCCAACCAGACACTTGCAAGAACGGGCCGATAAACCGCGCACCATTGCCAACCATGCGGCGCAGCGTGCGATGCCAACGATTCGTTTCCGTCACGATCAGCGGCACATCGTAGCGGTCAGCAGCCGCGCGATAGTAACGAATATGCGCATCCATGTCGACGCCATTATCGTCCGCATACAAGTTGACAGCTGGAGTAACACCGGCCGCACCACCGAACGCGCGCTCGATGTCACCTTGACCTGCACACGCAACGATTGGCACGTCAATGTCGGCGGCGCGCATCATGTCAGCAAGTGCACCGATGTAACCGCGCGGGTCGCGGCAAGAGTAAAAATCGAGCTCGTTGTCAGCTTGCACGGCGATGATCGGACCGCCGTGACCGTATTGTTGACGCGCGATGATCGGCAGGATGTGGTTGTACCACTCGCGCACAGCGTTCAAGAAACGCGGATCGTCTTGCCGCAACGCGTCGCCACCGCCATGTTCAGGATCGGTGGCCACCCACGCAGGGATTGCACCGCCATCCCACTCGGAGCAAATGTACGGGCCGGGTCGCACCATCGCGTACAGGCCGGCAGCGTGCGTCATCCGCAGAAATTCCTCGATATCGTGGCGACCGGAGAAATTCCATACACCGGGCGATGTTTCGTGGAAATTCCACGGAATATAGACGTCGATCGCGTGGTATCCGAGACGCTTAACCGCTTCAAGTCGTTGCTTCCACTGGCCGCGCGGCACGCGGAACGGGAATAGCGAAGCGCATAGGAGTACACGCGGTTTGCCATCGATAACGATACGGTTGTGGTCACAGGTGACGGCGTGTGTGACCGTTGATGTGGGTTCATGTGTGGTTTCGATCATGATTGGTCACTTTCTTGTCGGATGACTGTATTGGATCATTGTTTGTAGCTCAAATGCAAACCTGAACAAACGGGTATGAAAAAAGGCCCGCGCGGGGCGAAAGGAGAGAAAACCCGCGCGGGCCGGAATTGAACAAAGCCCCTCAGCACTTGATGATATCTAGGAGCGAAGGGCATCAACGCCACTCCCCGTGCCGCCCTCCAGACGGCCGTAACTCAGCAGGAACAGCATGCTCTCATTGACTTACGGCCTCCAAAGGGCCCTTAGAAGGCCGTAAGTCAATAGGAACGGACGGATGGTGCTCAGTTACGGCCTCCGAAAGGCCTGTGGGAGACCGTAACTCAGCAGGAAAGGCAAGCTCTCATTGACTTACGGCCTCCAAAAGGCCTGTAGGAGACCGTAACTCAATGAGAACGGACCGATAGTGCTGAGTTACGGCCTTTAAAGGGGCCGCAGAAGGCCGTAACTCAAGGAGAGCAGATGGATAGCGCTCAGTTACGGCCTCGGGAAGGCCGGTAGAAGACCGTAAGTCAATAGGAACGGATAGATAGCGCTCAGTTAGGGCCTCCAAAGGGGCCGCAGAAGGCCGTAAGTCAAGGAGAACGAGTGGATAGCGCTCAGTTACGGCCTTTGGAAGTCCTGTGGGAGGCCGTAACTCAGCAGGAACAGCAAGCTCTCATTGACTTACGGCCTCCGAAAGGCCCGCAGGAGACCGTAACTCAAGGAGAGTGGGCGGATAGCGCTCAGTTACGGCCTCCGGAAGGGCTGGCCCACCGGACTGTCCGTAGGCTCAGTCCTGCAACAACGGACCTCGCTGACGCGAGGGCTCAATCCGACCTTCGCTCGGTTATCACCTCGCTCAGGCTGACGCTACGCGAAGCCCACCGGGCTTCGCGCTTAACGCGTCAGCCCTTGACCGCGCCGATCATGACGCCCTTGTTGAAGTACTTCTGGAGGAAGGGGTAGAGGATGAGCAGCGGGAGGGTGGAGACGATGATCACACCATACTTGATCTGATCGGCGATCTGCTGCTGAGCAACCGCACTCACACCAGAACCGGTCGAACCAGTAGCAGCGGTTTGCGCACCGAGCAGAATCGACTGCAACACGTTCTGCAACGGATACTTCTCTTCCTTGTTCACGTAGATCAAGCCGGTGAAGTAATCGTTCCAGTGGCCGACGAAGTAGTACAGTGCAAGCACGGCGATAATCGCTGAAGACAGCGGCAAGACGATCTTCATGAAGTAACCGAAGTAGCCGATACCATCAATCTGAGCTGCATCGTGCAGGTCCTCAGGAATAGACGTGTCGAAGAACGAACGCGCGATAATAAGGTTCCACACAGACACTGCAGTCGGCAGGATGAACACCCACATCGAGTTGAGTAGGCCGAGGTCCTTGAACAGCAGGTAGTTCGGGATCATGCCGCCCGCGAAGTACATCGTGAACGTGAACAGGAACATGATCACACGGCGTCCCCACAGGTCCTTGCGAGATAGGGCGAACGCGGCCGGAATTGTCACGATCAGGTTGACGGCAGTACCAACAACCGAGTAAATAATCGTGTTCAGATAGCCTTGCCAGATACGATCATCAGCGAAAACTCGTTGATAACCAGCGGTAGTGATGCCCTTAGGCAAGAGAGTAACCTCACCACTACTGACCATCTGCGGATTCGAGAACGATGCGATCACGATGAACCACAACGGGTAAATCACCGCAATGACGACCAACGCAATAATAATCCACATGATGACGTCGACAATCCAATCGCCAACGCCCTTGGACTGCATTTTGTGCTTGTTCCACGGAATTTGACTGCCGTCGAGCTTCTCGGCGGGCATTGCTGTTGTTGCGCTCATAATAGAACCCTCCCCACCTTAGAAGATGCTCGTCTCGGTGACGCGCTTGGAAATGTAGTTCGCGGTGACCACGAAGATGAAGTTGATAATGGTGTTGAACAGACCGATAGCAGTACCGTAGCTGAACTGGAAGCCGATAATACCGATGCGGTAGGTGAACGTCGAGATAACCTCGGAAACCGGCAGGTTCATAGCGTTCTGCATCAGCCAGACCTTCTCAAAGCCGACGGCCAAGACAGAACCCATGTTCATAATCAACAGGACGATACAAGTCGGTAGAATCGTTGGAATATCAACGTAACGGATGAGCTGGAGTCGGCCGGCGCCATCCATCTTGGCAGCTTCGTACAGTGACGTGTCCACAGCAGAGAGTGCCGCAAGGTAGATGATGGCGTTCCATCCGCAGTGTTGCCAGACTTCAGTCAGCCAGTAAATCGGGGCGAACGCATTGGTAGATTCCATCAGAATCTGACCGGGGAACAGCTTACCGATCATGCCGGTGTTCGGATCGAGGAAAATGTTGATGAGCGAGACCATAACAACCGTCGAAATGAAGTGCGGCATGTAAGTAATGGTCTGCACGAAACCCTTGACGCCCTTGGAACCGATCTGGTTAATAAGCAGGGCGAGAACAATTGGGGCGAGGAAGCCGAGGACCAGCGTTCCGAGAGCGATCACAACAGTGTTGCGCATGATGTCCCAGAACTGTGGGGTTTCAAAGAACTGCTGGAAGTAAACCAGCCGTACTACTGTCCCCTTCTGAGACCGCGCCGGAACTTGACTCTATTGTCATGTCCTGTCTCGAAGGCACATTTACTGCAACGTCTTACCTTATCTCGCGCGGATGCCGCAAACTATTCTTCCTTGGAATAAACTATCTTCCTTACGAAGAAGCCTCGCTAAGCCCTAATACCGGCATTCAGCGCATGGCTGGATTTGAGCAAGCACTCCTGCGCAACCGTATCCAGCCCACAGCGCAACAATTCACGCTCTGCGATTGGACGACAGAAGATGGATATCGCAACATTATTGCCCTCATTGATCAAGGAGTTCAGTTCGACGGCGTCGTATGCACGAACGATGCACTTGCACTCGGCGCGATGCGCGGCATCCAAGATCGCGGCTTGCGTATCCCTGACGACGTGTCCGTAATCGGCTTCGATGGGATCAACGAGGGCGCGTTCAGCAATCCGACCTTAAGCACAATCGCATTCAACTTCGATGACATCGCACATCAAGCTATTGATACGATTTTGGCGCAGCTGAACAGCGACGACGAATTGCCGGCCGGCGAGCGCGAACCTAAGCGACTGATTGCCAACTATCGACTCGTGGTGCGCGAGTCGACGCGGTAGGGGTGGCTCCGTGCCGACACGCGACGATACACTGTGCAGTACAATATAGCGGCACTGACTTGCCACGAAAGGAGCACCGGCAATGGTTACTATGCGCGACATCGCCGCAGAAGCCGGCGTCTCCCAAGCCACTGTATCGTACGCGCTACGCAACGACCCCAGTATTTCCGCAGCCACGCGCGATAAAATACTCAAAGTCGCCGAAAAGCTCCACTACAGCGCTAACTTGTCTGCGCGAACCTTGCGCTCCGGCCGGTCGAACGCCATCGCACTCGTCGTACAGGATCTGCATAACCCATACTCAATGCACCTGTCGGACGCGGTTTCACAGTACGCATTCAGCCGTGGATATCAGATTCTTGTTCAGCAGACACAGTCCGCCACCGAAAACGAATCATCCGTACTGCAATATATTTCGAGCGCGATCTGTGACGGTGTGATCTTCAGCCCAACCAAACTACCCATCGCTGATGTGCACGCGAGACTCGCCGGCAAGCCAGCCGTGCTACTTAGTCCGCTCGAATATCACACTGGATATGACACGATGAGCGCACCGTGTGAGCAGGGAGCGTTTACGGCGACCTCGTACCTGCTGTCGCGCGGATGCCAGCGGCTACTGTTTTACTGTTCTGATTACGCCGATTATGACGATATTAAATGCGCGCGCGACTCTGGCTGGCAGCGCGTGGCCGGCTTCCAGCGAGCGTTACTACGCAATGGGATTGAGCCTACGCCGTCGCATTTCGTGCCGCATCGGTCATGGAACCGCGAGTCATCGTATGCGGCAATCGTTGACGTGGCGCGGCATTCTGGAGTGACGTTTGACGGCGTGGTCTGTGTGAACGATGAGTCAGCGATCGGCGTGATGCGTGGGTTGCTTGACTGCGGAGTGCGGATTCCTGAAGACGTGTCGGTAATCGGATTTGACGGGATTTTAGAGGGCAAGTTTTATACGCCGCCGCTGACGACTATCGCAATTGATTATGATGATTTCGCGCGGCAGACCGTGGACGCGCTGATCGCGCGCATTGAGGGTGATAAGTCGCCGGTGCGCGATATGACCGTTGCCACGCGCCTCGTGGTGCGCGAGTCCACGCGATAAGGACGTAGTGATCGCACGTCACCCCGTGTGCGTGGCAGAAAACGCTCGCTTAGGCTACCGTCAGCGAGCGTTTTCTGCCACGCACATATCCTAGTGGCGGTTTTCGCTCGCTGACGGTGGTCTCAGCGAGCGTTTTCTGCCACGCACACATCCTAGTGGCGGTTTTCGCTCGCTGACGGTAGCCTAAGCGAGCGTTTTCTGCCACGCACGTAAAAGGGCCTGCCATCCACGGGCACCCGACTATGCGCGATCGACGAGGTAGATGCGGGAGGCGAAATCGGGGCCGAGATCGGTGTCGTCGATGCCGACGTGCATGAGCTCACCGCCGGAACGTACCGCGTCAAACTTGCCATCCGTACTGGTCACATGGTAGCGAGCGTCCGTGTCCAAACCACGTAAATACAGACGCGACTTCGGCTTATTCGGCACGCCGAGAATCACATAGTCGCCGACGATCGCGTGCGCACGATCAGCCGACACGCTCATCCACGCCATGCGACGATGATCGAAAGGCGCAACCAAACGGTACAGATCACCGTTGTGCAACAGTTCAGCATGACTCTTAAAGAACGCAACCTGATCAGCGATCTCGGCCAAATCCTCCTGCGATGTCGACGTCAAATCCATCTCGTAACCGAACGTACCAAACATAGCGACATTCGCGCGCGTCGAAAGCGGCTCGCTGCGGCCAGTCTGATGATTCGGCGTAATCGAAACATGCGCACCCATCGTGGCAACCGGGAAGAAGAAACTCGTGCCATACTGAATCGACATGCGTTCGACCGCATCCGTGTCGTCGCTCGTCCAAATCTGCGGCGAATACGCGAGAATACCGTAGTCGAAACGCGAACCGCCGGACGCGCAACCCTCAATAATGAGGTCGGGGAACGAGGCAAACAGTCGCTCGTAGAGCGCATACACGCCCAAAATGTAGCGGTGCATAAGCTCGCCCTGATGTTCAGCGCCGCGCGTAGCGTCGAACGCTTCAGTGATGAACCGGTTCATATCCCACTTGATGTACGCCACGTTCGCGTTCGCAAGGATCGCGTGCATTTGGTCGTAAATATTGTCGACCACGTCCCGATTGGCGAAATTGAGCACGTACTGGTGACGGTACACCGACTGGATATGGCCGGGCGTGGCGATCGCCCAGTCGGGGTGTGCACGATACAGGTCGGAGTTTTTGTTGACCATTTCCGGCTCGAACCACAGGCCGAACTTCATGCCGAGATCGTTGATTTTGCTTGCGATACCGGCGATTCCTTGCGGCAAGCGGTCAGGGTTAGCAACCCAATCGCCGAGGCCAGCGTTGTCGGAGGTGCGCGCGCCGAACCAGCCATCGTCGAGCACGAACAGTTCGATGCCGGCTTGCTGTGCGAGCCGCGCGAGTTCGAGGAGTTTATCTTCGGTGAAGTCAAAATAGGTGGCTTCCCAGTTGTTGATCAGCACCGGGCGTTCACGGCGCGCCCATGTCGGACGCTGCAGATGATCGAGCACGATGCGGTGGAACGTTTGGCTGAGCGCGTTCAGGCCGTTGGCGGAGAAGCCGAGCAGCGCCTCCGGGGTCTGGAATGATTCGCCGGGTTCAAGATGCCATGCGAAGCCGAACGGGTTGATGCCGAGTTGCAGGCGAGTGGACTGATACGTATCAACTTCGGCGTGAAGATCGAAATTGCCGGAGTAGACGAACGTGAGTCCGAACGCTTCGCCAGCATCCTCGTTGGTTTCTGGCCGTGCGAATACGGCGGCCGGGCTGAAATACGGGCCTGATGCGCCGCGCAACGACTCGATCTGCTGAATACCTTGGTGCAGCGGCTGGCGGTGCGGTTCGCGTTCGCGCGCCCACGCGCCAGTGAATTCGATCATGTCCCAGTTTGCATCCGGCAGATCGAGATTAAAGCTAGCCGCGCGAGTGAGGGTGAGCGGCTGGTTGCCGTTATTGCGAATATGCGCACTGCGGGCGATAACCGGTTCATCGCGGAAAATTGTGTAGAACAGGCGGACGCTCAGGCCGGTCAGTTCGTCGGTCAGATCAATGGTGAGCGTGGTTGCAGCGTCTGACGCATCGTTGATCGTGCGACCGTCGGCGTTGACAGCGGCGAACGTAGACGGCATTCCCGGCAATGGTGACTTTCCGTCGTGTACTGCGTAGCCAGTGAATTTGAGATCGGTCAGGCGCGAGCCGTTCGACTGTGCGACTTCGATCGCCGGGTGACGATAATCACCGTGGCCAAACTCGGGATATTCAAAACGCTGATGTTCAGCGAAGCGTCCCTCATGTTCGTCGCTCGGCGTGGCTGATTGGACGCGGAAATGATCGTCAATGAGATAGCTGAAGTCGCTATCGGGCACTGCTGCGCCGGTGTACAGGTTGACAAGTTTGCCATCGACGACTTTGAGGACCATGCTGACCGTACCGTTGGTCAGGTGAAACTGCTGGAGATTATCGTTAACGATGATGGACATGGGCGCTCCCCCTTGATGAAAATACATGTCATGCTCGATTATGCCAGATAGGCGGGGTGAATGGGTAGCGAGGGTTTCTCTTTGGGGCGGCGTTAGTTGACTGAGGGGTAGTTCACACTCTTGGAGCGTTCCAAGGGTGTGAACTACCCCTCAGTCAGCTACGCTGACAGCTCGTCCTGCAATTAAAGACGCGCTTACGCGTGCGTTTTATTGGCTGACTTTGTCGGCGCCGGTGGCGACGCGGATCATCGCGTATTGCGACTCGTAGAGTCGGTAGTACGCACCCTTCTTCGCGAGCAGCTCGGCGTGCGAACCGTGCTCAACGATCTGACCGTGATCGATGTAGAAGATCTCATCCGCGTTCTCGATCGTCGACAAGCGGTGCGCAATAATGAAGCTCGTACGACCTTTCAGCAAGTGCTGCAAACCAGCTTGCAGCGCCTCCTCCGTACGCGTATCAATATTCGAGGTAGCCTCGTCGAGAATCAAAATACGCGGATCAGCAAGCAGTACGCGAGCGAACGCAATCAGCTGACGCTGACCAGCCGACAACGTCGAACCACGTTCCTCAACCACCGTGTCATATCCGTCAGGCAGTTCCATAATGAACTCGTGCGCATGCACAGCCTTCGCCGCCGCCTCAATCTCCTCGTCAGTCGCGTCCAATCGTCCGTAGCGAATGTTCTCGCGCACGTTACCGGAGAAGATGAACGTATCCTGCAACATCACGCCCATCTGACGACGCAACGATTCAAGCGTCACATCACGCACATCGTAGCCGTCGATCGTCACCGAGCCTTCCGACACATCGTAGAAACGAGACAGCAAGCTCACGATCGTCGTCTTACCGGCACCAGTTGGACCAACGAGCGCAATCGTCTGGCCTGGCTCAACATGGAAGTCGACGAGGTTCAGAATATTGCGACCGCCCTCCTCATACCGGAACACAACATCGTTGAAGTCAACCTTGCCGCGAATCTGCGGCAGATCAGCAGCATTAGGCTTGTTCTCGATCTCCGGGTGCACGTCGAGCGTCTCGAAAATACGCTCAAGATACGCCGAGCAGGTGATGAGCTGGTTGTAGAAGTTCGCGATGTTAATCACCGGGTTCCAGAAGTTGTTCGCGTAACCAACGAACGCAATCAGTACACCAGTGGTTACGCTCACACCGCCAAAATGCGTGACGCCAACAAAATAGATGAACGCAATCGTCATCATCGAAATCGTCGCCACGCCAGGCCACATGAGGAACTGAATGTGCACAGCCTTCATCCATGCGGCGCGCACATCGCCCTGCTGCTCTTGGAACGTATCAAACTGCGCCTTCTCCTGAGCGAACGTCTGCGTAGTCTTCACGCCTGCGATCGACTCGTGAATATACGCGTTCAGGTTGCTCTGCTTATTCGACAGCTTGCGATACGCGCGACGCTGGAAAATCTTGAGCACATACACCCAAACCATCAGCACCGGGAACAAAATCAAACTCCACAGCGCCAGTCGCCAGTCGATCACAAACATGACAATCAGCGTGATAATAAACGTGAACACGTCCGAAATCACGTTGATCAAACCACTCGACAGCGTATCCGACAGCGTGTTCACATAGTTGACCACGCGAATCAAAATCTTGCCGTGCGGGCGCGAATCAAAATAGCTGAACGGCAGCGTCTGAATATGCGTGAAAATATCACGACGCATATCCTTGAGCATCATCTGACCGACTCGCGTAATCGCCACCGTACGGTAACGCAAGCACAGCTCGTAAATAATGATCAGTGCAAAAAACAGCGCTGCGAGCATACCCAGCAGGCCGAGATCCTTGTTCGGAATCGCCTGATCGATCATGATCTTGGTCAGATACGGGACGACGACAATAATGCCGCTCATCGAAATAACAACGGCAAGAATGCGAGCCACCTTGCCGAAGTACGGTTGGAGATATTTGCCAACGCGCAGGATGTCGTGGAGGTTGATCGACTCCTCGAGTTCCTCATCCTCGCGGAAAGTATTGCGTTGTGCCATGATAAATGTGTTTTCCTATTCCCTGCAAAAACTTGCGGTTACGGACTATTACGCGATTTACTCGACTACTCGAATACTCGCGCGGATCAGTACCCTTGCGCGGCACCGGACTGCAGGCCGAGCTGCTTGTGATAGATATCCCAGTAACGGCCGTGCTGTGCGACAAGCTGCTCGTGCGTACCGCGTTCGACAATACGACCGTGCTCAAGGACGAGAATCAGATCGGAATCCTTCACCGACGAAATACGGTGCGCGATCGTGATAATCGTCTTGTTACCGTCCATCTCACGCAAGTGCTTCTGAATCTCAGCTTCAGTTTCCATGTCGACAGCCGACGTCGTGTCATCCATAATCAGAATGCTCGGGTCATCTGCAAGCGCGCGAGCCAAGCTCAGACGCTGCTTTTGACCACCAGACAAGCCGACACCGCGCTCGCCGACGACCGTGTTATAACCGTCTGGCATCGAACGGATGAAGCTATCCGCGCCGGCGATGCGAGCCATGCGCTGAATGTAACGCTCATCGTGAGCTGCGTCGTCGCCCGCACCGAAACCGATGTTGCTGCCGATCGTGTCGGAGAACAGGAACGTATCCTGCGCGACGATACACACTTGCGAGCGCAGCGTGGTCAACGGCCAATCGCGTGCGTCGATGCCGTCGATCAGCACATGGCCGACCGTCGGATCGTAGAAACGTGAGATCAGGCTGACGAGCGTGGACTTGCCGGCGCCCGTTTCGCCGAGGATGCCGAGCTTCGCACCGGCTGGAATGTAGAAGTCGATATCTTTGAGGATTGGCGTCTTCGGATCGTCGGGGAACGCGAAACTGACGTGTTCAAAACGGATTTCGCCGCTGATACGATCAGGCGCAATCGGGTGCGAGCCGCCAACCTGCTCAGCGATCGTCACCGCTTGCTCGACGGACTCCTTCGCGTCCGGCTTTTCAACGATACGAGACTGTGCAGTCAGGAGCTTGCGAATCTTAATACAACTCGCGTTGAACCGCTGCCAATCGTTAATCAACCAGCCAGACTGACGCACCGGGCCGTCGATCATCCACAGGAATGAGTTGAAACTCACGAGATTACCGAGCGTCATGTAGCCCTTGATCACGAGGAAACCACCGAGGCCGAGCGTGATCAACTGCAAGCTGAAGCCGAAACCATCCAGCCACGGCATGTAGCGACGCGAGTTGTACGCGAGCGCCATGTTGCGCTGCATGTAATCATCGTTGCGCTCGTCGAACTTTTCCGTCTCGTACGGCTCGCGCACGAACGCCTTGACCACGCGGTTGCCTTCGATATTCTCTTCGACCATCGAGTTGAGCGACGCGAGCGAGTTACGAATCGCGAAAAACAGCGGATGCGCGTGCGTAGACAGGCCGCGCGTAAGCAGGAAGATGAACGGCGTCACGCAAGACAGTGCGAGCGCGAGTCGCCAGTCAATCGAAAACATGACGACCAGCGCGCCGATAAACATGACCACACAGTCCGCAACCTGATAGCTCACCCAGCTCAATGCGTGACGGATGGCGTCCGTATCAGACGTCAAGCGGCTCATAATATCGCCGGTGCGCGTGTGATTAAAGTAAGTAAAGTCAAGCTCGTGCAGCTTCTCGTATTCGTCAGATACGAGTCGGTAGATAGAGTTCTGGCCGAAACGTTCCATCCACATTTGGTAGCCGTATCGTGAGGTTACGCGGATGATGGTCAGTATGATCATCAGCATGCAGAAATGGATGAGCCGCTCGGTGTGGCCTTGCGTGATGACTTGATCGACCAGCATACCGGTGATCAACGGAATGGTCAACGCCATCGTGTTGTTCACGCAGAACAGCACGATTGAGCCAGCTACGCGAGGCAGGTCAGGCTTGCAATAGGGCATAATCCACCTAAGATTGCCCTTGTCTTGATTCTTCGTCGGATCGACGTACATGTGAGGAAATCCCCCGCATTCTTGTCTTGTTTGCTTGTGGTATGGCATGGCGTTCTCCTCGCCATGCGCGACATTCGCTGCCGCCACGATTCACGTCCGTCGTGTTTCGAGCGTCCCGCTACCGGCGCTCTCTTCGCCGGCCGAAACCTCTGTTCGGATTCGCAAACGGTATATAAGCGTAGTCGAACCGTGGCAGGTTTCAAGCTGGGTGATTTGGCGTGTCGCCTTTGGGTTTTGGCGGTTTTATGCGGGTTTACGGGTGTTCGTCGGGCGTGCGGCGAGTGTTGTTTCGGCTCGTCGCGAAATGATCGGTGTTGCGCTCGTATGCGCACGGGTGTATGCGTACAGGCGCGTACGCACTGATGTATGCGCACTGATGTATGCGAGCGTAGTCATATGCTCGAGCCTTATATGTGCGTGGCAGAAAATGCTCACTGAGACACTCGTCAGTGAGCATTTTCTGCCACGAGCGATTCCTTTATCGGCTCCCCTTGCCAGGACAGCACCATTAAGCAAACAGCAGAGCTGTTTGTAGGTGCCCGATTGTTGACACGCAATCAGCCTACGTGACGCTCGAAGCGCTTGAAACCGAGAATCGCGTCGATCTGCTGGAGCGCGTCGGCCGGCAATTCCAGACCGGACGCGGCCACGTTCGACTCAAGCTGACTCGGCTTGCTCGCGCCGACGATCACCGAGCTGATCACCGGCAGACGCAGAATCCAAGCCAAAGCAAGCACCGACATCTTCACGCCCAGCTCATCAGCGATCTTGCTCAGCTGCTCAACCTTGTCGAGATTCTCGTCGGTGAGCAGATCATTGATCTGATGATCGGACTGCCACGTCGCGCGCGAACCAGCCGGCAGCGGCTGACCCTTACGATACTTGCCCGTCAGCAATCCCTGCGCAAGCGGAGAGAACGGGGTGATACCGATGCCGTAACGTTCGCAGGTTTCGATGATCTCATGCTCGATATAACGATCAACCATGTTGTACTGCGGCTGAACGACGGTCAGCGGATGCAGACCACGCTCGGAGATGATGCGCTCGGCGCGTTCGAGACGCGCGGCGCTCCACTCCTCGGACACGCCGTAGTACAGGATCTTGCCCTGATCGACGAGGTCGCTCAGCGCCTGCAGCGTTTCTTCGAGCGGGGTGGTCGTATCGAAACGGTGGCAGTAGTACAGGTCGATGTAGTCGGTGCCGAGGTTCTTCAAGCTGCGCTCGCAGTTGTTGAAGATGTGCTTACGGCTCAGGCCGCGGCCATTGACGCTCTTGCCGGTACCGAAGAAGACCTTGCTGGAGATGACGAGGTCTTCGCGATCATGCTTGGCGATAAACCGACCGAGGAAGCGCTCTGCGTCGCCGCCTGAGTATGCGTCGGCGCAGTCGTAGAAGTTGATGCCAGCGTCGAACGCGTCGTCGGCGATGGCCATTGCGTTGTCGACGGCTGCAGTGTCTTCGAGACGGGTCATCCAGCTACCAAGGGCGATCTCACTGACCTTGATGCCGGCCTTGCCCACGCTACGGTACTTCATTGTTACTCCTTAATGTATATGAATGTATATGAATGTATATGTCTTGTGCACGGTACTGTGTCGATGTTTACGCTAACAACACTAGAGGTTCAACCCCACTTGAACGCAACCCACGAAACGCCGATGTTTGGATGGGTGGGGCTAGATCTGTTTTTGGGCTTTTTTCCGATATCAGCCAGTACAAACGCTATTGTGGAGCACTACTGAACACAGCTGAACCCTAAGACACAGGAATGAAGAGGTTTCTGTGACATTCCGGCGGAAAGGCAGTATATTCCGCCGCAATATCACAGAAAACTGCCTGTTTGCGTGATTTTCCGGCGGAGGGTAAGCGGTTCTCCGCCGGAATATCACAGAAATAAGGTGCATATTGTGATTTTCCGGCGGAAGATCACATTCTTTCCGCCGGAATATCACATCTGAGCCCCTACTTTTGTGACATTCCGGCGGAAATAAGACAATGTCCGCCAGAATGTCACGCTTGCATAGTCACGCGATGAATTGTAACGAGTCAATTCCATCGCGTGACCAAACCACCACGCATCATCAAAGCGCGTGGCGGAAAACGCTCACTGAGGACACCGTAAGCGAGCAAAAACCGCCACGCACCAGCCACACAAACACGCAACCACACACCACACCAATACGAATGGCAGAAAACGCTCGCTGAGGGCACTCTCAGCGAGCGTTTTCTGCCACGCACGAACAACTGAAGCACACGGACAGCGGAGGCGCATGGTCGCACGGTACAATAAAAAACCTCCCGCGGTGCGAAAAGCACCGAACGGGAGGTTATACGCGGATCGCGGGCGCGCGCGGAATAAGGAGAGATAAGACACGCACGAACGCAATCGCATCCCGCCACTAGCCAGCCCGAATGTTCCCTAAACGGGCCGGCATGGCGGGAAGTTCAATTATGTAGGGAGATGCCAGCAGTAAATACACTGTCAACACAGGTTCATCCCGCGCGCTCCCCTCAGTCTCGCTACCGCGAGCCAGCTCCCCCTGTCAGAGGGAGCCGACAAGGTTAGCTCACTTCTGCCAGCCGATGTTCTCCCAGTGCTTGGTCTGGAAGCCAGCAGGACCGTAGTTGGCGAGGCCCTTCTTGACTGCGACGTAGCTCGGCGGAGTATCGGTCGGGATGGTGCCGTACAGCTCGAACGCTGCGGCCTCAGCCTTGTTACCAGCCTCAACAGCCTTGTCATTGTCTTCGATGGTGCCCGGAACCTTGGCGAGCTTATCGACGTCATCAGAACCGACCTGCGCGTAGTTGGACGGCGAGTCGGAACCATAGAGCTGGTAGATAGAAGTCTGGCCGAACGGGTTGGATGCAGACCAGCCCATAGCCATGACCTCATAGTTGTGCTTGGCCATATCGTCAGACCACTGCGAGGTAGGACGGTTATCAACCTTCACCTTGATGCCAGCCTTCTTCATCATAGCCTGATATGCAAGAGCCTTGGCCTTGGTGGTAGCGGAGTCGCCGTAGTAGACGTAGGAGATCTCGATGGCCTTGCCATCCTTGCCGTAGTAGCCGTCGTCATCCTTGGTGTAGCCAGCGGACTCAAGCGTCTTCTGAGCTGCGCTCACGTCGTACTTCTGAATATCAGCCGGCAGGTTGTTCTTGTAACCCTTCTGGAACTGCAGGAAGACCTCAGATCCCGGGCGCTCCGGATTCCAGTCCATGCCCGGATAAGCGACCTTGTTCCAAGTAGAGGAATCAAACGCTTGGCTGATAGCCTTACGCACGGCGATATCCTTCAGATCGCCAGCCTTAGCGTTGTAGGTAAACACGTAGGTAGCCAGCGAGTATCCCAGACGAAGCTGAGTATCCTTGACGGTACGCACAGCCTCGAGGTTGTCCTTGGAACCGGCGCCCACAGCGTCGATCTCGCCGTTCTTGAAGGCGTTGATCTCAGCAGTGTCTTCCATGTACTTGAAGGTGACCTTCTCCAGCTTCGGCTTGTCGCCCCACCACTTTTCGTTCGGCACAAACACGGTGCTGTCCTTGTCGGTGGACTCAACCTTGAACGGGCCGGCAGCCCACTCGTTGTGCGGGTTGTCAATCCAGCCAGAAGTGTAGGTCTTTGCATCCTCGGAGTTGTGGTTCAGCAGGGAGCTGAACAGTGCCTGATACGGGTAGTACGGCTCAGAGAACGTGACCACAGCCTGCTTGTCGCTGGTGCCAGCCTTGACGGAAGCGATCTTATCGTAGCCGTCGGTAGAAGCCGGCGTGTAGTTCTGATCGGAACCGTTGTTGGTCTTCCACGTGGTTTCGAAGTCCTTCCACGTGATGTCGGTACCGTCGTTCCACTTGGCCTTCGGGTTGATGTCGTAGGTCACGACCAGCGGATCAGAGCTGGTGACCTTGACGTCGGTCAGGTAATCCTTGTTCGGGGAAACCTGACCGTCAGCGGTGTAATCCCACAGAGACGGCATGTACATTGCCCAGTAGGTGTTCATGTACAGCGTGTTGCCGTCGGTGTTGAAGCTGTTCCAGTTGGCGGTGTAGGTGTTGCCCAGCGTCAGAGTGCCGCCATCCTTGATGTTGTCGCGATCTTGCGGGTTGTTGTAGACCTTGGTCGGGTCCGGAGTAGGCAGCGTGCCCTTCCAGTTGGCGATATCGATGCCCTCAGCCGGCTCTTCTGCGGTCGAGGCGGTGTTGGAACCACCGTTACCATTGTCGGAGTTGCTTGCACCGCAGCCAGACAGCAACATAGCAAGCGCCGACACGACAGCACCAGCAGCAAGCAGCCGCTTCTTCATCGTGTTATCCATTGTGTTTCCTCTCATTACTTCGCCGGTCACGTACTGCTCCCGGCTTTTTCGACCATAGGCGACACATCCGCCCGGGTTGTGTCGTGCGTGCCGTTATGACTCACACGACCTGTGCATCTGGCTGATCGATGAACCAGACACAAACTGGCCCCGACTCTATCCTTCCTGTGTTACCACAAATCGCACATGCAACGCATAAGCAATCGCGTCCCACAGAAATAGACATCGCCAAGTCTTGTGTTTATTCCTACCCCGTCTAGGTCTTTCGTGATACCACATGTCCACTTCGCGGAAAACCACACAATGTGACGTGATTCACGTTGGAGATTCCTTAAACGGGGCACGCTATTACGGTTGGTTTGATTCAGGCAGTAGCCACGAAATGACACGCTACCTGACGATCATCCACTCCAGCCCACTCGTGCAGCTTCGGCGGTTGCGTATCGCACATGCGACGCTGCTCTTCGCTCAATGTCAAACGCAGCGGGCAACGAGATGCGAACGGGCAACCTTCGATCTTTTCGGTTGGGCTAGGCAGTTCGCCTTGCAGCACAATACGATTGTGCGTACGTTCGTACTGCGGGTCCGGCACCGGCATAGCACTAAGCAGCGCCTCCGTGTACGGATGCAGCGGATGATCGAAGATATCATCAGTCGGTCCAAGTTCCACAATATGACCGAGATACATCACGGCCACACGGCTGGAAATATGGCGAATCACCGACAGATTATGCGCCACGAACAGGTAGGCAACGCCCAGCTTGTTCTGCAAATCCTCCAGCAAGTTGATCACACCAGCCTGAATCGACACATCCAGTGCCGACACCGGCTCGTCCAGCAGCACCAACTGCGGGTTGACTGCGAGCGCACGCGCGATAGCGATACGCTGGCGCTGACCGCCGGAGAACTGCGTTGGGAAGCGATCCACTTGATCAGGGTTCAACTCGACGAGCTTCATCAGCTCATCGATGCGCGTATTGATCTCGCTCTTGGACTTGTGCAGCACCTTGAGCGGCTCGGCGAGAATATCGTACACCGGAAGACGCGGGTCCAGCGAGCTCATCGGGTCCTGGAAGACGTACTGAACGTGACTATGCAGTTCAGCGCGCACCTTACGGCTCATCTTCTCGCCCACGTTCTGACCAAACAACGTGATCGAACCGCCTTCAGGCTTCTTCAAGTCCATGATCTCAAGCAACGTCGTAGACTTACCCGAACCGGACTCGCCTACCAGTGCGACTGTCTCGCCTTCGCGCACGTCCAACGTGACATCATCAACAGCCTTAACTACGCCGATCTTGCGGCGCAGGAAACCGCCCGACGTCAACGGGAACGTCTTCTTCAGATCCTTGACGTCAAGCACGACGCCACGCTGCTCGCGCGGCACGCCCTCGAATTTCGAGTGCACGCCCTGACCGACCTTGTACACGTCGAGGAACGTGAGCTTGCGATCGACGATCTCCTTGGAACGGTAGCAGGCCGCAACCTGACCGTCGCGGCCAGCGACCGGCAGCAGGTCCGGTTCTGCGGTACGGCAACGATCTTCAGCCATCGGGCAACGCGGCGCGAACGGGCAGCCCTTCGGCAGACTCACGAGATTGACCGGCGAGCCTGGAATCGGCACCAGTCGGTTGGACTTGGTCTTGTCCGGACGCGGAACCGCACCGAGCAGGCCCATCGTGTACGGCATGACCGGACGGTAGAAGATATCGTCAACCGAGCCCTTTTCGACCGGGCGGCCGGCGTACATGATGATGATCTCGTCAGCAATACCAGCGATCACGCCCAGATCGTGCGTGATAAAGATCAACGCAGCGCCGGTTTCTTTCTGTGCCTTACGCAGTACGTCGAGCACCTGCGCCTGAATCGTCACGTCGAGTGCGGTGGTCGGCTCATCGGCGATAATCACGTCAGGATTATTGGCAATAGCCATAGCGATAACCACGCGCTGACGCATACCGCCGGAGAACTCGTGCGGGTAAGACTTAAGTCGCTCCTCTGCGTTCGGAATACCGACCATCGTCAACAGTTCGATCGAACGCTTGCGCACATCCTCCGCACTCATCTGCGGATTGTGGATGGTCAGAGCCTCGGCCATTTGCTCGCCGATGCTGAACACTGGAGTCAGCGCGGACAGCGGGTCCTGGAAGACCATCGCGATACCGTTGCCGCGAATCTTACTCATTTCAGCGTCGGACTTGGTCAGCAGCTCCTCGCCGTGATATGTGATGGAACCTTCGACCTTAGCGTTCGAATCCAGCAAGCCCATGATCGACATGGACGTGACCGACTTACCAGAACCGGACTCGCCGATGATACCGAGCGTCTCGCCGCGGTGCAGCTGGAAGTTCATACCACGCACAGCGCGAACCGTACCAGCTTCAGACGCGAAGCTGACGCGCAAATCCTTGACTTCGAGTACGGGCGCGTTCGGGTCGCTCGGATCGTACGTGGACGTTGCGGTCTGAGTTTGCCGTGACGACTGGGCCGACTCGGCAGGTTTGGTTTTACGGAACATATTCATTACTTGTCTACCTTCTGTGCGGCCGTCATCACTGGGCTTTACCAGCGGAACGAGAGTACGGATCGATAGCATCGCGCAGACCGTCACCGATCAGCTGCACAGAGAACGTCAGCATGATCAGCACGATCGACGGGAAAATCAGCACCCACGGAGCAGTCAAAATCACCGACTGACCATCGTTCAGTAGCGTACCGAGCGAAGTATCAGGAGCCTTAATACCAAGGCCAAGGAAGCTCAGCGATGTTTCAGAACCAACGGCACCAACCACGCCGAGCACCGTGTTAATAATCAGTACTGAGCCAAGGTTCGGCACAAGGTGGCGCAGAATAATCGTGAACGAACCGACGCCCATGAACTTAGCCGCGCGCACATAATCAAGCTCTCGCAAACTCAACGTCAACGTTCGCAACACACGGGCATAACCAATCCAACCGAACACCACGAGACCGAAGATCAGCCAGATCCAGCCGCTCATACCAGACGACGAACGCACCATCATAGCGATGAGCAGGAAGGACGGCACCACGAGCAGCATATCGAGAAGCCACATGCCCACGCGCTCAAACCAGCCTTGGAAGAACGCGATCGACGTACCGATAATCGCAGCGAGAATCGTCGTACCGATCGAGCTGACAATACCGATAATCAGTGAACGACCAAGGCCATGCACGATCATCGCATACATATCAGAACCGCCAGAAGTGGTACCCAGCCAGTGATCAGCGTTCGGCGCAGATGCCAGTGCTGCGAAATCGATATCGTCGTAACGATACTTGCCCAGCTTCGAGCCGAACAGTGCGAAGAAGATGAGCACCAGCAACAGCACAAGACCAAACACGGCAGACGGGCGACGCATAAAACGACGCACGTACAGCGTCATGCGACCTGTGCGCTTGAACTCGCCCTCTTCCTTATTGGAATCAGAGATCGCTTCGCTCTCCTGCGCCAGCACAGAATCGGCAACAGCCTCATCTTTCGGATCGAGATCGAGATGAGCTTCCGCAGTTTCGGATTGATTGAGATTATCGTTTGCCATAATCGAATGCTTCCTTCCTTGGTGCGCCTTGGTGCGTCAGCTCAGGCGGATGCGCGGATCAAGCCATGCCGCGAGGATATCGGCAAGCAATGCGCCGGTCAGCGTGCACACGCCACCGAACGCGGCGATGCAGACTGAACCGTTGATATCGTTCGTGTTGATAGCCGTAACGAAGTAACGACCGAGGCCGTTGACAGCGAACACCGTTTCCGTGATGACCGCGCCGGTGAACACGCCGGTGATCGAGAATGCGACGTTCACAGTGGTGGGGATGAGGGAGGTGCGCAGTGCGTGCTTGCGGATGGCCTTGTTGAGCGTCAAGCCTTTAGCGCGAGCCGTGCGCACGTAGTCGGCGTTCATCGTGTCGAGCAGGTAGGTGCGCTGCGTGAGGTGGTAGCTGACAGTGCCCGGGATGGCCATGACGATCGTCGGCAAAATGATGTGCTGCAGGAAGTCAAGCAGCCACATGAGCGGATTCGAGCCTTGATATGACGACAATCCAGTGACGTAGAAGATACGCACGCCGACGCCGTTGTTGATAGCGATAGCAATAATCACTACGAACAAGCCGAGCACGGCAGCCGGGATGACGAGGAAGAAGGTCGCGAGCATGTTGAGCGTGCGATCCTGCCACTTGTACTGGCGGATGGCTGTGTACACGCCGATGCTCACGCCAGCGACAATGCCGATAATCGTGGCGAGCGTAACCAGTTCGACCGACGACCAAATACGCGAAGCGATAGCCGGGCCGACCGGCGACTGATCAGGAGCCAGACCCCAATCCCAGCGGGTGAAGATGCCCTTCAGCCAGCGGAAATAACGAAGAATCACCGGCGTCTGATCGTTGATGTTAGCCAGATCCAGCGAATGATTGATCGACTCAACCGGTGGATGCGGATGACGATCCATGTAGTTTGAACGCGGGTCCATGAATGCACTGGCGAGGAAATACGTCATCGACACTGCCACGAACAGCATGACGACATAATTCACGATGCGCTTGACGATGTATTTGAGCACCCTTCACCTCCAATAAAACTTATTAAGGATTAACCCAGCGAGATGACTAGGCAAAATAGAATCCACTATATGAGATGGGGTATTGACGTATCTTTGATTCAGATGTATTGCCAAATCGTTGCTACAAGGGCAATTGAACGGTATTAGACCCGTTTGTTAATTTTGTATTTCATAATCGTGGAGAACAAGCGTTCTACAATGCGACAAGGGTTCATCTCACGCATGACCATTCATGACCGGCTGACTGTCCCACCATATATCGCTCTATATAATCGCCATATATAAAGGAAGCATCATGGCAAATAACGTAGCCATCAAACCTGAGCTACTGACTAAGTACGCCGCCGACTTCAACGCCGACCGCGCCAACCTCATCGCCGCCGACGCAGCCGTATCCACCGGTGTGCTCAAAGCCGCCACCGACTATCGCGGTGCACGCGAACTGCCGCGCGACTTCTCCATCGAACTCAAGCAGGGCACGATCACCAATCAGGAGCACTCCGGACGTTGCTGGATGTTCGCTTCACTCAACACGCTGCGTTACGAACTTATGCATCGTTGGAATCTTGAGGATTTCGAGTTTTCCGAAACCTACCTGTTCTTCTGGGATGCGATGGAAAAGTCCAACACATATCTCGAAAACGTGCTCGCCACGCTCGATGAGCCGACCGACAGCCGCGTGTTCGAGGCTATCAACTGGGGGCCGTCTGACGATGGCGGCTGGTGGCAGATGTTCGCAGCTCTCGTGAACAAGTACGGTCTTATGCCCAAGAGCGCGTACCCTGAGTCTGCTAACTCGCGCGATTCTGAGGATTTCAAGCAGTATCTCAACTCGAAGCTGCACGCGTTTGCGGCTGAGCTGCGTCGTCGTCATGCTGCAGATGGCGCTTCGGCGGACGAGCTGCGCGCGGTGAAGGACGAGTATATGTCGGTTGTGTACCGCATCTGCGCGATTTCGCTTGGCGAGCCGCCGGCAACGTTCGATTGGTTTGTGCGGACGAAGGATGACGCGGACGAGAAGGAGAAGGGTGCGGGGAAGGACGCCGGATGCAAGTGCGGTAAGGATGCGGCTGAGTCCGATGCTGAAAAGTCCTGCAAGTGCAGCGGCGACAAGGCTGACGATAAGAAGCACTCCGGGATCGACGATCGTCCAGTCATTCGCGAAACCGGCATCACGCCGCTCGAGTTCTATAAGAAGTACGTGCCAGTCGACGTCAACGACTTCGCAACGCTCTGCAACTCCCCGATGGCCGCTACGCCGTTCGGCAAGCGCTATCGTATCAAGTACAGCGCGAACGTGGCTGAAGCTGGCGACATGGAGTTCGTCAACGTGCCGCTTGACGTGTTCAAGAAGGCTGCCGTGGATCAACTTACCGCCGGTCACCCGATTTGGTTCGCTTGCGATTGCACGCAATTCGCGCTGCGCAAGGGTGGTTTCTTCGACCAGTCCGTCGTGCGTGTTGACCGTCTGTTCGGTACTGATTTCCCGCTCGACAAGGCCGATGGGCTCGAATATGGCGACAGCCCAAGCAACCACGCGATGACGTTCACCGGCGTGAATCTCGATGCAGACGGCAAGCCGAACCGTTGGAAGGTTGAGAACAGCTGGGGCAAGGATAACGGCGTGGATGGCTACTACGTGATGTCCGACGCGTGGTTCGACCGCTTCGTCACCGAGCTCATTATTCGCAAGGAATACCTCGACGACGCTACGCGCACTCTACTCACCGCTGAACCGGTTGAACTCGAGCCGTGGCAGCCACTCACCAAGCGCTGCGCGTGATTCGCTGGCGGCTGCGGCAAAGCTGACTGAGGGGTAGTTCACAAACATATGCCAAAGTTGGTTTAACAGAGCCACATTCTTGCCACATTCTTGCCACACAACCGATTTTTAACGATTTTTGCGTTGTGTGGCAAGACGGCGTGCCACACAAGCTCGTTATAGCGGTAAAACGCTGTTACGTGGCAATGCTCGATTCAGCAAAACCGCGGAAATCCGCCATTCTTGAAAATGGGCCTGCTGTGGCTTCCAACACTGCCGTGCCACACAACGCAAAAAACGGCAATTTTTGCGTTGTGTGGCAGGAATTGACACGAGTTGACATAGCTATGTCCAGCACCCTGCGTCAGAAATTCATTTAAAGAGTTCGCGGCTCCCCTTGTCAGGGGAGCTGGCCGCGAAGCGGGCTGAGGCGTAGTCACACCACTGGAACGTTCAACCCGTGTAACTACCCCTCAGTCAGCTTCGCAGCCAGCTCGTCCTGCAAGTAAGGACTCGTTATGCGCGTGTCTCGCGGGCGATATCGGTGCCGCTTTCGGTATCATCCTCGGTGAACTGACGCACTTCAGTGATGTTGCCGTTTTCGTCACGTTGAACCACATACACTTCGTATGAGCACCAACCAGATACCCATTACTATGTTTGGTAGGTCCCGAATGGTCGGGGCCGGGTCGCCGGTTCCGGTATGACTTTCCTGCCCTGTTATTGATGATCCGGGGGGTGTTGTCGCCGGGAGCGGGGGCGTTCGCAGACCGCTGATAGGAACCAGGCCGGCCGTATGGACGCTTCGGGACGCATGGCGCAGGTCTCTTCGTAATGTGGATGCGGCGCGGGCGTCCGGACCTTCTTGCAGGGTCCACGGCGGCCGGAAACCTTCATGACGGGAGGGATGACGATGACTCCGGACGACATCGACGTGTGGGTCGGACTGGACGTGGGCAAGAGCGCGCACCACGCGCACGCCCTCGACCACGACGGCAACACCCTGTACGACAAGCCACTCAAACAGGACGAGAAGGCCATCCGCACGATGCTGGAGAAGCTCTCCAGACGCGGGCGCGTGCTGCTGGTCGTCGACCAGCCCAACACCATCGGCTCCCTGCCGCTGACCGTGGCCCGGAGCATGGGCGTACAGGTCGCCTACCTGCCCGGCACCGCGATGCGCAGGACCGCGCAATTGCTGCCCGGAACCGCGAAGACCGACCGGAGGGACGCGTACGTGATCGCATGGGCCGCGCTCAAAATCCCCGAAAGCCTCAGGGACGCAGGACCGGACGACGAGACCCTCGCCGCCCTGAAGATCCTCGCGGGCCACGACGAGGACCTCGCCCACGAATCCACCCGCCACATCAACCGGCTACGCAGCCTGCTCCTGCAGACCCACCCCGCATTCGAACGCGTCCTGAAGGGCGAACGCGTCACCCGCGACGCGACCCTCGCCCTGCTCGAACGCTACGGAGGCCCCATGGGCATGCGCGAGGCTGGCATCGAACAGGTCAGACGATGGGCCAAGGACAAGGGGATACGTGCCGAACGCATCATCGACGACATGTTCAAGGCCATCGGTGAACAGACCGTTACCGTACCCGGCACCGACATGGCCGAGACCATCATCCCCTCGATCGCCCGCGACATCAAACAGATCAAGGACCGGCGCCGCAACCTCGCCTCGCAGGTCGAGGAGCTCCTCAACGATCACCCTCTTCTCACGGTCCTGACGTCGATGCCCGGGATAGGCGCCAGGACCGCAAGCAACATCCTCCTCGCAATCGGCGGGAACATCTCGA
>NZ_MWWY01000037.1 GCF_002259755.1 Bifidobacterium hapali
GATGGGCTTTCACACCAGACGCGACGAACCGCCTACGAGCTCTTTACGCCCAATAAATCCGGATAACGCTTGCACCCTACGTATTACCGCGGCTGCTGGNACGTAGTTAGCCGGTGCTTATTCACAAAGTACACTCAACAATAAAGCCTTGCTCCCTTGTAAAAGAGGTTTACAACCCGAAGGCCTCCATCCCTCACGCGGCGTCGCTGCATCAGGCTTGCGCCCATTGTGCAATATTCCCCACTGCTGCCTCCCGTAGGAGTCTGGGCCGTATCTCAGTCCCAATGTGGCCGGTCGCCCTCTCAGGCCGGCTACCCGTCAAAGCCACGGTAGGCCATCACCCCACCGTCAAGCTGATAGGACGCGACCCCATCCCATACCGCAAAAAAGCTTTCCCACAATCACATGCGATCATGTGGAACATTCAGTATTACCACCCGTTTCCAGGAGCTATCCCAAAGTACAGGGCAGGTCAGTCACGCATTACTCACCCGTTCGCCACTCTCACCCCAAGCAAGCTTGAGGATCCCGTTCGACTTGCATGTGTTAAGCACGCCGCCAGCGTTCATCCTGAGCCAGAATCGAACCCTCCACAAAAAAATGAAAAGACTCAACAAAGACTCTCAAAAACAAAAATTGACAATCGTCCTATAAGGAAGGACGTTCGCACAAAAACCCCAACCCCCATCAAACCCTCCCAGGTACTCCAACAAAACCATTGAAGCGGGAATTGGACTGGCAATCACAAACATAAAGAAGTAGTACAAACACGCTCTTGAGTTCTCAAACCACCACCACTCGACCAACTCTCAACCCTCAAGCAGAGAACCAATCGCTGACCGGCAGCGAGTAGATAACTTACACGACCACGAACACAAACGCAAATCAACACAACAAACAACACCCAAAAACGTTGCAAACACACGACTCCCTCGGCGTGTCGCAAACAGCGTTTCACACCCAACATAACCACCATAAACCACCAAAACAACCCACAGGTAAACAACAAACCACCAACACACGGCGTGTCGGCAGCCAAAACACCAACACAAAGGCTCCCCTAGCAAGGGGAGCCGAGATAAAACACTTAACGGCAACGTGCTAACAGGGGCCACACACCGCTCAATCCAACAATCAGTAGTGCACGCCCATTACTGATAGGCACCATGCGTTTTCGTAAGAGACTTCTTCCCACTGCTTGTATCGACCAGTCGTGCCTCCGTGCCCGGCTTCAACCTCGATTTTGACGATCGCATCCACGCCCGCAGCTTGCAAACGCGCTACCCATTTGAGCGGTTCGACAACCAACACGCGCGTATCGTTCATCGACGTAGTCACGAATATCTTCGGGAACACCGGCGCAACCGCACCACCAACACCAGAGACACCGCCAACACCAGCATTCCCAGCATCCGGTGCGTTCTCATACGGCGTATACGACTTCATGTAGCGATACACATCCGCATCATGCAACGGATCGCCCCACTCATCCCATTCGGTTACCGTTAACGGCAGCGACGGATCGAGAATCGACGTCAACGCATCCACAAATGGCACATCTGCTTCGATACCCGCGAATCGATCAGGCGCCATATTGGCCACTGCTCCCATCAGCAATCCACCAGCCGAACCACCGTTCGCTACAGTCCTGCGTCGGTCAGCTAATCCAGCTTCTTGCAATGCCACTGTCGCGTCAACGAAATCTTCAAACGAGTGTCGCTTATTCAGCCGCCGTCCCTGCTCATACCATGCGCGACCCATTTCGCCACCGCCGCGAATATGCGGCACCGCATACAGCACGCCGCGATCAAGCAAACTCAGTCGCGCCACTGAAAATCCTGGATCGGAACTGATCTCATACGCACCGTATCCGGTGATAAACATGGCCGAATGAGACACGGGCATGTCACGACGCCACGCGAGCGACACCGGAATCTGTTCGCCGTCGCGTGCGGTAATCCACACGCGACGTTCCATGTAGTTGCGCGGATCAAAATCGCCGAGTACGGCGGCGCGCTTGAGCAGTCGGTCTTCGCCAGTGCATGGGTTGATATCATGCAGCTCGCCGGGACGCGTATAGCTAGAGAACGAGTAACGCATGCGCGGCGCTTCGTATGAAGGATTGCCGCCAGAACCGATTGAGTACAGTCGTCGCGTTTCGCCGGGCAATAGATCGTCGGCGGCACCATCCCATGTATTCACCATACGCAGCGACTGCACATCAGCGTCACCAGCATCACCAGCATCACCATCAGCCGAAATACCATCCCCGCCAACAGCCGCGTGCGGATGCGGACCGGCAGCATCATCCACCGCATCATCGTCGTCAAGTGACGGTTCAACATCCCAATCATCATCCAACGCAGGCGGTACCAATTCGCGGAATGCCCACGGTCGGCCGGCGAGAAAATCAGCGGCAGCTTGTTCCTTGGTCATTACAGCCACGCGAGGAAGGCCGTCCGTACGATACGACAGCGCGACGAAATGCCGGTAAATCGCCAATCCCTCGATCGCCAACCCATGCGCACCCTGCACAATCGCCGGATTAACTGGGTTCACATACGCTTCACCAATGCGGCGAGCGCGAGCACCAGACTCAAACCGATCACCCTGTTCGCAACCATACGGTGAGCCGACAGCCACGCGCGTTCCCTCGCCAAGCTGATACGGCGGCTTGTGCGACCGCATGTCAATCACATCGATCTCAAAATTTGGATTCATCGCATTGTGATAGACGATTGCCAGCGGCACGTCCTCGCCGTGCTCTCCCGCACCCTCAAAACATGCGAAACTCACGTCGTATTCGATATCGGTCTGTCGCGGAATGAATACCGAAAACTCACCTTCGGGATTATCCATCGGCAGCATCCACACTTCGGTCGTAGTTTTGGACCCTGTACCGATCACGACGTGCCGCTCGTCGAAGCTCATGCCGACGCCGACCCAGAATCGTTCATCCGACTCGCGATACACCTCAACATCTTCAGCAACCGGCGTACCAACGTGATGCCGGCGCACCGCATATGGTCGCCACGCATCATCCACCATCACGTAGAACACCCACTGCCCGTCCGGCGTCAAACTTGCCCCGCCAATACCATCCAACGCATCCGGCAACTCCACGCCACTAGATAAATCGCGAATGCGAAAATCGTAACGTTCGTCACCACGCGTATCCACGCCGTACAGCATCCACCGGCCGTCGCGACTTAAGTCAAGTCCACCGAGTCGGAAGAAATCGTGACCTTCCGCTTCTCGGTTTGCGTCGAAAATAATTTCCTCGCCGGGCATGGAACCGGGTTGTGATGTTGCGTCAACGCTCGGCGGCTCCCAATCGTCCGCACTACGCACTGGCATGCGACATTGCAATCCGTACTGTTGACCGGTCAGCGTGCGTGAGAAATACCAGTAATCGTTGATGCGCGTCGGCACAGACATGTCAGTTTGCTGAATACGCGACTTCAGTTCGTCAAATAGCGTGGCGCGCAGTCCAGCAAGACCAGCCATGCGCGCGTCGCAGTATCGGTTTTGCGCAGCGACATAGTCACGCACTTGCGGCGAATCCTTGTCTCGCATCCACGCGTACGGATCGGTAAACGTATCGCCGTGGAACGTGCGCTGGAACGGTATACGCTGTGCGGTTGGCGGCTGCAGTGGCGCACTCTGCTCGGACATACTCTCGTCGGTCATGAGCGACCATTGTAGTGACCACCTGACACAAGCGAGTTGAATCGTTTCTCTCATGGACTGATATGGACTGAGAAACGTTCAACAGGCGACACGCAAGTTACGTTCGCACCAGATCAGATTGCGTGCTGCTTAAGATACGGCAACATTGTTTTCATCAGATTCGCACCCGTAGTTCCCGTGAATACTGGCACATCCGTAACTGGCATCGGCTGGGTTGACGTAGTGCCGACGACAGACGAAATCGGCGAGTATTCACGCGGTGACAGCTGACGGATACCGATTGCGATCACGCGGCCCGGATAGCGTCGTGTAATCGTTGCGTACGTTGTCGGATCTTTCTGACCGTCGTCACCGACGAGAATGAACTTCATGTCCGGAAAATCAGCCATCAACTGTTCAGCAAACTCGAGTTTGTGTTGCGGACCAGTTGGGACAAATGTTTTCGGACGCGGGTCGAGATCGCGCAGTAGCAGCGGACCTTCCGGAAATCCGTGGTCGATGATGAAGTGACGAATCGAACTTTCGACATTCCACGGGGATGTAGACAAGTAGAAAAATGGCGCATCTGGATACAAGTCAGCGAGCTTAGTAAACAGCACGCTCATGCCCGGCACAGACGCTTTTTTCTTCGGGTCAAGGAAAAGTAGATTGTACAGCGCTTTCCACAATGTGGGCGCCTGCGTGATCATGATGGTGTCGTCAACATCCGAAATAATGCCAACTTTGGCACGCGATGGAATCGTGAACAGATTCGATGACACCGGGCGACGATGCTCCACCTGATAGGTCACGCGATGCACGCCCGGTTCTAAGCGATGCTCAGCCACGAGGTCGAGATAGCCGCTCATGTCTGAAATCGCATATTCGCCAGCTGTGTCTCGCGCATGATCAAATCGATCGTAAATCTCTGATTGACCGACTTGCACAGTTTCCACCGGCATACCGTCGATCGCAATACGTACTTGACGATGCGGCGCAGGAATTGCCAGCATACCGCGAATACCACGTGTCAGTTCGCCGCTACGTGCGTGAACCGGCGCGTACACGGTGCGACAAATCAGTCGTGAATAGTTTTCCGTACCGTATCCAACATACGGTTCAACATTCGGATACCATCCCCAACCAGTTACGATCGGTGTCGAAAAACGCACCCACGCACTGAACATATGCGTGATCACACGACGGAACGTACGCACGAGTAACGGCTTATTTTCGATGCGCTCGTGCTTAGACGCGGCGTCGAACGTCGTGACGACCGTGCGCGCGGGAATCGGCACGGTTTCCATTTCATCGGCCGGCGTAGTGTCAGTATCCGCAGTATGCTGCTGTATCCTGCTCATAACCCCACTATACGGTGGTCAAATGACCGACCGTATCGGCTCAGCGGATGATCTTGGCGTATTCTTCAGCCGTAAGTAGGTCTGGTTCGTCATCATCGAGTTCGATTTTGAGCAGCCAACCTTCGCCGTACGGATCGTTCGTGATCACGCTCGGATCGTCACTCGCCTCATGATTGACGTATCGCACCGTGCCGGAAACCGGGCTGACCAGCGGCTGCACAGCTTTGGAAGACTCAAGTTCGACGATTTCGTCGCCAGATTCCACACGCTCACCGGGCTCAGGCAGATCAACGAACACAAGCTCGCCCATCTGCTCGGCTGCGTATTCAGTGATACCAACGATTGCCGGAGACGCAGATTCATCCACCCACGCATGCTCTTCAGAGTATGAGAGGTGGTCCGGAATATCGAGGTTTTCAGGAGTTTCTGCTTCGTTGTTGTCGCTCATAGTTCCCAATGTACTACAACCGTTGCCGTTCGATGCATGATGCTGAGAAGGGGGCCACGGGTTAGACTGTTCGTAAGTGTGACTACCCCTCAGACCGCTTCGCGGCCAGCTCCCCTAGCAAGGGGAGCCTAGAGGGGAACTTGTTACAGCTCGCGACCGTACCATTCTTCGATCATGTATCGTGCGATCGTCGCCTTGCCGGGCGCAACCATACGGCCGGAAATGAGCTCATTCGTGTACTCGTCACGCGTCACCCAACGAGCAGTCATCGTCTCTTCACCGTCCACATGCACGTCAGTGGTGACAGCCTGCGCTTTGAACGCCATCATCAGCGAAGCCGGGAAAGGCCACGGCTGCGAGCCGAGATACTTCACTGCACCGAGCGTTAACCCAACCTCTTCCTTAGCTTCGCGGCGCACCGCATGCTCAAGATTCTCGCCAGCTTCCACGAAACCAGCCGATACCGAGTACAGTCGCGCATCCTTCCACGCAACGTTATGCTGCACAAGCAGTCGATCATTACTGTCAACGATCGCTGTGATGACAGCCGGTTCGACACGCGGGAACAGCAGACGATGACCATCGCCATCGTTTGTGCAACGCTGTGCCCAGCCTGCCATCGCCGCTTCAACCGGCGCACCACACGTTGGACAGAACTGTTGGCGCGTATGCCAAATACTCAACGAAATCGCACTCGTAGCTTGACCAGCTTCACGCGGCGTCGCATGCGGTGCAAACCCTCGCAAATCAACCCAGTCAAACCTCGTAACCGCTTGTTCAAGCAGGCTCGGCCGAACAGCAGTGTGCGCCTGTGCGTCACTGTCATGCTCGTCAAACGCATCATCTGCACCAGTTAACGCTGCATCCGAAACATGCACCGAGCGTTGCGGCACGTTGCTACTCGCTTCGCTGATACGTGTAATATCAACCGCAATCACATGCTCATTACGCTCCCCGCCGTAACTGCCGAGAAACATGGCGACGACTTGCGGATGCGTAGCCAGATCACTGCGCACGTACGTGCCGGGAACGGTCGCCAGACGCATACGCACGTTCTCATAATCGACGATGCCACCCTGACCTTTCGGCACTGCAATGCGACCGTCACGCGTAAGAATAACTTTGGTGGACGGTTCGATGAGCAACGTGTCGATAAGTCCATCTTCGCTACGACGTTCAGTGTGATAGTCGATATCACCTTGTGCGAGCGGTAGGAATGGTAACGCCTGCGTTAATGCCAATGGTGAGAACATGAAACCGCTTCCTTTCGCTGTGCGGATATCCGTTTGTATGCCCGTCATATGTGCGCGCTATTCGTTATTGTGCTCGTCCCATCAGCGCTGTCAGTGCTGTCGCAACTTGCGCGGGATGTTCTACCGCGCTGAAATGACCACAATCATTGATGAGTGTGTACGCAACATGCGTGTTAGTCATCGCGCTGGCGATCGTACGCATCCGCGACTCGTCCGCAAACGGATCTTTGTCACCACAAATTACAGCCGCTGGAGCACTAATCAGCGGCAACTGATCGTTCAAATCAGGCCGTCCTGCAGCCATACGCTGACGCCACGCGATACCCTCCGGCTTTTGATCGAGAATCCAACGTGTGAACAGTGCTTTGCCAGCCGCCGACTGTTTGAAACTCGAATCTGACGGATTCGCATCAGCAAAATGCATCACCGGATCTACAGAACGCTCATTTTCGCATTGCTCAGCCACGTGCACACGATTTGCGCGCTGTTCGCGCGTATCCGCATCCCCCTTAGTGTCACACATTGCAAATCCCGCAACAGCATCTGGATGCCGACGCTGAATGTCGAGAATCACATAGCCGCCCATCGATAATCCAGCCCATACCGCACGCTCGTATCCGGCCGCATGCAACACATCAACATACGCGTCGGCCAGCAAATCCAACGCGTGCTCGTACGCACCGTCAGCGGCGCGTCCACCAGACTCAGCGTCACTCACTACCGGCGCATCCCCCGCCCCCGGCATATCCGGAGCCCAGATCGCAAACTGCGGCAAACCGGCTTCGTCAGACTGCCGGATAATCTCAGCCGCACAGTCATCCCACATGCGATGGTCCACTGGAAACGCGTGGACGAGCACCAACGGCACAGTGTGGCCGTCACCGTCGCGGTACACGGTATTCTTTAAGTTTTTCAGCTCAATCGTCATGATTCACGCACCCTAAGCTCAATCGCCAAGCCACGCCAACGCACGGCGCACAATATCGCCGTGACCGTTGACCATCTGCGCAATAAACGTATCCATCAGCTCGCTATGCGGGTCCACCCACTCCACGTCAAGCGTCTCATCTTGCGGTTTGCAATCACCGGCAATCGGCACCACATAGCACAATGCAATCGCATGTTGGCGAGGATCGTAATACTCACTCATACCGGGCGTCGGGAAAAACTCAGCGACGCAGCACGGCTGCAAACTTTGCGGCAACACTGGCAACGCAATATCGCCCAAATCCTTAGCCACATTGCGAGCAATCGCCTCGCGCAACGTCTCATGGAACAAGACACGACCGGTAATCAGCGTGCGTTCAATCGACCCGTCATCGGCCACGCGCAGCAATGAACCAACCTGCGACACGCGCCCAAGCTCGTCAGTGCGCACCGGCACAACCTCCACATACGCGATCGGCATCTGCCGACGCGCGCGGTTAATATCAGCCGGACCAAGCCATCCCGGAGGATTGCCATGACCGGTGCCGCGGATGAAATCCTCAGGCGTAATATTGTCGAACTCGCCGCGGCGACGACCCGCGTCGAAATCACCCTCGTCGGGCACTTCATCATTCAAGACTGGCATACGTCCCATTATCGCCCCGGGCCTGTAACGGGGAGCGTGCGACACTCACGGAATGAATCGCTGAATCTGTGCGGTTTTATGCACACGGCTAGGTTCTGTAGGCATGCTCAAGGCGCGCGGATTTGGCTCACAGGGGAAGATGTTGGCCGTTCCTGCGATGCTAGGGTTCAACTATGGTCGGTTATGGTCAGTCGTACGATCGTCGATTAACGGCGGATTCGTCGCATAACGGCAGACTGTAGACAGACTGTAGTGCGAACGACTACGAAGAACATGAAGGGAAGGATCGAGCATGGCAACCGTCACGCTGAATACGCAAGATTTTGAGAAGACGCTCAACGATAACGAGCTGGTATTCGTTGATTTCTGGGCAACATGGTGCGGACCGTGCCGTGCATTTGGTCCGATTTTTGAGCAGGCCAGCAACGAAAACCCGGATATTGTGTTCGGCAAGGTCGATATTGATGAAAATCAGGATCTAGCTGTGGCTGCTGGTATTCAAGCAGTGCCGACACTGCTCATCGCCAAGAAGGGTCAGGTTGTGTTCAAGCAGGCCGGCGCGCTGCGCGCATCCGATCTCGATGACCTGATCAAGCAGGCCAAGTCGCTCGACGTGGACGCTGGCGACACCCAGCTGTCCGAGTGATTCATTCTTGGCTCGCCTTGCTAGGGGAGCTGTCAGCGTAGCTGACTGAGGGGTAGTAACACCTTTGGAACGTTTACCACGTGTAACTACCCCTCAGGCCGCTTCGCGGCCAGCTCCCCTGCAATTATGGCCGTGTTACGCACGCGTTTTGCTGGCTCGCCTGTCGGCGAGCACGTTGCCTACAAACAGCTCTGCTGTTTGCTCAACGGCAACGTCCTAGCAAGGGGAGCCACGAAATTTTTTGACGCTGTGTATACACCACCGCAGCTCATTCTTCAGTCACGAATCGCATTGGATCGCGTACCAGTCGGCGCAATCCCTCCACCGCGGCACCGTACATCGAAGGATGCACGGTCACCGGAGGAAACATCAGTCGCACACGCACCGCATCTCGTGCCAAAATCTGCGACTGTACGCGCCGCTCAAGATCAGCTCGTAAATCGTCACCAAATCCGCTCCACAAGCCGCCGATCATCACATTACTGACGTCGATCACATTCACCGTCGATGCAATCGCCGCAGCCAACGCAGCTTTCACTTCTTCTACCGCGAGCGCCGCCCGAGTATCCCCCGCACGCCACGTCGCAACCAACTGTTCTAACAGATCAGTACGCGTCGCATTCGCTGCGTCCGCAAGTCCAGCCGCGATCATCACTGCACGTCGACCAGCCACCGTCTCCAAGCAACCGTGACGACCGCAACGGCACAGCGTTCCGCGCATATCCACGCACATGTGACCGATTTCTCCAGCGAATCCGTGATCGCCGCGCACCACTTGCCCTTCGCGCACGTACGCACCGCCGATACCAATATCAGTCGACACATACAGGAATGAATCGTACGACCCAATAGGCCACTGCTCAGCCGTACGCTGCGCTGCAAAGCCCGGAATTTGCGCGATCGCGGCCAGTGCCGCCTCGTTGTCGGCACTTGCGTTCAATCTCGACACCACCGCATACTGGTTGAGATTAATGTCGTGCCACCCAAAATTGCGCGCTACAAGTAAACGATTGCCGTTCGATACCAAACCGGGCAGCGCGAGGCACGAACCGGTCACAGTGTAACCGGTTTCACTCAGCCGTTGCTCAACGGACTGCATCATCTGATCAAGCTCAGCGAAAATCTCGTTCGGATCAACGTCATCCATCGCACGCTCATGCCAGTCGCTCATCACCACCGAACCGTCGAGATCGAGCACAGTATAGCCAAGTCCGTCAGTGTTGAGCTGCATGCCGATGCCAGCCCAACGTCCGGAACGAAACGCGAGCGGCGTACTCGGCCGGCCGTACGTGGTGCCGGACGCCGGTTCGAGCTGGCAAATAATTTCGTTGCGTAGCAAAATGTCACTCAACAGTGACAGCGTTGCTTTCGTTAAACCAGTTTGTTTAGCGAGCGCGGCACGGCTTAATGGCGCGTGCGATCGGGACATGGTGGCAAGAACCACGGATAGATTGTGATTGCGTAGATCGTCCTGATTAATACTTCTGGATGCCGGCATCATGTCACCTCCCTGATGAGTTACGGTTTTCGTACGAATTACGTACCGGATCCGTGTTGCGTGGCGGATGCGTATCCTTTTGCCGTATCCATGATCTTACCGTGATTGGCTGCGGGTTGCGCGCGTTCCGCACAATTACCGGCACGCCCGGCTGTGCGGATTATCGTACATCGCATTAGACTGTTGCCCGGTTTGTCGGGACATCGTTGGCTTACGAACCCACCGGTCAGCTACTCAACCAATCTACTGCAATCAGTAAGCAGTCAGTCAGCAGTCAGTCAAAGGAGTCGCAAATAATGACACGCAAAGTTACGCTTTCTCCCACCGTTGGCAAGCTGATGTTGCTTGCGTGCGCGATGCTGTGGGGCGGCAGCTATCCGACTGCGAAAGTTGCGATGAGTGTCGTCACACCGCAGTGGCTGATGGCGATTCGTTTGCTTGCTGCCGCTTCGATTATGCTCATACTGTTTCGTAAGCAAATCGTGCCGTATCTCAATCGCCGCCTTATTGTACCGGGATTGCTTGTTGGACTGACATATTGGGGTACGATGGTGTCACAAATGACCGGTTTGACGATGATTGAGCCTGGTCGTAGCGCGTTTTTGACGGCAGCATACTGTGTGATTGTGCCGTTTACGTCGTGGCTGCTCATGAAACAGCGGCCGACTGCGCGCAATCTGTTGGCAGCAGCATTGTGCTTAACTGGCGTGGGATTTGTGTCGCTGAGTTCTGGACTTGGTGGACTGTCGATTAGTGTCGGCGACTTGCTGACGTTGCTGTGCGCGTTCGTGTTTTCGTTTAATCTGGTGTGGCTTGGCAAATTCGGCCAGCAGATTCACCCGGTTGCTTTGACGTTTAGTCAATTTGTGGTTGCTGGCGTGTGCTGTTTGGTGGGAGCATTACTGACTGAACCGGCGCCGACTTCTGCTTGGCTGCAACCGGATGTGCTCGCATGCTTGGTGTATCTGTTTTTCGGTGCGACGATGATCGCTCAGATTATGCAAAATGTAGGACTTAAGGTGACGCCTCCTTCGCAAGCATCGCTCATTATGTGCTTGGAGACAGTATTTAGTCTGCTGTTTTCGGTGTTATTTTACGGCGAACGCGTTGAGGCTGCGGCTGGAGTAGGATTTGCGCTGATTTTTGCGGCGATTGTGTGTTCGCAGATTCGCTTTGGCGGGCGGATAATGGAGCGACTGTCTCGCCGCAGGTAAATAGGCTGTAGATAAATAGCTCCCCTTGTCAGAGTAGACACGACATCGTCAACGAACTTCTGACGTAGGATGTGAGATTCGCTACTCTCGAAATATTCCCGTCTCCGGCGCGCGGTCCCACTAGGATGGGTTGTATGAACGATTCACTACCTACCACCGGCACCACCGCCGACTGGGTCAATCCCCTGCGTGACCCGCGCGATCTGCGTTTACCACGCATCGCCGGCCCATGCAGCATCGTGATCTTCGGCGTGACTGGCGATCTGTCACGCAAGAAGTTACTACCTGCAATCTACGATCTTGCCAACCGCGGTCTGTTGCCGCCAAGCTTCGGCCTGACTGGTTTCGCGCGCCGCGATTGGACCGAAGATCATTTCAAAGATTTCGTACGCGAAAACGTGATGGCTCACTGCCGTACTCCGTTCAAGGAGTCCACGTGGACGCAGCTTGCAGCAGGCATCCGCTTCGTGCAAGGTACTTTTGACGATCCGAAGGCGTTCGAACGTCTGTCGAATACGGTTGCCGAGCTCGACCGCGATCGTGGCACGCGTGGTAATCATGCGTTCTACATGTCCGTGCCACCGAGCGCGTTCCCGATCGTCTCTCGTCAACTCGCCGACTGCGGTTTGTCGCGTTCCTCCGAAGGCGCATGGCGGCGTGTGATCATCGAAAAACCGTTCGGTCACGATCTGGCGAGCGCTAAAGAACTCGATCACGTTGTTTCCGAAGTATTCGACCCGTCGAGTGTGTTCCGTATCGACCACTATCTCGGCAAGGAAACCGTGCAAAATATTCTTGCACTGCGATTTGCGAACGCAATGTACGAGCCGATCTGGAACGCGAACTACGTCGATCACGTGCAGATTACGATGGCCGAAGACATTGGTGTCGCAGGTCGTGCCGGCTACTATGACGGCATCGGTGCAGCGCGTGACGTGATTCAAAATCACCTGCTGCAGCTGCTCGCGCTCACTGCAATGGAGGAACCGGTCTCGTTTTCGGCGGCCGACCTGATTGCTGAGAAAACGAAGATCCTGTCGGCGGTACGTTTGCCGAAAGATTTGGCAGCGCATACCGCGCGCGGCCAGTATGCGGCTGGCTGGCAGGGTTCACATGAGGTCGTCGGCTACTTGGAAGAAAAGGGCATCGATCCGGCGTCCACAACCGAAACATATGCGGCGATTCGGCTTGATCTCGATACGCGGCGCTGGGCTGGTGTGCCGTTCTATCTGCGTACCGGCAAGCGGCTCGGCAAGCGCGTGACTGAAATCGCGGTCGTGTTCAAGCGCGCGCCGCACCTACCGTTCGAGTCGACGGCGACGCGTGAACTTGGCAAGAACGCGATCGTGATTCGCGTGCAGCCTGATGAGGGTGTAACGATGCGTTTCGGCGCGAAAGTACCGGGCGGCACGTCGATGGAAGTGCGTGACGTGTCAATGGACTTCAGCTACGGTCGTTCGTTCACTGAATCGTCGCCGGAAGCCTATGAACGACTGATTCTGGACGTGTTGCTTGGCGACCCGCCACTGTTCCCGACGACGCGCGAAGTCGATTTGAGTTGGGAAATTCTCGATCCGATCGAAGAATTCTGGTCAACGCTTGGCCAGCCGCAACCGTATCGGGCCGGCACGTGGGGACCTGAAGAGGCGGACGAAATGCTCGCCCGCGATGGACGCCTGTGGAGGATGCCATGATCATTGATATGCCGAACACGCGAACCCGCGAAATTTCGCGCAAAATCGACGAACTACACGAAGAGCGCGGCGAATCTGCAACCGGCCGCGTGTTGACACTGCTGATTTCCACGAATGAGGATGAGCTTGAGCATGCACTTGAGCTCGCAAATGCGGCAAGCCGTGAGCATCCGTGTCGTGTGATTGCGATCAGTCCGAAGCATGGTGCGGCTGCTCTCGGCGGGCAGAAGCGTGCTGTGGCGGAGAATGATGCCGACGCGGCCGATGAAGCCTCGAACTTGGATGCGCAAGTGCGTTTCGGTGCTGACGCTGGCGCGGGTGAAATCATTGTGCTGCATCCACGCGGCGGACTCGTCCACCATCCGGACACATTGGTGATTCCACTGCTCGTGCCAGATGCGCCGGTCGTAGCGTGGTGGCCGACCGAAGCGCCAGCGAATCCGTCGAAAGATCTGCTCGGTGCGATGGCTCGCACGCGTATCACCGACGCGATGCGCTCATCGAACCCATATCGCACGATCGCAGATCTGCGTCGCAACCGTTCGTCCAAAAACGTGGATCTGTCGTGGACACGTCTGACTGTCTGGCGTGCGATGCTAGCCACTATGCTCGACCAGCCACCGCACCTTCCGATCAGCACCGTGCGTGTGACCGGACCGAAGGGCTTCCTGCCAATGGACATGCTCGCCGCATGGTTGCGTCTGCGACTCAACGTGCCAGTGTCCATCGAGGACGTGCCAGATGCGACCGCCGTGACAGGCGTGTATTTGACCCGCTCTGACGGCGTGCTCAGTTTGGAACGTCCCGACGCGGACGGCGGCGTCGCGGTGATCAGCATGCCGGGTGCCTCGCCGCAGACGATCAGTGTGCCGGCCCGTACGCTTGAGGAATGCTTGAGCGAGGAATTGCGCCGACTCAACCCTGACGAGGTCTATGCCGAGGTCATCGGCCGCGGTTGGGATCTCATCCATCCCACCGACTGATATTCCGCCATTCGTTCCAAGGAGTCACATGACCACACGAACAACCATCATCTATCCCGACCCGGTCGTGCTCGCGCAAGCTGTCGCGGCACGAACGTTGCTGACGATCGGCGATCTTCTGGCTGAGCCGGGCCGCAAGCGCGTAGACATCGCCGTAACCGGCGGCACCGACGGCAATCGCGTCTTTCACGAATTGCTCGCGAGTCCGTTGGTTACTGCAGTTGATTGGTCGCGCGTACATATTTGGTGGGGCGACGAGCGGTTCGTCGCAGCCGATAGCGACGACCGCAACGTCAAGCAGGCCCGCGGCGAGTTTCTCGACGAGATGATCGATCGCGGACTTCTGCCGGAAACGAATATCCACGCAATGCCAGCCGATATGCGTTCGGCCGACGAGATCGCCGCCGCGTCTCCTGATCAGACCGATGCTGTGCTTACGGCCGCCGCAGTCGAGTATCAAACTGAATTGGTCGCGCAACTCGGCCCCGAGCCGGCGTTGGATATTGCCATGTTCGGCGTTGGTCCAGACGCGCATTTTGCATCACTGTTCCCGGGACTGCCGCAAGTATTGATTGATGATCCGCATGTGCTCGTCGCCGGAGTGCGTGACTCCCCCAAGCCTCCGCCGCTGCGGCTCACGCTCACCGTGCCAATGATCGCACGTTCGCGACACACATGGGTATTCACCTCTGAAACGCGCAAAGCGGAAGCTGTTGCACACGCGCTTGCTGCACCGCATAACCCGCAGGCACCGAGCTCTTATGCAGACGGGCGTGAATTGCTATGGCTTATCGATAAGGGTGCGGCGTCGAAGCTGTAATGGATGCACGCTACGTGCATAACGTGCTGGAATGTGAGTGGCGGTTTTTGCTCACTGAGCGTGGCTCAGTGAGCAAAAACCGCCACTCACCATTATGCAATACACGGAACCAGTTCATGCAGGCTCTATTGCCCACACAGTTGTATGCATTACTTGTCTCGAAATTCATTTTCCTGTGCTTTGAGGATTTCAAGACAAGAAATTTGTCTCCAAATCTAGTGAATCGATACATCTGGCGCGGTGAGACAATACCAGTGTCATGAAAAACCGCAGAAAATCAACGATCTTGAAAATTGCGGAATAATCGAGCTTGTCTTGAAATAATAAAAAGTGCACAAATCGAAATTCAAGACGAGAAATGTCTCTGTTAAGCCAAAAAGTTTCAACGGCTGAGTGCTCATATACTCATACGATCGCTCAGCCGTTGAGCCGATGCAATGCCTCAAATATGTGAGTGGCGGTTTTCTCTCACTGAGCGACGCTCAGTGAGAGAAAACCGCCACTCACACTCCTCAGTGCATATATGAGATTGAAATGCTAATGCTCTCGCATCCCAGCTCGCCCCGTGCAATTGCGGACTCGCCCTCGCTCAGGCCGAGGACTGTGCTCCCGGGCTACGCTTCGATCTCCTCACGACCCGGCTCGATCTGCAATTATGGACTCGCGCTACACGCGAGACTCAATATCACCTCGCGGCTGCCGCCGCTCGGCCGAAGACTGAGTGCAGTCCACCGGACTGCACTCTCGTCCTACGATCTCCGCTACGCTTCGATCTCCGGACGACCGTCTTCGGCCCACAGCGTGTGGAACGCACCCGGCATATCCACACGCTGATAGGTGTGGGCGCCAAAGTAATCGCGCTGACCCTGAATCAGGGCAGCCGGCAAGCGCTTCGAGCGCAGGCCATCGAAGTACTCCAGCGAAGAAGCGAACACCGGCACCGGCACACCGAAGGAGATTGCACGCGTCACCACGCGGCGCCACGAAGTCTGCGCAGCCTCGATCGCATCCTTGAAGTACGGTGCAAACAGCAGGGAAACATTAGCCTCGCCGGACTCGAACGCATCAGAAATACGGTTGAGGAACTTCGCGCGAATAATGCAGCCGCCACGCCAAATACGCGCCACAGCAGCCAGATCAATCTTCCAGTCATACACCTTGGCAGCTTCGGTAATCTCGTTGAAGCCCTGAGCATATGCGACAATCTTCGACGCGTACAGCGCCTGACGAATGTCATCAATAAACGCAGCCTTCTCCGCGGAATCCATCGGCACTACGCCATTCGGGCCCTCGAACGCCTGCTTCTGAGCCTCAGCGCGTAGCTCGCTCTGACCGGACAGACCACGGGCGAACACGGCCTCAGCAATACCGGTTACCGGCACAGCCAGATCAAGCGCGGACTGCACAGTCCACGTACCAGTACCCTTCATGCCAGCGTGATCAACAATCACATCAACCAGCGGCTTGCCAGTCTTCTTATCCACCTGATGCAGCACATCAGCCGTAATCTCAATCAGATACGAGTTCAGCTCGGTCTTGTTCCACTCCTCGAACACGTCACCGATCTCGGCCGGGGTCATGCCCAGCGCGCGACGCATCAGATCGTAGCTTTCCGAAATCAGCTGCATGTCGGAGTATTCAATACCGTTGTGCACCATCTTGACGAAGTGGCCTGCACCATTCTCACCAATGTGCGTCACGCACGGCTCACCCTCAGCCTTCGCTGCGATCGACTCGAAGATCGGCTTCAAGGTTTGCCACGACTCCTCGGAGCCACCGGGCATCATGGACGGTCCAAGCAGCGCGCCTTCCTCACCGCCGGAAACACCGCAGCCGACGAAGTGCATACCGCGCGCGGAAATCGCCTTTTCGCGGCGAATCGTATCCGGGAAGTGCGCGTTACCAGCGTCAACGATAATATCGCCAGGCTCCATAAGATCAGCGAGCTGGTTAATCATGTCATCGGTCGGCTCGCCAGCCTTAACCATGATGATTGCCGTACGGGGCTTCTTCAACGAATCCACGAACTCAGCCATCGTCTTCGCCGGGAAGAACTGGCCTTCGTCACCGTGCTCAGCAATGAGCTTTTCCGTGCGCGAATAGTGACGGTTGAACACGGCAACTTTGTTGCCATGACGCGCAAGATTACGGGCGAGGCTGGCACCCATTGCAGCAAGACCGACGACACCGACGTTTGCTTCAGCGGACATTGTTATCCTTTCGTATTTGGCATACGTATTCCAAGTCTCAAGTCTATAACCCGGGCGCACCATTGTGCATAGTCCAATGCAACAGACGGCAACAAACCATCATCAGATCCGTCAGCAATCGTCAGCAACCGTTGCGGTACCAAGACATGCGCAGACACTTCCAAGTAACACGAGTCGTAACACAACGTTCACAACGTGAGACATTTGTGAACAATTAATCATCCGCTCTTACGATGTCGGGTACATCCGCAAAACGGATCGCGTATTCCACACCGTTATATAAGAGAGAGTTTTTCGATGGAAAACGTGAAGAAATTCGCTGATTGGCTGACCAAATGGTTTACGCTGATCGTAATTGTTTGGGCAGTGTTCAACTATTTCGTGCCACAAACCAGCTTGTGGGGTAAGGCATACACCGGTTACCTGCTCGGTATTGTGCTGTTCGGCATGGGCTTGACCCTGACGCTGGACGACTTCAAGCGTATTCTTACGCAGCCGCTGATGGTGATCGTTGGCACGGTGGCTCACTTTGTGATTATGCCGTTGATCGCAGTGCTGCTGTGCTGGATTTTCCGCCTCGACGGCCCGCTGGCTGTGGGCGTGATTTTGGTTGGCTGCTGCCCGTCTGGTACGTCGTCGAACGTGATGAGTTACCTGTCGCGTGGTGACGTCGCGCTTGACGTGTCGATTGGTATTCTGTCAACACTGTGCGCACCGTTTATGATCCCGCTGCTCATGCAGTGGCTGGCTTCGCAGTATGTGACTGTTCCGGTTGCGTCCCTGTTCTTGAACGCAGTGAAGGTTGTGCTGTTCCCGATCGCACTCGGCGTGATCTGCCATATGATTTTCGGCAAGAAGATCGAGACAATTACGGTTGCGCTGCCGATTGTTTCGCAGCTCGCTATTTTGCTGATTATCGGCGTGGTCGTGGCTGCGAATGGCCCGAAGCTGTTCGTACCGTCGTCGCTGATGGCTATTCCTGTCGTCATTCTGCACAACCTGTGCGGTTACACGCTGGGCTTCGGATTCTCCAAGCTCATGTACAAGGTGTATCCGAAGGGCTTCCGTTACGCGCAGCAGAAGGCTATTACGTTTGAGGTTGGTATGCAGGATTCTGCCCTCGGCGCAACGCTGGCTTTGACCTCGTTCGCTTCCAACCCGATCGCGGCTGTGCCGTCCACGTTCTTCTCGGTGTGGCACAACATCTCCGGTTCGATTCTGTCGAGTTGGTGGCGTAACCATGATGATCGCCACGAAATCCACTGGGATTCCGACAACGGCGAAAAGGGTTCCGCTAAGAACGCGACCACTGAGCACGCGTTCGACGCCGATCAGAAGGCCAAAGCTACTGCCAAGTGATCGTCTAATCACCACAGTCTTCCGCGCCTAAGGCCGTAAGTCAGCACTAACAAACAGCTCCTGCTGACTTACGGCCTTTCTCATGCCCGCAAACGGCCGTAACTCAGCACTAGTGAACGTTTACTGCTGAGTTACGGCCGTTTGCGACGATAAAAACGACCGTAAGTCAATGGTAGATGCGACATAATGCTGAGTTACGGTCGTTACGTTACGGTCGTGGCGTTGTTTTCCGAGCAGCCTCGACTTATTACAGCGTCTTTACGAATGCACCCAACCGACGTAGCCCTTCGGCAAGCGCCTCACGCGACGCCGCATACGACAAGCGAACATGCGTGTCAGCCGTCGCCGGCCCAAAATCACGCCCCGGTGTCAACGCCACATGTGCCTCGTTCAGCGCGCGTTCGCAGAACGTCCACGCGTCCAATCCAGTCGATGACACGTTGAAATACGCGTAAAACGCACCGTTCGGCTCAACTTCAAGAGGCAGTCCGATCTCGCGTAAACCGTCTACCACAATGCGGCGGCGCGCCAGCAACTCTTGTCGCCTCTCCTCGCACACAGCAAGGCTTTCGGGTGTAAAGCATGCGACCGCTGCGTGTTGCGTGGGCGTGTGTGCACACAAATAGAAGTTTGTCGCGAGATCATCCACCGCTTCGATTGTGTTTTCAGGAATCACTGCCCAGCCAAGTCGCCAACCGGTCATACCGAAGAATTTCGAAAAACTGTTGCACACGATCGCATCCGGGTCGGCAAGCAATACTGAACGCACGTCGCTGCCATCCGGTTCACGGTCAGCCAGATCAAGATATGTTTCGTCAACGATGCGCCACGCGCCGCGCTCTCGCGCCAAATCACACACATCACGCAACGTGTCAAAAGCAATCGTCGTACCAGTCGGATTGGATGGTGACGTAATCATCACCGCTTTCGTCCGCTCACTCCACGCGCCATCCACAAGCTCAGGCGTCAAATGAAAGCGCGTAGCAGCACTCGTCGGCACGTCAATCACCGTGCCACCAAACGAACGCACCAACTCTCGGTTGCACGGATACGACGGGTCAGCAATAATTACTTCGTCACCCGGGTCAACCGTCAACGCGGTCGCCAGTAATAGCGCAGCCGAACCGCCCGACGTGATCACAATACGCTTGGGATCGATGTCAACGCCATGCTTCGTACGGTAGAAATCAGCGATCGCACGACGCAGTTCAGGAAGCCCAAACGCGGCAGTGTATGGCAGTGGACGGCCATCATATTGTTCGCGCATCGCCTCGCGCACAGCAGGAGGCGCACCAAAATCCGGCTCACCTAAGCTCAGTTTGACCACATCAATACCATTTGCGATCATATTGTCGGCTTTTTCACCGAATACCATCGCACGGAATGGTTGTGCTTCGCGCGCTCGCTGTGCCATTGCTGGCTGTTTGGCGATTTCGTGACCCGCCGCGCTGACTGTCTCGTCTGTCATATCCTGCCACCTTACATTCGTTCACCCATGCTGAAACTGTGAGTGAAGTTACCACTGTTGTTTGATTCTAGTGTGGTCAGACACTGAGGCTAGGTTTATGCTCGCACAACAGACCAGCATCCGCCATAAAATGAAGGAGATGCCGCAGGGCAACTGTTCTGCGCACGAACAAAACGTCATACGGTTTCAAGGAGGAATACGATGAGTCGGCTCAATGGAAGGCGCGCTGAAGCTGAAGCGCAAGGGTTGAAAGTCAATGTGGCGATTCTCGGCTGCGGCGGTATCGCGCATGCAATGGCAACAACGTTGAACAAAATGGCTGCCGACCCGCAATATTCCAATCTGATTGCACCGTATGCCGTAGCCGCGCGCAATGGTGAGCGTGCAGCCGCGTTTGCTGACAAATACGGTTTCCCGGTCTCCTACGGTTCGTATGATGAACTGCTTGCCGACCCGCAGGTTGACCTTGTGTACATCGCAACGCCGCATAGTTTGCACGCTGAGCAGGGTATTGCTTGCTTGCGCGCGGGCAAGAATATTCTTGTGGAAAAGTCGTTTACTGCGAACACTGCGCAGGCGCGCGATCTGCTGGCTGTGGCGGATGAAACTGGATTGTTGTGTACAGAGGCGATTTGGACGCGGTACATGCCGTCGCGCGCGATCATTGACGATATTGTCAACTCGGGCGAAATCGGTGAAGTACAGTCGATCAGTGCGAACTTGTGTTATCCAGTGACGCACAAGACGCGCATGACTGACCCGACGTTGGCTGGTGGTGCATTGCTTGATGTTGGCGTGTATCCGCTGAATTTTATTGATATGGTGATGGGCGGTCACGGCGCAGTGCCGATCGATCGCGTCGAGACATCAATGATGCCGTATGCGACCGGCGTGGACGCGCAGAATGCGACGACGATTTACTACGGCAATGGCGTGATGGCATCGTCCGTATCGTCGATGTTGGTCGCATCTGACCGGGGCGGTTATATCTGGGGTACCGACGGTTACGTGGTGTGCCGCAATATCAATAATGTCGAGTCGATTGACGTATATGGTACCGATCACTCGGTGCGCACGCATTACGACGTGCCAGCACAGCTGACTGGTTACGAATACGAGGTTGCGGCTGCCGCAAACGCAATTCTTGACGGACTCGGCGAGTGCGAGGAAATGCCACATTCGGATACGCTGCGCATTATGGAACTTATGGACGTGCTGCGCGGCAAGTGGGGTCTTGTTTATCCGTTTGAGCAGTGACGTTCAGCCCTCACCGCTCGTCGATCGGCACGTAATCGCGTTCGGTTTCGCCCGTGTACACTTGACGCGGGCGACCGATCTTCGTGTTCGGATCGGCGAGCATTTCACGATACTGCGCAATCCAGCCAGGAATACGACCCAGCGCAAACAATGTCGTAAACATCGCCGGGTCGAATCCAATCGCCCGGTAAATCAGTCCGGTGTAAAAATCGACATTCGGATAGAGGTGTCGCGACACAAAATAATCGTCGGTTAACGCAATCGCCTCCAACTCAGTCGCCACGTCAAACAGGGCGCGCTCGTCAGCTGGCAGTTTCGACGTATCCTCACGTTCCATAATCTTCTCTAAGTACGTCTTCGCGATCGCCGCACGCGGATCGTATGACTTGTATACGCGATGTCCAAGTCCAGAAATGCGCTGACCGTTTGCTTTCGCATCCTCAACAAACTCGCGTACTGACTTACCAGAGTCACGAATCGCCTTAAGTTGGCGCAATACTGCCTCGTTTGCACCCCCATGCAACGGACCAGACAGAGCGTTGACTCCAGCTGCGACCGCAGAATACAGATTTGCGTGCGCACTTCCAGCAATACGCACTACTGACGTTGAACAATTCTGCTCATGATCAGCGTGAATAATTAGCAATCGGCCGAGCGCGTGTACGTACAACGGGTCAGATTCAAACGGCTCATACGGCACTGCAAAACACATGCGTAGGAAATCGTCAACATAGCCGCGCGCGTAATCAGGGTAGAGCATCGGCTCATCGCGACGACGACGGAAAATATAGCTGACGATCGTGCGCACTTTCGCCATAATGATCACCGCAGCCTCGTCGAGCTGATCAGAATCGTTGATATCGGTCGTGTCTGGGTAGAACGTAGCGAGCGCGTTGATTGCCGAAGCGAGCACACTCATCGGATGCGCAGTGCGTGGGAACGAGCCCATGAATGTACGGAAATCTTCGCCGACCATCGTGCGATGGTTGATCGCAGATACGAAATGATCGTACTGTTCGCGGTTGGGTAGCTCACCGTGACGCAGCAGCCACGCGACTTCCAGAAAATCGGACTTGTCGCACAGTTGCTCGATCGGGTACCCACGGTAACGCAAAATTGAATGCTGACCGTCAATATACGTAATTTTTGACTCGCACTGCGCAGTGGTGAGAAAACCGGGGTCGAGCGTGACCCAACCGTCGTTACGCAGCGTAGAGACGACGATGCCGTCGGCTCCAGCGGTTGCCTTGACGACGGGTAACGTGTACTTGCTGTCATCTACATTCAGCTGGGCGGTTGCCATGTGTACTCCCCTCGGTTCGCGGGTTATTCAGCCCGAAAGTAGGGACCACTATATGGCATACGTGTTTCAACGCAAGTTAGCGTCTCACTGTGAAGACATGAACCACGCAGAAAAAACGCTATCCGATCGATTGATCAGGGGATATTTCCCGTCAGAACCGTCAGAACCGTCAGAACCGTCAGAACTGTCAGAACTGTCAGAATGAGAGTTTGGTGATATCCACAGGGCATTGAATCTGGTCTTTGAACTTTGACAGAGAATCTAACGCTTCGGAGGCACCGCCAGATGTCTTATCGCCCGAACCAGAACCGCCGGAACCAGAACCACCACCGGCGCTATTCGTGTCCCCGGAACCTGCATCAGTGCCGTCAGTGCCGTCGCTCTTATTTCCGTCCTCAGCCGCGCTGTTGCCGCCATCCCCAGCATCGCCTTGCGCACCGGTAGTATCCTGCGTTTTATCCTCAGCCGCATCCGGTACATCAGCCCCGCACTCGTCCGTCACAGCGCCGCCAGTGCCGGTGTACTCTCCGCTCTCACCGATTACGGGAGTAGTCACCACATTCAACGGATTCGTAGCACCTTCCGCAACTCGCACGGTATACACGATTACATCGGTTTTGCCTGGCCTCAACCCCGTCTCGGTCGGGTCCAGCACGATGAACTGTCGATCTTCCACCGGACCATTGGTCTGAAGTAGCGCATTGCCGTACGCGATCGAGGTGATCTCACCCCCAGTGGGAGCCATGAGCGTGGTACGCAGGAGCATCGCGCCTTTCGTATCATCTGTTCCGACTACGAACTCAGGTAGTTTCTCCACTTGCTCCTTAGTGAGCGTATTCTTCAGTTTGAGTACTACCGTGTATTCGTCGCCAAGTGACTCCTCGCTGATACCAGCCAGCCGCGTAGACATCAGCGATCCCACCTGATCAGGGTCCCCCTGTCCGGTATCTTCTACGAACGACTCTCCGCATGTTTTGCGGACACTAATATCGACATGCAAATACCAACTGAGCTTGCTGGCCTGCATTTCGGAGAAGTATGCACCAGCTACAGGCTGTTCACTCGTGCCCGGCAGTGAACCGGCCGCATTCGCGTCAAGTACGCGTGTCTGTACGAGTGCTGCAAATTCGTTCGACTCACGCATCCACAGTTTGAGATGAGAACTTGCGGAAGAATCGCGCACGGCCTTGAGCAGCGCAGACGCAGTGGACGAGTTCACCGAAGAAAATACGTGTGACATGATGGTCTTCGACGCATCGTTCGTGTATTTGTTCTGCTGAGCAAAATCGGGGTATTCACTGTACAGATCATGTAAGAAGAAGCGCGCTGTATTAGTGCCGTCAAGCACCTTACCGTCACTTAATGTTACCGAACCAGTCGCTCCGATCAGCGACTGCAAGAACATTGGGTCGATTGCGATTACGCCCGCCACGTCCTTGTGCTCATTGCCTTCCTGTGATTTCCACTGGTTTGCGAGCGTTACAGCAGCGCGCTGATAGTCAGGATTCATCGTAGTGGTCTGCGGATATTTCCAAATCCACTGACCGAATACTTCAGCTTCCTTCACGTTCTCATCGTCCAACGGTTCGGTCGCGTACTTGAAATCGGTGGTCGGCGAAAAATCACCGATCGTCACCTTACCGTGGTCCGCGGTGATCGCGGCAACGTTGCCAACCATACCACCTGCGGAACGTAGTTCAGCCGGGTTATATATCGCGGCCAAATATGTGCGTGTTCCATTCTCGCCGATAAGCTGCGGCACAAGATCAATCAGCTCGTCGTATTCATCGAGCAGGTTATCTGCAGAAGACAGTCCGGTTTTACCTGCGTTTAACAGTTCGCTGGTCACGGATAGTCGAGGCTGACCGACCGTATTCAGTTTTGCGGTTTCAGCTGCAATATCGGCGCGAGCGTTACGTACGATACTCGGCAACGTACCAAGTGCACTGAGATCAACGGTTTTATTGTCTTTCGAGAAACCCTTTAACTGTTCAATGAGATTGGTCGCTTCGCTAAATGGACCGTCAACGAGATTGCCGACTGAATCCAGCATGGTACGTGCCGCATCGATATCATTGCCGTATGCCGTGTGATCGCGCACAAACGTCCATTTTGGCTCATTGAGCTCGTCACGCAATGCTCGAGCAGACGCCACAAATTCTTTCGAAGCCTCGGGCATGCTTGTATCCGATCCGCATCCAAGCGCTGTATTTGCTAGACTTTGCCCGGCATTCATGAGTCGATTCGCGTCGGAATACATGCGTATGACTGATATCCCGTAGAACAACAGGCCGGATAACACCAGTCCAGCAGCAGCCATGATGGTGAGCCATACGATACGTTGAGCCGTACAGCTTTTACGTATAGCATGGAAGCCACTGCGGTTGGCGTGTTGCGACGGTCTTTGCAACATACTGCCGTCTCCTATCGTCTGCCGAGGTTCGATACGAGAACGAATAATAGACCGTAATCCTTAACAATATGCAAAGATTTCTGGTGCAGACTGTCGATCAAACCAACCTAGCGAGCCGACTACGTAGTAACGGCAACGTTTTACGCAGAGCAGTACGTGACCTCAATATAGCGGTTAGCAAGTCCGATGTACTGACCAGTGATCGAGTCACGAATCGCACCAGTCTCCGGGTCGATAGTACCGCCAGTCTCCTTGTCGATCAGCATACCGTCAGCTTGCGTGATCACACCGGTGTTGGCATCGTAGGTTGAACCATCGTCGGCGCTCGTGTTCGATGAGTCAGTCGAGTCAGATGAGCCAGTACTGTCGGTTGTATTATTCGTGTCACCAGTTGAGTTTCCGCTCGCTGCCGCATCCGAAGTCTGCTGCTCGACCAACGGCTGATGATTACGCAGCTTCTGCCACACTGCTTCCGCGCCTTCCGCGAGCTGGCTGCGGTTAGGGTTTTGTATCCACGGCTCGATCGGGATTGTCTGTGAATACAGATGCGTCGTATCAAAGTTTTGCAAGCTCATCGCAAGACCCACTAACGTCGCAGTATCAGCTAGACCAGTGCTCATCTGCACAGATTCCAGTGCAGCTTTGGCAAGCTGATACAGTTGACTGGTCTGCGTAAAGAAGTTCTTAGAGAGCGCGGTGCTGATGATCTTCTTGATTAGATATTGCTGACGCGTGGTGCGCATCGTGTCGGAACCATCAGTACCAGTGGCATGGCGGGTACGCGCGTACTGCGTGGCAGTGGTACCGTCCATATGCACGAGACCACGCTTGAGATCAAGCCCAGTGTATGAGTCAACCATGTCGACAGGCACGCAAATATCTACGCCGCCGATTGCATCAACCATTTTGACTAGGCCACCAAAATCGATCACCATGAAGTTCTTGATGTCCATGCCGCTCATTGAGTTGACAGCGTTCAATGTGCAACTAGCAGCTGAGGCAACATCGCCGCCCTGTGCGTAAGCATTCGCAAAAATGGAGTTGAATTGAACCGTATACTGTGCCGGGATTTCGCCGTTTGAAGTCTGACAGCTCGGCGTATCCACCATCAAGTCGCGTGGCAGAGAGACGAGATTAATAGTCTTGCGGTCAGCCGCGATCTGCATAATCATCGTCGTATCAGAATTGTGCAAATTCTGCGTATCCTGCGCGTCCCCGCCGATCGCAGTATTACCAGCACCTTCACGCGTATCCTGTCCGATCAGCAGAATATCGATCGCCGTGTTCGCATATGGATCGACAAGCGTATTCTCGTCGTCATCCTTGCCATCTTGGGCAATCACATGCACTTTCTGCTTGCTCACCGTTGTGTTCACGTCTGACAGGGTCGCCGCAGCCATTGTGCCAACGAAAGAGAGCACGCCCACCACAATCAGTGACACCACACTGAGCACCGTATGACTGACGCGATATCCAAGTGAATGCCTCGGCGTACGCGTCTCATGCCATGCCAGATTGGGCAACTCGTCGCTATGCATTGGGCGATGTGTCATACTACCTCCACGCCGGTCCACGCGAGTCGGACCACCAATCAAGCCGACGTCATCTCAACGTCGTCATACGTAGCTGGAGTTTAACAGAAGGTAAAGAAACAATATCTTGTTATGAGCACTACATAGTAAATCATGCTTGAACATCCTGCATGAGAAGTACGCATATGCTATTCATGGCCGCGAAACGTCGCATTTCGGCCCCCCCTAGCAAGTGGAGCCAAGTTCTTATCTTTCGATAGCATCTCTACAAAATGTATATCAGTTACGTAACTCGTAAACAACTCCTACACGAACGAGCACATACCGAGATTCACAGGTTTCTCTCAGGTATATTGCAGGACTACAGTAGACTTCGACAAGAAAACATCCACATAGCGCGGCCATAGTGTTGCCACGGGATGCTCTGTGCGGTGCTGTATCCGCAAACAGCAGCATCTCGGCCAACGCTACACAGCACAAACGAAACCGCGGCCATCGAATAACGCAACGACATGCGTCACGTAAGTCCGCGTTGTCCGACGTGCCCGGGTGTGACCACGTACGTACACATACACATGTATACGTAAAAGTACATATACGTACACATAAGAGAACTGGAGAAGCCGTATGTTCGTTCTCAGGAACGCTTGGGCAGCATTGATGCGTCACAAATTACGCTCGTTGCTGACTCTGCTCATCGCATTGGTCGCCGCGTTCGGCACCTTATTTGGTTGGTCAGTGCAGCAGGCGAACGTCACGGCCACCACCACTGATCGAGAAGCACTCGCCCCAGCAGCAATCGTGCGCATGAAAGCTGATCAGCAGTCTAAGTACAACGGCGCCGACCCGACGTGGGCGAAGAACTATCTGTCCACCGAAACGTACAACAACTATTACACGGTCGCTACTGAAAACTCGATTCAGCTAGCCAATATCAACGCCTCGTCATCGTTCCCTGTACGTCAAACTAAGGATTCGATTCAGGCCATCGCTGGTACCGCCGATCAGGATGCGAGCAAAACCGGCGGCGAGTTGACACTCAAGTCATTCACATCCGTCGAAACTGCGCGAGACAACGATCTCGGCCGCTACAGTGTGGTTGAAGGCAAGCATTTGAGCTACTCCGGCTCAGCACCGAAGGGCGCGCTGATCTCGAAGGCGCTGGCTGATGCAAATAAGCTCAAGGTCGGCGACGAGTTCACTATCGCCTCTCCTGCGGATGCGTCAAAAACCACGACACTCACCGTGCGCGGTATTTACGAGTATGTTGACGCGACTGCGCCGACCGGTCATGGCTCTGACGCGAAACTGTCCAAAGACAACCGCGACAATGCGATTTATATTGCGTACGCAACGATGTACGACCTCGGCTGGGGTAATGAAAGCGCCTCCGACTGGAGCAAGCCAAACTTGAGCTACGTGTTCGAGTTCTCAAGCATGGCCGATTATGAGAAGTTCGCATCGAAAGTCGCGTCGAAGATCGACAAGAAGTACGAGCTGAGCTCGCCGACAATCACCGCGTATGAGAAGAAAACTGCGCCACTGACCGCACTCGACGCGCGCATGGGCGTAGGTGTTGTGGCGGTGCCAGCTGTGAGTGGAGTCCTGCTGCTTGCGCTGGTATTGCTCGCGGTAGTGCATCGTCGTGAAGAGCTCGGTTTTGCTCTGGCAAGTGGCGTGACACGCGGCCGCATGGCGTGGCAATTCATGTTGGAAACGTTCCTACCGGTCGTACTTGGGTTTGCGATCGGCTTGCTCGCCGCTGGCTTCGGTTCCGGTCCGCTTGGCTCTGCACTGGCTGGTGGATACGCCACGCCTGTGACCGGGGCACTCGTGTGGCGTTCAGTTTGGGTTTCGTTGGGCGCGTTGATTGTGCTCATGATCGTGGCTGGATTGCGCGCAGTGTTCTTCCGCACGCCGACCTTATTTGCAGCGCGCGATGGTTGGACGGTGACGTCCGACGATGCTGCGGTTGCGCATGATACGGAGGATACGGGTTCCGCTGCGGACGATAACGATGTTCAGGAGGCGAAGGCATGAGCGACGATCAGACCACAGCAAAGGACGAAACGATGAGCGAGTCGAATGATACGCAGAACGAACAGACTGCTGATACCGCTGCTGCCGCTGACATTACAGCGCAGTCACCGGCCGAAACTGTACAGTTCAGCATCGTGTTCGATGACGATGATAATACTGACGATACTGATCAAACTGAGCTTTCCGACTCTGATATCGATACGCAACCGCGCGGTATTGCTCAGCAGGATCACGTCGCTGCTGATAACGCTGCCAAAGTCGCGCAAACGCTCTCGTTAAGCAGCACTGCAACTGCTGGTACGTCCGTGGACAAAGCTCCGGTTGAAACGAAAGCACCGACATCGCTGCGTTTATCCGAGCGACTCGACAAGGAACTCGGTAGCGATGCCGCCGACAAGGTACTGCTCAAGGCATACCCGTCGCTCGCACTGAACAAAGTGACCGTCACCGATGGAAAAACCGGGCATAACACGCTCGATCGGGTAAGTGCCGACTGCTATGCGGGACATACGTACGCATTTAAGGTTGAATCTGACGACGAGCGCGTTGCACTGCTCAGCGTCATGACTGGCATGATGCGTCCGAACGACGGCGCGGTGATGAACAAAAGTCTCAACGTGCTTGAAATCGAACCGGGCGAACTGCGCGGTCACCGACTCGGTGTTATTCCGCAACGTTATGCGGTACGTGATGATCTGAGCGCTGAGCGCAACGTGCTGTATGCGATGGATGCGTCCGGCCGTACGTTCCTCAAGCCTAAGCCAGTGATTGCGCGCGAACTGCTTGAACAAGTCGGTTTCGACAGTGAAACGCCGAATACTGCAGTCGGCAAACTGCCGGTTCTCCAGCAGCGTCTCGTTGCGATTGCGCGTGCGATTTCATGCGATGCGGAAGTCATTATCGCCGACGAGCCAACCGGTGGACTGGACTCAGATGAAAGCGTGGCCATGCTCAAAACGCTGATTTCGCTCACGCATGGCGATCCGAAGCGCTGCGTGATCATCGTGACCGGTGACGACGAAGTAGCTGAGGTTGCCGAACACGTCACTTACGTCAGCGAGTGACGTAGCGCCTCAGTAGGCACCATATTCATGGCTCCCCTGACAAGGGGAGCCATTTTCATCATCCTCAATTCAGCTCCCCTGCTCATCATCCACTCCCTCACACCATGCGCATGTGATATCGTTCGGCCATCGCAGCAATATCAGGACGACCGTACCGCTCCACCAACTCCAGCCACTTGCGCTGATTCTCTTCACCGAATCGGCCGGCTTTCGCCGTGTACGCATCAACTGACAAAAACTTCGGCGGCGTCGACTTGCTATGGAACTTGTCAGCCACCATCACCGTCTCCTGTTCGAGATTCACCGGCACATAGTCAGCTGGCGGCAATGGCAATTCTTGCCGAATCACTTCATCCTTCGTCAATCCCACGCCAGTGTGATTGCGCGCGAACTGTGCAATCGACTCATCAATACCTTGCTCAAGCAGGTACTCATAGCCGAGCAAACCATGCTGAATATAGTGTTTGCCACTGAACTTAAGTGGCTCGCCATCCGAGCCGTCGTGCTTAAGCACTTTATACGTGCCGATATCGTGCAACAGTCCGCCGATCATGACCAAATGCTCGTCAAGCAATCGCGGCGGTACTGTTCCACCAATTACACCATCGGTTGGCGGCACTTGGCTGCAATCTGGCGTATTGCTCTCGGGATCGCGCGGCAGAGTGCAACGACGTACAAACAACGCGTTTTGGCGACGAGCCAACTGGCAGGCAATCTGTGCAACGATCACGCAATGCGTGTGGATGAGATCGTATGCGGCTTGAGACGGCGATATGCGGCGGTGAAGTTCGTCGATCTGATCGAGGGTAGGAATGATACCGGTCATACTGGTTATTGTAGGCGCGGTTCTGCGCAGCCGCCACTGAGCTGCTGCTGAGCCGCAATCATGGAGTCGCTACCGAACCGCCCACTCACTATTTCGTTGGACCTATTGGCCGTTGCCGAGCCGCAAGTCACGAATACGGTTCCGTTACGGCCAGAAGTGTGATATTGCGGCGGATGTTGAGATACCTTCCGCCGCAATATCACAAAAATCGACCCGAAAATGTGATATTCCGGCGGACAGTAGCTCATCCTCCGCCGGAATATCACAGAAATACCACCATAAACGTGATATTGCGGCGGAAAGCAGTCATGCATCCGCCGCAATATCACAAATCATTGGCCGCCCACACCGCCCGCACCGCTCACACCGGAATCCAGCCGGTCAAATCATCAGAGCACACTGGATTCCATGAGTAAGCATCATCACCGCGACCGCAGCTGGGCACCAGCGCCACCTGCACTGCCATCCGACGCGCAAGTCATCGACAATCACACGCACGTCGCTTCGGTCATACCATTCGCACGCGCTATGAGTCACGAAGCTGTCGACAAAGGACAGCCACCCGTCCCTGTTTACGATGTCGACCAATTGCTCGCACAGGCTGCAGCAGTCGGCGTAACCGGCATTATCGACTGCGGTTGCGAGCTACCCAACTTGCAAGTAGCCATTGATATGGCCGTCAGCCATCCAAACACCGTCCATGCAGCGATCGCGATTCATCCCAATGAAGCAGTGCGCCACGGTCATCGAGCCGCGCCCGGACCCGACGGGCTCGCTGTTACGTATAAGCCCTACCACGACGTGAGTTTCGACGACGCTATGGCCGAAGTCGCACGCCTCGCCAAGGCATATCCTGAGCAAGTCGTTGCGATCGGTGAAACCGGCATGGACCTATTCCGTACCGGAGAATCGGCCGCGCACTTGCAACGCGAAGCATTCCGCGCCCACATTGCGCTCGCCAAGGAGTTGAATCTACCAATGCAGATTCATGATCGCGACGCGCACGCACAGGTTATCGAAACGCTGCTCGCAGACGGCGCGCCCGAACGTACTGTGTTCCACAGTTACTCGGGCGACACGGCGATGGCTGAAATTGCGCGCGAACACGGCTGGTACTTAAGTATGTCTGGCACGTGCAGCTATAAAGGGAATAACGCGATTCTTCAGTCGGCACGCATCGTTGGGCTTGATCATGTGATGGTGGAAACCGACGCGCCATATTTGACGCCAATGCCGTATCGCGGGCGAACAAACGCGCCATACATGATTCCGTACACGTTGTCGGCGCTTGCTGATGCGTTTGATCTGCCGATTGCTGAGGTCGCGCGCGGCACGCGGCGCACCACGCGAACAGTGTATGGGATCTGACGAGATCCGACCAGTATTTTGCCGCATCAGAAGTTCGGTTGTTATCGCGGCCAGCCCATCCTGCAATTTCAGACGCGCTCCGCGCGCAACTGCGGCCAATTGCCCGCACAACTCACGTTTTTCTGACGATTTTTTTACGATTTGTTTACATGATATGTTAGGTTGAGAGCCAATGCGAGGGGCATGGATGGATTGCCGCTTGTCTTGCGAGGAAGCCCGCCGCTCACATGGTGGCGGGCTTCCTCGCGTGTGCTGTACATGAGTGGGGAAACTCCCCGCCAATGTGGAGGATGCGTTATGGCGCAACGACCTGACGAGACCCTGCTGAAAGCCGACACGTTTACGAACGCGCCGAAAGTCTCCAAGCGAACGCTGACCCAAGAGGAAAAAGAAGAGCTCACCCGGCAGCGTGCCGCGGAACAGAAGGAAGCGGAACGACTATACGAAACCGCGTCGAGAGGCCCCATCGGCAAATGGTGGGCAAAACTCCAGTCTGGCCCAGATAAAATCACCCTGTCTATGGCGATCGTCGCACTCGGTGTCGTCTACGGCGACATCGGTACGTCGCCGCTGTACACCGCGCAGACGTTCCTGTCCGGTCAAGGTGGCATCGCCAACGCCGACCGCGAAGCCGTACTCGGTATGCTCTCACTCGTATTTTGGTCGATCACACTGATCACCACGATCAAATACGTGTTCATCGCTATGCGTATCGACAACAACGGCGAAGGCGGCATTTTCGCACTATATTCGCTGATCCGCAGACGTGGCGCGTGGCTCGCCATCCCCGCGATGGTCGGCGGCGCGGCGTTCCTCGCGGATTCAGTACTGACTCCAGCGGTTTCGATCAGTTCCGCAGTCGAAGGTTTGACTACCTTGCCGCCGCTCGAAGGCGTGTTTAACGAGAATCCAAATCTTACGCTCATGATCACCACCGTGATCATCGTCGTGCTGTTCGCAGTGCAGTCGCGCGGTACCGAATCCATCGGCCGCGTGTTCGGCTCAATCGTGCTCGTCTGGTTTACGTTCCTCGCTGTCGTGGGCGCGGTGAACTTAAGCAACGATCTGACTGTTTTCGCCGCGCTCAACCCGTGGTATGGCGTCAAGTTCCTGTTCAGCCCGCATAACGCGGCTGGTATCGCGCTTATGGGCACCGTCTTCCTTGCGACCACCGGTGCGGAGGCGCTCTACTCGGATATGGGTCACGTTGGTCGTGGCAATATTTACTTCACATGGCCGTTCATCAAGGTTGCGCTCGTGCTGTGCTATTTCGGTCAGGGCGCGTGGATTTTGAAGAACCAGCACAATCCTGAGTTGGCGCAAATCAAGAGCCTTAATCCGTTCTTCCAAATGATGACGCCGAACGTGCGTTACGTGGCGGTTGTGCTGTCGGTTACCGCTGGCGTGATCGCATCGCAAGCGCTGATCACCGGCGCTTTTACGATGGTTTCTGAAGCGACTCGACTCAACTGGATGCCGCATCTGCAGGTCCGCTACCCCGCGCGTACCCGCGGTCAGCTGTACATTCCGGTCGTCAACGGTGTACTGCTGATCGCCACACTGTCAGTGCTCGGCATGTTCAAAGATTCCGAGCATATTTCTGCCGCGTACGGACTTGCGCTTACCATCACGATGATCACGACCACAATTTTGCTCGCCGTGTACATTTGGTATAGCGGCAAGCGTATCGGAGCCGTGGTATTCCTGCTCATATTCCTTGCGATTCAGATTATGTTCTTTATCGCATCAATGGCGAAATTCCTGCACGGCGGCTGGTTTACGATGCTGCTGACGCTTGCAATTTTGTTCATCATGTATACGTGGGACAAGGGTACGAAAATCGAACGTTCGCAGCGTCGACACATGCGTCCGGCTGACTTTTTGCCGGTGCTTGGTCGACTGCATGGCGACTTCCGTATCCCATATTTCGCGGACAATATCGTGTATTTGACGGCCGATCCGGAAATGAAGCGGCTCGATACTGACGTATTTTTCTCAATTTTCGCGGAACACCCGAAGCGAGCCCGCGCATGGTGGGTTGTATCGGTACAGACAACTGACGAGCCGTTCACGCGCGAATATTCGGTTGAAAATTTCGGTACGGAATATTTGTTCCGTGTGCGTATTCGGCTTGGTTTCAAGGTGTCTCAGTCGATCCCGCCGTACTTACACCAGATTATGCATGATCTGAGCCGCACTGGCGAGCTACCTGAGCAGAAGTCGATTTATCCGAAAGTGGACGCCGATCCCGGTATCGGTACAATTCGCTACGTACTGATTCACAAAGATCTTATGCCGGAGTCGAAGGTTTCCACGCTGGGTGCGGTTGCGTTGCGTACGAAGTATTCGATTCGTCACGTTGCCGGCTCGCCGTTTAAGTGGTTCGGTTTGGCGCCGTTCAACCCGATCGTTGAAGTCCAGCCGCTGTTTATTTCAACGCGTCGACCGCCGCGTTTGAAGCGTGTCACGTTGCGCAAGCCGGCGAACGAGGGTCGCATGAGTGAGAACGGCGCGGGATTGTCGGCTGATGCAGCGGATGCTGGGTTTGGCGTGGTTTCGCAGGCGGCACAGTCGCAACTGTCGGCGGCAGCAGCGACTGCGGCTCGCGATGCCGCACAGTCTCAGCGTCCGATGCGGCTCCCGGCCGACGGTGAAACAACTGTTGTCATGCAGCGAATCACCGAGCCAGCTGCAGGCAAGTCTGCCGATAAATCAGTCAGCAAAACGGCTGATAAACCAACGGACGAGTCACGCGGTAACGCGACGACCACCGCACAATAGACCGCTATAAGCAATCTCTATAACGATCACCGCCGTGTCACGGCGATCGTTCGGTACAGTACTAAAACATGTGCAGATTACTGGGATACGCAACGGCCGGGGCTAATACGAGCCTGACGGCCGTACTCGGTGAACCTGCCGTAGACGAGTTCCGTGAGCTCAGCGAGATCCACAACGATGGTTGGGGCGTCGGTCTGCTGAGCGAACCCGTCGAACCGCCCTACACCCGGGACGGCGGTGCGCCTGCGCCGGAAACCGGTGTCCAACTGTATAAAAGCACGGTCGCCGCGCGCTACGATTCAGTGTTCCCTGATTTTGCGAACGCTCCCGCGCGCGGTGCTCTGTGGCATCTGCGACTCGCCAGCTCGAACCTGCCGCTGATTCTTGAAAACCAGCAGCCGTTCTTTGCGAACGGGCTTACGTTCATTCACAACGGCGATATTTCCGATGAGAACGGGGTTAATATCGTCAATAATCGGCATTATCCGGTTAATAAAGGTGCATTCCTTGCGACTGGCGGTCAGTCTGATTCGGCGATTTTCTTCTCCGTGATTCTCGAGTTTATCGGCTTCGGATTCGCGCTTGACGAGGCTGTGGCTCAGGCTGTGCGTCAGTTGCGACAGACGTATCCGAAGTCAAGCTACAACTGCATGATTCAAAGCGAAGACCAGTTCATCGCATTGTGTGCAGCTGGCCGCGAGGTGACTAGCCCACGTATTGTTGAAGTGTATGACCGCTACGGTCGCGGCGCGCAGGCGCATGATTACCGCGTACTGCGCTACCGTGGTATCGAGGGTGGCGGCGTGGTTGTGGCCAGCTCTGGATTCGCGCAGACTGAGGCTGACGGATGGACTCGGCTGCACAATGATGAGATGATCGTGGCCTCAAATCGCACGGGGCGATTCCGTGTACGCTCGATCTGAGGTAAATTCCCTTCTGTATCTTCCGTGTACCTATTCGTTTGAGTTGCGCGGAGAGCATGGGAATGATGACCAACGGGTATATCTCCCCTGTGTCTTGTATGCCTGAGACAACAATTATGCGGAATACACGGCTTACAAGCCGTTTTTGTGACATTCCGGCGGAACATTGGTTATAGTCCGCCGCAATATCACACTTAAAGGCCCGTTTTTGTGACATTCCGGCGGATAGTCGGTACAACTCCGCCGGAATATCACGCAATTCCCGTCCTAAATGTGATATTGCGGCGGATGCTAGACAGTTTCCCGCCGGAATATCACAAAAATCACCCTGCAAACGTGATATTCCGGCGGAAGATTGGCTATGGTCCGCCGATATGTCACAGAAATAGGCCGCTTTTTGTGACATTGCGGCGGAGGTTCCTAGTTTCTCCGCCGATATATCACAAAAACAGTTGTTGTTACCAGCATGACAACGATTGTGCTCAATCACGAGCGCAGAGGAATGCCTTCAGCAATAAGTTTATTAATCATCGGATACCGGCGCACGACGTCATCATATGTGATTCGAACAATCGCATTCACCGCCCACGTCAAAAGACTACGTTCCCGATGACTTTGTGCAGTGACCACAGCTTCAATACTTTTCCGATGAGTCATGGCCGGATCGACGTACTTAGTCATGCCATCATATTCCGCTACTACAACCCGTCCGCCCGGCAGAAACCACGCAAAATCAACGCGATACCATTCTGTTGTATCGTTCGGATTGACGAATGTATGCTGTACAACCGGTTCAGCAATTCCCGCTTCCACGATAGTGGCATACATCATGGATTCCCCACCATTCTCACAAAGTGGGTTAGCGTTGAGTAACAGTCGTGTTACCGATGCACAATCACGTTGCATGCGGTCACACAATAATTGCACTTCTTCACGAGTGGTTGCCGATGCAGCTAGTGCAGAATTCACTATGGGCAAGGCATTACGGAATGGGAGCATCAGACCGCAGTCCACCACAGTACGTGTTGCAGATGTGACTAACACCCCGTCTACGTGAGCAATGGGGATATTCGACATATACACACGATGTAATTCACCACGCGACCGATTTTTTAAACCATGCTCAGTATCTGCAGCGTATAAACCACCATGATGGATAGCCCACTGATGTTCAAAACCATGAATTGCCGCTGCAGTAGGACCGGCAAATACCAACGACGGTAATTTGACTGACAATGTTCGAGCAATATGCAGAATCTGTGCTGTCGGATTCAGAGACTGCCAGTATGAAGCATCAGCAAACATGCCTCGATACGGGCTGATGACCAGACCAGAATGCGTACACCGCAAAAATGCCATCTGATCTGTGTGACACAATGCAGTCGCGCACCGGAGTGCCTTCTGCGCTTCGTTTAGCTGCTGTTCAATGTGTTGTTTTACTTTCATGCCCTGACAGTAGCTAATATCGCGATTATGGCAAGTGAATTTCAGGGTATGTGGTCGAACGGTCTGTTTACGGCGTGTCGCGCCTAATTGTGGATAACTCAGACCTTACGTAGGAGTGCCCTTTACCAAAATTTCACAATACGTAAGGCTCCATTCGTACCCGTTCGAGACATTTGTTCCATTGTGACTGTTCCATCTGTGACTCGCCATTGTGACTTTTCGGCGGAAGATACCTAAACATCCGCCGGAATATCACGCTTAAAGGCCGTTTTTTGTGACATCGCGGCGGAAGTCTCTAACTTCTCCGCCGGAATATCACAAAAAACACCCTGAAAACGTGATATTCCGGCGGAACAGAAGCTAGTTACCGCCGGAATATCACACTACATAGAGCCTAATGTGGCATTAGCCAGCTACCAGATGGATTGTTGAATAGAACCTAACAGGATCTAACAGGGCATGGGGCTAGATAGAGTCAACCACCCGCCGCATCAAAATCCAAGTGACCACGTAGGATCCAACCTGTGGACGAACCGGCTCAAGTGACCCGTCATCATTATGAATCAGCGGCGCAAACACCACCTACGATGGAAGCCGTTACCACCATCAGCGTTGATCTCGATGATTTAGCGAAGAAAGCAGTCGATTTACTCATGCAACGATTGGAACATGGCTACGATAACTATCCTCCGCAACGTTTGACCGCCAAATATCAGCTCGTCGTACGCGAATCCACCTCACGGCAGTAGGCCACAAGTCACAACAACATCACACAAGCCTGCTGTATCCTATGCCAAACCGTGCGGGTACGCTCATGACAACAAGACTTAGTGAAAGAACAGGATGACAGATGGACACCGAATATCAAATACACGAATCTCCACGTCATCCACATATCACGGAGCCAACACCAGCAACATCAGCAACATCGGTCGGAATGTCAGCTGCATTCACAACAGCCCAGCCTACGCCAATCACATCCGCCCCACTCCCCCACAATCTCGACCCGAATCTACTGATCACGCTGTGGCACATCGGTGAACAAGGTTCACTATCCGGCGCCGCACGCACACTCGGCTGGTCGCAACCGGCCATCAGCCAGCAAGTCAAGAAGCTCGAACGGGACTGCGGCTGCGCACTGCTGACGCGCGGCGGTCGCGGCGTCACACTCACCCCAGCCGGACTCATCCTCGCTAAACACGGCGAACTGATCGCATTACGCGTCGCGCAAGCCAGCAAAGAGTTCAGCGAATATCGGCGTCGCGCCGCGACCACATTGCGACTGCTCGCCCCGCCGTCAATCTGTTCGACGATCGTTTCTAAGGCGCTCGCCAAACTCAGCGTCGACTCGCCGATTGACGTCAGTCTCGCGCAGACTGAACCACCCGAGGCGATCGATTCGGTCGCGCGCGGCGAGGCAGACTGTGCCGTCATTTTCCGTTACGAAAGCATCCCGCAATATCTCGTGATTGACGACGAACTCGCGTACGAACCACTCGGCGACGATCCGCTACTGCTGCTTATGAACAGTTCATTCGCGTCTGCGAAACGATTCCGCGCGCACGGCACTCCGGTCAAACTGCGCACATTCGCACCGTGTAACTGGATTGCCGGCTGTCCATTCTGCCAGACCAACCTGCTAAGTATGGCCGCGCGTGAAGATTTCAAACCATCGATTACGTATTGTGTCGATGATTACGCAACCACGCAGAATCTTGTTGCGATGGGCGAGAACGTGTCCATTGTCTCGCGTCTTGCGTCTATGGCACCATTGCCGGCGAACCTCACACTGTGTCCGATTGACGACCCATATGCGAGACGTAGCATTGGCTTGATCACGCGGCGCAGCGACGTGCGACCTGCTGTGCGTACGCTGTGTGATGAGTTGCGGTGGGCAGCTGAGCCGTTGCTGGAACACTAACTAACCTCACAGTCCAACACTCGTCCCATCATCACACGCCGCTGCTACCGTCGACCTATTTGTTTGCTTATACCTCACCCAAGCAACATGCCGCAGTCGCACCTTTTGAGAACCCGCCAAACGCGCGACAGTAGAGACATGGATTACATCAAAGACATCATCGGATTCGACGCACAGGCTATCGACGCGCAAACCGCAGACCAGCTCGCTCAAAATGGCAGCGATAAATGGTCGCGCTACCCGGGCTGCGTCGGCGCATTCATTGCGGAAATGGATTTCGGTCTCGCGCCGTGCATTCAGCGCGCAATCGAGCGTGCTACCGAAGGCTGTGCGCTCGGCTACATCCCGACTCCGTGGAAGCAGCAGGTTGCGAAGGCTTGCGCTGACTGGCAACGACTGCGGTACGGCTGGAATATTGATCCGACGCAAGTGCGCGTCGTGCCTGACGTGGTCGAAGCGTTCGAGATTTTCTTGCGTGAGATCGTCGGTCACGGTGGCAGCGTGATTGTGCCGACGCCTGCGTACATGCCGTTTCTGAGTTTGCCGCGACTGTACAACGTCGACTGTATCGAAATTCCGATGCTGATGAATGATGCCAGCGACAACTGGCTGTTCGACTTCGATGCAATCGAAACCGCTTTCCGTAACGGTTGCCGCGCATTCGTGCTGTGTAACCCACACAATCCGATTGGCAAAGTCTGCACGCGCGAGGAGATGCTGCAACTGTCTGCTCTCGCCGAGCGTTACGACGTGCGTATTTTCTCAGACGAGATCCACGCACCGTTTGTGTTCGATGGATATCATCACGTTCCGTTCGCTGCGATCAACGAAATGACCGCTCGGCAAGCGTTTACCGCAACGTCTGCGTCGAAATCGTTTAATATTCCTGGCACAAAGTGCGCGCAAGTGATTCTGACGAACCCTGACGATGTGTCCATGTGGGATGCACGTTGCGAATGGTCAGAACATCAGACAGCCACGATCGGCGCGATCGCATCCACCGCCGCGTACGAAGAGGGTGGACTGTGGTTTGACGAGGTGCTCAAGTACGTCGCGCGCAATGCGGCGCTCGTAGATGAGCGTATGCGGACACAGTTGGCTGGAGTTGGTTATGTGCGACCGCAAGGCACGTATATTGCGTGGTTAGATTTCCGTGGGCTTGGCATTGCCAACCCGGCTCAGTACTTCCTCGAGCACGCCGGCGTTGCGTTGACCGATGGGCGCGAGTGCGGTGCGATTGGCGCGGGATGCGTACGTATGAATTTCGCGATGCCGTATCCGCTGATGGAACGTTGCCTCGATCAGATGGCTGCTGCGTTGCGAGCTGATGGGCTGCTGCCGACGGCTTCGTCGACCGACGCGTTGAGCCGTGCCGATCTACGCGACGCCGCGTGACGCCTGCTGCTGCGAGGCCGTAACTGAGCACACGTTATAGCTTTATGCTCAGTTACGGCCTCGCAGAGCACCCCGGAAGACCGTAACTGAGCACACACTCCCGCTTCATGACTCAGTTACGGTCGTTTCTCACACCGACAACGGCCGTAACTGAGCACACGGCCTCGCTTCATGACTCAGTTACGGTCGCAGCGATAAGGCCCGAAATTTTGCGCACTTTGGCTTGGGCTTGAGATGAAAGGGCATGGCTCGTGTCCTGTGTACGATTTTCTGTCGCCAAACAAAACAAATCGCGATTGGAAAGAGGGCACGAAGCCATGTCACAGCAGATTCTACAGGTCGACCAGGCCATGTTGGAGACCACCCTGGACCGGATGGTCCGTAGAAGCGTCGAGGAGACGTTGAACGCAATGCTCGACGCCGAGGCCGACGAGATCACGGGCGCCGCCCGTTACGAGCGCAGCGGGGATCGCAAGGCGTACCGGGCCGGCCATTACAAGCGTGATCTGACCGTCAAGGCCGGGAAAATGAGCCTGAAGGTACCGAAACTGAAGGGCGCGGTGTTCGAGTCGGCCGTGATCGAGCGTTACCGGCGGCGCGAGGAGAGCGTCGAGGAGGCGCTGATTGACATGTATCTGGCGGGCGTGTCCACGCGTCAGGTTGATGATGTCAGCCAATTGTTGTGGGGTGATCGCATGCCCTCGCAGACTCTGAGCGACAAGCTCAAGCGCATCTACGCGGATATCGACGCGTGGCGGGAGCGTCCGCTGGTGCAGGAGTATGCGTACGTGTTCATGGACGGCGTATGGCACAAGCGCTGCTGGGGTGGTTCGGTCGAGA
>NZ_MWWY01000038.1 GCF_002259755.1 Bifidobacterium hapali
TGGATTCATTACCGGTATGCTCGCGCGTGGGTTGAAGGGCGTGCGATTGGTAACGGGTGACCGGTGCGCGGGACTCGTGGCCGCCGTGAACGAACTGTTGCCGGAGGCGCGTTATCAGCGGTGCATGGTGCATTTCGAACGCAATATCCTCGCCAAGGTCAACCCCAGAAACCGGGAGTGGGCTGCGGACGCGCTTAAGGCCGTGTTTGCTATGGAATCACGCGACAAGGCGTTGGAGAAGGCGGAATCCGTCGCCAAGGAACTGGAGACAAGGAAGCTCAGAGAGGCTGCCAAATGCCTGCGCGAAGGCATTAGCGAGACGACGACCTACCTGCTCGACGACTATCCGAGGGAACATCGCCGGCGCATCCGTACGAACAACATGATCGAACGATTGAACCGCGAGATCAGGCGACGCACGCGCGTGGTCGGCTCGTTTCCGGACGGGCGGAGCGCGTTGATGCTCGTCTGCGCGCGCGTCCGCTACGTGACCTCGAACGAGTGGTCGACGCGCCGTTACCTCGACATGTCCCGGCTCGGTGAGAGCGTACCAGTAGCGAACTGATCATCGTCGCAGAGCCGGGCGAAGACCAAAGTGCGCAAGAATCCGGGCACTACCCATAAAAACATGTCATATCTATAGAAAACATGTCAAAAGCTTAAAAACATGTCAAATTTATCGTAAAACATGTCAAAAAAATAAGTCACATCGCCAAATACTTGCACAGTCAACAATCGTTGACAGTATTACGGCTGCTCGCACTCCTGCCGGATGCCGCCGAGCAGCCATCGTACATTGCATTCCTCGCGGTAGGCAGTGCGATCGGCTTGATTATCCTGTGGAGTCGCCGCATTGAAATCTGTGACTATATCGCAACAAATCGGTCCCCACGCGGCAGCTACGTCGGATGGACGTCACTACGATTCCTGCTGATGTTCCTGTTCCTCATCATGGCTACCGCATCCAGCTTCTCGCTGATGTAACCAGCACATACTCTCCCATGATGCGGTAAACCTCTCATGGTGCGGTAAATTAGACATGGTGCGGTAAATTAGACATGGTGCGGTGAAGCAGAATGGCTATATTCCAACGATTACGCGAATCATGCCTCTGCTGGATTACCGCATCATGGGAGATTTACCACACCATGGAATGTTATTTGAGCCGCACTAGTGTGATACTGGATGCTGGGAGTGTCAACGCAACACGAACCGGACTGGATGTATCCGGCGGTAGCAGAGAATCGCGCACCGTCTGTGTCACACATTCATGTCCCTCACCAACATAATCGAGTGTATTACGCGCATACGGATCAGCGGTCAACGTTTCAATATGTAAGTGGCGCAACGCATCCCTTGACACGCGAACCGGAATCGTAATGTGCAACGTTACCCCAATACGAGATTCACCTGTATTCACCAGTTTGATAAACCGTCGCGCACCCTTACCATCCGAGCCATTCGAGCCATCCGAACCGGTAGCCGATGCAAATAAGCATCCGCCCTCATCATCATCCACTACACACGCATAAGCAAACGAACCATAATTGGTTGAAAACAGACGTTCTGCTTCATAATTCACGCTCGGTTGTACATGTGCCGGGTTGAATTCGATCAGATTCTGTTCCCAACCGTGGGCAGTAACGTGAGACAACAGTGGCGCATACGAGGTCATCATAACGACGTCGCTATTGCGTTCGCAGCCGGTAAGAAACGCGGCTTCGGCGAGCGCCGACCGCCATTGACTGGCGTGATCGTAGTCCTGCGGCTGGGCGGCAAAATAGCCGTTAGCCGAATATTCGCCGAAGTATACGCCAGTGCCATCACGCCGGTAGTCATCAAATCGATTGGCCTGCGAGATAAACCATTGTGGGGAATGGTAGGCGTGCTCGTCCACGAGGATAACCGGCTCATGATCGAGTCCAAACAGGGAATCAGTATCCGCGTGTCTCCCTCGCGGAGCGGCTTCAACGCCCGGCACTTCGCCAGCTGCAACCGCATGCGCATGATTCCACGCGCGACGCATTGGCAGTTTGAAGGGGAATAAACCGGCACTCATCACGCACAGCATATGCGGATCTTTAGCGTGAATCGCACGGCAAATCTCATCGAATTTGTCAACATAATCAGCACCGAAATTCTCGTTACCGACGCCGATCATGTCCAATCCGAACGGCTCAGGATGACCCATGTCGCGGCGCACGGCCGCCCACGAATTCGTCTCGGGGTCGCCGTTCGCAAAGTCGATGAGATCGAGATAATCCTGTACGACGACGTTGCGGAACCAGTCAGAGCCAGTGTCAACATGCTTGGGATCGCGATACGGCGACTGGCACGTGATACCAGCGAACAGCGTCGGCAGGGGTTTGGCGCCAAGATCCTCGCATAGACAGAAGTACTCGTAGAAGCCGATCTGGTAGCTTTGCGAATACATGCCACCATCGGGCGTTTTGAACGCCCACATGTTGACCTGTTGCCGGCGGGCGGGCAGCGCGCCGACCGTGTCCTTCCACCGGTATTCGTTGCCGGGTGTCACGCCTTCGACGATGCAACCGCCCGGAAAGCGTACGAAAGCCGGCTTCAGTGCAGCGATCGACTCGACTAAGTCTCGTCGCATCCTGCCATACTGCCATTTCGGGTCGCCCGCACCCCACGAGTCCGCGTCCATGAGCGACACACAGTCGAGATCGAACGCTGCACCAGGCTCGCCGATCACATCGACGTGCAGCGCGCCGTATTCGTTCGCGAGTCCGGTCAGCACATACTTGACCCGCACCCAGCCGTCGCGCATCGGCTCACCGGCGAACCGGTCAACGTCGAAGCGCACGTCGTCGGTGATTGGTTGATCGTCGCCACCGATGACCGTGACGCGCAGCGAGACCGTACCATTGACCGGACGCACGTATGCTGTGAAATCGTATGTATGATCGCGCACGATGGACATAGCGTACAGGCCGGCGCGTTGCAGGTCACCGCAGTATCCATAGTTCTCGATGGACGGATAGGTCGCATTTTCGCTGATGCGCGGCCCACCGATTGTGATGCGCGCGTAGCGACTGTTGCGATGAATCGGCGGCGCCGGGCAGTCGGTCATCACACGCTGACCGTGTTCGCCGCGTATTTCAGTACCGCAACTGTCCACGGTTAGCCCGTCGAAGCGCCAGCCACGCAATGGATCGGCTTCAGTGCGCCAACGATCAGCGCCCTTGAGCCGCAACGACTCGTGATGTACATACACGCCGTCGAAACTGTAATTGTCCACCATGTTTGCGTTCAATCCACCGTCCGCACCGTGGTTGATATCTTCAAAAAAGACGCCGTAGAGTCGCTCACTGGCCGGATGCGTCGACGCGCCCACCGTTATCGTCACCATGCGTTCTATTATCGCGCAACGTAGCGATGCACAAAAGTGTTCAATTCGTGTTCACCACATAGTCAACTTGTGTGCGGTCTAGACACACTGTCATCGCATATGCTGAATTTCGGATAGTGAGCAAGGCTAAGGAGGCGGCATGCAGTCTTCGGTCGGCATTCGCGAGCGCATCGACCATGTGTACCCGTCGCTGCGACCGGCGGAACGTGCCGTCGCGCAGTATGTTCGTGACCATCTCGGCGAAGCGGCGGCGCTTACTGTCGGTCAGCTTGCTGATGCTGCCCGAGTCAGTCAGCCAACCGTGATCCGTTTTTCCCGCAAGCTCGGGTTCGGCGGATACCGTGAGTTGCGTTACGTGCTGCGCCATCCTGAAGCGGAACATCGGGTTACGTTCGACCCGCTCGAAGGGTTCGATCTCAACCCGTGGGACGATCTCGATTCAGTACCTGCCAAAGCTGTCAACAGTGCGAAGACGTTGCTGGACGACATGGCTAACTCGCTTGATCAAGCCGCGTTCCGTAAGGCTGTCTCACTGATCGCTGGTGCCTCCATGATCGATATTTACGGCGTGGAGAATTCGCTCGTGCCGGCCACCGACCTGTTCACCAAGCTCGGTTACCTCGGCCTCAAAACGAGGCTGAACATCGACGCCTACCTGCAGCAGATCGGTGCCGGCCACCTTAGTGCGGACGACACGGCGATTGCCTTCTCCTATTCCGGTTCTTCGTCAGACACTGTTAAAGCGTTGCGCTTGGCGAAGTCGCAGGGCGCGCACGGTGGCGATTACCAATTCGGCTGGCACACCGTTAGCTAATTGGGCTGACGTATGCTTGTACGCTGGTCGCGGTGAGCACACGATTTACGGTAACGCGATTTTCTCGCGCGTTGCTCATACCGCGCTCGTTGACATGCTGTACATGGGTGTGATTTTAAGCGATTACGGCCGATTCTCTACTGAACTTGACCGTTCGGGCAAGATTATCGCCGATCGAGTTTTCAACGGCTGATTCGTATGCTCGTTGTGCCCCGTGATGTGGGCATACACTGTCTGTTTATTCGCTGATGTGGGTATGGACTGTTCACGAAACAACCAAAAACCGGCATTAGATGGACAGTCTATACCCACATTCCGGGTTAATAGTCATCTCATAACCAGTCTATGCCCACACTTTATGTCCACATCCCATATCCGAGCATTTCCACCACATGAGGGTCTGTGTGAGTGGACATAGGTAACTCGACCATAAGACTTGGCCGAGCGGCCCGGAGCGTGTCGAGTTACCTATGTCCACTCACACAGGCCCACCCCGTTATGCGCCTTCTCACCAATAAAACTACGCAACTACGCAATTAGGACGTAGTTTCACTCATTATTTACCATACTGTCGGCAACCTTTCCCCTGAACTGGCACAAAGAGGCGCCATCAAGACCGACTATAGAAGTGCGGCATGAAGTTCGGTCGCAATCATTCACACGATAACTGAATACCGAACGGATGCCGGCAGCCAACAGCCCCGGCATGAAGATAGGGACGGTACGTCAACAAGGCGAACCGTTGGAAGGCAAGTTGAGAAATATGCTCGAACTCAAGAACATCACCAAGTCATTCGGGGACACGCACGTCCTCAACGGCATCAGCCTGACGCTCGACAAGGGCCAGATCATGTCAATTCTCGGCCCGTCTGGCGGCGGCAAGACCACGCTGCTCAACATCATCCTCGGTATCACCGATCCAACCAGCGGACAAATCATCTACGACGGCGAAGATCTGACACAAGTACCGATGGAAAAACGCGGCTTCAACATCGTGTTCCAAGACTACGCACTGTTCCCGAACCTCACCGCATATCAGAACATCACTTACGGTCTGCGCAACAACCCGGGTATTTCCTCCGAGGCAGAAATCAAGGAACTCATCAGTCTGCTTGGTCTCGAAGAACACTTGAACAAGCGTATTGACGAACTGTCAGGCGGTCAGAAGCAGCGTGTGGCGCTCGCTCGTACGCTTGTCATGAAGCCGAAACTGCTGCTGCTCGACGAGCCGCTGTCCGCGCTCGACGGCGTGATCAAGGAGTCCATTAAAGCCAAGATCAAGCAGATCGTCGAACAGTACAAGCTCACCACGATCATGGTCACGCACGATCCGGAAGAGGCTTGCACGATGAGCGACAAGGTCCTCATCATCAACCACGGTAAGATCGCCCAGTACGATACGCCAGAAAACATCATTGAGCACCCGGCCTCCGACTTCGTGAAGAAGTTCATCCTCCACCAGCTTGAAGTCAAGCGTAACAATATCTACACACTGTTCAACGAAGGCGACGCGAAGGCTGCCGAAGCTAACCGCGAGCTCGCTGCGCAGGAGGCCTGACATGTCAACCGAAGCAATTCAAGCGGGCAACCAACTGCCCAATATTCGGCCGGAGATCGTCAATTACGAACGTCGACCTTCCAAGCCAAAGCAGACCGAACTGTGGACTTTGCTCATCATCGTAGCTGTCTGCTTCCTCGGCTTCCTCGTCGTCCCGATGATTCTCGTGATCGTCCGCTCGTTCACCACGGCAGGCGGCGCGGCGACGCTCGAAAACTACGCGACAATCTTAAGCCGCCCCGAGTTCACGCGCTCAATCACTAACTCACTGACCGTAGCATCCGTATCCGCGCTCGTGGCCGTACTGCTCGCATTCCTGCTCAGCTACACGATCAACTGCACGAACGTGCCGGCCGGGTTCAAGAAAGCCGTGGCTCTACTCGCTCAGCTGCCGATGCTGCTGCCGACCATCACGTATGGTTTCGCAATCATCTACTCGTTCGGTAAGAACGGCTTGATTACGCAGCTTATTGGGCACCCACTGTTCGATATCTACGGTTTCAACGGCCTGCTGATCGGCTACGTGATCTACACACTGCCAACCTGCTTCTTGCTAATCAACAACAGCTTCCAGTTCGTTGACAAGAAGTTCATTATCGTCTCGCACATTATGGGTGATAAGCCGATCACCACGTTCCTGAACACAGTGTTGCGCCCACTGATCGGCACGATGGCGGTCGCGTTCATCCAGTCGTTCTTCCTCGCGTTCACCGACTACGGTATTCCTACCTCAGTCGGCGGTACGTACGACGTGCTTGCGATGACACTGTTCAATCAGATGCTCGGCTCGATCCCGAACTTCAACCGCGGTGCTGTCATCGCAGTATTCATGCTGATTCCGTCGATTATTTCGATCATCTTGATGACCGTGCTTGAACGATTCGCTATTCGTTACAAGCAGATCAGCCAGATCGAACTGCCGAAAGGTAAGACGCGCGACTGGCTGTGCGGCATCGGTTCCGTGATTACGCTCGTATGCGTCCTGTCGGTGTTCGTAGTGATTCTGCTCATTCCGTTCGTCGCTGAGTGGCCGGACAACCCGACCTTCTCGATGAGTCATATCGCGAATCTGTTCACTGATTCGCAGTTGACGCAAGTGTTCACAAACTCGCTGTACGTGGCCGTCATGACCGCAATCTTCGGCTGCCTGTTCGTGTATGCTGCTGGCCTCGTAACTTCGCGTTCCAAGCTGCCTGCGTGGGCGCGTCGCTCGGTAGATGCGATTTCTGCGATTATCAACACGGTTCCTGGCATGGTGCTCGGTATTGCGTTCCTGTTCATGTTCTCTGGTTCGCCGTTGCAGAACACGTTCTGGATTTTGATCATCGCAAACATCGTCCACTATTTCGCAACCCCATACCAGATGATCAAGGACTCGCTCACCAAGATGAACGCCGGTTGGGAAACCACCGCAAAGCTCATGGGCGACAGCTGGTTCAAGACACTGGTACGCGTGGTGACGCCGAACGCGTGGCCAACACTGCTGCAAATCTTCGGATACTATTTCGTCAACGCAATGGTGACGATTTCTGCAGTCGTGTTCTTGACTGGTGCGCGTACACAGGTGATCACTACGAAGATTTCCGCATTGCAACATATCGCTAAGTTCGACGATGTGTTCGTACTCTCGCTGCTCATCCTCGTCGTCAACCTTATCGTTAAGGGTCTGATCGCACTACTCACCCGTGATCGCTCCCGCGAACGCGCTAAGGCCAAGGCTCGCGCAAAGGTTAGCGTGAAGACTCCGCAGGTTGCTGCAGCGGTTGCTACCGTGCGTCCGAGCAGTCAGCTGGCAGCTGCGGCAGCTAACTTCCAGCTACCAGATGATTCGGGACGTCGTACGCGCGGTCTGATTACGAGCATTGCTTCTGCCGTGGCGGTCGTGTTGCTTGTTGCGTTTGGTGCTGTATCAACCGGTGCTGCGGCGACCGGCGGCAAAGTGGTGATCTACACGAACGCCGATGAGGAAGCAATCACCGCATTCAAGAACGCGCTCGACAACAACGGATACAAGGACCAGTACATTGTCCAAGAGTTCGGTACTTCTGAGCTTGGCGGCAAGATGCTGGCCGAAGGCAAGGCGCTCGAAGCAGACATGCTCACCATGAGCTCGTACTACATCGACTCGGCACAGGAACGCAACCACATGTTCGCCAACCTGACCGACGTGCAGTCGAAGCTGCTCGGCGACACCGAGAACTCGAAGGCTCCCGCATGGCGCTCCCCAACCACCGCACAGGAAGGCGCGATCATCATCAACACCGAAGCACTCAAGGCCGCTGGTGTTGAAGCTCCGAAGAGCTACGCTGATCTCGCTAAACCTGAATACAAGGGCTTGATCTCCGTGCCAGATATGGAAGGCTCATCCACTGGCTGGCTCATGGTTCAGGCTATCGTCGACGCGTATGGTACCGGCGAAGAAGGTAAGCAAATCCTCACCGATATTTACCGCAATGCTGGCCCGCATCTTGAGCAGTCCGGTTCCGGTCCGCTCAAGGCAGTGCGCGCGAAGGAAGTGGCGATTGGTTTCGGCTTGCGTCATCAGGCGGTTGCCGATAAGAAGAAGGGCCTGCCGATCGATTATGTCGACCCAACCGAAGGCAACTACTCACTGACCGAGTCGGTGGCAGTGCTCGACAAGGGCCGCGCAACCAACCCGAAGGCGCAGAAGATGGCCGGTGTCATCATCGACAAGGGTCGTGCGGAACTGCTTCAAACCTATCCGACGCCGTTGTATGAGGGTGAGAGTGCTCCGGCTAACGCGTCGAAGCGGTCAAAGTCCTTCCCGAAGCCGCTGACCGTTGATCTGCTCCAGCAGCATCAGGACTTCTCATCCGAATGCAAGCGCATCGCCCAAGGCGAGTGAACTCAGTTCCAGAGCGCTCGGTTTAGCTAAGTAGCCCTACCGGGATGTGGTTTGGCAGATGTGTTGCTCGACACTCTCCAGGCCGCTCGGCCAAGTCTTACGGTCGAGCAACGCATCTGCCAAACCACATCCCTCCGTTTTCGTTCAACGTTACGTTCGCTCATCAAACGTAAGTTTTCAATAGACCAGCTGTTGGTTGGTGATGTATGTTGTTCGACCGTAAGACTCGGCCGAGCGGCCTGGAGAGTGTCGAGCAACATACATCACCAACCAACAGCCCACGCTGGAACTAAACAAAATCATCACCCCGTTCGATCGTGAACGAGAATCAAACAGACCATTCAAAACTACAAACAACACGCCGACGATAGATATCAGACTACGTAGAAGATGTCATCAACTACGCAAATGACTAGAGTCGGCAATCGGAAACAAGGAAAGGTAATCATCATGGCAAACGAATACAAACTGCTCACTCCTGGCCCGCTGACCACCACGCATACCGTTAAGGAAGAGATGCTCTTCGATCACTGCACGTGGGATGAGGATTACCAGCAGATTACGCAGAAGATTCGCCGCCAGCTGCTTGAGCTCGCGCACTGCGACCCGTCCGAATACACGGTTGTGCTCATGCAGGGTTCTGGCACGTTCGGCGTCGAAAGTGTACTCACGTCGGTGATCGGCAAGGACGAAAAAGTGCTGCTGTGCACCAACGGCGCCTACGGCGACCGTCAGGTGAAGATCTGCGAGCACGCCGGCATCAACTATGTTCAGTACGCGGAACCATACGACCGCATTCCGGACGCCAACAAGGTTGATGAATACCTGCGTAACGATCCGTCCATCACGCACGTTTCTATGATTCACTCCGAAACCACGTCTGGCCTGCTCAACGATATCGCCGCAGTGGCAACCGTCGCCAAGTCGCACGGCTGCACGTTTATGGTCGACGCGATGAGCTCGTTTGGCGGCGTGGACATTCCGGTTGCCGGCTGGGGTATCGACTTCCTTGTCTCTTCGGCCAATAAGTGCATTCAGGGCGTGCCGGGATTCAGCTTTATCATCTGCAACAAGGCGAAGCTCGAAGCCTCCAAGGGCAAGGCGCGTAGCCTCTCGCTTGACTTGTGGGACCAGTGGAACACGCTCGAAAAGGCGAATGGCAAGTGGCGTTACACTTCGCCGACGCACGTGGTGCTCGCGTTCTCGAAGGCTCTGGATGAAATGTTTGCTGAGGGCGGCATTCCGATGCGTTCAGCCCGTTACCAGCTCAACAACGATCTGTTGATTGCACGTATGCGCGCACTTGGTTTCCGCGTGTTCCTCGCCGATCATCAAGGCCCGATCATCACCACGTTCCTCTACCCGGAAGGCACGTCGTTCGATTTCCACGACATGTACGAGTTCATTAAGGAACGCGGTTACGCGATCTACCCGGGCAAGCTCACCGATGAGGAAACGTTCCGCTTGGGCAATATCGGCGAAATCTACACCGACGATATCGAGAAGGTAACCGAACTGCTGGCCCTGTACATGGGTGAACGTGGTCTACTTGAGGCTGCTACCGGTTCGGCTTCTGTGCCAGATGCGATCGCTGCGATGGATGCTGCGGGCGAGCCGATTAAGGCTGCAGCTCCTGCCGGTGTGAAGCTCACCGCCTGAGTACAACGACTACGACCGTAAAAAAGAAAGGAATCACGATGACCAATCGTTTTGAAGCTGTCATTTTTGACTGGGCTGGCACGACTGTGGACTATGGTTGCTTCGCACCGGTGCGCGCTTTTCAAGAGGCGTTCAAGGAGTTTGGCATTGAACCAACTATGGCTGAAACCCGCAAGCCGATGGGCATGCTTAAGCATGATCATATTGAAACCATGCTGCACATGGATCGCATCGCCCGCGCATGGGAAGATGCGCACGGCGCTGCTCCGACCGATGCGGATACCGATGCTGTATACGCTCATTTCGAGCCCAAGCTGCTGAGCATTCTCGACCAGTTTGCTGATCCGAAGCCGGGTGTGGTGGACGCAGCTGCTGCACTGCGTGCGATGGGCTTGAAGATAGGCTCGACCACCGGGTATACGGATAAAATGATGGACATTGTCGTGCCCCAAGCTGCTGCGAACGGCTATGCACCGGACTTTTGGATTAGTCCGGATGGCACGAATGGTTTCGGCCGCCCATACCCGTATATGGTGTTCCGCAATCTCGAACACCTTGGTGTGACTGACGTGCGCCGCGCGGTAAAAGTTGGCGATACACTGTCTGATATTCGCGAAGGTAAGAACGCTGGCGTGTTCACGATCGGCGTGACCGAAGGCAGCTCCCAAATGGCGTTAAGCCAGTCTGAGTTCGAGGCTCTGTCTGACGCTGATAAGGCAACTGCCCGCAGCGCTGCTCGCGATGCGTTCGTAGCCGCGGGCGCAGATGCGGTTATCGACACAATGGCCGAGCTGCCGACGCTCCTGACTCAACTCGCCTGACTTCCGGTCACAGACCCTTCACCCGGGCGGGTGATCGGGCCACAGGGTACCTATGTAGTATGTATGTGGCAGCAGGCGGCACGGCTTTCTGCATTCTGAGAGGCAGTTTTTCGTTGCAGTAAGGGTCTTTCTGTAATCTGAGAGGCAGTCGTTGTGTAAACAAGACCGATATGATGGGATCTTTGGCGTGTTTTCATCGGTGATTTACACACTGACTGCCTCTCAGATTACAGAAGGACTCCTGCAAATCCGAAAAACTGCCTCTCAGATTGCATTAGCCCGCATGTCGGCCGCAGGTATCCGCGCCATGCACGTACACATCATTCATCACCGGCACAAATTACCCTTGCACGCGTTCGCCAGCGGCACTGCGATACCCGAAGTTCATCATTTCACTGTTATACGCAACAACACCACGGCCGGTCGCAGGTAGCACAATCATGCCACCATCGCCATGATGCTCCGCAACCTCAGCGAGCGTAGCCACAGCTGCATCATGAACGCTCTCTCCAGCAAATCGCACACGGTCAGCCACCTGATGCGCAGCAACCGCTTTGATAAACGCTTCGCCAATGCCCGTACAGGAAACTGCAACCGTGCGCTGATCAGCAAATGTGCCACATCCCGGCAGTGGTGAATCACCGACACGACCATGCATCTGATTCGTGATTCCTCCCGTAGACGTGCCCGCAGCAATCCGACCAGCTGCATCGCGCGCTACTGCTCCGATCGTGCCATGCTTCTCCCACGTATCACCACTCGTCTGCGCTTCAACCAATGAACGACGGCGTTCATCCGTAATAAAATAATCGTTTGACACTGTCGCAATACCCCATGCGGCAAGCTCTTCGTCAGTCGGGTCGGCAAACAGCACATGCTTCGTGAAATCTTTCACCGCGCGCGCTGCATCAATCGGATTGCGCACTGTTGATACTCCCGCAACCGCCCCAACATCACCATCGCCGGTCATCAGACAAGCATCCATGCGCGCCAATCCATCGCTGGTGAGAGCTGCACCACGGCCTGCATTAAATTCAGGCGCGTCTTCCATCACATGAATTGCCGCGATAACTGCATCTTCGGCGGCCCCTCCAGCTTCCAGCACGGCATACCCAGCATCGAGCGCGCGCGTTACATCAGCCTTGACTTGCTCAGATCGTTCGGCAGTGTGATGCCGGCCACGATTGCCTGCTCCAGCGTGAATAATCAGCGTAATACCGTCCTCGCTACCGGCTGATTCAGCCGTGACTAATGGCGTGGATGTTGCGTGTTCGTTCATTATTACTCTCCCCTCGTTATTGTCTCTCGTCACCAGACCGTGCCAAGATCACTGCCACCAGCATTTTGGCATGTCACCTGTTGCGTTCATTATGCATCATCATACGAGCCGCAACGCACGCATACGAACGTATCCCTGCACTGTCGCGCACCGTCGTGCATCAGCGCACATCAACCGTCAAAATTCACCGATGATTCACCGTGCCGCATCACTTGGGCAACAGATACGACGATTCACGCGACTATCACAGTAAGTATGCATAACAGGATGGCAGCTCAGCGCAACGCACGAGTCGGCGCATCACATCCAACAGCCGGTCTTAATTTGCTACAAACATTCTCCATCGGGTTTGGCATGCTTGCTATCGCTGCCGCATGGGCAATGTATAACGCGTTCGTGCCGATCAAACTCAAGGAACTCGCGATTCCGACCGCCATCGTCGGCATTGTAATGGGCATTGATAATCTGTGCGGATTCACGATTCAACCATTATTCGGTATCCTGTCGGATAGAGTGCGCACTCGCTGGGGGCGGCGCATCCCGTTCGCACTCGTTGCCATTCCGTCTGCAGCGGTTTGTTTGATTCTGATCGCGATTGCTCCGAATGCGCCACTAACGATCACCGCTGTGGTTGTGTACGCGATACTCATGTCAACATGCCGCGCGCCGATTGTCGCGCTTATGCCCGACGTCACTGTTTCAAGTAAACGCAGTACTGCGAATGGCATTATCAATTTCATGGGGTCGATCGGCAATGTGCTCGCCCTCGGCGGCGGAAGCCTGCTCTATAAGCGTTACGGCATGAGCATCACGTTCGTGGCGGGCGCGTTCATTATGGTTGGCGCGCTGGTTGCGCTTACGACACTTGTGCAAGAACCGAATGAGTTCCGTACGAAGCCGGGTGAGTCGGCACAATTGCCGTTTGTTAGTTGGCGCGAGTTTCGTGAAGCTGCGGTCCCCCGGCTTGATCTCGATGATGATGCTCGTCGTAGTTTCCGCATGATTTTGGCGATTTTGTTCTTATATACGATGGGCTCGAGTGCAATCGAAACGTATTTCACGTTGTACGCAACGCATGATTTGGGTATGGAACCGTCTGCTGCAAGCGGTGGTCTAGTGTGGTTTGCGGTCAGTGGTATTTTGTTCGCAATTCCAGCAGGTTGGCTTGGTACGCGCTTTGGTCGGCGTGCGACGATGAGCGCCGGATTGGTATTAGCGATTGTGATGCTTGCTCCGATGCCGTGGGTAGGGCGAGCGGAACTATTGCCGTATCTTGCGTTCGTATTCGGCATTTTGTGGATGATGGTATTGGTGAACGCACTGCCTTGGGCAACGGAACTGGGTGGCACTGAGCATACCGGTACGATGACCGCATACTATTATCTCGCCACATCTGGCGGTGCAGCGATTTCTCCTACGTTGTTTGGTTTGATCGAGCAGTCGACTGGTGAATATCGCTGGATGTTTATATACGCGATTGTTGGATTTGCGCTGGCGTTAGCGTTGATGCCGTTCGCGTCGCGCGGCGATGCGGATGATGCGCATTCATTCGCATGGACTATCGCTACCGCTGAGTCACGCGATGGAAAAACAGCGGTTCCTGCCATCGCGTGATTCCTTCATATCTCACGGGATGGCAAATTATGTCATATTGCCATCTCGTGAGGGTAAATTGACATAATTTTTGGTCACGCGATGGCAATAACGGCGAATTTTCCATCGCGTGACGGAGTATGACTTCACGCGATGGAAAAATACCCGTTTTTGCCATCGCGTGCACAGAAAATCGCTACATCGCTGCCTCGTCGTCATTCTCATAAGTGAGAATGTCACCGGGCTGGCAGTCAAGCGCTTCGCAGATTGCTGCGAGCGTTGTGAATCGGATCGCTGATACACGATTATTTTTGATTTTCGACAGATTCACGTTGGTAATACCGACTTTGTCAGACAGCCAATTGAGAGATCGGCCACGTTCAACCATCATTCGATCAAGTCGCAATACAATACGTCCACTCACAACAATCCTTCGACGTCGTTTTGCAGCATGGCACCATAGTTGAACACTTGCGCAAACATAAACGAGATAATACCGAGCAAGATCAGCAATCCTGTAAACGCACCGCCACTGATCGCAACACTAGTAAACGGCATGCAGATCAACGATATGACAAGTGCAGAAACCGGCGTCGCGATGAGATACCATCCGATACGTTCGAGCCGTTCAATCGGCATGGCACGAAACGGCGTCACCTCACTGCCGTAGCGAACACGATCGCGCATCCAGTCGCGTAATTCAGCGAGCAGTGCAGCCAGCTCACCAAATACCAGCGTAAGCAGCGTGTAGATTGCGATATGTTCGAGTCCAACCAGTAAAGTGACCGGCACATTGATTACGTTCGTCGTCCAATCAGCGAGACGAATGTCACTGTCGAGAAAATGACCTGCGATTGATGCGGAACCAATGCCAGCATCCATCGTCACGCTGTAATACGAATAGTCAGGTTGGAATGAGCGCATGTCAACGATGAACATAACGACGATGATTAACTGGATAATCGCACACAAGGCGAGAAAAACCGTTGCAATACGCGCTATTACAATAGCAGCACCGGATGCACGGCTTAGCACAATACGACCACTACTATTAGCTGATGGACGAGAAACGCCCGTCCTAAAAGTGTGTTGCGTGCTCATGATGGCCTCCTTGTCAATCACGGATAAGCATTTTTATACTTACTATCATCTTCCCATTATTATCGTTTGTCAATAAATAGTTAATATATATTATTAAATATTCAACTTCGGCATGACGCAATGAGTTTCTTATATACAAGGTACTCATAATAAATCAAGATGTCTGAGTATGATACTCACAAGTATCATACTTTTAAGAATCATAAGTGAGAGCGTATGGTTGGAACAGAATTTGTCGGACGAGAACGAGAGTTGAAGACATTAACGCGTATGTGGAGTCGCGACACTTTTCAGATGATGGTGTTGTATGGACGTCGTCGTATCGGTAAAACCGCATTACTTGACGAATTCGCAGCAGGGAAGCATACACTGTATTTCACTGCTCGGCAGCAGACCTCTGCCGCAAATCTGCGCGATTTCTCACGAGCGGTGTATAATTTCTTTGATTTACCTGTATCGCTACCGCCCTTCGCTTTATGGCAAGATGCGTTTGATTTCATAATCAAGAAACAGCGTGATCAATCAGCGTCACGTCTACTGTTCGTATTCGACGAGTTCCCCTACGCAGCTATGAGCGAACCATCTCTGCCATCAACACTGCAAATTTCCATCGATCATGGTTTCAAGGATTCATCAATGATGATGGTTCTGTGCGGCAGTAATGAAGGGTTCATGGAGAGCGAAGTGCTCGGCGTAAAGAGTCCACTATACGGTCGTCGTACAGGGCAGATGAGGTTGGCACCATTCGATGCTTTCGACACGGCGCTTATGCTGCCGTTTGCCTCCCCCGAAGACGTGGTGCGATACTATGCGACTTTTGGCGGTACACCATATTATCTCAAACAGATTCAGCCAGACTTGTCCTATGAGGAGAATGTCATCGATTTGCTGTTCGACACCAGCGGTCTACTGTATGAAGAACCATTGATGTTACTCCGTCAGGAATTGCGCGATCCTGCCGTCTATAATTCGGTGATGGATGCAATCGGCGCCGGTGCAAACCGACAAAACATCATTGCAGATAAGGCAGGACTATCCGCACATTCCGGTATTAGCAAATATCTTGCCGTACTCTCTGATCTAGGATTAATTGAACGTAACGTGCCGTTTGGAGAGGACCTTGCGCGATCACGCAAGGGACTGTGGCATATCAAAGATCCATTTTTCTCATTCTGGTATCGATTTGTCAGCCCTCACTGCTCACAAGTAGAGAGTGGAGACGGTGGTATTGCAGCGCGTGGTGAAGTATTCGGTCCAGCATTGGACACGTTCGTAGGACAGATATTTGAAGACATTTGCCGTCAATGGCTGATCCGAGCAAATCGTGATGAACTACTACCGTTCACAGCAACTCAATTCGGCAAATGGTGGGGCACTGACCCACGATTACGTGAGCAGATAGATATTGACGTGATCGCTGCCAATTCCACAACCAAAGATATTTTACTTGGCGAGTGCAAGTGGCGAGAATCGTTGGACGTGACTGAAACAATAGAAACGCTCAGATTTCGTTCCACACTGATCACAGGGTATGAGCATCGTAGCCTTGCGCTGTTTTTGAAGACCGACGCATTGGTTCAGACAGCTAAGGAACGCGCTGAACACGACATGACGGTGTATGGAGTCAATGACATGTTCAAGTTCGTTCACCCGTAAAAAGGTCAATAAACTTTGTTGTAACAAAGTTTATTATGTTACAGTTGTGCACTTCGTTATTAAATAACTACTTGCTACTCGTTTGCACATTAGAGATTGCTACCTAGGTTGAGGAGTTTCCAGCCTTATCAATGCTGCAGGCGTGACATTTGCCGTGACAAATTGACTATAACCATGTTTTTATTGTTTTGGAAAGGAGGAAGAAGAGAGGGCGAAACCGTTGAAATTGCAACGGTTTCGCTGGAAAGTGCCCAAGATCGGATTCGAACCGACGACACCCGCTTTAGGAGAGCGGTGCTCTATCCCCTGAGCTACTTGGGCGCAAATGACCATTGTACAACATGCCTCCAGCCTCGAAAGAACGTGTCGAACACTGAAAACGAACGATGTGAGAGCGAAGCACAGGAGCAATTGTGGATGAATAGTGGATGATTAATGAATGCTATGAGCATGATCCACATTCTCACGGCTAGACCATCGACCAATGCAGTAAGGTGGACGGTCGACAAGGAGGATGCGCATGACCAACAGCCGATCAACACGAGCCAAACAAACAGGTGCGTCACGTAACGCTACAACACGATCATCGCAAGCCGCAACGTCACGCGCTACTCGCACGTCGTCACGATCATCGCAGTCGCGTACGCCACGGCAAGCCAAAACATCACGAGCAACCCGCGCCGCACGCGCATCACTCCTGCAAGCCGCGTCCCCTCACACGCCAACCGCAGCACACCCTCATCACTGGCGCACCACGCTCGCAGCTGTACTCACATGGCCGCTCTCCATCATTGCCGCACTCGCGGTCACCGCACGCGCACTGCCATCCGATCTGCAAGCCTTACCATACGTTCCAATCATCGTTTCAGCGACACCATGGTTCGCGCTCGTTGCCGTACTTGCACTTATCACTGCGCTCGTCGGACGACGCTGGGTAGCAGCACTCGTCGCTATCCTCGCACTCGCCGCACAAGTATGGTGGCAATACCCATTCTTTCGCGCATCTGCCGCACTCCCCACTCAAGCCACAGCCGCAGTATCCGCAGCCAGCGCAAACACGGCCGACCAGTACGCGCGCGTCATGACCGTTAACGTATACAAGGGCCGCGCAAACGCCGAAGAAATCGTCAATCTCGTACGCGATCAGCGCGTCGAAATACTCGCCATGCAAGAAACCACTGATGAATTCGTCGCCGCGCTCGACACCGCCGGCATCAAAGATTACTTGCCATACTCGCAAGTCTCCACGTCAGACGGCATCTACGGCAACGGTTTATGGTCCGCTACTCCGCTGAGTGATCCCGCAGACGACGATGTAAACTCAAGTGCCTCATTCATGCCCGGCGGCACGGTAACGTTCAAAACACCCGACGGCAACCTACCAATACGCTTCGTTTCCGTGCACACTACATCACCCAAAAATGGCTACTGGCGTCAATGGAAACGTTCCATTGACGAGCTCGCGCTCATGCGTTCACATACTGACACACGATATATTTTCATGGGCGATTTCAACGCAACGTATGATCATGCTCCGTTCCGCGATTTTCTCGGCAACCGATTCACTGACGCTGCTTGGCAATCGGGTCATGGGTTCACGTTCACATGGCCGGCTGATATCCCCATGATGCCGCGATTTGCCGGGATTGATCACATTGTACTCGATCGCAATATTGTCGCCGGTCAAATACAGGTCAAGCAGGTTTCCGGGTCTGATCATGCAGCGTTACTCGCCACAATCGCCGTGCAGTGACAAGAAAAGTAACAAGAAAACAGTGAGCAAACACGTTCCGAATCGTAATGAATGAGAAACCTCGAACAGTATACGTGCGCTAAGGTTGGCGTTAGACACCGTCATATAACGGCTGGCCGCGTGGGAAACAACGGGAAACAACCGTTACCGTGGCCCAAGAGCTGGGAAGGAAGGTCGACGATGACTGACGTACTGCATGGTTCAGGTTCGCATGGAGTTGCGCACTGCGGTTCCGTGTCTGCACTCACGCTGGGATTGCCTGCTGCCACAGCGGTTCCTGAGGCACGGGCACGTTTGCCGAAGGCGATGTTTGTCGGTCACGCGCAGATTTCAGCAAAACTCAAGCAGCGGCTGACCAACGACATTGAATCTATCACGATGCTGGCGTTGTTGCGCCCCTCAAATACGGGATTAGCAGCTGGTGCGCGCGTGCCTGAAGTGCTGGTTATCGGATTGAGGTTGTCTGCTAAAGCGGTTCTGGTGCCAACTGAGGTGATTGAGCTGATTGCTGCGCAACGCAAGTCGGGTATTGTGTTTGCTGTGGTGCGCGATAAACCGGTTGACGGCGGTGTGCGTGAAGAATGCACGCTGGCAGTACGGCGCGCACTGCCCGGTAAGGCTGGTCATCTGCCGGTTCATGAAGTGTTCGCAGACGTGTGGCAACCCGCTCACGAAGTGATGCTGGATATAGATACCGTTCGTCGCGCGAAGTCTGACGATTCAGCTGGTGCGTCGATTGATGATCTGTGGTCGTCATTGTGCGCACAGATTATTCTTGGGGTACCTGACGGTACTGATCTTGATGCTCGTATCGTACGACGAGCGCAGATCAGTGAGCTTGAGATGACGATTGACAAGCTCACGCGCGATCATCAGCGTGCTAAAGATGCTGATCAGCGTAACGAGATTTATGCGAAGTTGCATAAGGCTAAGCAGCAGCTTGACACGCTGCGTGCCCAGTGACGGGAGACAATACGCAATAGGCATGGATTTATTGCGCCAAATGCCATTCATTCTTTCCTCGGCTTCCCTGACAAGGGGGGGGGGCGAGAACAACGTAAACGAACTTCTGGCACAAGATATAAGCTATCTGTCATACGAATGACATCGTTTGATTGCCAAATGGTAACTAAGAAGTCATGATGTGAACGTTCTCATTGCATGAGATACGAATATCAAGCGGCGTATCAGTAAACAGCAAGTACCGGCGAGTGTCGTCAGTCGCCGCGCAACGCTATGATTTCCAGTGTCTGCATAGGTGTACGAATCATCAAAGGAGAGCTTATGTCCACGCTTGCCGTCGATATCGGAGGAACCAAGATCGCCGCTGCTGTGTGCGATGCAAACGATACCATTATTCAACGTTGGCGCGTGCCCACACCGATGGATGCGGACGCAATCAACCAGCATATTGCCGAGATCTACCGTGAGGCTGTCGCATCAGGTCACACTGATATCGAAGCTATCGGCATCTCCGCCGCCGGCAACGTCGGCGCCGATCGCAAAACTATGACATTCGCAGCCAATATTCCTGCGTGGATCAACTACAACCTTTCCGAGCATATTGGTGCACTCATTGATTATGCAGTGCCGGTTGTTGTTGAAAATGATGCAAACTGCGCCGGCTGGGGAGAATATGTGCACGGCGCCGGCCAAGGTTCGCGTAACATGGTCGCTTTGACAGTTGGTACCGGTCTTGGCGGCGCGATTGTGATTGATGGCCAGTTGTACCGTGGCTCGTTTGGTATGGCTGCCGAACTCGGCCATCTGCCAATGGTACCGGATGGCGATACATGTGGCTGCGGCTTGCGCGGTTGTGCTGAACGCTACACATCAGGTAGTGCGCTTGAGCATTTCGCTAAGTCGGCGGTACGCCGTCGTCCACAGGATGCTGGTCGTCTACTTGAACTGTGCGGCGGTAACGTCAATAATCTTGAAGGTCCGATGGTGTCGCAAGCCGCACAAGAAGGTGACGCGCTCGGTCTGTACGCATTTGGCAAGATTGGCGAGTGGCTTGGACGCACGATGGCTGCGACCGCCGCAGTACTTGACCCGGATATTTTCGTGATCGGCGGCGGTGTGGTAGCTGTCGGTGACATTCTGCTTGAACCGGCGCGATACAACTACACGCGATTCCTTGAAGGCAGCGCATACCGCGGTCACGCGAAGATCGTCGCAGCAACCGCAGGGCAGGATGCCGGCCTGATCGGCGCCGCAAACCTCGCGCTTCGCTAGTGGTGTGGCTCCCTTATCAGGGGAGCTGCCCGGCGTAGTCGACTGAGGGATGGGAACACGGGTTGAACGTTCCAAAGGGTGCAACTACCCCTCAGACCGCTTCGCGGCCAGCTCCCCTAGCAAGAGAAGCCAAGATAGAGACTGCTGTTTGGCCGAAATAAGGCATTTCAGCAGTCTCAACACGCGCTGACGGCGTAATCCCCCTATGTGGAACTATGGTTGTAGGTATGAAGATTCTTTTCGTATGTACAGGCAATATTTGCCGCTCCCCAATGGGTGAGCTGCTTCTCTCCCACTACATTCCTGATGCTGATATCAGCGTAGACAGTGCTGGCACGCGCGGCCTTGATAATCACGCTATCGATCCGTCAAGCGCTAAGCTCCTTGATCAAGCTGGCATTGACTCCAGCGCATTCCGTTCCAAGCGCATTACCCCACAATTAGCTGATAGCGCTGATCTTATTTTCTGCTTCGAGCCACATCAGCGGCAGGATATTGCTACCCTCGCTCCGCGCGCTGGACGTCGCACATTCCTACTGCCTGATTTTGCAAATATGTGTGCATACTGCGCTCAGCAAGGTTTTATCACCGGTAATAATCGACAAGAACGATTGGAATCAGTCATTGATAACGCATCGATGATTCGTCCAATGTTACCTGCACCGATTTCGATCGAAGATCCGCATCGCAAAGATTTCCCGGTTTTCCAAAAAGCTTACGATCAAATTTGTCAAGCACTCAGCATTATCGCTAAAGCCACTGCCTGACATTGCCTCATACACATGCGGTAATAGATAATACTTATAGCAGTGCGTGAGCAATTACCCACAAATAAAAAACAGCAATTGTCTATTACCGCATGCAATATGCCGTATATTGTCGCTACAATTGTCAGTGAAAAATAATATGATAATTCGGCGTTAATTATCACGATAATAAGGAGCGACATTATGGCGTCTGCATTGCAGGGTTTTGAAGAAGTCCGTCTGACTAAGCCAGCCGGTAAAACTGTCATGACGGTCACCGACGGCGCAGTGAAATTCAATAAAGCCACGGCTATTGAATTGGGTTATCCGGCATATGTTAAGGTGCTCATTAACGAGAAAACTCGTCAAATTGCTGTCACCCCAACCACTGCGAAAGCTGAAAATGCAGTGAAATTCAGCAAGCCGGAAGGCAAGCAGACTGCGTCGATTAGTGTGCGCGATACTACGCTTGTGGCAGCTATCGGCCAGTATTTTGAGCTAGCTGAAGCTCCGGAAGGTGAGATCGCATTCCAATCTGTGAACGGTACGGTGTATCCAAACGATAAAGCAGTGATTTTCGATGCTGCTAACGCTACGGCTGGCACGATGAAGCGTCGTGGCCGCAAGAAGGCTGAATAATCGCAAACGAAATTCGTACGGCCGGTGATGTTCTCGTCACCGGCCGTTCACGTATTGATTACGTTGAGATTACGCTCGTTACAACACACTTCGTCTTTTTTTACTTGCACCGTATAGACTGCTGAAGCATTGCACCACCAAGAGTCAGAATCGGAGTTAGCAGTAATGACGCATACAGTAACGCTCACACCATTAGAGCATTTGGTGAAGGTACTGCAGCTGGGCGAACCATCGGAGTATCGCGGTCATATGTACATTAACGGGGAGAGTTTATACTTCCCGACGGGTCGCGTGTACGGCGGTCAAGTGATCGCACAGTCGTTGATTGCCGCATCGCGTACCGTTGATCCGGGCCGTCTACCGCATTCTATTCACGGATATTTTATTGCCGCTGGCGATATTCGTCAGGATTTATTATTCGATGTGGAAACATTGCGTGACGGTCGTTCGTTCTCAGCTCGTCGTATTAGTGTCACGCAATCGCAGGGCTCCATTTTGACAGCGATTGCCAGTTTCCAGCAGACTGGACAGTCTGGTGTCGAGTTTTCTGATCCAATGCCCGAAAATGTGCCAGATCCAGAAACGTTAACTAGCGCGAAAGAGCTCATGACTCCGTACGCCGAGCAGTCGCCGTTCGCAAAGTTTTATGCAGAAAAGTCACCGTTTGATATTCGCCATGTGACGAAGACAATTATGTTAGGCCCGGATAAGGAAAGCGCGAAACAGGATTCGGGCACGCAAATGGTATGGATGAAGGCTGATGGTCATGCTGACGTACCACAAGTGATGCATCGTGCGATGTTGGCACTCGGCTGCGATCAACTCATGATGGAACCTGTGTTGCGTCGCGCTGGGTTAAGTATTGCGACGCCGGGGATTTCGTATGCATCGATTGATCATTCGATGTGGTGGTATCGCGACGTGGATATTAATCAGTGGCACTTGTACGTGCAGGATACGCCGACTGCTGCTCACGGTCGTGGACTTGGTTTAGCGAAGGTGTATTCGCAAGATGGCGCGCTAGTGGCGGTGATCGCTCAAGAAGCGATGATTCGCGTGCCGCAAGCGTGAGGAGCCAAAATAGTGGTTACTGCCGGGTTTTGGCGGCTGCTGGAGCTACGTTGCGCTGACGGCGGGCGGCTTCTTTCATGGTCGCGCTTTCAGGCCCGTCCATTGGCGGCAACTGGCAAAGCCACTCCCCTACGATGCCAATAATCATGTCGATCACGCACACAGCGCATGCGATAGCACATTCAACAATCGCCTGCGCATAATACTGTGCTTCAGCATGTTCGAGACACATGAGAATCTGCCCACCATACCACCCGGCGAGCGCAGCGCCAACCAATCCAAGCGACTTAGCCAATACGAGCGTCGACACGGCACGCTGTGGGTCGAGCGGTTTTAATTCAGCACGTTTGCGCGGGTCAGTAGTTGCATACTTGTGTACTTGCAATGCGAGTACGAGTACTGTAAGCCCGAGCATGAGCAAAAGCAGGGAGATGAACCACGGCACGCCGATGAGCGCCAGTCCGGTTGCTTCATCGTATTTGGCAAGCAGTGCGCCGCCGAGTAGACCGCATACGATTGCGATCAGGTAATACCACCACGGCGTTCTGTGTGCCTTCATAGCGTCCCTCCGATGATCCAGTTATCTGATATCAACCCTACACGATCAGCATCCGGTGCTGTAGCGAGAAGAAACGATACCGGGTCACGGCCCAGTGTAGCGTTCGGGTCCATGTCAAGCCACGGTGCGAGTACGGCAGCGTGTGTTCGCGCACTCGGCCACGGCACTCGGCAGTCTGGCTCGTTTGCTGTAACTCCATCCATGTCGATCAAGTCAAGGTCGAGTTGTCGTATTCCAGTTGAAGGCGCATTGTGCGAGTGCTCAATGCCGTTTAATACACCGATGAGGTCGCGCGCGCCAAGATTGGTGGTCAACTGGAGTACCGCAGCCATCGCATCTGGACCGTCAATATTAGCAACGTGATAGAGCGGTGAAATGCCGTCAACTTGCGTGCCAGGAACGCTGTCCAGTGCGACGATAGCAGCGCGGAACAGTGTTTCCGCTTCCGTAGACGTGCTGTCCATCGATACGATAGCCGTGCGGAACGTTGGCTGTTGCTGTGCAATGTCACTATGGTCAGTACTGTTACGATCAGCTGTACCGTTGTCAGACGAGAATTGATCACCAGTCATCCATGTATCGTCCGCATCGCGCACATCGTTACGGTCAGGAGCAACCGCAAGTAAATCAGCCACCGCTCCCCCGTGCCGTCCGGCAAGTACAGCCGTAGGGTCGAGCGCATGCCACGGTGCGAGTACGAACGCTCGCTGCCAAGCGCGCGGATGCGGCAACGTCAGGTGAGGATCATCACTGACGATACCGTCGTAGTCGATAATATCGAGGTCAAGCGTACGCGATGACCAGTGTGATTCGCGTGTACGACCGTGGGCAGTTTCGATTGACTGCAGTTTGTCAAGCAGTTCAGCTGCCGACTGCGTGGTCGTTATTTCGATAACAGCGTTGAGAAAGTCTGGAGTATCGTCGGCCATTCCCCACGCGGCTGTGCGTACTAGCGGAGAAATGCCGACGACTTGTGTACCGTCAAGACCGTCGATTTCGGCAACTGCAGCACGCAAGGTTGCTGCCACGTTGCCGATATTGCCGCCCATCGCGATTACCGCATGGTGAACATGGGCACTTGTTGGAGATAGATCACGTTCGCGATCTTGATCGCTGATGACCCGGTCCATATCATCTCGTGTACGACTGATCGAAACAGCTACATCGGCAAACGGTACGCTGATCGGCGCGTTTGGCTTGTGTACGGTGACATCAACCGCAGTGACGAGCGGATGTTGCGCAAGAATTGCGTCAGCGATACGTGCGGCGAGTCGTTCGATGAGATCAACGTGAGGACCGTGAATAATCTCAACGATACGTTCGGCGACCAGACCATAGTTTACGGTGTCATTCAAATCGTCAGTGTGCCCGGCACGAGTCAGATCAACGTGAAGTACTGCGTCTACGACGAACGGTTGTGGACGCGCGTGTTCAAAGTCGAGAACGCCATGCGTACCGTCAGCGCGTACTCCAGTGAGTCGTATCGTGTCGGACATTAACTTACGCTCCAATCGTTATTATTACTGGGTTATGCGGGTTTAGAGAGCTGCACGCCATTGCGTACCGACTGCAACGGCCGCACGACTGCGACGCACATCATGCACACGAACAGCCCATGCACCATGCTCAGCAGCGAGAGCTGAAATCGCTGCGGTTGCATTGTCACGGTCATCCATCGTTGTTTCGTTAAACCCTGCATCAGCGAGTACTGCAGATACAAACCGTTTACGAGATGCGCCGATAAGCACCGGGTAGCCAGTGTCTTCAAACGTGCTTAATCCGGCGAGTAATGGCAAATTATGCTCAATACCGGGCTTGGAGAAGCCTAAACCGGGGTCGATGATAATACGTTCCGGCTTGACTCCAGCTTCAAGCACAGCGTCAACTTGCTGCATCAGCTCGTCGTACACGTCGCGTAGCACGCCATGCTCGTAATGGGACGTGTCTGCGTCTGGGGTTGCTCCGTGCGCGCCTGCCAGCCAACCGCGCCAATGTTGCACGATATACAAGCAATCGTGATCAGCGACGACATGTGGCAGTTCCTTGTCAAGTGTACCGCCGGAAACATCGTTAATGATCTGCGCACCGTCTTCGAGTGCTGCAGCAGCAACGAGCGCACGCGTCGTATCAATAGACAGGACTGTATTGCCGCCAATTAATGCTTTCACAGCACCGGTAACACGACTCAATTCGTCAGCTTCAGACACTCGTTTAGCACCGGGACGCGTCGATTCTGCACCGATATCAATAATGTCAGCGCCATCGTTGAGCATGGCAAGGCCGTGCTCGCGAGCTTTAGCTGGGTCGAGCCACAGTCCGCCGTCTGAGAATGAATCTTCGGTAATGTTGAGCACGCCCATCACGAGTGTGTGATCAGTATCATGCAATGCCTGTAGATCAGTCATAGTGAAATTCCCCCTCAATATCGCTGGTATCGGTACTACCAGCTTGCCACGTTACTTGCTACCAGCGTCAGTGTTAACGTTGCCGTCCATTTATCAGTGTTGAGCCATAATCAAGCTCATCGCTTCGGCGCGCGTGGCCGGATTGCGCATCACGCCACGAACAGCCGACGTTACAGTGCGTGAAGCAGGCTTGTTCACACCGCGCATCGCCATACACATGTGCTCGCATTCGGTCACTACGATTACGCCGCGCGCGTTCGCATACGTCATCAATGCGTCCGCGACTTGCTGAGTGATACGCTCCTGTACTTGCGGTCGGCGCGCGTAGAGTTCGACCAGTCGTGCGAGTTTGCTTAATCCTACAACCTGTCCGTTTGACGGGATATATCCAACGTGAGCAACCCCGTGGAACGGCAGTAAATGGTGTTCGCACACGGAAAACAGTTCGATATCGCGCACGAGTACCATTTCATCTGTCTCAACGGGGAATCGTTTTGCGAGTACTTCCTGCGGGTCGCGGCCAAGTCCAGCAAAAATCTCTCGGCCGGCGCGTGCAATACGGTCAGGAGTTTCGAGCAACCCTTCACGATCCGGGTCTTCACCGATCGACTTGAGGAACAAGCGTACCGCCTGTTTCACGCCCTCTTCGTCATACGTATGTGTCATTAACGCTCTCCTCACTCATCTACTCGTCTGTATCTGCGCTCACATACAAGTTGCGGCGTGCCGTCGTGCAGCACACCGCAACATCATTTCGGTTTAATCCTAGCTGTTACCTTGGCTCCCCCTGACAAGGGGAGCCAATGGGAGCTGACTACCTTACTCGCCGGGCTTCATGCCGACCGAGCGCTTAAGCGACTCAGGGATTTCCACTGGCGGCTGATCGGAATCCGGACGACGATCATTCGACAGCCACACAGGACGTTCAGGAGCCTTCTTAATATTGGCGAAAATCGCAGCCAGCTCCTTCTCATTCAACGTTTCCTTGACGAGCAGTTGACGAACGAGTTCGTCGAGCACGTCACGGTTGTCGTTGATGATATTCCACGCCTCCGTGTGCGCAGTTTCGACGAGATTGAGCACTTCCTCATCGATAATCTCAGCGGTCTGATCGGAGTACTTGTGTGGTGCGAGTGCGTCATAGTCAGCACCGTTTGTGTCCGCATTATCCCACTTGATCGCGCCAAGTCGCTTGGAGAAGCCGTATTCGATGATCATAGTGCGGGCGATACTCGTCGCCTTTTCAATATCGTTCGACGCGCCGGTCGTCGGATCATGGAAGACGATCTCTTCGGCGGTACGGCCACCCATCGCATATGCCATTTGGTCGAGCAGCTGATTGCGCGTCTGCGAGTAACGATCAGACGTTGGCATCACAGCCGTATAACCGAGCGCGCGGCCTCGCGGCAGAATCGTGACCTTCGTAACCGGATCAGTGTTGTGCAACGCAGCGGCGACCAGTGCGTGACCGCCTTCATGGTAGGCAGTGTTACGTAGCTCGTCGAGTGCCATACCCTTCGACTTACGCTTCGGTCCGGCCTGAACGCGGTCGATAGCCTCGTCAATGGCACGGTTGTCGATAAGCTGAGCACCAGCGCGAGCGCACAGCAACGCAGCTTCGTTAAGCACGTTAGCCAGATCAGCACCGGTAAAGCCCGGCGTACGAACGGCAACCATGTGCAGATCAACATCCGGTACGAACGGCTTACCCTTGGCATGCACTTTAAGGATAGCTTCACGACCTTCAAGGTCTGGAGCCTCAACAGCCACCTGACGGTCAAAACGACCCGGGCGCAGCAATGCCGGATCAAGCACGTCAGGACGGTTGGTTGCAGCGATAATAATAAGGTTTGTATCGTTGTCGAAACCATCCATCTCAACGAGCAGCTGATTCAGTGTCTGCTCGCGTTCGTCATGACCACCGGACATGCCCGAGCCACGTTTGCGACCAACCGCATCGATCTCATCGATGAAGATAATCGCAGGCGCATTCTTCTTCGCTTCATCGAACAGGTCACGCACACGAGACGCACCAAGACCGACGAACATTTCCACGAAGTCAGAACCAGCCATCGAGTAGAACGGCACACCAGCCTCGCCAGCGATAGCACGAGCAAGCAGCGTCTTACCAGTACCCGGAGGACCATACAGCAGCACACCGCGCGGAATACGCGCGCCAAGCGCCTTGTACTTAGATGGGTCCTTAAGGAAGTCTTTAATCTCTTCGACTTCCTGCACAGCCGCATCTTCACCAGCCACATCAGCAAACTTCGTCGTCGGCGTCTGGCCGTCGAGCAGCTTACCGTTATTCTTTCTGCCGCCCATGCCAAGCATGCCGCCAGCGCCGCCCATGTTACGCATGAGGAGCCACCACAGTGCTACCAGCAGAATAATCGGGAACAACATGTTGAGCAGGTAGCTAAGAATGCCACTCTGCTGCATGCTCGTAGTCCAACCCTTTGACGGGTTAGCTTTGTTGATCAACTGCACAACCTGAGCACTTTGCGCGTACGCATAGTAGAACTGGACGTTCTTGCCGTAGTTGCGCGTCTTGCCAGTGTCAGCGTCTTTTTTAACAAAGTCGTTGTTGAGCTCAAGCTTGATTTGCTGCGTGTTATCAACGATCTCAGCGTATTTAATATCGCCGGACTGCAGCAGTGAAATACCATCCTTTGTATCGATGGTTTGTGATCCAGCACTGGCGAAAATCTGGAATGAGACAACAGCAAGCACAACCAGCAGTACGCCCCACAGCCACGGCGACTGCCAGAACGGACGCTGATTATTGTTATTACCGTTTGCATTACCGTTACCGTTGTTGGTGTTGCGGTTGAACGGGTTACCAAACGGGTTATTGCCCGGTCCCTGCTGGGGCCCTTGAGGATAGCTCATGCATTCACTCCTTGATACACTTCGGGCTTAAGCACCGCGATCGAATCGAGGTTGCGGAACCGCTCGTTATAGTCGAGACCAAATCCGACGACAAACTCATCGGGAATTTCATAGCCGTGATACTTTACATCAACCTCAACCTCACGGCGAGACGGCTTTTCGAGCAGCGCGAAAATCTCCACAGAAGCTGCGCCGCGCCGCTTCAACTCTTCGACTAGCCATGCGAGCGTGCGCCCGGAATCAACGATATCTTCGACGATCAGAATGTGCCGACCGCGAACATCCGTAGATAAATCCTGCCGGATGGTGACAGTACCGCTCGACACAGTACCTGAGCCGTAGCTTGACAAGCTCATAAAGTCAAGTTGAACGGGAATGCTCAGTGCTTGAGAGAACGTAGCAAGCGTATTGACTGCTCCTTTGAGCACAGCGACGAGCAACAAGTCACGGTCGCGGTATTCCTCGCTGACGAGGGCCGCGATTTCGTTAATCTTGCGCTCAATCTGTTCTTTACTGACCAGCTCGTGGTCGATTTCATCTTGGACGTCGGCGATTCGCATGCCCACCATATTGGCACACACGAATGACGTGTTTCTGACGGAAAGCTGAGTATCCTCTGGGAAGTTGCACGGCTGATTGTCCATGCCAGTCAGCGATGAGACGGTCGATGGCCTCAAGTTGTGCGGATGTGACTGGAACGTTCGCAGCTGCGAGCGCGTGCGCGATGACTCGCACACGGATGGCTGGGTGCTCTCTAGCAAGTACTTGGGCAGATAATCGCAGCATATCGTCGGCCGGATCAAGTATTGCTGCGGCGAGCGCGCGGTCGGCTTGTGTGTCGAGATAGTCTTTGTCGCGGCGCGTCGCGCGTGCGCCAGCAGCGAGATGCGCGACGATATCAGAACCAGTGAATTCCGCCATGAACGGAATTAGCTTGTGGCGAATCCGGGAGCGTAGGGGAAGATTCCGTTCTGTTACAGACAGTGCGGGGGGATCTACCCTGGTTTGAGCATCGCCATTGGCCGAGGCGTCGCTATTGGTTTGAGCATCGCCGTTGGTCGGGTGACTGTTCGCGTTGGTTAGGACGTCACCATTGGTCGGATCATCCCACCAATCAAGACCCAAATCTTCACAAATACCGGTTGTATCACCGCGAGTCAGGTCCAGTAAAGGACGCGCGAAGACTACCCCGTCGCGCGTGAACGTTTCCGGCATACCGGCGAGCGCATCCACGCCTCCAGAACGGAGTAAGCCGATGAGTACGGTTTCTGCTTGATCGTTTTTCGTGTGCGCGAGCAGGACTGCTGCTGCGTTCGTTGAGCGCGCGATATCGCAGATTGCCGCATAACGAGCGTCGCGTGCGGCGGCTTCCGCTCCGATATCGCTGTTTTGTATGACTTGCACACGTTGCACGCGTACTGGGTTCAGTCCGAGTTGTTGACATTGTGCAGCCGCTTGTTGTGCGACGTCGCCGGAACCGGTTTGCATATTGTGGTCGATGATGATTGCGCCGCAACGTGCGCCGATCATCGCGCATACGCGTGTGGCAAGAGCAGCGAGGGCTATCGAATCGCGACCTCCCGAACAGGCGACGAGGATAAGCGGCGCGTCCGTATCTGGCGTGTGTTCGCCGTGCTTGGTGAATCGTGTATCTTGCACGTCGATGCCGAGCGAGCGCAGCGATGCGCGCACTGCGCCAATGCCTGTTTTGAGTCGTTTGGAGTAGGTCAATTACAGCCTCACTGCTTCTTACAACTTTGCTAATGAGTCTACGAAGACGTCGATTGCATCGCGCGCGGCAGCCATATCATCTGGATGATTGACAATTACTGCAAACGCGAGCGTGCCACCGCCCAGTCTTGACACGTTGCCGGTCATTGCGGTGACTTCTCCGAGACTGCCGGTTTTGACGCGTAACAGGCCGAGCGTGTCCTCGCTTACCGCGCGATTGGCCGCAGTACCGATAAGGCCGGGGATAGACAGTCCTTCGCCAGCTGCAGCTGCACCGGATGCAGTGAGATTATGTGCTTGCACGGCGACGAGCGTGCGCACGCTGAGTTTCGAGCCGGGAGATAGCCCCGAGCAGTCAGACATGGTGAGCCCGGTGGTGTCGATGTTGAGGCGTTCGAGTGTGGCTCGTACTGCTTGAGTTGCGCCTTGCGGGGAGTTATCGCGGCCGGTGGCGAGGGCGGTGAGTCGGCCGAACTCTTCGGCGAGTGTGTTGTCGGAATGTCGCAGGGCGAAGGCGAGGATTTCGGCGAGTGTGGCGGATTGGACGGAGGCGATGGGCTTGGTGGCGGAGTCGGTGGGCGCGTCGGCAGCGTCAGATGCGCTGCCGCTTGTCGCGGTACTCACGCTTTCCACGGTAATATCGTTCGCATTGCTCACCGTAATACCGTGATCAGCAAGTCGAGCGGCGAACACTGCTCCCGCGTCGGATGCCGTGGTTTGGCTGAGTGTCGGATATGCGCTGAATATGTCTGGATTTTCAGGCACGCCGCCGTCCCATTGCCGACCGCCGTCAATCGCCAGTGCGCTCACACCCGTGTAATAGAGGTCACCTTCGTTATTGTCAGCGATATGTGACGGATAACGGTCCTGACCGAACAACGTGTCGTCAACAGTGAGGGCTACTTGGTTGATCCCTTGTGCGTTCAACACTTGCGCCGTATCTTGTGCGAGCGTGTCGAGGCCCGCACGGCCATTGACGTGTTCAGGGTCAGAAGCTCCGGCCGACAGCAGCATGTCACCGTGGCCCACGAGGGTCAGCGAGCCCGTGCCAGCAGTTGTGTCGGCATCGGTCAGATAGGTTTCAGTCGTGAGCGTCGAACCCATATCGAGCGTGGATGCGGCGGCGAGTGCAGTCAGGGTTTTCATCGTAGAGGCTGGTTCCCGTGGTGTGCCAGCATTGCGATGGGTCACAACCTTGCCGTCTGCGGTTGCAATCGCTATGGAATAATCATGACCGACGCCGGTAGCACTAGCGAAGGTGGCGACTAGTTGGTCGGCGTCGGACGAATTGATGGGCTTGTCAGGATTGGCGGTGCCTGCGATGGTTCCTGCCGGCAGCGACTGGAGAGCGGCGGGAATTGAGCGGCGGTTCACTGGCGCTAAGGTCAATGGACCTGTGATAGTGTCCGTGATGTCTGCGATCACATATGTGCAGCACAATGCGAACGTGATCAGCGCGGTGATGGTTACACGGATAATTCGCTGCCGGCGCATGCGAGCGATGGTGCATGTCCATTGATGATTATCCGTCACCACTGCTTCAGCCGGCACCGCATGCTCCTTATATATACGTTCGCGATCTACTTCTGCAAGGATGCAAACGAATCGAGCGTGCGCACAATCGAAAGCATCCGCGCATCCATCAGTTTACCGCCGAGCCACGTCCCAGCAGCGAGAATGCCTGCACCGTTAACGATCGCAATCGGAATAATCAGCCAATACGAGTACGCCAATTCAGACATCACCACAAGTATGATCGCAGCAATGCCAGTCGGGAACATCAGTAGCAGACTGCCAAGCATATAGATGAGCGGGAAGAAGCCCTGCGCTACCATACGTCCCTGCGGTGCAGAGAACGGCTTATCGAGCGAAGCAACCGGATACATGAACGCGCACGAGGTGATCTCTGCCAGTCCAAGTCCGCTCAATCCAACGCCTAATCCCACCGCAGTAAACGTTGCGCCGATCAGCAATCCCTCACTGCTACGCCAGTCGCCGCTGATGAACGCAATCGCAACAAACAGCGCCAGTACATACGCGACGATAATACCGACGTACACACGCACACGTCCAAGACGATCAGTAGTACCTGGCACGCCTGCAATCACTTGCATCGCAAAGCCACGACCGTCATATGCTAGTCCGTTGCTCTCTGCAATTGCCATCATCCAACCGGACCAAATCGGCACCAGCCAGATCAGACCGGGCATGGTACGCATTTGCAACGCAAATATGATCAGCAAAAACACCGGCATGACGAACAGCATGGCCTGACGCGGGTCGCGAACAAGATACGTGAACAGTCGTGCGGAAATCGCACCGGACGGCGAGTCAGGCATGTGCGCGAACGCGCCGATGCCTTTGGCATTCACCGTCGCCTGATGGCCGGCACCAAGAGTGAGTCGTTCGTGGCGCAAACACCACGTGCAGATACTGAAACACACTACCCATGTGACTGCCAGTATTGCCAGCCGTGCGATAACCGCAAGCCAGTTGCCAGCAAACGCATCATACGGTAACTGGAATGCCGCGCCAAACGGAGTCCACGCCATAATATCGGCCGCACGATTTGCCGTTTCGAGATCAATCTGACTAGCCGCGCCAGAATTCATCAGCAAATTCGGTATTTGCCAAACAAACACGAACAACAGTACAACCACAACATAAAACAGGTTTTTGCCTCGTTTTGACGTGATCAGCGTGGTCGAAAGGGGGGTGGTGACGTTTTGTTGGACTTCGTTGTCTGAATGGTCGTTCAGAACGATATCACATGTGTTCAGGCGACGAGCCCGAGCTGGATGCGCTTGTCCATGATGCTCATCCCGTATTCGAGTTTGATGCGCTTGTCCCGGTACCAGACCATGTACTCGTCCAGCATCGCAATGAACTCGTCGATCGTGACGCCCTGGAAGCTCCTCTTGTGGAAGAACTCTTGCTTGAGCCGGCCGAAGAACCCCTCGGCGGCGGCGTTGTCCGGACTGCAGCCCTTCGCGCTCATCGACCTCGTCAATCCATGATCCGTGCAGATGCGAATCCATTCAGGCCACCGGTAGTGGCATCCCCGGTCGGAGTGGATGACGGGCGTCTGACCGGGTCGGAGCGTGGCGCACGCGTCCTCGAGCATCCCGTTGGCCAATGCGGCGTTGGGGCTGGTGCCGATCGTCCAGGCGACCGGCATGCCGTCGTAGCAGTCGATCACCGGCGACAGGTACACCTTGCCC
>NZ_MWWY01000039.1 GCF_002259755.1 Bifidobacterium hapali
CCTCGCCCTGCCGCGCGTCAGGGACGGCGCGGCCGCGGCCAGTTGGCTGGCCTCCTACAACCAGTGGGAGCAGGACTTCGCGGGTTTCCTCGACGAGAAAAGCGAATACGCCGACGGCAGCGTGAACGACATGCACCAAAGACTCGTCAAGGCCAAGCGCATGATCCGCGGACGCATCCGCGAGGGGCACCTGTTCACGTTCCTCGACGAGGACCTGACGGAGAACGGAACGATACCATCCACGAACAACCTCATCGAATCATGGAACGGACGAATCCGGGACATGCTGCGCCATCACCGCGGACTGCGCCTGATCCGGCAACTGAAGGCGATCTGCTGGTGGTGCCACCAGCACGCCGAACACCCCGAGACGGACGCATGGCTGGCGACGAACGCGATCACGGACGAACGGCTGGAGAGCCTCTACCAGAAGGCATGGGAGAACAGCCCGCAGGGCCGATACGAGACGTTCGGCATCCCCATGCACCACGGCACCGGCATCGACTGGAACGACTTCCACACCCGGGTCGAATGGCCATCCAACGACTAGACCACCAGACACACATTTTGGCCTATAACCCATTTTTTGTGATATTCCGGCGATTACTGTCCCACTGACCATTGAATGTGCAGAGTAAATGCAGAGTTGAGGATAATTGCAGACTTACGCAGCGGATGCAGGAAACCCCGCAACCCTTGGAATGATTGGGGTTGCGGGGTTTTGGCTGTGGCTCCGAGCGGCATCGATCCGCTGACCTAACGATTTTCAGTCGTTCGCTCTACCAACTGAGCTACAGAGCCAAAGAACAGTCAGAAAAACCCGGCGAACCGGGTTTCAAAGCTATTCCAGCGACCCCGGCCGGACTTGAACCGGTGACCTCCGCCGTGACAGGGCGGCGCTCTAACCAACTGAGCTACGGGGCCGTGTTGTCTTGTTTGTTTCAAGCAACGAGTAGATATATTACAGATATCTCGAGTGAGCGCAAGTCTCGGCGTGTCGCGATCGCTAATCGACCGTCAAAACGAGCAGAAACCGTTGCAATGACTGGCTTTTCAGCCATCAGATACCAATCATCTGCAACCGCGTCCGCAAGTCCCCTCACAGCAGCATCGCAACAACATCGCAGCGCAATTCTGGCGAAAATAGCCCAGAAAAACGTGATCATCGGTGTGTCGCAACTCACACAATCACCCGAGACTATTCAGCGAAAATTCACTGCACCGTTGACAATGCCGTCGTCCGCCCGCTTCCTGAATTCAAATCAAGCCCAAGCCGCGACAGATCATCAAGGTCATCGGGATCAATGCCATACTTGCGCAAATCGCCGTAACTCAAGCATTCGCCGTTGATCGTAACCGCACAATCAGTCGGCGACGATCCGCCGTTGCCGAACTCAATATCCCCGTTGTGAACCATGTCAACCGACGCTTCAAACGCCCACATAAACAGCGCGACAATCAGCACTAGCAAAATCGTATTAACCGCGCCGATAATGATTCCCGCGATCGACATGCCTTTGCTTTTTTCGCCGCTCTTATTGATCTGAATGAGCGCGATCACCGACAGCACAAGGCCAGCTGGCGCAAACACAAACGACAGAATAAAGCCGACGATGCACAACGTATTCCACCGTTGATTGACCGGCGCCAGGTACGGATAGCCATAATACGCGCCCTGCGGCGGATACGGCTGGCCCGGTGCCGCGTAACCGGCCTGCGCATACGGCGCGCCCTGTCCCGGTGCAGCGGCGCCCATATACGGGTGGTCTTGTTCGTACGGATTCGGTTGCGGCGCAGCAGCTGCAGTACCTGCGGCCGGCTGCGATGCGTATCCATAATTTTCAGCCGGCTGGCTAGGCTGAGGGTCGGACTGCGTATACGACTGACTAGACTGACCATACTGAGGCGATGCGTAGGATTGTTCGGTCGCGCCGGGTGTCTGCTGACTATCAACTGGCTGATTGACGGACGACTGCGGCGCCGATTGCGGCGCGCTGGAATCATACGCTGATGTAGAAGATTGCGGCGTGGACGGCGTACCAGACTGCGGATCGAACGGCGTCTGTGGCATTGCGTTGTTATCACTCATAAATTCAGTCTAGCCCCCAAACAAGCGTAGCGATAGAGGAACTCGCCCCGTTCATCTCACGGCCATAATTCGAGCCGATCAGCCGACACATAATCCGCAATTATTGTGGGCATAGACTGCCCACTCAAATCGCGGTGTGGGTACGGACTGTTCATTAACAAGGAAGTTTTTCTTCTTCATGAACAGTCCACACCCACATTTTGGTAAATGAACAGCCCGCACCCACACCATTTCATCTCAGATAAACAGTCCGCACCCACACCGCAAGCGAAAAGATCACGCTAAAAGCGCGAGCAGATCATCCTTGGTGAGCGCGGCCATCGAGCGACCGGTTGACGAGGACGCCGCGTCCACAAATCGCGTTGCGAGATCGGTTTTCGAACGCTGCAAGTTGAGTATGCGCTCCTCGATCGTATCTTTAGCAACAATCTGATATACGTTCACATCCTGCGTCTGCCCGATGCGATGCGCACGGTCCGTGGCCTGATTCTGTGCGGCCGCATTCCACCACGGATCGGCATGAATAACCACGCACGCGCCAGTCAGATTGAGTCCGGTGTTGCCAGCCTTGAGCGAGATGAGGAACACGGGCGTCTCGTCGCGATTAAATTGGTCGACGAGTTCGAGGCGTCGTTGTTTTGGCGTGGCGCCGGTGATGACATCGTACGCAACACCGTTCGCGCGCAATCGTTCAGCGATCAAATCGAGATAGCTGGTGAATTGCGAGAAGATGAGCATCTTGCGGCCGGCGTCGCGGCACGAGTCGACCAGTTCGGCGATCGCGTCGAGTTTAGCTGAGCTAACAGAACGTTTCACAGACTGTTTCACGCCAGTATCACCGGTACCCGCCGCGTTCTCATACAGCAGTCGCGGATCACAGCACACCTGCCGCAGTTTCGTCAGTTGCGCGAGAATCTGAATCTTGCCCGTGTTGAAATCAGCCGGTTTCTGCTTGAGAATCACCGATCTCAACTGCTGTTCGAGCGCCGCGTACAACTTGCGTTGCTCGCCAGAGAGTTGCACCGTGATCACGTTCTCAATTTTGTCTGGCAAATCTTTGAGTACTTGCGACTTGAGACGACGCAAGATAAATGGTCCGACGAACGCTTGCAGCTTGGCTTGCGCAGATTCGTCGCCGCTGAGGATAGGCAGTTCAAACCGTTCGCGGAAGTGTGCGTAACTGCCGAGAATGCCGGGCATGAGAAAATCGATGATGCTCCACAATTCGCTGAGTCGATTTTCGATCGGCGTGCCGGTGAGCGCAAACCGATGTGCGGCTGTGATCGAGCGCACTGATTTGGAGGCTTTCGTAGCTGCGTTCTTGATATATTGTGCCTCGTCGAGCGCCATCGAGAAGAAGGATAGACCTGCGTAGTCGTCGATATCGCGGCGCAGCAGATCGTACGAAGTGATGATGAGATCGGGCACGACTGGCTGTGTGTTGGCGGATGCGTTGACCGCCACACTCCCAGCCGCAGTCCCCTGCGCCGCACGAATCTCATCGAGAATCGCCCGCCGCGCAGCTTTACTGCCAGCAACCGTTTCCACGCGCATATCCGGCGTAAACTTGGCCGCCTCCGCCGCCCAGTTGTACACCAACGACGCCGGGCACACGATCAAGCTCGGTTGCACCGCTTTCCGCGACTCACTCAACCGCGCGAGCAGAAACGACAGTAACTGCACGGTTTTACCCAAGCCCATCTCGTCGGCGAGAATACCGCCGAATCCCTTGTCGCACACCGCATTTAGCCAGCGGAATCCTTCCACCTGATACGACCGCAGCACATCGACGAGCGCGCTCGGCACACGGTAACGTGACGGGTCAATCACGCGCAGATCGTCCACATACGCGCGGAAACTCGCGTCTTTACCCGCATCGTCGACTTGGTGGTCGAGATAATACGCTTCAAACGCGGGCACTTCAATCCCGCCAGCTTCGAGTTCGGCTGGTTTCACGCCTAGATCGGCTGCGATCTCGTCGACTGCGGACGTGTCGACGTCGCGCATGTCCACGAACGCACCGTTGCGCAGACGATGGAACCGCCGACGCTTGCGATACGCGGCGAGCAAACCAGGCACGTCGTCTGGGTCGATCTCGTCAGCAATCGGTGAGATTTCCACCAACCCAGACTTGACCGACAAGCCAACTTTGACGGTGGGGCGCGGCATCGCGCTCAGCCCGTCGAACGCAGGCGTCGCGTACACGTCGCCGATGCCGTGGAAAACTGGCAGTCCTTCGGTCAAGAGTTTGTAGATCGCTTTGTCGTCATCGTCGGGGATAAACGCGACCGAGCCGGACGGTCGCGGGAAATAATGGAGTACCGCTTCAACCGCGAGTCGTTCGGCGTCTTTGTCGCGCAACAGATCGTCTGGCGTGCGACCGATACCGTCGAAAACGTGATATCGCTTGTCGCCGTAGCGCGCCTGCACATCACACGTAATACCGGTGCGATCACGATCGAGATAGATTGCGATACGGCAGGGGACGCGTACGAGACGCAGCAGTTCGGGCGGCAGTTCGATACCGAGGCCGGACGGCTGATTCGCGGTATCGTCGCGACTGCTGTTAGCTGATTCAGTCGTCTGACTGTCGTCGGCCGGTTCAGCAATCCGCTCGCCGCCAACCAGCAGCGGCAGCATCGTGCGCGCGAACGTATCCATGTCCGCTGCGCTCACGTACAGTGACGCATGCTCGTCGTCGCCGCACAACAACGTCAACAGGTCCCGATTGGCTGCAAATCGCGCGTCACAGCGGTAGATGGTCGCGGGGGCCATGCTCGCCGCAGACGCCGCACGCTGACCGTAGCGACGCAATATGTTGATAATATCTTCCGACGAATCATCATTGCGCGCGGCTCGCAACGTTTGCGCAGACACGACCGCAGCCAACTGCTGGTCGGCGGTATCTGCGGCTGAGCTGGAGTCACTGGGCTCTCCTTGAGACAGTCCGTCCGCAGCGAGTACTGCGCGAGACAGCGGCCGACAAATCATGTACGTCGCATGCTGCCCCGTGACAAATCGTTCCACGCACTGCATATGCCGAATGAGGTAGCCGCCGGGCGCGATCGCAGTGATCGAGTGGTCAGTAACGTCACCAGTATCGCCGACATCATCAGCTCGCACCATCGCCAATCCAAGCGACGGATCGCCGTCTACGATCTGCGCGCGCATCTCCGGCGCAAAATACCGCGCGGACGGCGTGTAGTCGACCGTCTCATCAGAGCCAACGTACGCGTCAAACAAGTCCGCGATCTCACCGTCCGACAGTCGCATTTGCGCGGCGTCCGACTTGCGGTAATAGTACGCATCGTATCCGTCGTTGATCGCGTTACGAATCGTACGCGCACGGTCGAGCACGTCAAGCACGGCTCGCGAGCGCACGTCGAACGCATCGCGCGTGTGAATAAACGCAAGTTTCTTGCCATATGAGACAAAGTCCTGATTGTGGACCGCGCTCAGTAGCGAGTTGATGTCTTTGACCACGTACGACAGGTTGCGCGAGGGTACTTGGATGCGCAGTTTGACTGTGCCGCCGGATTCGCCGCCTGCTGAGTCCGGAAACTGTACTGCGAGACGCAGCGAAACACTTCCGATTGGCATGCGACGCACGGCTCCAGTTTGACCGCCGCCAGACGTGCCACCTGCGTCCGCAATGTCGCCGATTTCCTTGAGTAAGTTGAGTTGACGACTTTTTGCCTCGGCACTGATTTTCTCGTCGCGCTGCCGCATGAACGCGCTGAGCGAACGCGATGTGCGGCGCACGTTTGGCCGTTGCTGCGCAGTCCTGCCCACTTCTGCTGGACTAGCAACGCGACTGAACTCGTCACGGCACTCGTCGTAAGCCATGATGAGTGCGATGACATGCTTACACAGGCTGCCATAACGGCCGTACGCTGGGCACGTGCAGTGCGATGCGAAAATATCGCCTTTGTCTTCGTCGACAGTGACGGTGACTTGATAATCGTTACTGTTATAGATATCGGATGCGGTAACCAGCGCGGTCAGGATGATCAGCGAGCCGTTAATCGCGTACGCGTACTGGTGCATCCGGTTCGACGCGATGACTTCATGGGCGCGAAAATAGCCGTTGCCGCCGCGTTTGCGAAGGATGGCATCGTCAACGAGTGGAGCGGCGTAGTTGCTGATGCTGTTTCCAACTGCGGATGGGCGGACGAGCGGTTCACCGTAATCGTCATAGTCATCGTCGGCATGAGCGCCGTAGGGGGTGCCATAATCGGCGTCGTCACTGTAAGACCGGTAGCGACTGTCGCTGCGGCGGGAACCGTATACCGATGAATGCCAATCCATGCCGTCTCCCTTCATAGACCGTCAACTGTTCCATCGTAGACGGCGAAGTGAGATGCAGCAATTAGCAGGTCGGCCAAAAGGTGCGTTGGGATTCAAACCCCCTCTTTGTGTGATATTGCGGCGGAGAATCTAGGAACTTCCGCCGAAATGTCACACAAATCCGGTCCCAAATGTGATATTGCGGCGGAGGATGGTCTGATTCCCGCCGGAATATCACATTTACAGACCAAAAAGTGTGATATTGCGGCGGAGATCAGGTTCAGCTCCCCCTTGACAACAAATCCCCCTGACAAAGGAAACCGCAATAAAACGCTAACTCGCTTTACAATTAAGCACGCAACACAATCTGCGGGCGGACGTATCCGGCTCGTGCAATCAAGGAGAAAGCGGAAGACAGCATGGAATGTACCTGCGCAGGCACCACAGTACTGTTCGATGAGGAAACGCTGCGGTTTACGTTCCGCCGCGACGGCACGTCATGGTCGTGGCGCGACGGTTTCGTACCGACGATCACCGGTCGATTTACCGGCGAAATCAGCAACACGACCGTCGATAGCGATGCAGCAGAGCCAGTCGAGCGCACGTTCGCATTCACCGACGCATCCGACATCACGCACAACGTGCGCGAAACCGGCACCGGCGTCGGCGTATACAGCACGTATCGAGGATTCGGCGGCGCACCGCTCGCGTTCGCCACGTACGCGTGGGTTGAGCGCGCATCCGGCGACGTGATTTTTGAGTGGATTCCGCTGGATGAAACCGGTTTCCGTATCACTCGTCTCAACTGGCCGGGCGAAATGGCGTTCGACGAACTCGACAGCAACAATGTCACGCTGATCACGCATCAGCAGGGCGTACTCATCCCGAACACGTGGCCGAACGCGGTCAGTTCAGCGCACGGCGACATCGTGTTCGGTGGTCAGTTTGAAACCGCCGGCGGATACATGCCGTGGTATGCGCAGATTCGCGGCGGTAGCGACGCGCAGTCGCACGGATACATCGCAATTTGCGAGACACCGTGGAACTCGGGGTATACGATCGAGCATCCTGCGAACGGCGTCGCGCAGTCGCCGACCGCCCAAGCCGTCGGCACGCGTATCGGCATGTGGTTTGAACCCAGCCTCGGTCGCATGGACTACCGCCGCGTCGTACGCTATCAATTCCTGTCCCACGCGGACCACACGTCCGCCGCGAAAGCATACCGCGCATACGTCAACGAGCGCGGCCGACTGCGCACTCTCGCAGAAAAAGCCGCACGCAACCCGTCCGTGCGCGATCTCATCGGCTGCTCGTGGGTGCACGTCGGCATCAAAACCGTCGTTCAGCCGGAATCATCGTTCTACGATCCCAACCATCCCGAGCAAAATAACGCGCTCACCACGTTCGCCGACCGCCAGCGTCAAATCGACATGCTGCACGAACTCGGCGCCGGCAAACTCTACCTGCACCTCGATGGCTGGGCTCAACCCGGCTACGACAACGGTCATCCGGACTACCTGCCCGCGTGCGAAGAGGCCGGCGGATGGGCTGGAATGAAAGCGCTCGTCGACGACTGTCACGCGCACGGCGACCTGTTCGGCACGCACGACCAGTATCGCGACTACTACTTCTCCGCGCCAACGTTCGACCGCAACAATGCGGTCCAGTTGACCGACGGCACGAATCCGGAACACTCGCGCTGGGCAGGCGGGCACCAAACGTACCTGTGCGCCGAGCTCGCGCCCGACTACGTGCGGCGTAATTTCGGCGAAATCGCGACGCATGGAGTGCAGTTAGATTGCGCGTACCTCGACGTGTTCACCTGCAACGAGGGCGACGAATGTGCGAATCCCGAGCATCGCATGAGCCGGCGCGACTGCTACGAGCGGCGCGGCGAATGCTTCGAATACCTGCTTTCGCACGGCATTCTGTCGAGCTCCGAGGAAGTGTCGGATTGGGCGGTGCCAAGCCTCGTGTTCTGCCATTACGCGCCGTACGACTTCCAGATGCGCTCGCCCGACGCGCCTCGGCAGGGCGTGCCGGTGCCGCTGTACAACCTCGTGTATCACGATTGCGTGATCGAGCCGTGGATGATGGATCGCGTGATCGGCGGCGATGATTACATGCTGTACGCGCTCATCAACGGTGGCGCGCCGTACCTGATTCGTGACGCCGCGTACGTTGGTATGGACGGCGATATGGATGCGGCCAAGCGTGCGAAAGCCGAGAACGATATCGCGCGGTGCGCTACGGTGGCAGCGCTGCATGAGCGAGTCGGCATGAGCGAGTTGGTGCGGCATGATTTTGTGGATGGAGATCCGCTTGTGCAGCGTTCGACGTTCGCAGATGGCACGGTGGTGACGTGTGATTTCCGCGCGCAAACCTACGACATTCGCTGACGGCGGTTGCTGGCAGCAATTTGCAAACTGAGAGGCAGATTTTTCATCTTGCAGAGGTCGATCTGCAAAGTGAGAGGCAGCCGCAGGCGGATAGACACCCAAAAACATACCCCCGAAGTCCATTTATATGGGGCTACAACGCGAAATAGGTCAGAGGACCTGCCTCTCAGATTGCGAATTGACCTCTGCGGGCTCTGATATCTGCCTCTCAGTTTGCAAATCGCTCCGTCCTGCAACCTCTATGCCCCATCAAAAACACTCCGGTAATCAGAATTGGCATTTGCCTTTCCCCGCGGCCCCTCAGCTGGAGCATTCGGGATACAACACGCTCCCCTTGAAGGACGTTGCCGTGAAGCAAACAGCAGAGCTGTTTGTAGGCAACGTGCTCGCCGACAGGCGAGCCAACAAAACGCGCGCAAAGCGCGTCCGAAATTGCGGGACCGTTGCCGTGAAGCAAACAGCAGAGCTGTTTGTAGACAACGTGCTCGCCGACAGGCGAGCCAACAAAACCACATGCGTAGCATGGTGTCCACAATTGCAGGACGAGATGTCAGCGGAGCTGACTAAGGGGTAGTCTGCAGACATAGATCAAAGTTGGTTTAACAGAGCAAAAAATAAGGCTCGTCGGCCATCAACCGTCGTAGTTGATGACTGACGAGCCTTATCGCAATGTGCAAGATGATTGCTGGCGCTAAATCAGAAATTGCCGCCGTTCCAACCCCAGTCGGTGGTAGCAGTGTAGCGAATATACGTGCGGTCTTCCGGGATGCCCAGCTCACTGTTGAGTGCGGACATAATCGCCTCGGTCAGCTTCTCCCACGCCGAACCCGGCACCGAACGACCGAACACGTTCACTTCAACATAAGCAGCCGGCTTGTCGTCGCTACCAGCGAAATAAATCGGCATATCGTCCTCGAACGGGCACATCAGCCAACCCTCGGACTTGCCAGGTACTGCGCTGATGGCCTTGCCGTACGCGGCTTTCAGTGCTTCGCGCTGTGCAGGCGTGGTCTTGACGGAAACATGAGTATGAATGACGGGCATGATTTCTCCTTAGGAAACGTTCGACCGATGTCACTTCAATAGTAGTGGCAACATCCGCGAATAGCCCGCGTTTTGACCTCCGTCTTTAGCCGAGGGCAACTAGGACCAAGACGCTCAAACAGCCCCATAACGCTATACCTGTTAATAGAAAGTGGATCTGTAGGCGTGTAGGCCGTGCAGCTGTACAGGCTAGGCGCCGCAGGCTGTGCGAGCCGTGCAGGCCGCCGTGCAGGCGTACGAAAGCTTCCCATAGCCCCAACCAAGGCATACCATCTCAGTGCAGTCCTATGCGACCATGCCGAGTGGCGGTTTTCTCTCGCTTAAGCCCTCCTCAGTGAGAGAAAACCGCCACGCACCATCGTGCGTGGCAGAAAACGCTCGCTCAGACCACTGTCAGCGAGCAAAAACCGCCACTCGGCATGAAGCCATCACGTTCTGGTATGACGCAACATGGCCCACACAACACGCGTGGCAGAAATCGCTCACTGAGTGCCGCTCAGTGAGCGATTTCTGCCACGCGATATGGACCCGCCACGCATCGCTATGGAGAACGGATGCACAGCACAATACCTAAAGCAGGGTTATAGGCCAAAATGTGTGTCTGTTTTGGCTCGCTTTCCTTTGTGGCAGTGGGCGTTTCCCCTGTTCGAGTTGTATGGGCGGGGAACTTGAAGTCGGCCAGAATGTGTGTCCGGAACAGGCTGTGAGGCCTTTCGGGACAACGGTTGAGCGGCTTTCGAGTTGGCGTGGCAGATTGGGTGGATGAACACACCCAGTTGCGCCGTGTGCGGCGAGCCGATGAAACGGAACGGAAGAACAAGCTCGGGGCGGGTCAGGTGGCGGTGCCGGGACGCCGGCTGCGGGAGCTCGCGCACCCAGTCGCGCGACAACAGGGCCCGTGACCTGCGGTGCGGACTGGACTGGCTGTTTTCCAAACGGTCGCAGGCCGAGCACGACCTGCCCTCCCGCACGCTGCGCCGCCGGTGCGAGCTGATGTGGGGCCTGTGGCCGCCGGTGCCCCTGGTGG
>NZ_MWWY01000004.1 GCF_002259755.1 Bifidobacterium hapali
CGATATCCGCGTAGATGCGCTTGAGCTTGTCGCTCAGAGTCTGCGAGGGCATGCGATCACCCCACAACAATTGGCTGACATCATCAACCTGACGCGTGGACACGCCCGCCAGATACATGTCAATCAGCGCCTCCTCGACGCTCTCCTCGCGCCGCCGGTAACGCTCGATCACGGCCGACTCGAACACCGCGCCCTTCAGTTTCGGTACCTTCAGGCTCATTTTCCCGGCCTTGACGGTCAGATCACGCTTGTAATGGCCGGCCCGGTACGCCTTGCGATCCCCGCTGCGCTCGTAACGGGCGGCGCCCGTGATCTCGTCGGCCTCGGCGTCGAGCATTGCGTTCAACGTCTCCTCGACGCTTCTACGGACCATCCGGTCCAGGGTGGTCTCCAACATGGCCTGGTCGACCTGTAGAATCTGCTGTGACATGGCTTCGTGCCCTCTTTCCAATCGCGATTTGTTTTGTTTGGCGACAGAAAATCGTACACAGGACACGAGCCATGCCCTTTCATCTCAAGCCCAAGCCAAAGTGCGCAAAATTTCGGGCCTTATCTCCAACACCAACGTTTTCGCGGATTAACTGCCAGCCAGTATCAGCTGCTGACAACGGCAGCGCACCAACAACGGGCGTCATCACATCATGCGACCGTTCCTCACGCACGGTCATGAGTTTTTCATCCTTGACGAACCGATACCACCAGTCACCGTCGCGCGCGACAGTCGCATCGATCAAGCCGAACCCGTCGTGACCATTGCCACGGCACACGTCCATCCATACGCGCGGTGCAGAGAACTCGCGGAAATCCTTGGTAGTAGCGATCATCATGCGACCGTACGTCGGCTGCTCACGCGTATCCTGACCATCACCGTCAGCATACAAATTTGACGACCAGTACACCGCATACTCACCGAGTTCGGGAACCCAATACGCCTCAGGAGCCCACGTATTACCAGCGTTCGGCGCGGAAACAAGTGTGTGCCGCTGCTCACCCCAATGCACAAGATCGTCCGATTCCCAGATTTCAAGATATTGCGAACCACGGCACTGCGCTTCGCGGAAATTGCCGCGGAGTGCGGCAACATTCAAATCAGTCGCGATAATGAAGAATCGGCTACCGTCATGCGAGCGCATGATGAACGGGTCACGCAAGCCGCGTGTGCCGAACGTTGATGTGAACAGAGGCCGGCCACCGTTGAGAGTCTGCCAGCTGAGTGCATCGTTGCCGCGCGATACGGCGAGACTAATCTGCTCATTACCACCGGTATCGCCGGTGAAATATGCCCACACGTAGGCTTCATATGACATAGATGACATGACTACCCACTCCCCTGAAGTATTCCACCAATAGTTAGTTTACGATGCTTGCAGCTTCCCTATTAATTGCGAAAATGAGCTGTCGCACCGACCTCTTATCGTGGCTCCCCTAGCAAGGGGAGCCGAGATAACGGCAGATATGCCGACAGTTCAGCCGCGGCGCTTGCTCTCCTCGCGCTGGCGACGTTCCTCTGCCTTCTTCTTTTTCTTCTCTTCGACCGGCTCAAGCACACGCACATCCATGCCGGGCACGCGACCGAACGAGTAAATCGCCATCATTGCAAGGAATACTGGCACAGTAATGCCGAGCGCTACACCCAGACCAGGCCATGTGTAGTACGCCCACACGGTCGCAATAAACAGCACAGTTACCATAAACGAGCACCACGGTCGTGCGATCACCATCGCAATTGACGTGCGCACAACCCACATCGGCTTTTCGTCAAAGTTAGCGCGAATCGCCCATGATACGAGTACAAACAGGCCGTACAGCACGTTGATTACCAACAAAATACCGGAGACAGCGTATCCAATACGACCCATATCGTTCCAGTTGGCGAGATAGTAATCCCAAATGAGCAGCAACCAGATAATAAACTGCGGCCAGCCGAATACGTTCGCGCCGGCAAGTTCCGCTTTCCACGCGCGATGGAACGTCACCCAACTTTGTTTGATTGTCCATGAGCGATCGTTGACGTCGAGCAGCCATGTGCGGAAAGTCGTGTACAGTGCAGCGATTGACGGGAAGAAACCGCCGACGACGAGACCCATGACTGTGTGCACAATAAACGCGACTTGGCACACCATCAGCATCATGATGATGCGGCAGATGAACTCGTATCCGACTGCAAACCGCTGCATGGAAGCTCCTTTAGTTCCATTACGACGCCGGCAAAGTACAGGCGCGGCTCTCCGCATGAAGAAATCCGCACCCACTGTCAACGTCAGACCACTGGGTTGTCAACTCTTGGGTTGTCACATTACGCGAACGTATGTGAACGTTATCACCCCAGTGTACCGTCAGCCGCGCGCAAGCGGTCATATTCGGCGTGGGACAGAGAAAGTACGCCGCCGTGCTTGGTGTGCGGAGCCATGTAGAAATCGTCGGAACGCAGGTAGTCGAAACCACGGTCAGGATCGGATGTCACCATCGGACGGTATCCGATGGATGGAATAACGTCCACATATAGATACACACGACCATCGGAGTGCGACGCGAACAGTGCCGGCCCCTCGACGCCAGCAGGATCGTGATTCGGTACCCAGTCCGCACCGATTTCTTCCTGAATCACATGCCATTCGGTCGACGGCTCCCACCAGCGCGGCGAGTCGGTTGCATCGAGCCAGATACCGCGGCTCACGGTCGGCTGATCGTCAACTGGCGTACCGTTGGCTTTGGTCGCGCGATAGGTGCGGATAGTGCCGTCTGGCAGAGCGCGCTGTAGCATAGTCGTGTCGATCGTGGCACGATGCTTGTCGATAAATATGCCACCGTATTCGAACGTTGCGTCGGTGAAATCTTGCGTCACGCCCCACAGCACGCGATCGTATACAGCATCGTCAACGTGGTCGAGATCGTCGTCAGCGAATAGTTTGCTCGACCAGTAGACAACGAACGCACCGCGACTGCCGTTGTGCTCAGCTTCGGAACCTTCAGGATAGTAGTCCGGAACCCACAAAGCTTCGGGAGCCCATGCACAGCCGAGTTGAGCGTGCGTGCCGTCAGCGCGACGAGAGACATCGAGCGCGTGCGGCTCACTCCAGTGAACAAGATCGTCGGAGTACCAGATGATGAGATTAGTGCTTCCATGATGCGAGAATCCGTACCACGGACTGCCCGGCGCGGAACCACGACCAGAGCCGTCAAAGACACGCAAATCAGTGGCGATGATGTACACGCGACCAGTTTCGGGATTGCGAGTCAAATATGGGTCGCGCACACCGGTGGTGCCGAGCGATGACGTGAGGATTGGGTTGCCACCGTTCAGCGGATGCCAACGTTCAGGATTGTCACCCTCGGAGATGTCGAGGTAAATGCGCTCGGTATAATGCTCGGGATCTTCAATGAAATGGACAAGCAGGTAACCGTATGGGTCGGCCGGCGCCTGCGGTTGCGGCAATCGAGTGGTTGCCATGATGGGTTCCTTTCCCTGTTCTAGGGATGTGTGATGGTGTCCTGTGTGTGGGGCGGTGGGTGCGTCTGGGTTCTGCGTGGCGGTTTTCTCTCACTGAGTGATGCTCAGTGAGAGAAAACCGCCACGCAGAACCCACCAGAGCCGATGCCCACACACAATGGCCGTATGTGCGTGAAATTGTTATAGAAAAAGCCGGGAATGTGGCCACGAACGAAGAAGCGGAAGGAGAACAAGACTTCTTTGGTTCTGGGACGTTCCCGGCAAGAGTAGAGATGAAGGTTCAATGCTGGCTCCGGGCTGCGGCCTATATTGCCGCAGCCCTACGCTCGGCGCAGCCGGAAAGCGCACCGCGCTTTCCTGAAAGGCTGATCGTAGATCAGCCTTTCACTGCGCCGCCTTCGGCCCTGCAATTACGGACTCGCCTACGGCGAGACTCAATGCTGGCTCCGCGGCTCGCCCTGTATTGGCGAGCCGCTACGCTCGGCGCAGCCGGAAAGCGCACCGCGCTTTCCTGAAAGGCTGATCGTAGATCAGCCTTTCACTGCGCCGACCATAACACCCTTGTTGAAGTACTTCTGGAGGAAGGGGTAGAGGATGAGCAGCGGGATGGTGGAGATCAGGATGATGCCGTACTTAATCTGATCGGCGAAAAGCTGCAACTCGCCGGCACTCATCGAAGAGTTACCAGTCTGCGTGCTGTTCGCAAGCAAGATATCACGCAACACGTTCTGCAACGGCTGCTTATGAGTATCCTGAATGTACACAAGACCAGTACCGAAGTCGTTCCAGTGCTGCACGAAGTAGTACAGCATAATCACGGCCATAATCGCAGCAGACAGCGGAATCACAATCTTGAAGAAGAAGCCGTAGTAGCTTTCGCCATCCAGCTGGGCCGCCTCATGCAGTTCCTCAGGAATCGACGACTCAAAGAACGAACGCGCGACGATCAAATTGAACACATTCACCGCACTCGGCAGAATGAATACCCACATTGAATCGAGCAGTCCAAGAGAACGGAACAGCAGGTAGTTCGGAATCATGCCGCCCGCAAAGAACATCGTGAACGTGAAGAAGAACATGATAATACGACGCGGAGCGAACTCACGACGAGACAGTGCGAACGCCGCTGGGATAGTGACCGCCACGTTAAGCGCAGTACCAACCACGGAGTAAATAATCGTGTTGAGATAGCCCTGCCAAACGCGATCGTCGGAGAACACCATCTCGTAGCCCTTGACATTAAAGCCAAGCGGCCAGAGTGTCACTTTGCCGGATGCAACAAGCGTCTGATCAGAGAACGACGCAATAATCACAAACCAGATCGGGTAAAGAACAGCGAGTACGACGAGAGCCAGAATAACCCAAATTACAATATCAACAACCCAGTCGCCGAACGTACGCTGCTGTGTAACCTTCGGATTCCACGGAATATCGTCAGACGAGGTCTTCGGCGCTACGCCGGTGGGAGAAACAGTTGCTTGTGCCATGATGATTCACCCGTTCCTTAGAAGATGCTCGTATCCGAGAACTTCTTCGAGATGAAGTTGGTCATTACGAGGAAGAAGAAGTTGATCAATGTATTGAAGAGAGTTGCAGCCGTAGACAGCGAGATCTGACCGTTGATAATACCCATCTTGTAGATGAAGGTGGAGAGTACTTCGGAACCGGGCAGGTTCAGTGCGTTCTGCATCAGGAAGGTCTTATCGAAGCCGACGTTCAAAATACCACCCATGTTCAGGATGAGCATGATCACGCAAGTCGGCAGAATAGTTGGCAGATCAACGTTCCAGATAAGCTGGAGTCGACCAGCACCATCGATTTTAGCGGCTTCATACAGTGAGGTATCCACTGCGGAAAGTGCAGCGAGATAGATGATGCAGTTCCATCCGCAGTGCTGCCAAACTTCAGTAATCCAGTAAATCGGTGCGAAGAACTGCGGGTAAGCAAGCAGACTCTGTTCGCCAAAGAAACGACCGAGCATGCCAGTGTCAGGAGACAGGAAGATGTTGATCAGCGAGACCATAACCACTGTCGAAATGAAGTGCGGCATGTAGGTGATGGTCTGCACGAACGACTTGATCTTCATCGAATGAATCTGGTTGATGAGCAGAGCCAGAATAATCGGGAAGACGAAGCCGAAAGCTACGGTTTGCAGTGCGATATTGACCGTGTTGCGCAGAATCAAACCGAACTGCGGGTTCTGGAAGAACTGGTTAAAGTATTTCAGGCCGACAAATTTGTCACCGATAAGGCCCTTACGCGGATCGTAATCTTTGAAAGCGAGAAGTAGGCCGTACATCGGGACATAAGCAAACAAACCAGTGAAGCACATTGCGGGGATAACGAAAGTCCACAATTGCCAATACAGCTTGAAGTGACGACCAAGTCGCTTGACCAGCGGCTGATGCTTGCGGGCTGCGATATTATCCACAACCGGCGCGGAAACCGCGTTACCCGCGTCGACGGTCTGCGAAGCTACACTCGCGCCCGTGCCTGTGTTCTGTACCATGATTCCTCTTTGGATGGAGTGGATTTGGTTCTTTCATGATGAGTGCTCCCGATTGATTGGGAGCACTCATCTTTTGCGGCTTTCTCATACGGAAAACCAAGTTATATGTATGTGTTGGTGAGTTTCTCTTATTTCAAAAAACTCACCAACATTTGGATTGAATAGTGTGATTACTCGCTGAGCTTCTTCCAAGCGTCGTCGTACCACTTCTGCCAGAGCTCGTTATTCTGGTCAATACCCAGCGGTTCGAGACCCTTGACGTAGCTATCCCACGTTGCATCGTCATCAGCGCCGCCGTTCTGGATGAACTTGGCGATCTGAGGCAGTGCAGCAGACAGGAACGTAGCGGAGTTGTTCGACAGCGTGGTGGAATCAGCATCGGACGGCAGAATGGTGATCGGGAAGTAATCCTTGCCAACAGCCTCAAGCTGCTTGGCATAGACGTCATCAGCCTTCTTCAGACGAGCAGCAGCTTCGTCACCGTTGATAGTGACAGAGTCCGGAATCCAGCCAGCAAAACGATCAGCAAATGCCGGGCTCTTGTCGTTCGCACCAAGGTTGAAGAACTTGGAGTTGACCGTGTACGAATTGTCGCCTTCCTTGGTAACCCATTCACCGAAGGCACCGAAGCGCTGCTGGATGGACAGGTCCTTGCCATCGTACATGGCATTGATGAGCTTGTAGATCGCGTCCTTGTTCGGAGCATCGGAGGCCACGGCCACGCCGTAATCCTCGAATGCACCTTCATCCTGCGAGTGGTCAGCCGCAGCAGTCACACCATCAGCAGACGCCGGCCATTCGATTGCCTCATACTGATCGCGCAAATCAGCACCGAACGCGTTCGGCTCGTTGGTCAAAGCCAGACCGACGGTAGCGGTCTTTCCATCGGAACTACCAGTCAGAGATGCGTAGTACTTGGAGGAGTCCTGCGTCAGGGAATCCTTTGGGCTGTAACCCTTCTCAATCATCGTGTGCAGGAACTCAACAGTCTGGCGCAGCTGGTCGGAAATCAGGTAGTTCTTAACCTTGCCGTCCTCGACATACACGCCATAACGAGACGGAGAGTTGTTGAACTGGGTGGAGATACCGGTGGAGTTCAAGAACAGCAGCGGGGACCACCAACCAATGTCAGAACCCATGTTACGCATTGCGTACGGGATTTCGTCGGCCTGACCGTTACCGTTCGGGTCCTGCGTCTTGAACGCTTCCATCACCTTGAACAGCTCATCCCAAGTCTTCGGGACTTGCAGGCCCAGCTTATCGAGCCACGTCTTGTTGATGAACAGGTGCTGGCCGGAGGTCTTGTAGTTCTTGCCGGAGTAACGCGGCAGCGTGTAGATCTTGCCGTCTGGCGTGGTGACCATACCCTTAGCAGCCGGCTGCTCTTCAAAGAATGCCTTAACGTTCGGCATCTTGTCGAGGTCATCGGAGAGATCCTCAAAGAACTGGTACTTCTGGGCATCAGCCGGGTGGTATCCGCGGATGGTCACATCAGCAGGATTGCCAGCAGACAGGGTTGCAGACTTCTGCTGAGCCCACTGAGTATCGGAGACCTGCGACCATTCAATGACGCAACCACATGCCTTCTCGAGATCCTTAGTCCATGTCATGGTCTTGACATCTTGGTTGGTTGCGTTCTGGAACATGACCTTGATTAGCGGCTTGCCATCCTTGGTCTGCTCCTTGGCGCCGCTTGAGCCACAACCGGCCAGAATCATGGACATGGCACCCACAGCCGCAACTGCGGCCATAGCCTTCTTTGCCACACCTTTGTTCGACATCTTGGTTCCTTTCTTGTGTGCGCTCTTCGCACACGGGTTCGACCGGGAGTTTCGTGTGGCGCGGAAGGAAAAGGAAGAAAAACCTCGCCACACCAAACTCTGTTGTCGGTTCACCTCGTCATGGGATTAACGCTAACCAATATAAGCCATTTATAATCAATCTGCAAATCAAGTTACAGAAAACTTCAAGTTCATTGACCTATGAGCAGCAGAAACGTTGAATTTTCAACGTTTATACTCAATGAAAAATATGACAAAACGTAAAGTTAACCGTAATTTTCGGCGTGTCGCAACACCCGTTATTCACTTATTTGACGAGACAGTAAGATTACGCATATACTTAACGATAATTCATAGAGATCGTTAACCTAAAGTAGGGTTAGATCAGTTATAGAGAGCATGCCAAAGGAGCATCATGAAACGATCAGCCGTCACGCTGAAAGATGTGGCCGCAGCAGCGGGAGTTTCGGCCATGACCGCATCCAAAGCCGTGCGCAACGCTCCCGGTATCAGCGACGCCACACGCGATCGTATTCAAACCATCGCCCGCGAAATGGGCTACACCGCCAACGCATCAGCCAGTATGCTCAAATCAGGCCGCAGCGGCATTATCCAAATCATCGTCAACGAATACGATATTCCGTTCTACTCTAAGCTCATCGCCGCCATGTCAGACGCGGTCGTCGACGCTGGCATGGTGCCATTCCTTCAACAAACCAAATACCGCGCCGATAACGCTACCAATGCACTGACCAACTCACTGTTTTCTGGCACGCTTGCTGACGGCGTTTTTATCCACGCTTCAGGCTTGACCGGAGAACTCGTCGACTCAATCAAACACGGTCGCCCCGCACTGTTTATCGATACATACGAGGAACGCACGCTCGTGTCGAACATCATGTTCCCCAACGAGGAAGGTTCACGAGCCGCTATAACCCATCTTGCCGAACGTGGATGCCGTCGCATCGGTATCGTCGGCCCGCCGTTCATCGACAATAACGAGCTACTCACCAAACCCACCACTCGTAAGCTACGCCTGATGGGCGCTAAATCAGCGCTTATTAATCTCGGCTTGCCTTACGACGAGTCAATGGTGATTCCTCTCGTCGGCATGAACGAAACATATGCACGCGAAGCGATTCGCGCCCGCGGACGCGACGGCATGCCATTCGACGGCCTGTTCTGCCTCAACGATTCCTCGGCAATCGGTGCAATTCGCGGACTTGCAGATATCGGCCTACGCGTGCCCGAAGACGTAAAAGTCATCGGCTTCGATGGCGTGACTTCTGGCGAGTTTTTCGTGCCGTCATTAAGTACGATCAGTGTCGATATGAATCAGCTTGCCACACTGGCCGTGATGAACTTGCGCCAGCAGATCGAAGCGCCTGCTGGGAAGCGACCAGTGCCGACAACGACGACCGTCGGATATACCCTCGTCGCGCGCGAATCCACCGTTGTACGGTAAATCTCATCAACGTGGATTCGTGAGTATTACTCAAACTTGAGATAGGTGATAAACTGCTTAGCTCGCTGTTGATGCGTCTGATCAGTCACGTTGCTAAATCCGATAATCATGTCACTTGGCAACCCGCTAATCGACGACCACGTAGCCGACTTCGACAGCGCGAAACCGTACGCTTGTGTTGCATCATCAGTCGGCTCGCCGCTCTTATCAACCAGTACACCAGCGTTCGCAAGCTCATCCATTACCGCCGAATCCTCAACCGTCGACGCCGTATTAATAAGTCCACGCTGATTGAGCTGCGCGAATGTATCCTTGCTCGCGATCATCATATTGATATCGCCGGCAGTGACCATCGTCATCACTTTGGCAGAATCATCAGTAAAACCGTCACCGGAAATACTGTAGTCACCGTTCATATCGATCAGTCGATCGTCGTCAATCGCACGATCCTTAACAAACCCAGCCTTCAACTTGTCAAGCTGAGCATCGTACCGGCTCATATCGAACCCAACCACCGAAAGTTCCGGCTCCGGCGGACGCGTGACGATCGTCACCACGAGTGAAATCACAACCGCTAACGCAACAACCACAGCGACTGTGCCGAGCAAGAAATGCTGCACGAAAAACGGCCATTTCTTGTCTTTCGGCAGTTCCTTGAATGTCTTCCACTTTGACTGCTTGACGTACACATTCGTGGCAGCGAGCGCAGCGACCGCATCCTGTTGTTCGGCAGTGAGCACGCCGGGCTGAGTGTTTTGCGCATTCGACGCAGCGTTAGTCTCGTTATCGTTCACATTACGTTTGCTGTCATCGCTCATGTGCAACCTCCTCAACCCATATGCAACGGTCACTCAGTATAGTCAGCAGCCTGAGGATTGGCTTAGAGCCGCGGACTGTATCCTTAGGGCACGCGATGGCAAATTACCTAATTTTGCCATCGCGTGAACACGTGAACTAGGGAACGTGCTTATCCCCGCGCGCAATCCAATGCAATCCGCGACTACGCGAGTACACCAAGTGCGTCGAGCGCGAAATCAGCCGTGTTCGCCGTGCGGAATGTGACCGTGTGACGACCACGAGACAATCCGCCCAAACGGAACTGACAACGCAGCGAACCGTTAGTCGCATGCGTCGACGCGCCAGCCGCGAACAGTCGTCCGTCAACAAATACATCGAGCTTCGCACGACCGTCACTTGGGCCAAACAAATCCACACCGGTTCCGTCGAACGTCAACGACACGGACGCACCCGGCGTTTCCGCCCGCGAAATCGTCCGCATGTAGGTGAACATGCCTTGACCGTTATCATGCGTCCACGGTCCTTCGTAGCGCAGAATCTGGTGCGACGAGTCATCCCACGACGTCATGTGCATGTCGTCGATCAGCTGCGTGTAGTACGGCGACGCGAATTCAGTCGCCGCCGCACCGGCAGCGCCATCACTCGTCACTTGCACACGCTCCACACGCAAATTCGAGAATCGCACATGGTCAAAACTCGTGCCAAGATTCACGCGACCAGCCGACTGCAACGCCGGATTAGACCACGTCGTGACCTGCGCACCGTTGACGAACACCGTCGCAGTGTCGCCGTTCACTTCGAGAGCGATCGTATTCCATACTCCCGCGCCGGTCGCGAACGGCTGCGCGTCAGCGACACCGGAAGCGCACGCCTCAGCCGCACGCTTGCGCAAATCCTCAAGATGACCGCGACGTACCTCGTTACCAAAGTTACGCAACAGCCACACGCCGTCGGCGCGAATCTTGAAATCCACGCCGCAAATGTCAGTCGTGAACTTGTTGCCTCCCATTTCGCGAGCGCCGAGTAGCACGTACGGCGCACGACCCGGGTAATCCTCGAACTTCACGTCGACCGACACGCGGTAATTCGTCCAACGCATGTTGCCGATCGCCGTGCGCGGGTCGCCTTCAATCCACGCGTTGCCAGCGTGAGTCCAGTCAATCTGCTGGCGCAGCACATGGCCACGCTCGTCATCTGGCACGATCTCGAACGCGCCGTTCGTGTCGGTAGTGTAGCGCGGGGTCGCACCGTGGTCGCCGCCGCGCGAAGTCAGGTAATCCTCGGTGATGAGCTGATCGAACTTGTACGTTTCAACCGGGGACGCGTCGGCGTACGCGAAATCGTCCACGTACAGCACGCCGTGTTCCGGGTCAACGTCCAGCACAGCACGACTATTTTCGGGGGTGTGCGGGATGTCGGTTGCGTATTCTGGCCGCGCGGTCAGCGTGCCGGTTTGCGGGTCGACGATCGCAGAGTCGAGCGTGGTCGCAGTGATCATGCTCCACGGTTCGACCGTGATTGTGTATGTCGCAGCATCGGCTACGTTTGCGGTCGCATCGTCTGATTGCACGATCGTAACCGGCTTGCGATAGTTTGCATCGTACGGCTGGCCGGCGTCAGCAGCACGCGTCTGCCACACCGTGATTGGCTTGCCAGCCGCTGACAGAGCACGGTCAATCGTGATGTGATACGTCTTGGTCAGGCTGCTATCGTTAACGATCACAATGCTTAGATCGCTGCCGTCAGGCGCGGCAAGTGTCAGATAACTCGGCTCACCGTGACGCGCCTCGGATACTGGATTGTTGCCGCCGACTTCGCAACCGCTGGCTTGCGGGATGGCACGCCAGATCGGGCGCTCACGACCGGCCGCAACGGTCGCACCATCGCCTGACTGCCAGCCAAGGTTCGCAAACCGCGCGAAATGTTCAAGCACCACGCAACCCGCGTCGTAATACATCCAGCCGCTCCACGGGTCGCGCGCCGAAATCAGCTCCTTCGACGCGTACTCCATGTGCTCGTAGCATGAACCGATCGCCGGCTGGTAGAGCGCAGCCGTGCGACGCGACTTCACGAATCCCTTGATGAGCGTGTTCGCCATTTCAAGCGGTCCGCCGATACCGCCGATACCAGTGCCAGTACGCTCTCCCAGACCGTTGTCCATCGTGTTGTTCGGGCGGTCAGCCGAGTTTGAGAACACCGCTTGCGCTTCGGAATTCCAAATTTCCTTGTCAAACTCGTCGGCAAGACGCGTGAAATTACCGTCCGCATCATCCACCACCGAATAATGGTACGCAGCCACGTCCATTGCGGCTAAATAGCGCGGGTTCGCGATCACATCGCCACCGAACGTGCCGGTCGTCTCCTCGTCAGACGTGATTACCTTGATCGCGTGGAACAGGTCGCGTTCCTCATCCGAGCGGAATCCGGCGTTCGGGTCGTCTGGGCCAGCACCAAGGAACCCGTCTGTATCGCCGTGCACGCGGTCAGCGAATTCGGCGATCCAATCAAGATCAGCAGTGCGCTCGTTGACATCGGGGTTAACCGAGTCGACCATCACGCCATATTCGCGGTAGGCAGCCAAAATCGTGTTCTTGTACCAACGGTACACGTCGTCGTTGGTGTGCACCCAAGTCGGTGCATGCCAGCGTAGAATGCTCACATGCACTCCGGACTGATAGCGACGAGCGTCGGCGGCGAGCTGGAAACCGGGCTCGCGGCGCACCTGTGGGTATTCATCGCGGTCACGCATGGTCGCCACGTTCGGGCCAGTTGAATTATTGCGATCATTGCCCATTTCGATCTTGACCGTGTTCATGAGCGGGCGATCGCCGCCATACAGCGTACGCACGAGCGTCCAGTACGTGTCCGGGTGTTCGGCCTTGTAGTCCATGAGCAGCGAGGATGTAGCGTTGCCGGAGAGCACGCCGAAACCCTTGTATGTCAAGCCGTTGCGATTCTTCGCCGCAGCGGCCACGTCGGTGGCACGTATTGTCACACCAACGGGCACATTGTCGCTCTGCGATGCATCGGGCAACGTCGTAGTAGTGGATGTCATGACGTAATTCTCCTTATCACAAAAACCTAGTATTCTGCATCAGAAGTTCGTTTACGATGTTCGTTGCACCCCTTGGCAACACACCGCCACGCATATTAGTGCGTGGCAGAAAACGCTCGCTGAGCGGCTCTCAGTGAGAGAAAACCGCCACGCGTGACGGTAACTCTTGGCTCCCCTTGTCAAGGGAGCCGCTCTCACTAACGAGTTAATAACGCAGGATCTAGGAAAACACTAGGGCGGGTTCTTTGGCGGGCGTTTTAGAGTCTTTCTGCAGGCTTTCTGCAATCTGAGAGGCAGATTTTCGTCTTTGCTGAGATCTTTATGCAATCTGAGAGGCAGTTCATTGTCGTCATCAGCGCCAATGTACCAAGTTAGGGGGCAAAAAGATGGATGATATCAATGCCTCACTGCCTCTCAGATTGCAGAAAGAACCCGGAGCTTGCGCAAATCTGCCTCTCAGATTGCAGAAAACCTACAAACTTAGCGCTGAATCTCAGCAAGACGTCCTCCGTCACGCCCTCCGTCACCGACGCGCATGGCCGCAACACACGAAAAACGGCTGGGCGGAGCCTGCCTGTTTGGCTTCGCCCAGCCGAAGTCAGCTGGAACGGTGACGACGCATCACCTCAGTTCTCGTGTGGTAGTCGATAATTATCGACTACCACACGAGAACCAACCGAGGCTCACTGCCGTCACCGTGTGGATCACCACTCGTGCATGGTGCCGTCGAGCAGACGGTCGACCGGTAGCGGGGCCGGCTGGTACGGGTACTTCGCCGCGAGCTTCTCGTCGAAGTCGACGCCGAGGCCTGGCTTGTTGCCCGGGTGCAGGTAGCCATCCTTGAAGGTGTACGAGGTGTGGAACACTTCGAGCGTCTCGTCGGAGTGCTTCATGTACTCCTGAATACCGAAGTTCGGGATCGCGAGATCGAGGTGCAGGTTCGCAGCCATGCCAACCGGGGAAACGTCGGTCGGGCCGTGGAAGCCGGAGCGCACGCCGAACAGCTCGGCGAAGGCCATGAGCTTCTTCATGTGGGTCAGACCACCGGTGTGAGTGACGGCGGAACGCACGTAATCGATGAGCTGCTCTTCGATCAGCGTAATGTAATCAGACCACGAGTTGATGATCTCGCCGATCGCGATCGGGGTGGTGGTGTGCTCGCGCACGATGCGCAGGTACTGCTGGTTTTCCTCGGCCGGCGTGGTGTCTTCCATCCAGAACAGGTCGTACGGCTCAAGCAGCTTGCCGAAGCGAGCGGCTTCAATCGGGCGCAGACGGTGGTGGGAATCGTGCAGCAGGATCAAGTCCTTGCCGTACTTGTTACGTACTTCCTCGAACACGCCCGGAATGGTGTTGAGGTAGGTGCGAGCATCCCACACTTCCTCGACCGGGACGGTGGTGCGGCGAGCCGGCTCGTAGTCGTAGCGCACGCCCTTTTCGCCTTCGCCCTGCTGGGCGTTGGCCGATGCGGCGACGCCGTAGGTGGACGGAATGCCAGGCAGCGCGTACTGAATACGGGTGGCCTTGAAGCCGAGGTCGCGGTACATGTCAATGCTGTCGTACAGGCTCGGCAGGTCAACGCCGGACGCGTGCGCGTAGGTCAGGATGCCGGTGCGCGATGCGCCGCCGAGCAGCTGGTAAACCGGAACACCGGCCTTCTTGGCCTTGATGTCCCACAGGGCAACGTCGACTGCGGAGATCGCGGCCATCGTGACCGGTCCGCGCTTCCAGTACGCACCCTTGTACAGGTACTGCCAGATGTCCTCGATGTTGTCCTCGTCCTTGCCGATCAGCGACGGGGCGATAGTCTTCAAGTATTCCGCAGCGACGAGTTCGCGACCGTTGAGGGTTGCGTCGCCGAGGCCGACGACACCGTCGGTGGTAGTGATGCGGAAGACGACGAAGTTACGACCAGGGCTGGTCACGAAGACTTCGGCTTTTTCAATTGCCATGATGTTGGTTTCCTTTCTGGATTTTTGGAAAAAATCAGGTATGCGGCCCGGACATGGCCGCGATTGCCTAGCAAGGCCCGCAGTGGCTACGCCCTGTTCTCGGCCGTTGCCGTCTGGGGCCGCATGACCGTTCAGGCGCGCTTGGCAGCTTCAGACGCGAGCGCTTCCTTCTGCGCATCGACTGCCGCGACGAACTCGTCGGATGCGGCGAGTTCCTTGTCGAGGTAGGCTACGACGTTGCGCGTCGCGTCCGCACCGTCGGCCTTCGCCAGCGGCAGCACGTCGTCAAGGTATGCGTCCTGCGCATCGGTTTCGCCGTGAGCGCGCAGGAACAGAATCCACGCGGCGACCGCACGCGCGGCCGGGTCGATCGACTTACCGTCAGCAAGCGCTTTCTTAGCGACTGGCGCGATACGTACCGGCAGTTTCTGTGAACCGTCGGCGGCGATACGCAGCAGGCTGTCGTGCATGCGCGGGTTGGAGAAGCGTTCGAGCAGCTTGGCGCGGTAGTCGTCGGTGGAGATGGTCAGGTAACCGCTTGCCAAATCCCACCATTCGTTAACCCACGCGTTGATCGTCGGATCGGCGATCGCCTCGCCGACAGTCTTGACGCCGAGCAGCGTGCCGATGTACGCCATCGACGTGTGCGCACCGTTGAGCAGCCACAGCTTGCGGTGTTCGTACGGGGTCACGTCGTCGGTGATGACCGCGCCGACCTTGTCCCATGCCGGGCGTCCCTTCGGGAAGTCGCCTTGGATGACCCATTCGATGAACGGTTCGGTGCGTACCGGGAACTCGTCGTACCAACCAAGTTTGTCGGCAACGGTCTTGCGGTCGGCATCGGTGGTGCGCGGCGTGATGCGGTCGACCATGGAGGTCGCCCATGCGACGTTCTCGTTCGCCCAGTCGAACAGGCTCGGATCGACAGCCTTGATGGCTTGTTCAACGACCTTGCGGAATGCTGCACCGTTACCGGCGAGGTTGTCGCACGGCAGAATGGTGATCGCGCCAGCGTTGGCAGCGCGGCGCGCGAGCAGACCAGCGGTCACCTTAGCTGGGATCGTGATCAGTTCGTTAGTTTCGTGGTCGGCTTTGAGCGCGGCGAGATCAGCTGCAACGTCAGGATGATCGACTTCGAGGTCGCCGTTACGGTCGCGCATGTAACCAGCTTCGGTGACCGTGGACGTGACGATCGCGATGTTCGGGTCGGCGAAGTAGCGGCGCATCGCAGCGATATCGTCGGCGGAGTGGATGGACGACACGGAGGAAATGACTTCGAAATGGTCACCTTCCGGGTTGGAGACGATGAGAGTGTACACATCATCTTGCGGGGCGAGCGCTTCGAGCATGACGTTGTCGCCGGCGCGACCGGTGAATGCAGCGATGCCCCAGTCGGCAGCGTCCGGCGCGTGTTCCGTGTAGAAGGCTTGGTGGGCACGAGTGAAGTTGCCGATGCCGAGGTGCAGGATGCGTTCGGGGGCGGCCGGGCGGCCGTGTGCGGCGCGGCTCAGGCGCGGCTTATCGGTGGGGTTGACGGGGGTTGTTTCAGTCATGATGATCGACTTCCTTCTGATGGTTTACAGCTTGAATACCTTGGACGGCTGGGTTTCGACCGCGTCGTGCACGATCGCGAGTCCTTCTTCAAGGCTGAGGCGATGATCGGCGACGAGGCTGGCTACAAAGCGCGAGGTCAGACGGCGGTTCATGTCGTGACGTGCCGGAATCGAGCACAGCGCGCGCGTATCGTCGATGAATCCGGACAGTTTGGTGAATCCTGCCGCAGTGACGACCGCTTGGAAGTAGCGCAAGATCGGTTCGGGAGCATCGATAAACCACCACGGCGCACCGACGTACAGTGCCGGGTAGAATCCGGCGAGCGGGCCGAGCGAGCGCGAGTATTCGGTTTCGTCCATCGTGAACGCGACGAAGTGGAAGTCTGGATTGTTGCCATACTCGTTGAGCAGAGGACGCAAGCCAGCTGCGAAGTCGACTTTGTCGGGGATGTCAGCTCCGGTGTCCGGACCAAACGCGACGAAGTTACGGTAGTCGTAGTTGCGATAGACAGCCGGGTGAATGGTCATCGTCAAGCCGTCGGTTTGAGCGAGGCGCGCTTGATCGTTGACGAAGTGACGACGCAGACGGGTTGCGTCGGTTGTACTGATCGAACCCTTGAGAGCCTGTGTGTACAGCTCGCGAGCCTCGGCATCGGTCAGGCGCGCGGTGCCGGCATCTGCATGCGAATGATCGGATGCGACCGCACCGTGCTCCTTGAAGTACAGGCGACGGCGGCGCATGGCCTCGACGTATCCGTCGTACGTGGACGTGTCCACGCCGGCAACCTTGCCGAGTGCGGCGACCAATTCCGGCCAGTCAACGCGGCCCGGCTCAAGATATTTATCCGGACGGAAGCATGGGGCGACGCGCACGCCGAACGCGGTATCGGCCGCCACCTGATCGTGCAGATGCAGGTCGTCGACCGGATCGTCAGTGGTGGAAATGAAGCTGATATTGAACTTCTTGACGAGCTTGCGGGTCGTGAAATCGTCGGTGGCAAGCAGTGCGTTCAGCTCGTCGTAGATCTCGCCGGCGGTGTCCGGACCGAACTTCTTGGTGATGCCGAATACGTTGTACAGGGCATCCTCAAACCAGTAGCGCATTGGCGTGCCAGCGAACGCATTCCAGTGCTTGCCGAACAATAGGAACGCGTTGCGCGCCTGTTCGGGGGTAAAGTTTTTCTGATTGACGCCGAGGTCGGCGAGGTTGACGCCTTGCGTGTGCAGCACGCGGGTGACGTAGTGGTCAGGCGTGATGAACAGGCTGGTCGGGTCGGAGAAATGTTGTTCTTCAGCGAACCAGCTGATTGGTACATGGCCGTGAGGAGAGATGATCGGCAGGTCCTTCACCGATTCGTACAGCGTGCGGGCGATATCGCGCGTGGGCTGTTCGGGGGGAAGCAGGCGATCGGGATTCAAATCAAACTGCACTGGTTGAGTCATGGCTCTATAGTCCCACGTTGGCAACAAACCGTCCGTTTGTTGCCAACGTTTGCCGCCGGCCGCATCTCGTATCACGCGCGTCACGCGCCACACACGCCACGCGCATCACACGTCACACGCATCACACGCCACGCACGTCACACACGTCACACACGCATCACACGCATCACACACGCCACACACGCCACACACGCCACACACGCCACACGCATCACACGCCCGATCATCCCAACGCCCCATACCAACCAACCTAATGTCCCCACACCAACCGTCCTGACGCCCCGCGCGCCACGCGCCCAACCATCCCGCGTGGCAGAAAACGCTCGCTGAGCGGTACCTCAGCGAGCGTTTTCCGCCACGCACTGTTTCGAGTGGCGGTTTTCTCTCACTGACGCACACCTCAGCGAGCATTTTCTGCCACGCGTTATTTTCAGTGGCGGAAAACGCTCGCTAACGCACCACGCAGCGAGAGAAAACCGCCACGCACAAACAACGCACGGCAACATATGGCAACAAAACACGGCGTCCGGCGGTACGATAGACGCGAACAGCTTACGCCCACACCAATGTCGGAAATACGAGGCATCCATGAGCAACGACGACGCCACCGAACACCACCTCACACAGAGTCAGGCCGCGCATGACCAACACCGCTCCCCCCGCGTAACAATCCGCGACGTAGCCGAGGCCGCAGGCGTCGCACCATCCACAGTGTCGCGCGCGTTCGCAAGACCAGGCCGAGTCAGTGCGCAAACCACCGCGCACATCCGCGAAGTGGCGCAACGACTGGGATATCGCGCCGGAGCAGTCACCGCGCAACGCATGAGCGATACTGACGGAAAGCCTAACGGGCTACTCGCTATCGTCGTCGCCGATTTACGCAATCCGGTATACGCTGACTACACACGCAGCGCACAACATCAGTGTTTGCGCAACGGCTACGGCCTCATGGTTATCGATTCGGAAGAGACTGACAAACTCGAACGCGCCGCATTGCAGTCAGCTAGTCGACATATCGACGGCATTATTCTCGCATCGTCGCGATTATCAGACGCCGGCATCCGCAAGCTCGCCGAAATCAAGCCGTTGGTCGCGATTAACCGCTCTATTCAAGGCATTCAATCGGTGATCGCCGACCCGACAAATGGTATGGAAACAGCGATCGCGCGGCTTGCGCAGCTCGGTCACGCGTCACTATCGTATCTAGCTGGACCGGAATCGTCATGGCAGGACGGCATTCGTTGGCGCGCGCTGACTGCGATTTGCGGACAATATGGTGTGCGATTGCGGCGTATCAGTTCGAGCGAGCCGACATTTCACGGCGGGTTTCTGTGTGGTGAAGCGTTCGTACAGTCACCGACGAGCGCAGTACTCGCGTACAACGATATTATGGCGATCGGGTTTATCGCATCGTTGCAAGCGCGACGGATTGCGGTGCCGACTGATGTGTCGGTTATAGGTATTGATGATATTCAGCTCGGCGCGCTCGTGACACCGACGCTGTCGACGGTGCATTTGGCGCGGTATCGCGCAGGCGAAACTGCGGTTGAGGAAGTGCTCGCGGCGGTGCGGCACACGAATAACCCGCACAATCGGCGGCCGATTATGTTTGAGTCACGTTTCGTGGAGCGCGACAGTATTGGTATCGCGCGATAAGCGGTGTTGCGCTGGTAGTGGCGGTTTTTGCTCACTGAGCGTGGGCTCAGCGAGCAAAAACCGCCACTCAGAGCAGTGCGTGGCAGAAAACGCTCGCTGAGAGCATGCTCAGCAAGCGTTTTCTGCCACTACTAATACAATGCAGAGCGCTCAGCAGGTTAGGCGATCAGCCGGTCTAGCACTCGGTCGGTCGGACACTTAGAGCGCTCAACCTCGGTCAGCGCTAGAACAGCGTCTCGTCGTGGTCGTCGGCCGGGTGAGGCGTGTAGGTGATCTTGAACTCGTCGTCGGCCGGGGCCTGCGACTCGTTGACCGGATGGTTCGACTTGTGCAGGCTCACCGTGCCGTACGCCGGAACCGTCACCTTCTGCCAACGCGCGCCCTCGCCAGCCACGGTCACCGCAGCCTCGATGTCTTCGCCGGTCGGGTTGTACAGAATCGCCGCAAGATCGCCGGTCGCATCGTTGATGAACGCAACCGAACCGAGTCCACCGTGACGACCGTCCGGCGTGCGATTGGTCGACGCGACGCGCTGCGAGCCGACCGCAACATCCTGACCGTAGTTGCGCAGCATGAAGTATTCAAGATTGCGCTTGACTTTGCCAGTGGACGAGTCGATCGTGATCACGCCGCGACGGCCGGACGTGCCCGCCCAGCTTGGGAAGCCCTGCTCGTCGAGCGCCATGTTCCACAGGTTGATCAGACCGACGCCGTTGCGTACGAGCCAAGTGCCGATCTCGCCGAACATGACGTGACTGGCCTCGTCCACGGTTTCGTCGAGCATGCAGCGGCGTTCGGTCATCGCAGCCTTCCACTGCGGGAACTGGCGCGCACCGTTGTGCACCCACTCGGGCAGGCCGGAGTATGTGTGGAACGCAGCGCCAGCGAACGCGTTGGCTTGCGCGGGGGTCATGTAATCGGAAACCGGACGCTGGTAGAAGCGCAGCGAATCGTCACCGAAGTAGATCTCAACGTCGGGGAACGTACGGTCGAGCGCCGGGCGCAGGTATTCGCTGCCCCACTTGGCGAGTTCTTCCGGAGTCCACACGGTGATCGGCCACGGGCAGCCGTTGCTCGGCTCGTTCTGCATAGTGACGGATGTGATGCGGATGCCGTACTTGGCGTATGCGGCGATGAACTTGACGAAGTACTGCGCGTACACGTAGTCAATGGTGTCTTGATAACGGTAACCGTTACCGACGAACTCACCAAGACGCAGACGGCCGGCTCCGTCGAGACGGCCGGAAGTCTTCATCCACGCGGGAGCAGACCACGGAGAGGCCATGATTTTGACGGCCGGGTTGATGGCGACAATTTCTTGCAGAACAGGGATGACGTTCTTGAGATCCTTGGTTGCGTCGGGAGCGCCCGGTTCGCCTTCACCAATGGAGAAATAATTGAGACCTGCGTCGGCGACTACGCCTTCTGGTAGATCGTCGTACGAGTAGTATGCTTGGCTTGAGAAATCACATGCACCGATTGAGATACGCACAGACGAGAAGCCGCCCTGTTCAGGGTCGAACATTTCTGTGAGGATGGCATGACGCTGCTCGGCGGTCATTGACTGCATGAACAGTGATGCGGATGAGTCGGTGATGGCTGCGCCTGCACCTTCCCAGTACTGGTAACGGCGAGTCGGATCAATCACGACCGTTTGCGCTCCGTTATGATCAGTTTCGATCACCGGAGTAGCGATCGGTGCGCGACGCTCGGACAGATCGCCGGTTGTGCGCGTCCAGTATTCATAGGTAAATGGATTACGAGCCTCAGTCATGAGGATCACTCCCTCGTGTCGTCAGTGTTGATCATGGCAGTTCGATCATTCGAACCGCAACATCATCGTGAAACGATCACTATTATACACAACCGCGCATCACGACAATCCGAAACAATCGCCTTTTATCTGTTTTTATCACTTTTGATCATCAATGGTTGAGCTGAGGCTATTATTATGATCAAAACTGCTTGATATGCTCGGCAATAGCGGTATTGATTGCGTCACGACGATCAAGTAACCACGCTGCACTATGCGGATAGTGCGCAAACATGAGCGGTTCTTTACAACCTTCGCTCAATATTGATACAACATGATCACGATCAGTTAATGATTCCAGCAAACGGCATGCGCGCAAATCATTGAGGGCTTCTTCAAGCACCATGATACGAATTGACTCTTCTGGTTTGCCACCCGGACCGGGATACACAAGGAATGCATCACCAGCCGCAAACCCTTCTGGCGTGCCAGTTTCCGTATACGGGTTCATCGCACGACGCGACCGTTCAGTGTTGTAAAAGTTGAATCCCCAATGCAAAAATCCAGCGAGGTCGTACACATACAGCAGGAAGCCGAGTATGCGGTTACGATATGACGGCATCGCAATAAAGCGATTAGGTACATCCGTCGTCTGCGCACAGCAGTAGTACGTCCACAAATCCTTGACGCCAACGGCAACGAACGGCTCGATCGCATTGTCTGCAGGAATTGGATGCTCGCAGGCACCGCTGTTATAAAACTCAACATGACTTAACGCGTCCATAATCGGATAATCCGCGAGATACGGAGCAACCACAGCTTTCGCTGCCAAATACGAATTGAGATTCGCCTCAGTCGGTTCATCAGAAACATGGAACACGGTACTATCAGCGATGCCAAGCCGTCGCAATTCGCGATCAAGTGCCGGTAAAAATTCGGCAAGAAACTCAGGGTATCCGTCGCCGGTCGCTGAAGTATTCCACCCGAACACTTTGCGTTCGACACCATCTACAGTGGCAACGATTTTCGGGCAGTACTCAGCACCCCACTGCGTAAACAGGTGGCTCATTTCAAACCGATGAATACCCGCGCGCTTGCACATCGCGACCCAACGCTCAAGTCGTGTGAAGTCAAACGACCATGAGTCATCATCTGCTTGCGTAACGCCAACAAGCTGTGTGGTCGGTCGTTCACCACCAATTTGCGTATCAAGTGGAGGTGTGAACAGCGGCGTATAGATCATCGTCACGCCACGCTTGGCTGCGAGCGCCACGAATCGCTCCACGATACGCCAATGTTCTTCACTCCATACTGGCACACCATAGTATTGAGCAAGACAATCAGCGTGGAACCACTCAGTGTGCGCAATCGTGAGCGCTGGTAGCGACGTGGGAATACGCGTGATCATAACTGATGATTCCTGCACAATTGTGCCGTCTTCAGTGGCGAAACTGATCGTGAGTTCGCCTCGATCAGCGATAGTTGACGGCGTTTTCGCATCATCAATACCACCATCCAAGTTGTGATCAGTAATGGACAGATCAATATCGATCCATAATGATCGCCACTGATCTGGCATAAACGATACCCAACCATTCGTATCCTGCAACAAATCTGGATACAGGCCGGGTTGTTCAGACAAATACATGTCATCCGTGTGACCCGGATAGCAAGGAAAATCAACCGGCACGTCACGCACAACTCGTACATGCGCATATTCAGCGAACATGCCACGCAACGAGACTCGCGTAACGAACTCGTTCACGCACCTTGATGCAACCTCCGTCGATGCGACAGTCAATGGCACACGATCGTCAGCGCCTGACCGGTCCTCGTCCCTCGCATCCGCCAAACCAAAGTCCGCATCACATCGCCGATCATGCTCAACTCGATACGCCAACTGGAACGAAACCGTCTCCCCTGCCAGTCCACTCACGTCACGAATCGGCGTAAGTGACCGAGCATCATCGCCCGGCAATATTTTTTCCAGCGAACTCACTGGAATCACGCAATACGCAACCATGCGCATCCTCCCTACCATATGCGAACTGTATACACAGACCGTAAATACGCACTAACAGCATATCTCTGCATATTTACGGTCGTTTTGGACACAAAAATAGGCCGTAAGTGCGCACTAATATCACGTTAGCGCGTACTTACGGCCTGTTATGCGAGCCTGCTATGCGAACGATCAGTCAGCCGACCAACCGTTCCGCACTCACTCGGCGTCGCGGTAACCGTTCGGGTTCTTGGTCTGCCAGTTCATCGACGACGCAGCCATGTCGTCGATGCCCAGCTCAGCCTTCCAACCCAGCTCGCGCTCAGCCTTGGACGAGTCGGCGTAGCACGCGGCAATGTCGCCAGGGCGACGAGGCACGATCACGTACGGAATCTCGTGACCGGCGGCCTTTTCGTACGCCTTGATGACCTGCAGCACGGAGTAGCCGTGGCCCGTGCCGAGGTTGTAGGTGAACACGCCCGGCTTGTCAATCTTGCCGATGACCGCAACGTGACCCTTGGCGAGGTCAACGACGTGGATGTAGTCACGCACGCCGGTGCCGTCGGGGGTGTCGTAGTCGTCGCCCATAACCTGCACAGCTTTGAGCTCGCCGATCGCGACCTTGGCGACGTACGGGGTGAGGTTGGCCGGGATGCCCTTCGGGTCCTCGCCGATGAGTCCGGACGGGTGGGCGCCGACCGGGTTGAAGTAACGCAGGATGACGACGGTCCACGAGTCGTCGGCAACGTGCACGTCGCGCAGAATCTGCTCTTCAAACAGCTTGGTGGTGCCGTACGGGTTGGTGGTGCCGCCGGTCGGAGTTTCCTCGGTGATCGGCAGCTGCTTCGGCGTGCCGTAAACGGTGGCGGACGAGGAGAAGATGATCTTCTTCACGTTGTGCTTACGCATAACCTTGAGCAGCGAGATGGTGCTGTTGAGGTTGTTGTCGTAGTATTCGATCGGCTTAGCGACGGACTCGCCGACCGACTTGAGGGATGCGAAGTGGATGACCCAGTCGATATGGTTCTCGGTGAAGACCTGATCCATGAGGGCTTCGTCGCGCACGTCACCTTCGTAGGACTTGACCTTCTTGCCAGTGATCTCCTCGACGCGTTCGAGCGACTTCGGGGAGGAGTTGCAGTAGTTGTCGACGCAAACGACGTCGTAGCCCTGCTCGAGCAGCTCGACGTCGGTGTGCGAACCGATGTATCCGGCACCGCCGGTGACCAGAATGGTCGTCATGATAGTCTCCTTGTCATCATGATTGGGACTTCAGTGGACTTTCGGTGAGACTGCGACGGCACGCCATCGCGCCGTCTGTGTGACGTCGCCGTATCGTCCCAGTTCCAGTTCCCAGTATAGCACGATGAAACATTTTCAACCACGTTCTACCAAAATCGCACAAAAATTGATCATGTTACGTGTCGTTATATGCGGAAAGGGGCTTCCCTTTTCAAAGGAAGCCCCTTTTGCATTAAGCATCTAGTGCAGATGTCATGTGTCGTGCGTCGTGTGATGTCAGCTTACGGTCTTATTTGCCTCTCTATTATCGAATATCTGGGCGTGACGAGATGCTATGTGTGACATTTCGGCGGTAATAATCCTTTATTCCGCCGGAATATCACACAATGGGACTGCTTTCTGTGACATTTCGGCGGAGACATGCCACCTATCCGCCGGGATATCACACAAATCCGGTCCAAAACGTGATATTCCGGCGGAGATCCCGGTGATATCCGCCGACATGTCACACAAACCGGCTAATTCCTGTGACATTCCGGCGGAAAGTGGATCACCTACCGCCGGAATATCACTTTTTGAGAGAGTCCTTAGGAGAAAGAAATCACGCAAGTTCGGTAAGGGTCACCGTCTTGCTGCCAACCGTTAACACGTTGCCGTCAAGGTGGAATTGCGGAATCGCGATCTTACCGTCAGCGTCCAGCGACTCGCCTTCCGCATCGCCAAGGTAAAGCGAAACGAACACATACTTACCCGGTTCAATGACGCGCGTTTGCAGCGGAATACGCGTCTTGGGGTAGAGAATGTTCACGTTCGGTTCTGGCGTAGACAGTTCCACGTCGAAACCTTCTGCACCAACAAGGCCGATAATGCCCTGCTCAGTACGGTAAAACACGGCGTTTGGCGTACCCGTCTCGATAATCTCACCATAGTCAGGTAGCGAGAAGCCACCTTCCGCAAGGTGCAATTCGCGATCAGATTCGATCACATGCACGCGTACGTGCCACGGCATATTCGGAACGACAAAGTTCTTAATATCCACGTCTTTCCACGGTTTCCACTCGGAATAGACGTAGTCTTCGTGGATCGCGTAATCTTCGTAACCATACGCAGTCTGCCAGTAATGATCACTTTCGCTCACTGCAAGCGTACTGTCATACGCACCCTGCTTGAGCAGTACCGCAGCCTTCGGTACCGAGAACGCGAACGTGGTGGAGTACACGTACTTTTCGTACTTGGCGTTCGCATGTGCATGCTCGTGACTGTGCTGACCAGCAGTAAACGCTTGCACTTCGCGTCCGTTGGCACTATGCACGACGAGCATACGCGGCTCAGGCTGCAGCTTAACCGGTTCAAACTTGAAGTCCTCGGCTTCGCGCACTTGCCAGAACGGATCATCGTCAGGGATGCACAGGAAGATGAACGTCTTGAGCGCCCAATATGCGGACGCCGGTCCATTGTAACCTTCGGCCATGTTCATGTTCGGATATGCGTAGCCGATCGGGATGAGACCATCGGACTGGAAGATGTTCTGTGAGAACCACCAGCGCAGGTTGCCCAGCAGCAAGTGCTTGAAGTCGGCGATTGACCAGCCTGCTGGCGGCTTGACGCCAGCGAATGATGCAGCAGCCCAGAACGCGGCCTGCGCGAAACGGTAGTCGAGGCTACGTCCATACGGCAGGCAGGCACCGCCCGAAGTGAACCAGTTGGCGTAGCTCGGCACAAACTCCGTGGCACGTTCCTTGAGCAGCTGCTCCTGCTTGCCGTTCTTTTTGGTCAGGCCGACGAGCACGAGCGTGAAGAACTGGTAAGCGAATGGAATATAGTTGTCGATCTGATTGACATAGCCGTCGTACGACCAACCGTGGCCGAGATAGTGCGAGTTGGTGATATCGAAATCGTCTTGCACGAGCTTGGCATGATCTTCGTGACCGTTGTCTGCAAACCAGCTGTTGACGAGGGTGCGGAAGAGTAGCCAGTTGGTTTTCGGTAAGACTTTGTGATTGACTTGTTCGAGCCAGTTGAAGATGTTGTTCTGTTGCTCAGTGGTCAAGTGATCCCAGAATTCGGACTTTGTCTCATACAAGAACGCGGTGATGGCACCCATTTCGACGAACAACTGATCGTAGTCGGTCAGGTCACCGCCCCAGTAGTCGGGATGAGTTGGATCGGTGCAGTTGATGAGGCTTTCGCAGGTGAACTGCCACCAGTGGCCGAAGCGACGAATGTTCTCACGGTTGTGGAAGAGCGGACCGAGACCCCACAGAAGGCGGGCGAAACCTTCGGAGGAGGTGCGATCTTGGCTGTATACTGCACCGGAATCACTCATACGAAAGCGGCCGTAACGACCGTTTTTGATCATGAGTTCCATGCCGGGGGTGAGTAGGTCGATGAGTGCTTGCTCACACTGAGCTTTGGTGCGAAGTGGATTACGTGCAACTTGCGCGTTGAACGGAGCGACCGCCATTGCTTTCTCCTTGACAATCATGGCGTCGTGTGGTTGTAAGCGGCGAGATGACGAGTATCTGCCACTACTCATGCAGAGGTGGTCAGCGGTTGCCGACCATTGCCAACTGCGCTCACACAACGCAAATATATTGATCGTTTCTGATTATACACTCACTTTTAATCACTTTCAATCAGTTTTGATATATCGTGTCGTGCGATCAGCGTTGATCCCATATATCTATATCTCTTACGCAGTTTTGATAACGTAACGAGAAAACGACTAACGCCGTACCCTCTGTGAGAGAGTACGGCGTTAGTCGTTATGTGCTGATTCTTGAACACAATTAAGCAGCGAGGCCGGCGAAAAGGGCAGCCCAGTCGTCTGAATCAACTGACGAAGCGGATGACGACATCACTGTCGCGGTTCCGCGCGAATCGTATCCATTATCGTAATAGTGTTGCTGTTCCATGATGTTCATCCTTTCTGGCTATCGCGCTGTGCAGAACGTCGCTGTCGCACAGTGTCTGCAGTGTGGTATCTCCGCTGCTCCAGCACATCACTGTCCTGTTGCATCGAATACGTTAACGTTAACACACTGATCGGATATAATCAACTTTAATCATTGCATTGTGTCGCAATACGCATATTTTCTTCACGATTACACACAAATACGCTCATCAATAGCACAGGCGGACAGTAAATCGCACAGGAATTCACAGTAATACCGACAGATATCACAAAGATCACCCCATCACGTACAATACGGTAAGCATAAATGATCAATACCGCTCAATCGATTAGCTACATAACGCGATGTGGCCAACCGCACGGGGCGCCCTCGGAAAGTGGAATGATGTCACAGCCCAAATCCCGGGATAGCCGGAACACGACAACGGTGACGGACGGTGTGCAGCGCGACTATTTGCCCGCTGAGCGCCGCGATATGATCTTAAGCCTGCTCACTCGTCAGAATGTGGTGACTGTGCCAGAACTCGCCAAACTATTCTCGACTACAGAAATCACTGTCCGTCGCGACCTCGGTGAGTTAGCAGATGCCGGGCTAGTGCGCCGTATTCGCGGTGGGGCTATGTCCGTTGGCGACGGCATTGACCCGTCAGCGCGCAAAGTCACCACCACCAAATCAGCAGTAAAGGCAACGCCTTCTGCTGCATCCGCCACTTCAGCAGACAGTACAGCCACAACTGGCGACTTACCATCAGCTAATTTCCACATTATCAAAGGACCAACAGCAGACGGCATCCATCCATCCATCGGCGTAATGCTACCGGAACCAAGTTTCTTCTGGCCGGGCGTGATCGCATACATGGAGACTGCCGTCAAACTGCTTGGCTTTGAAGGGCTTATCGTGCACGAGTCGTCCTACGACGAGGGCTCCCCCGATGCCGAAATCATCAAAGAATTAGACCGAGATCCGAACGTTTTCGGTTTGATCGTCGCACCGAATTCACATCCGCAATCTGGTCAAAAGGCGTGGGAACAGATCAAACATGTGCAAAACCCTATAGTTGTGATCGAACGTGATCAGCCACTGTTCGGTTCTTGTTACGTGGATTCTGTGCGTACCAATCATCCATATGGTGTGCGTAAAGCTGCAGTGCACTTTCTCGATCGCGGACACACACGTATCGGTGCAGCGTTTAGTGAGACACCAACGTCAGCCATCATTCAAAAAAGCTGGCGTGAGTTAGTCAATGACAGTGACGGCCGTATCGTTTGCCCGTTTATCTGTGACGGTATTCAACCATACGATTCGCACGGCGTGGACGAAATCGTTGACCAGATCATTGATACTGACGTGACTGCGATGCTTGTACATTCCGATTATCTTGCAATCGCGATTGCACAAGTACTGCAACGTCGCGGCAAGCGAGTACCGGATGATGTGTCACTGATTTCGATTGACGGATTCGCAACTCCGAGCTCACGACCACTAACTGTACTGCGATCTTCTGCCCGAGATCTCGCTGAAACAGCAATCCAAACGCTGGACCATCGTATCCGAGAAGCAGATGCTGCAATCCAGCATGTTTTCGTTGATCCCATGCTTATCGATCGCGGTTCCGTGGCTGATCGAACGCGATCATAACTGATTCGATCGTAACTGAGCATACTCGATCATTCAGTCCTACTACGTCGCCGACCGTCAACCACTCATCCAACGGTCGACGGCAGTTCGAGAAACCACTGCCACGCAGGAATCTGGTGAATAACCTTCCCGTCACGTAGCCAATCTCGTTTCGACCCGTTGCCAACGATAATGATGCCAGAGTCAAGCCCCTGCTCTTCCATCAGCTCCCATAGCGCGCGAGTTTCTCGCTCAGCAGTTGCCGCATCATCCATACTCGCAGTGACTTGATATAACTCATACTGTTCACGTTCCAATAGATCGCCGACAACAAAATCAACCTCATATCCGTGAGCTTTCGTACGACACGACGATATGCCATCACGCCGGAATCCAACATTTCGTCGCCGAAGTTCAAGATACACAGCATTTTCCAATCGCTGACCATCGTCACGCACTCCAGCCGCATTTGACGCAGCAGCTAATCCCGGATCAATCGCATAAATTTTCGGCATTGTCGTGGTCTGTTCACTCAACGATACAGAAAACTCCCGCATGCGGAACATGAGATAAGCATCCTCAAAGTAATCCAGTAGATCAGCCAACAACTCACGGCTTGTCGGTAATCCCATCGAGCGCAAATCATTCTCAAGTCTGCGTACTGATAGTTGCTTGCCAATAGAACCCATCACGCGCCGCGCTGTCACCGCTGCTATTCGTGGTCGAGCGATATCGTGTCGTTCGACCACATCTCGCGAAACCACTCGTTGCACATAGGACTGCAATAATGCAATCCTCTGCGCAACAGGTAAATCCTGTACAGCCGGAAATCCACCACACTCCAGATACGTTTGCATGGTTTTCGTAAGTGTCATCCGTTCCGAGGCAGAATACCCAGTCTTGCCATTGCGACCTAGTAACTGCGCGTCAACAATGCCATTAGCCGCCAAAAATTCACGGAAAGAATACGGTAACAGTTCAAAATCTATTTGCACATTGAGTAAACGTCGCAGTAATGGTAGTGCCCGGATTCTTGCGCACTTTGGTCTTCGCCCGGCTCTGCGACGATGATCAGTTCGCTACTGGTACGCTCTCACCGAGCCGGGACATGTCGAGGTAACGGCGCGTCGACCACTCGTTCGAGGTCACGTAGCGGACGCGCGCGCAGACGAGCATCAACGCGCTCCGCCCGTCCGGAAACGAGCCGACCACGCGCGTGCGTCGCCTGATCTCGCGGTTCAATCGTTCGATCATGTTGTTCGTACGGATGCGCCGGCGATGTTCCCTCGGATAGTCGTCGAGCAGGTAGGTCGTCGTCTCGCTAATGCCTTCGCGCAGGCATTTGGCAGCCTCTCTGAGCTTCCTTGTCTCCAGTTCCTTGGCGACGGATTCCGCCTTCTCCAACGCCTTGTCGCGTGATTCCATAGCAAACACGGCCTTAAGCGCGTCCGCAGCCCACTCCCGGTTTCTGGGGTTGACCTTGGCGAGGATATTGCGTTCGAAATGCACCATGCACCGCTGATAACGCGCCTCCGGCAACAGTTCGTTCACGGCGGCCACGAGTCCCGCGCACCGGTCACCCGTTACCAATCGC
>NZ_MWWY01000040.1 GCF_002259755.1 Bifidobacterium hapali
CGCAAAACGCGTCATGCGCCTGATGACGGCCCACGGGCTCGTGCCCGTGTTCAAGAGCGCGAAGCGCTACTCCTCGTACAAGGGCGAGATCGGCGGCGCGCCCGCCAACCTCGTCAACCGCGACTTCCATGCCGCGAACCCGAACGAGCTGTGGGTCACGGATATCACCGAGTTCAGGATCCCGGCGGGCAAGGTGTACCTGTCGCCGGTCATCGACTGCTACGACGGTATGCCGGTCGCCTGGACGATCGGCACGAGCCCCAACGCCGCATTGGTCAACGGGATGCTCGGGGACGCGTGCGCCACGCTCAGGCCCGGCGAGACGCCGATTATCCACTCGGACCGGGGATGCCACTACCGGTGGGACGAATGGATCCGCATCTGCGAGGAGCACGGCCTGACTCGGTCGATGAGCGCGAAGGGCTGCAGTCCGGACAACGCGGCCGCCGAGGGGTTCTTCGGCCGGCTCAAGCAGGAGTTCTTCCACAAGCGAGGCTTCCAAGGTGTCTCAATCGACGAGTTCATCACGTTGTTGGACGAGTACATGGTCTGGTACAGGGACAAGCGCATCAAGACCGAATACGGAATGAGCATCATGGACAAACGCATCGAACTTGGGCTCGTCGCCTGAACGCGCGTGCTATCGTTGCGAACGACTATTCAAACAACGAAGTCCAACAAAACGTCACCTCCCCCGTGGCGGTTTTTGCTCGCTTACGATGCAGTCAGCGAGCAAAAACCGCCACGCACATGACCAACACTGCACATCGCCGACTGCGCTCACTCCCCGCGCCAGCCCCTAGAGCACGCCACCGCCCGCGCTTGACGCCCCGCTCTCCTAAAGTAAGTGGCATGTCACTTGGTTTGAACATCCTGCTGATTTTCGTGTTTCTGTTGCTCGGCTCCGTGTTCTCTGGAACCGAGCTCGCGCTGGTCTCCCTGCGCGGTTCGCAGATCGACCAAATGGAACAGGAGGATGCTCGCGGCGCGCGCGTGGCAAAGATCGCCCGCGACCCCAACACGTTCCTGTCCACCGTGCAGATCGGCGTAACGCTGTGCGGCTTTCTATCCGCATCGTTCGGTGAATCGTCGATCTCCCCGTACATCACCCCGATTGTCGAAAGCTGGGGTGTGCCCGCGCATATCGCCGCACCGCTGACCACGATCACCCTCACGCTCATCATCTCGTACTGCTCGATCGTGATCTCGGAAATGGTTCCGAAGCGTATCGCCATGCAACGCACCGAACAGATTGCGCGCGCCGTCGTGCCCGCAATCGACATTTTCGCCACGATCTGCCGTCCGATCATCTGGCTGATCGGCAAGAACACGAACGGTATCGTCCGTCTGCTTGGTTTCGATCCGAACGAAACCGAGTCCGAGGTGAGCGACGACGAGCTGCGCGTACTCGTGAACACGAACTCGTCGCTGAGCAAGGACGAGCGCATGATTCTCGACGATGTGTTCGATGCGTCCGAAACGATCGTCGCGGAGGTCATGCGGCCGCGCGCGGACGTTGTTTTCCTTGATGGCTCGCAGTCGATCGCCGATGCGGCCGCGTACGTGCGCGAGATGCCGTACTCGCGTTACCCGGTCACCGGCAAGGATTTCGACGATGTGATCGGTTTCGTTCACGTGCGCGATCTGCTTGACGTGCGCGATCCGAACGCGAAAACCGTCGCCGACGTAACGCGCGAGGGGATTTCGCTGCCGGGCACGTCGAAGTTGTTGCCGAGCTTGTCGCTGCTGCGCAAGCGTGGCATTCACTTGGCTGTGGTGATTGACGAGTACGGCGGCACGGACGGTATCGTCACGCTTGAGGATATGACTGAGGAGTTGGTGGGCGATATTCGTGACGAATACGATCTGCCGGAGGAGTCGGGCAAGTCTGGAGCGGATGGCAAGAGCGCGTTTGTCAACGGCGTGGCGACGGTTGACGGCGGCATGACGATCGAGGATTTCGACGATCTGACTGGCATTGAGCTTGAGGATGGTCCATATGAGACCGTGGCTGGCTATTTCCTTGCCAAGACCGGCAAGATGGGTGAGGTCGGCGAAGTACTGCACTCCGACGACGGCTATGACATGGTGATCACCAAGGTCGACGGCCGACGCATCGAAACGATCGAAGTGCGCAAGGCGGACACACCGGCCGCCACAACCGATTCCGCCGCGGCGTGACCTCTCCCGCGCGCTAGGACATCAGACAAAGCACCCCCCTCCCCGCACCCCCACACGTTAGTGCTCAGTTACGGTCGCGCCCGGGCCTTGAAAAGGCCGTAACTGAGCAGTATCTCGTCCCCACTACTGAGTTACGGCCTTGTGCGGACCCTTTCGAGACCGTAACTGAGCAGTATCTCATCCCTACTACTGAGTTACGGCCTTGTGCGGACCCATTCGAGACCGTAACTGAGCAGGAACTCGTCCCCACTGCTGAGTTACGGCCTTGTGCGGACCCTTTCGAGACCGTAACTGAGCAGTATCTCATCCCTACTACTGACTTACGGCCTTGTGCGGACCCATTCGAGACCGTAACTCAGCAGTATCTCATCCCTACTGCTGACTTACGGCCTTTTTCTGGCCTTCTCGAGGCCGTAACTCAGCAGGAACGAAACGTTAGTGCTCAGTTACGGTCGTTTGGGAGTTTAATCAGGAGCCCGAAAGAAGCATCGATGGCGAGCGATACTCAAGGGACTATGTGATATTGCCAACGAACGGCCGCGCGTGGCGTGATGCGCTGGCACGTAGAGTGGATGGTACCCAGCTTTCACAAGAAGCCAACAACCGAAAGGAGCAAGTCATGACGCTTGCATTCGTTGTCCCCGGACTCGACGAGGCCACTTCCGAAAAGGCCATCGCCATCCTGCAAAATCGTCTCAGCCAAGAGCAAGAGGCCGCGCTCGTGCTCAAGCACGCGCACTGGAATGTGACCGGCCCGAATTTTATTGCCGTGCACGAGATGCTTGACCCGGAGGTCGAGTCTGTGCTGGCTCAGGCTGACGAAACGGCTGAGCGTATCGCCACGTTGGGCGGCACTCCGGATGGCCGTGCGGACGCGATCGTACGCAACCGTACGTGGAAGCCGTTCGACGTTGAGGGTCGCGCTGGCACTACCGCGTATCTTGAGGCACTGATTGAGTACTACGATGCGTTCATCGCTGACGATCGTAAGGCTATCGCTGAGTTGGATGAGCTCGATGTGATCAGCTCCAACGTGATTCAGGATCACGTCCAGCAGCTCGAAAAGTTCCAGTGGTTTATGCGCTCTCACCTTGCGTGAGTAGGTAAGATTCCACGCCTTGGTGTTGCCGATCCATGAAGCAGCAACACCAAGCAAACGCGGCCGTAACTGAGCAGTATCTCGTACCTACTGCTGAGTTACGGCCGTTTTGCGTGTCTCAAACGGCCGTAACTCAGCACAATCCAGTCCTTAATGCTGACTTACGGCCGTCACAGTATTGGCTGGCGGTTGAGTTCACGCTTGAGTTGCCGCCAATTGGGCTGATACATGTCCATGCGTTGTTGGAATTCGGGACCGTGTCCACGTGTATTCCACAAATGAGTCATCTCATGAACCAATACCGATTCTAAGAATTTCGGGTCCATCAGTCCTAATTGCAGGTTGAGGCGAATACGACCGGTTTTTGGCGTGCACGACCCCCATCGTGAGCTCATAATCCGCAAACTAATATGCGTAGGCGTCCTGCCAATAACTGGCCCCCACTTGGCCAGCAATCCGGGCAGTGCGGCGTTGATCATATGCGCAGCCTGCTGCTTTCGTTCGTCGGTCCAACCCAAAAAGTGCGGCTCCTCGGTCCCCTCGCCTTGGCCACCGCCAACGCCCGAAGCTCCGTCACCACAGTGTGAATCGCACCCGCCGTCTAACGTGCGCGTTTGCGCTCGAGCAATTTGTTGCGCAATCCAATTCTGCCGCGAACGCACAAATTCGGCGATCTGCCCGTCGCGCATCCGCAGCGGCGCAGACACTGTCACTTCGCCAGTTCCGCGCGCAACCCGTAAATACATGTTTTTAATCGGTTTACGCGTCACCGTAACCGGCAGTCCGTCAATCGTCATGACAATGGTTATGCTTCGGGATGCACGCGGCAAAGCAGTTGAACGGCGAACAGGCATATGACCCATTGTCGCAACATCCCGGACAGCGTCTCGCGCTTCACGAACGTTATAAACGACATCAGTTTGGCGATCAAGAGGCAGATAATGCAATTTGCCGAGATCTGTTTGCCGATTGAGAGGCTACCTTCATTAGAATAAAAGCCAAATTCCCGAAGTTCGGGGCATTAATGCCTGAAACGGCAGGCTGCCTCTCAACATCAAACCGACCCCAACACAGCAAAAATCAGCTTCCCGATCGCCAAACTATCCAATCAGCCGCCCGCCGCAACCATCAACCTCACATCTCACAGCCTAAAACCCACTTCGTGAACAGTCTCAATGTTCCCTTCTGCAATTCCTTCTGCAATCTGAGAGGCAGATTTTGCACCATGCAAACATCTTTCTGCAATCTGAGAGGCAGTCACTACGAGATAACACGGCATATTACTCAATAATATACCCCCGTTCTCGAGGTATATCACCAAGTACCTGCCTCTCAGATTGCAAAAAGACCCCAGCATGGAGCAAAATCTGCCTCTCACATTACAAAAAGCCCCCATCAAACCCCATCACAAGGCCCCACACATCACAAAAGCCCGCGCGCGAGACGACGAGCACCTACGCTACCGACGACCCACGCCAGACACGCGACATTCCACAGCACTGCCGTCCACCTCAAATAGCAGTCTCAGCGCAACCGCCCAGTCCCCGTGCCAACCTTTCCGCCGCTCAGCAGGAATTGCTTCATATTGCGCTGCAACGACGTGCGCTCAGGCAGATCCTCAAGAGGTGCCGAGCTCCGCTGAAACACCCATTCGCGCCAATCCGACGCATCCGGATTGGTTTCAAGAATGGCGAATCGATGCTGAAACCCTAGAATATGCGAGTTCTCCGGCAGTAACTGTTCAAGCGCGGGGGAGAGTAGCCACGATTCGCACATATATGGCAGACCGACCCAGTCAGGGAAAAATCGCGCAAAAAACGACCGCGAGCGCGCGATAGACTGGTCGCAATGGTCGGGGTCAATCCGCGCATCGGACGGAATATGCATGTTGACAACCCGTGGCGTTCCCGCAACGGCCGGCACGTTGTCACCCTCAGCCAGCTCAAATTCCAACTCGCCCAAGCGAAACAGCCGCGCGCTCAATTGACGGTATGTCCAAAAATCGCGATCAAATCCGTAGCGACCATAGCTGACGCGATGCTCGCCAATAAACCGCGTAAAACAAGCCATTGTGGCATCGAACACGTTGTCTGGAATCCCAATGCGACAGTACTCGGGGAACGTGTACTGGCCGGCCGCGAACAGCATCCAATACAGCATGTGCCAGCCGTCAGGATCATCGCCAAGCACAGTTTTGAGGCTCGTCCATGACTCGCAGCACTGCTGCGGATCGGCGAGTCCGCGCACTGCCTCCTTGCCTTCGTCTGTCAGCGTTTCGCCGGATTCGTCGATGCGCTGTAGCTCGTCGCGCACTTCGGCCTGCAGATCAATACGTTCCGCTACTTGCGCAACCGTTAACGTCGTTATCGACACAGTAATGCCACTGTCAATGCGATCTTGCATCCCAATCACTGCTCTCTCTTCCCGTGGGATTTGCATGATCGACTGTACCAGCAGCGTGGCCGACATGCGCGAAACTGATCGAAACGGCGAGATGCGAACGTTGCGGCCGGCGAGCTGATGCGCGCATAGGCCGTAACGTTCGCAACCGTCGCCGATGACCGCAACCGTATCGTCGATGACCGCAACCGTTACGCCGCGCGCAACAGATCAGCGCAGCGCCAGATGACGTTGGCGATGCGACGCAGTTCTGATTCGGTGCTGACCGTGCGCCAGACGTCCGCGTATGTTTCAAACCAGCGTTCGAGATCGCGCGCCACGCGTTGCGCTGGGTCGCTTGATGGAAGCGTCGGGTCGGACGGCACGCGAGTTGGGTCGGACGACGCACAAGTTGAGTTGTCCAACGTTCCAATTGGCGCATTTGCCGATCCCGGTGTCGATTCGCCCGCACCGCTCCCACAGCCGCACGCAGCCAACCCGGCCAGCCCCGCATCGTCCGCACTCACCACTTCCGCGCGCACTGCCAAGCACGCGCCCAGCTCATTGAACAACCGCTGCCCTTCGATCGCGACCAGTATCGGCTGCAAACGATTCGCCCGCGAATCAGCCGCCTCGTACTGTACTGCGTTAGCGCTCGCCACGCCCAGTCGAGCCGCCGCCGCATCCAACGCAGCATTCGCTTCGCGCCAGCGCACGATATCTGGGGCAAGCCATGCGAGTAGGTTCGCGCGCGCTTCGTCCAACGTAGTACTCGCGTGAATGCGCGCAGCGTGCTCAGTCTCGTCGGTCCAAATCGTGTTGCGCACGTCTTCGTTCAGTGACCCGTCACCCAAGTCGAGTTCCAAATAGCGGACAATATTATCCCATCCGAACGTCACCTGATGGCTTGCGTCGCGCAATGCGGCGACGAACGAGCTAGTCCGGTCGCCGTACTCAACGATGGAAATACGACGGTCCAGTTCGACGTGCGCTCGCTCAGATCGAGCGGCGCCATCCGCAGCCCCACAACCACAACCGCCAGCCACACTCGCCGCCCAATCCGGGTCCCACGCGCACTGCGCGCCGTAAATCATCCCCGGAATCGCCATGCGCGGATCGTTGACATGCCCGAAGTCGCCCCAGTCGGTCACGAGGAATCCGGCCGCGCCGTACTGCGCGCCGTAGCGAGCGAGCCGTGCGATGTTCTCCCACGCCCAGTCGATCCGCGGCAGCAGCGCATTCCAGCACCACACGGCCGGACACACGTACTGCTGCGCGCCCGAATCGTCCACAAGCCGCACTTTTTCGTCGGTGATTTGCGGCGTATACAGCCAGTTGAGCAGCATCACGCCTTTCGGCAGCATCCCCAGAATTTCAGGCATTTCGACCGCAATATCGCCCCAAAACAGCGGTTCGCGGCCCTGCTCAGACAGGTGACGGCACAGTCGCGTCACATAATCGGCGTACATGGCCGCAACGCCACGACGGTCGGCTTCCGGCTTGGACCGCCCCTTGCCGAGGTCGAAGGTTTCGTCGCCGCAAATATTGAATTTGCGCGTGTGGAACAGCTCAAGATAGTCATCGATGAGTTTGAACGACAGCGCGAGCGCGTCTGGCTCGGTGATGTTGAGCGTGTGGTGTTCCATGCGTTCAATGAAGCTGTACGTGCGGTCGGCTTGCTCGGGAAATTCGCCGAGATGACGCAGTTCGTGCGTGCGCAGTGCCATGTAGTGATGTCCGAATGTTGAGACAGACGGTACCAATTCGATGCCGCGCTTGTCGCAGTAATCGTCAAACGCAATGATGTCGGCAGGCTTGAGCGGACTCGCACCGCGCCACGTTTCGCTCATATTGTCGAACGCAAACGTGTGCTCGATATACAGCTGAAGCTGGTTGTATTTGTACAGGCACAGCTTGTCAGCCCAACGTTTAAGCCAGTCGAGCGTGGGAACGCGGCCGCGCGTGGCGTCGAGATAGTAGCCGCGAGTTGCGTACGTGGGCTGATCGTCGATCGTGAGTTGTGGCAGGGCGGGCACGCACTGACGGATGATCTGACGCAATGTCTGTACGCCGTCGCGCAAGCCGGCTGCTGTGGTTGCGGTGACCGTGATGCCGGTTGGCGCGATAGTGAGGCGATACGCGAGTTCGTTGTGCTGCTGAGCGGAGGAGTCGTTGGATGCGTGCGGTTCGGTTGGATTCGCGACAGTCGCGTGCGTACTGAAAGTACTGATGGTGCCCGTATCAGCTGAGTATTCGTTCGTTGGCACGATTTCGGCAGCAATATCATCGCAAGCCGGCGATGCCGTTACGCCAGCCGGTTCAATAGACAACGTGATAAACGACTGCCAGCGATCACCTTTCGCAACATCCCAGCGAAGTCCAGTCGCCGCTTCGATATCGTCGGCGATCTGCTCAGCCCATACGTTCGTAGCATCCGCGTCGCCCGCGTTCTCAACAATGCGACCGACGTACGGCAACATGACCGCCGGCGCGTCACGATCGATCGATACCGTGCGAGGCTGCGGAATCAGCTCAAACTCGCGCGCGTCGCCTTCCACGTAATACTGCATAACGTTCCTTTCCTGCCGCTGCGGCGACACCGCATCATGTCACCTGTTCGGTTGCGCTGTCTTCGCGCGCCGATACTGACGCCAGCAACGTATTTGGCGTTGCTATTGTTAGCATGCACAGTTTATCGTCGCCCATCGCCTATTACCTGACGACCATTGCGATAGTGCGGCTGACTTGCCTGCAACTGCCAGAACGTTGCCAGCGAAACCGACTGAGTACGCGTTAAGAATACGCGACCGCTTGCGAAGTCACTCACAAAAAGTCGAAACCCTTGATATTCTGCGGTTTACAGGGCGTTATCGAGACTGTGTTGATTGCCGCGACACGCCGAAGAGGCAGCAATTTGCTGGTTTGATTTGACATATAGATTGATGCTGGTAATCTAGTCGATTGTGCGCTTTTGAAGCGTGCGGATCGGGCCCGTAGCTCAGGTGGTTAGAGCGCATCCCTGATAAGGATGAGGTCGGAGGTTCAAGTCCTCCCGGGCCCACGCGGAAAAGTGAAGCGGCTGCATGCCGCTCTTTTTTTCCTACAAGTTAACATGGGGCATTGGCGCAGCTGGTAGCGCATCTGCTTTGCAAGCAGAGGGTCGCCGGTTCGAACCCGGCATGCTCCACTTCTCACACAGAAACCCCGGAATCGCAAGGTTCCAGGGTTTTTCTTTTGCATCCCATAGAGTCGTCGGTAGGGTCGTTTTCTGGGTTATTGGCAGTTATTTCGTGTTCGACCCTCAGTCGAGCATGTGTGCCTTCTCCTGCGTGGCAGAAAACGCTCACTGACGGTGCCCTCAGTGAGCGTTTTCTGCCACTCCTATTAGTGCCAAATCCGAATATTCCAACAACCAAAAACCGAACATGGCATTGTAAAAACCTGCAATCTAGAGCAAACTCCACGGACGTGATCCGCTATGCGACGAGCCGTCCGAGGTCGTCTAAACCGATGACTTGGCCGTGTTTGGTGGAGAATGCTTCGTTGCCGCCGTAGACTACGAAACGGTCGTCCGGGGACACATTCATCATCGGGGCAAGATCTTCTAGGATTTCAAACGATTTCGGATTGTATGTGGCAGAGGACTTGATTTCCACTGCATATCGTGGTTTGCCGCCTTGTTCGAGGATTGCGTCAATTTCTTTTTTATTGCTGTCACGCCAGTAGAATAAACGTGGTTCGCGTCCAAGCGCCTGATATCGTTTGATGATTTCGATCATCACTGCATTTTCGTATAGATTGCCTCGATATTGGCTAGAGAACATTTGCTCATCGGAGTCGATTCCAAGGAGATTTGCCGCTAGTCCAGTGTCGTAGAAGTATAGTTTGGGCGCTTTGATGAGTCGTTTTCCGTAGTTGCGATGGTAGGGGTGGAGGCGGAAGACAACGAAACTGGCTTCGAGAATAGACATCCAGTCGTTTGCTGTTTGCACACTGATACCGCAGTCGTTGGCAAGGCTGGCCATGTTGAGGACTTCTCCGACTCGCGTAGCGCACAAACTCAAGAACGTGTTAAATTCGGCGATCTTTTTGACACCCAATTCCGCACGAACATCCCTGTCAAGATAAGTAGCAATATAGCTTGGGAAAAAGTCTCTAGGGTGCATGTTCATGGCATATAACCTTGGGTATCCGCCGCGCAGCAGAAATTCGCTCATGGAAGTGGGAGCAACATTTGCTGAGACCAACTCTGCATATGACAGTGGGAGCAAATGAAGCACTGATACGCGGCCTGCCAAGGATTGAGAAATACTGTTGAGCAAGAGGAAATTCTGCGAACCAGACAGTACATATTGCCCGGGTTCGTTTCGACGATCAACCATGCCCTGCATGTAGGAGAACAGAGAGGGAACTCGCTGTGCCTCGTCAATGATCACATGCGAATCGTATCGTTCGAGAAATGATCGTGGGTCGTCTACTGCTAGCGCACGGGTGTCTTCATCTTCTAGTGATACATACCGATAATTTGGAAACGCCTGTTGGACGAGTGTGGACTTGCCAGATTGCCTAGGTCCTGTCACCGTTACCACGGGAAATAGTCGGGACATGCGTATCATCGTATCCGTCAAATCGCGTGGAAACATAGCGTACCCTCTACATATTAAACTTTATGATTTACATAAACCGTAATGTATGATTTACATAATATCAAATATATGAATTGCATAATCTCTATTGGCGGTTTTCTCTCACTGACAGTGCTCTAAGCGAGCGTTTTCAGCCACTCCTATTAGTGCGTGGCGATTTTCTCTCACTAACACTGGTCTAAGCGAGCGTTTTCTGCCACGCACATTGGGGCGCGTATGGAGGTTTGATCACGCGATGGAATTGACCCGTTTCAATCCATCGCGTGACCATGACCATAATCACGCGATAGCAAAAACACTCGATTTTCCATCCCGTGACCGGTATGCGCGGTTGCTGAGTGTGATATTACGGCGGAGGTAAACCCATCTTCCGCCGCAATATCACAAAATTAGGGTGTTTAACGTGATATTGCGGCGGTAACACAGCAGGTCTCCGCCGAAATATCACGCAAATCCGACCCAAAATGTGACATTCCGGCGGATACACTAAGAGCCTCCGCACTCTGAGTGGCGTATTAGCGTGACATTCCGGCGGAGATTAAGCAACTTACCGCCAATATGTCACACTACCAACCAAGATTGCGCGACTGAGAGCACACATACCTTCTTCTCCGCTAGGAATGGTTTTTATACCGATCTTGTGATGCTACTCAGCCCATTACTCGTTAGAACGCTACGTCTAAAAACCTCTGATTCACACGAAACGTTCAGCATTCTCTGACCACACACCAACACACGAATGGTTATATATAAACAACGGCCGAAAGGCCCGATAACTAAACAACCTTCTTCTTTCTCCTTTCTTCCCCCGAAGCCCGGCCCAACCGCCGGGCTTCTTTCTTTTTCACCCACCCCATCATCACCAAATTTGCCTTCAAGTTAAGTTGAGGCAGTAAGCTAGGAGAGTGGTAATAACCCCACGGAGGTGGCTTATGAAAACACAAGAAATCGGACAGTCGGGCATGATCGCGTCGCGCGTGGCGCTTGGCGTAATGCGCATGGATGCGCTAGATAACGCTGAAGCAACACGCACAGTCGCGGCTGCTACTCAAGCTGGCATCAACTATTTCGACACCGCCGATATTTACGGATTTAACGCACACAAACTGCACGCCAGCTCGGAGCGGTTCGGTCAGGCGTGGAAGCTCGCTGGACTCGATCGTAGCGAAATTTTCATTCAGACTAAGTTCGGCATCGACAATGATTACGATGCGGAAGGTCATGGCACCGCGTACGGCTATGATTTCTCAACCAAGCACCTGCTTGACTCGCTTGACGCCGAGCTGGAGGCGCTCCAAACTGACTACGTTGACACTGTGCTGCTGCATCGCATTGATACGCTGTTTGAGTTGGATGAGGTTGCTGAAGCGTTCGACAAGCTGGAGTCGAGCGGCAAGGTGCGTCATTTTGGCGTGAGCAACATGGGACCGTGGCAGATTGAGTTGCTGCAGAGCGGACTGAAGCAGAAGCTGGAGATTAACCAGCTGCAGTTCGGTTTGATGCATACGCAAATGCTGGATGCGGAAATACATTTCAACGTGGCGGATGATCCTGCCGCAGATCGCACGGGCGAAATTCTGCCGTATTCTCGCCTCAAGCATATGACAATTCAGCCGTGGTGCCCGTTCCAGTCCGACACTGAATACGGCCCGTTCGTTGGCAATCCGCATTTCCCGGAGATCAATGCCGAGCTGGATCGATTGGCTGCAAAGTATGATTCGACACCGAACGGCATCGCGATGGCGTGGATATTGCGCCATCCGGCTGGCTTCCAGCCGCTGGTCGGTTCGATGAATCCTGATCGTATTCGTCAGATAGCGGCCGGTGCTGACGTTGATCTTGAACGTCGCGATTGGTGGTCACTGTACAAGGCAGCCGGCAATCGCCTTATCTAACGATCAACAACGTATTACTGACGATGTTTCACGTGGAACGTGCAACACACAATGACGTGTGATGTTCCACGTGAAACATCACATACTCACACACTTCGTTTCGCCCTGTCAAACTGACTTTGGCAAAGTCCTCCGCTTGACAAGTTCGTCGCGAATCTCAGTAAGCAGCGCAACCGTCTGCTCTTCTGCAGTCGGCGTAGATTTGTCGTCAACCGTACTCGAACTTGAGTCAGCCGCGACCGTTTCTTTACTGGCAACATCAGCCGTTCCCTTGCCGACTGCCTCTTTACTGGCAGCCTCCGCAGCATCAGCCGCAGCCTTGAGCTTCGCTTTCACCAGCAGCGCATCAGACATATCACGAAACTTGTTAATCGGCACCAAAATAAAGAAATACACCGCCACCGCGATGATGAAAAAGTTGAGCACTGCGCCAAATACCGCGCCGATCGATACTGTGGCACCGTTAAAGGTGAACGCAAGCAGCCCGTCCATGTTCGGCTTGCCGAAAATCATCGCGATTAGCGGGTTAATCAAGCTGTTTACGATCGCATTGACCGCCGACGTCACTGCACTGCCCATCACGACACCGACCGCCATGTCAATCATGTTGCCGCGGGCAATAAATTTCTTAAATCCGTCAATCATACGAAAGCCTCCTTGTGCACTACGCTAGCAGGCGCAGCGCGCAAGGAAGCTTGATATAACGATATACTCGATCACATCGTCAGCCAATGCTGACGATCAACTGAACTCGTCAGTTCTCAGCAGCCACCTCAGCAGCAGCCGACTCAGTACCAGCCGACTCACTAGCCGCTTCAGCCGCGCGTGCAGCCGCAGCCTTCCACCGAGCAATGCACCGCTCGATACGCTTGTACCCGATAATCTCCGGACCCAGCCCAGCTTCACGGAAAATCTTGACCGGTGATTCACCCCGTCCATACCGTTCCATGCAATCTTTTTGGAATTCATCCGAATATTCGATTCGATTCGTCGTTGCCGACCGTACAGCAGACAATCCAGTCAGATACTCAATCTGACCGTCGTCAAACACCACTTTTTTGCTGACCACCGTTCACCCGATTCATCATTACTACGACTTGCTTGCGCAAGTTAACACTACGTTGCACACTAAGGTTACGCGAACTTTCCTGTATTACACTACAAGATAACCCCCCCCCAGATAAATTTTACCTAACAGTTACCGACAAAAAAGCGCAAAAACCGCTGAAAATAAGCAATCTCACACGATTTTACACTCCGTCAATTCTTTTCTCAGCATATATAAACCGTGTTAATTATTGAGACACAGGCCGTATCTTGGGAAAACTCTTGTGCGACGCGACGACACAACCATACAATAAAGCCGTCTTACCGATGACTGAACCAAGGGAGATCCATGTTCACCAACGATTACATCCAGCGCGTGTACGAGCAGGTTGAGCGACGCGACGGCGACCAGCCTGAGTTCCTGCAAGCCGTGCGTGAGGTTTTTGAAACGCTCGAACCCGTAATCGAAAAGCACCCCGAATATGAGAAGGCGGGAGTGCTTGAGCGCATTGTCGAGCCGGAGCGCGTGGTTAAATTCCGCGTCGCGTGGACCGACGACGCCGGTAAAGTACAGGTCAACCGCGGTTACCGCATCCAGTTCAACTCCGCGATCGGCCCGTACAAGGGCGGTCTGCGTTTCCACCCGACCGTCAACGAAGGCGTGATCAAGTTCCTCGGCTTCGAGCAGATTCTCAAGAACTCGCTGACCACGTTACCGATGGGCGGTGGCAAGGGCGGCTCCGACTTCGATCCGAAAGGCAAGTCCGATGCCGAAGTTATGCGTTTCTGCCAGGCATTCATGACCGAACTGTGCCGTCACATCGGCCAGTTCACCGACGTTCCGGCCGGCGATATCAACGTGGGCGGCCGCGAAATCGGCTACTTGTTCGGCCAGTACAAGCGCATCCGTGACGAATACTCCGGCGTGCTCACCGGCAAGGGACTTGAGTTTGGCGGCTCGCTCGCCCGCACCGAAGCGACCGGTTACGGCGTGTGCTACTACACTGCCGAAGCGCTGCGCGTGTTGCGCAACGATTCGTTTGAAGGAAAGACTGTCGTGATCTCCGGTTCCGGTAACGTTGCGATTTACGCTGCGCAGAAGGCCGAGCAGCTGGGAGCGAAGGTCGTAACTGTGTCTGATTCCAACGGTTACGTGTACGATCCGAACGGTATTGACGTGGCTGTGGTCAAGCAGATCAAGGAAGTCGAGCGCGGTCGTATCAAGGAATACGCCGAGCGCGTGCCGTCTGCCGAGTATCACGAAGGTTGCTCGGGTGTGTGGAGTGTGCCGTGCGATATTGCACTGCCGTGCGCCACGCAGAACGAGATCAACGAGGCTTCGGCCGAGGCATTGGTCGCCGGTGGCTGCAAGGTGGTGTGTGAGGGTGCGAACATGCCGTCCACGCCGGAAGCGATCGCCGTGTATCAGAAGAATGGTCTGCTGTACGGCCCAGCCAAGGCTGCGAACGCTGGCGGTGTGGCGGTTTCTGGTCTTGAGATGAGCCAGAATTCGTATCGTCTGTCGTGGACGTTCGACGAGGTTGACGCCAAGCTCAAGTCGATTATGGAGACGATTGTTGCCGAGTCGCTGGCTGCGGCAAAGGAGTACGGTCACGAGGGCGATCTGATGCTCGGCGCGAACGCGGCCGGCTTCGTCAAGGTTGCCAACGCGATGGTCGCGCAAGGCGTGCTGTAAGCCGATCCAAACCGATCCAAGCCGATCCAAAAGGCCGTAACTGAGCAACATCACACCATGTGTGCTCAGTTACGGCCTTTTTTCATACCACAAACGGCCGTAACTGAGCACACACCACATCATCATGACTCAGTTACAGCCGTTTTTGCATACACGCATACATATGACCGCCCGTTACACGCCTTATGTATTTACGATTACATTAAGAGATAAGGCCCGAAATTTTGCGCACTTTGGCTTGGGCTTGAGATGAAAGGGCATGGCTCGTGTCGAGGTGCCTCATTTGAAAGTGAGCGCGTAATCCGGAGTGGTGCCTCACTTAGGGTGAGCGCGAAATCCTAGTCCTTATCGGCTGGTGGGGTTTCGTTGTCTTCCGGTTCGACGCCCGCGATCCGGGCGAGCGTCTTGTTCAAGTATGCCATGTCCGGGCCCGAGCGTCTGGCCAGCCGCGCGGTGCGCGGGGCGGCCATGTCCTCGAGCCGGTCTTGGATGTCGTGGATGCGGCGGACGAGTTCGGCGGGGTTCACGGTCGCGAGCGTGCGTTCGATCTCCTCGCGCTTGTCGTCGGGGATGAAGCCGGGGCCGCCCGCGGCCCTATCTTGGTCGTCGAACTCCTTGAGCCGCTCCCATGGTGTGCGCGGCCTGTCGTAGACGCGGCGGGGGCGTCCGTCCCGTGTGCTTTCGCGCGCGATGGGTTTCTTGGACGGGGTGAACAGGTTGGCCTTGACACGCACCAGTTCCCACAGCTCGTTGAGCAGGTCGAGCTCGTCGGCGGTGTACCGGTAGTAGAACGCGTGGCGGCGCACGACGTGGTTGTTCCTGGACTCGACGGTGGCCTGGTCGTTCTTCCTGTACGGGCGGCTTCTGGTCTGCTCGATGTCGCGCTCGTGCAGCCACGCGATCAGG
>NZ_MWWY01000041.1 GCF_002259755.1 Bifidobacterium hapali
GTCGTGCAGGAACAACGCGTTCGCGAACTTCTCCAGGGCGCAGGCGCTGATCGAGTCCCGCCTGCCGTTGCGCATCCGCTCCTACGACTCGGACAACGGCAGCGAGTTCATCAACCGGGACCTGATCGCGTGGCTGCACGAGCGCGACATCGAGCAGACCAGAAGCCGCCCGTACAGGAAGAACGACCAGGCCACCGTCGAGTCCAGGAACAACCACGTCGTGCGCCGCCACGCGTTCTACTACCGGTACACCGCCGACGAGCTCGACCTGCTCAACGAGCTGTGGGAACTGGTGCGTGTCAAGGCCAACCTGTTCACCCCGTCCAAGAAACCCATCGCGCGCGAAAGCACACGGGACGGACGCCCCCGCCGCGTCTACGACAGGCCGCGCACACCATGGGAGCGGCTCAAGGAGTTCGACGACCAAGATAGGGCCGCGGGCGGCCCCGGCTTCATCCCCGACGACAAGCGCGAGGAGATCGAACGCACGCTCGCGCCCGTGAACCCCGCCGAACTCGTCCGCCGCATCCACGACATCCAAGACCGGCTCGAGGACATGGCCGCCCCGCGCACCGCGCGGCTGGCCAGACGCTCGGGCCCGGACATGGCATACTTGAACAAGACGCTCGCCCGGATCGCGGGCGTCGAACCGGAAGACAACGAAACCCCACCAGCCGATAAGGACTAGGATTTCGCGCTCACCCTAAGTGAGGCACCACTCCGGATTACGCGCTCACTTTCAAATGAGGCACCTCGCATCCTTGTTCTTCGCATTTGCAGCAATAGACAGTTTAAAGTTCTCAAATTCGTTGGAGGAACCATCCCAAACCACATCATCAGCGGAGACACCGGGAGCTGCTGGCACCGGCATAGCAGTGTATTGATCACGCAGATCACCGAAGTCGGCGAGCGACCAACCAAAGATCACACCTGTCTTTGCAGTCTTGCCATCGTTGGTCTGATCGGCATAGTACGCGTCGGCTTGCTTGGTGGACCAATCGGCTGGGATAAGACCTTCGGAGATGAGCTTGTTGTAATACTTGATGACTTCCTTATACTCGTCGGAGACAAGATAGTTAGCGACCTTGCCATCCCTAACGTAAATGCCCTGTGCACTCGGTCCTTTGTTGAAACCAGTGACAATTCCAGTGGAATTAAGCAGAAGCATTGGGCTGTACCAGCCGAAACCGCCAGTATCGAGCGCACGAATGTTCATCGGGATCTCGTCAGCCTCACCGTTGCCGTTCGGGTCCTTTTCCTTGAATGCCTTAAGGACGGTTTCGAGTTCATCCCATGTGGTCGGTACTTGAAGACCGAGCTTATCAAGCCAGCTCTTGTTAATCATCATATTCTGACCGGAGCCAGAGTATGCTTTACCACGAGATGATGGCAGGTTGTAGATGTGACCCTCTGGGTCTTCGACCAGCTTCTTGGCATCTGGCTTTTCATCGAAGAACTTCTTGACGTTCGGCAACTTATCCATGTCTTGAGACAGATCTTCAAACAGGTCTGGGAACTGGGCCGCATCATCTGGGCTGAATGCGCGCAGCGAGATATCTGCAATTTCACCGCCAGACATCGACGGGTTTTTCTGCTGACCCCACTGATCGTCAGTGACTTCTTGCCATTCGATCTTGACACCAGCCTCTTTTTCGAGGTCCTTGGCCCACTGCATGTTGGTGGTCTTGTCAGTGTTAGTGTTTTTGACAACAAGAATCGTGACGATCGGCTTGCCATCTTCGGTGGTTGCTGCCTCGTCACTGCCACCGCAGGCCGCCACGGTGCCAAGCATTGCGACAGATGTAATCGCCGCGAGCGCCTTTGTCACTACACTTCTGCGTGCCATATCCTGTTCCTTTCTTTTACTCCTGACCTCATTATGCTCAGGAGCTCTTTTCCGACGTTTCACCGTACTACCGACCGGTTCGTTGACGGATTTGTCTGTTTTCGGTTCGAGGATCTTCGATCGAACTACTGTGCTCGTTCGTTATCACTTCAAAACCGCAACGATGCGATTCTAAATCGATTCGAAGCCAATCGTCAACCAGCTAACAGATGGCGTGTCGCAGCCATAAAACATTGGAATTACTTGTTTTTTGATAATCTGTTTCACCCAACACGCATAATATCGCAACCTTACGATTTATGCGATATAGTTAGCCGCATATTGTAAATTGTCGGATCAATTCGATAATTTACAACAAAAAACACGATCACCAGACCTCGTATCAAGGCACATTCATCGAGTAATCGTACCGTTGCGATGAAAACTGGAATAGATCACTGTTGAACACACACCGTACGCATGCAAAGGGGTTGAGACAATAAATGGTCACGCTCAAAGACGTCGCAGCTAAAGCAGGCGTATCACCGTCAACTGCGTCAGGCGCGCTAAGAGGACTAGACTTCGTCCGTCCTACCACTGCCGACCGAGTCCTCAAAGCAGCACAAGATCTCAACTACACCGCCAACGTGTCTGCACGCGCGCTACGCTCCGGACGAACCGGCATTCTCTCACTCGTCATCCCTACCGTAGACATTCCGTTCTACAGCCAACTCACCAACGCAATGGAACGCTGTGTCGAGCGACACAACTATCAACTTCTCGTTCAACAAAACGACTTCGACCCCAAGCGCGAACGCGAACAAATCATGCAACGCGATGACACCTTGTCAGAAGGCATGTTCTTACTATCCACCAAAACTGACACTCGCGACGTGGTTCGGCTCATTGGCGATCACCCGACAGTTCTGTTCGAAGACTACAGCACAGATATTCTTATCGACTCGGTCAATGCGCCCAGCGCCGGCGGCATTGACCGAGTAATACGTCATCTAGTCGAACGCGGGCGCAACCGTATCTGTCTTGCTGGCGAATCCATTCCGATTACACACGTTACTAACATATCCAATTCCAGTCGCGCGCGATACGAACGCGCAGGCTCTGCAATTCGCGTATTTGAAGAGCTTGGTATTAGTGCAAGTTGCGGTGCGATCAACTGTGATTGGGGTCCCGAACCCGGTATTGAAGTCGGTCATCGCATTGCTGACATGCATGACGCGAACGGTACGTTGCGATACAACGCAGTATGCTGCATGAACGACGATATTGCGCTCGGCGTGATTCGCGGACTTGCCGATCGCGGTGTGCGAGTGCCCGACGAGGTGGCCGTGACTGGATTCGATGGCATCAAACAAGGCGCATGGAGCATCCCAACATTAACAACCGTTGAACTCGATTACGACGGCATGGCTGAAACGGCTGTCTCGATGATGCTGCGCAAATTCAGCAATAACCCAGTCTCGTTCCCCCAGCGTGTCATCGCTGGCTTCCGTCTTCTTGAGCGTGAGTCCACCGCCGCGTCACAAGTCGCGAACGCGTAAGCCTAGACCAGTCAAAACGACCGTAAGTGAGCACTATCAGCACACTCCTGCTGAGTTACGGCCTCCAAAAGACCTACAGAAGGCCGTAACTCAGCAGGAAAAACACACTCTCATTGACTTACGGTCTCCAAAGAGCCTGCGGAAGACCGTAACTCAAGGAGAACAGATAGATAGCGCTCAGTTACGGCCCCCAAAAAGCCCTCAGAAGACCGTAAGTCAGCAGATACGTCGAGATAATGCGTACTTACGGCCTGTTCCGTCGTACCCAGTGTATCCGCACTATGCCGTATCGTTGCGATTACGAGAGGTCATCCAACGCCGCCACGCAGCTCCCAGCAGTCAGCAGTAAGTATCCCAAACGCAATCCGACCAGCTCCAGTCCAAATCGCGGCGGCAGAGGGGAAGAGACGAGCCATGACAACGCAGCAGGCTTCCACATTCGACGAATACATCCAAAACTATCGACGCAACAGCGGCCACCCAATCCGCATTCTGCTGCGCTTCTTCAAAGGCAGCGCGCGCGACCTGACCATTTCAACCGTCGCGATCATCGCCAAACAGTCACCGATGTGGGTCACTCCGATTGTCACGCGCAACATCATCAACTGCGCCACCAATCCCGCCGCTCACAGCGTTACGGAAATGCTCGTCAACCTTGTGATCGGCGTATTCTTCATCGCGCAAAACATCGGCACCGCATACCTCTATATCAAGCATTTCGGCAAGGTCAACCGACTGATCGAACGCCGTCTTCGCGGCAGTCTCATTGCCAAACTGCAGCAACTGTCGATTCGATTCCATACCGAAACGCAGTCAGGTCGACTCATGTCGAAAATCATGCGCGACGTCGAAAACGTTGAAGTTCTGCTCGATCAAACGTATCGCAGTCTGCCGCTCGTGATTCTCGACATTATTATCGCGATCACTGTCACCGCTATCAGCAGCCCGACCGTACTGATTTTCTTCGTGCTCGCTGTGCCGACCGCCGTCGTTGCGATCTGGTTTTTCCGTAGGCCGATTCGCGAGACGAATCACGATTTTCGTACACAGATGGAACGTACGCAGGCCGCCGTGGCTGAGATGATCGAGATGATTCCGGTCACGCGTGCGCATGGGCTTGAGAACGTCGAGATTCGCAAGATGAGTCGCAAACTTGAGTTCATTCGAGAAGCTGGCCTGAGACTTGACATTATCAACATCGTGTTCGGCGCGACCAGCTGGGTGATTTTCCAGATTTTCCAACTGCTGTGCCTTGGTTTTACCGGTTATCTTGCGTATCGCGGACGCATTTCGGTGGGCGATGTTGTGCTGTTCCAGACGTATTTCACGCAGATTGTGAACGGCGTGTCTAATCTCATCAACTTGTATCCGCTGCTGACGAAGGGTGTCGAGTCGATCAATTCGATCGGCGAAATTTTGCAGGAAGACGATGTTGAGCATAACCCTGGGCGCGATGGAGTTGAGCCGGGCGAGTTGCGTGGTGAGGTAGAATATCGCAACGTTGCGTTCCGATACAAGCCCGATTTGCCGCTGGTATTACACGATTTTTCGTTACGTGTGCGAGCTGGCGAGTCTGTGGCATTTGTGGGCGACTCTGGCTCCGGCAAGTCGACGCTGATTAAACTGCTCATTGGCTTTGGCGAGCCGGAATCAGGCGCAGTACTCGTGGATGGTATTGATTTGAAACGGATGGATTTGGACGCCTACCGCAGCCAGATCGCGGTGGTTCCGCAGAATACGATTCTGTTTTCCGGCACGTTGCGAGACAATATTACGTACGGACTTGATCATGTGGATGATGCTGAGGTTGACCGGATTATCCGTGAAGTTGGGTTGGACGACGTGGTCGCCGGGCTGCCGAATGGACTTGATACGATGATCGGCGAGCATGGCGGCACGTTGTCGGGCGGACAGAAACAGCGCATTTCAATTGCGCGAGCGCTGATCCGCCGTCCGCGCATCATCGTGTTCGACGAAGCGACGAGTGCGCTCGATTCGGTGTCTGAGAAGAAGGTGCAGCACGCGACTGAGCGCATGATGGGTCAGTGCACGACGTTTATGGTTGCGCATCGACTGTCCACAATTCGCAATGCGGACCGAATTGTGGTCTTGGAGCACGGTCGCATTGTGGAGCAAGGCTCGTATGACGAACTGATGGCGGCACACGGCAAGTTCTGGCAGCTCAAAACCATGCAGATGTGATGACTGCTGGTGCGCGCGTTTACACCGATAGTGAGTGCATGATGCAATAACGAGCGTAACTGCGCGCAATAACGATGGGTGCGCGCAGTTACGCTTAAAAATCGACCCAAAATCGAGCGTAACTGCGCGCAGGTCCCATTATTGCGCGCAGTTACGCTCGTTTCTCTTCACGTTTTCCTTGACTGAGTACCAAATCCACCCGAAATCGCTCAGGAAGCAAACGGTTTACAGTCTAATAGTGAATAGGATTAACCTCATCAGGGATTTGATCAAATGCAGGAATCTCGCCGGCCGCAACATGGTAGAGCGCATTATGGCACGCGCGCATCGCATCAGCCATTTCGGGATACTCCTGCATACACACGTCCACGAGGCCAATCTGATAATTTTCGCCGTCGAACCGGCCGAGCGCACTCTGATCGTTGTACTGGAAATAATGCGCACCAACGAAATACGGACTGCGCGCGGCTTGCTCAACGTAATACCGGTAAGCAACACCACGCTCGGTTTGCGTAGTAACGCCACGAATACCGTGTGCGGTCAGTCCACGATCGAGTGCACCGTGATGGAATTCACCGACCATAACCGGCATGTTGAGCATACGACCAACCTGCTCGACTTGATCATACGCGCTGCGTTGGTAACTGTTGATTGAGAATACGTCGTAGCAGTCGGCTCCGGCGAGCAGACTCTTGTCGGTGATATACGCATAACGCATACCAAGATTGAGATGATGCGGGTCGACGGTTCGCAACGCTGCAGCTGGTATGCGCACGTAGCGATCGATGAGCTGCTGCGAAAACGCCTTGAGATCGGCTACAGAACCGGGATGTGTTGTTGTAATGCGGAAACGAGGTTCGGCGATGATATCGGTAAAAGACGTGAAAACTGTAGGCGCTTGAGAGGTGGCATGTTCCTCACCGAGTGCAGACCATGCCGCGTTGAGTGCAGTAATGTCGCCGTTGTATCGGTCGGACAACCACTGAACGAATGCTCGTTTCGATGCGAGTTCAGCCGGATTCGCCAGCATTTCCTCAGCGATGTTGAGATCGTATACGAACGCCCAATTCGGTTCGTTGCGCATGAAATAACCGATCATATTGGGATCGGCACGCCACGGTAGCAGTCCTTGTGCGTAACGTTGCGATTCACGCTCATATTCGGGCGAGAATACGTCGGGAAAATCGCGAAATATTGCGGTTGCAGTGGATGGGAAACCACCATTGAGTGCATCAGCAGGAAGCACGTATGGGATGCCTGACTTGCGAATGAAATCATGGTCCGACCAGTTGCCGATGGTATTAATACCCCAATCGGCCAGATGGCGACGGGTAATACGCGCCCATGCATCACGCCAATTGTTACCAAAGGCGGCACGCAGATTCGCACGTCCATAATCGTAAAACGCGGTTACACCGTCGCATCCGTGATCAGCATCTGGTAACCATGTGAATGACGGATCATCCTGCGAGACATAAGGTTTGCGATGCTTGCCGTTATATACATCATCAATTTCATCGTTACGTTGCGTATTATGCTGTTTGACGTCACAAATCGCAACGTTGAGTAAATCAGTCACATGATCATCCAGCCACGGTCGAACTGCGTCAACGCGCGTCGACACGCCAGCTCCGATGCAATCAACGCCGGTCGATACGAATGCGTTACCATCCGGGTCAACCAGCCAGAATCGAGAGAGCTCACCATGTGAATCTTGCTCACGTTCAACACGGAACCAGCCGGTTGCTTCAAACTGTTTACCGGTCCAGCCGCCAAATCTGTCCCACTGATCAAATTTGGTATACGAATTAGTATTCTCCGGCGAGCACGACGACTCAGATACTGTCGTCGTCGAAGACTGGAACTGTGTATTCTGCTCACGTGAGTGATCACTAACCGCCGTCGTGTCGGCCGACTGGCTCACTCGCAACGATGCAACTGTACTCGACATATCGCCAGCCATCACACGTAATTGCGCCGTGCAAGCCGCACGATCAGTGATTTTCCCGGGCCACTGCTTGGGCACCCACTGTCCAAGTTCATCAATGAGCGGTTCACGAGGAATATCTATCGCTGGTATCGCATCGAGCAGCTCGCACGGCCACAATCGCAGCGAACGTCCGTTGAAACTTGGCGCAGACGACAGCACGATCTGCGTAATATCGTCACGACGAATACGCTTGCCAAACAGCGTCATTTTGAGTCGCCCCAGCGTACGTGGCGCAAACAGTGTCTGCCCGTTGAGCCACGCAAAATCAAACGGCACTGGTACTTCCACACCGGGTGACAATCCAAAAATCGCGCGCAGAGTCGGCTCTTCGCCACGTTCGCGCTGTCCATCCTCGTAGAACGCAAGTTGCAGGCAGACTGAATACTCGTCAAGTCCTTGAGCACGAACTAATAGGCACGTTGCGAATCGCAACGTTGCGGCAGCATCCGGCATTGTTACTCGATCAAATATCGTCAGTTCAACACCGTCAGCAGGACACGTCAGATCAATTGGTCCACGTTGGCCGGCAATACAAGGCAGTTGCATATTCTCCCCTTCGCGAATTACTGGATGTTATCGCAACCATCCATTACTTATCATAGACAATCCACTACTAGACACGCGCACATATGCTTTGACCGGCAATCAACCACAACTCCCACAGTTGTGCTTACTCAATACTCACAAAATTCCGCAACCCGCATCAACACTCAGAGCGTCGCGAGCATGCGTGAGGTAGTGTGGAAGATCAGCAGGTCGGCACAGATCGACTCACTCCACAGCAGCAGGCGGTTAATCATGGCAACATTAAAAGACGTGGCAGCAAAAGCTGGCGTTTCAATGAGCACAGCAGGCGCGGCGATGCGCGGCGAAGACATCGTCAAACCAGCAACCAAAGAAAAAGTGTATGCAGCAGCTCGAGAACTCGGATATTCTGCAAATCTATCGGCACGATTCCTCAAAAAAGGCAGTACCGGTACAATCGCCGTCATGGTGCCCGACATCATGCATCCGTACTATACGAATCTCGTATCTGCAGTATGCTGCGCAGCGAGTAAGCATGAACTGCGCACCGTTATTCAGCAAACCGGCTATGACTCGACAAGCGAAACCGGCGTACTTAAGCAGATCAACGCGACGATTTGCGACGGTTTGATTCTCAACGTCAATAATATTGACGATAAACATTTACGTACGATTCTCGGCAACCATCCGACAGTATTGCTCAACTATTTTGCGCAACCTCCGCTCTTCGATACCGTACACAGCCCGCTAGAGTCCAGCGTTAACACTGCGTTTGGATATTTGTGTGGCCGCGGGTATCAGCACGTATGCGTGGTTGGCGGGCGTGCAGATGTTCCTCACGACCCTGATACTAGTGGTCGTGAAAGCGGCATCGACTGCGCAATGAACGCGTTGCGGACTAACGGTTTGGGGAATCGGCAAGATTTTGTGGAGTGCAACTGGAGTGTTGCGGGGGGACTTGAAGCAGCACGACAACTGTGCGAAAGTAGCGATGACGGAACGCGTATGATTAACCGCTACGATGCATGTTATTGCATGAATGATTTAGTTGCATACGGACTGATTCGCGGATTACATGACGCTGGCGTGCACGTTCCTGATGATATTGCAGTATTCGGGCACGATGGCATGTTCGCAAAGGACCCGTTTGTACCGTTCACTATTCCGACATTAACAACAGTGACCACAGATTACGATGATATGGCTACCAAAGCAGTGACGCTGCTCATCGATCAGATCAAGCATCCAAACCGACAGCGTGCGCCTCGGGTAGAAACTGCTGATTGTCATCTGATTGTGGGCGAGTCAGCGTAATCATAATGAAGCGCGACTTAAGGGTGCTTTTATGCGAAAGATAACGTGGCACATTCGGATCACTACACCATATTCGGCACACCACGTTACACGCAAACGTGATATAACCTGCAACACATCACGCAGCGACACGGTTGTCGCTATGCGATTTTAGCGATAAAATATGTACCGGTACATAAATATCACGATAATAGGAAGGTATTCTCTGTATCGGTACATATACCATAACTGGTCACTAGTACTCCACGTCAAAAGTTCGATGCTGTATTTTGATCTCCTTGTCACGAAGTAGGTATCACGTTTGCCTTACGACATAGATCATGCGCACCGACCATCACATCACGAAAGCAGGTTATCAATGAACTCGTCGACTACACTCCCTCAAGCATGGCGCCCGCCGATGGGCTGGAATAGCTGGGATTCTTACGGCACCACCGTCACCGAAAGTGAACTACTCGCTAACGCGAAGTTCATGGCTGAGCACTTAAAATCCGCCGGCTGGGACACGCTCGTTATCGATATCGATTGGTATGACCCGACCGCACGCGCTCACGGCTACAACAAAAACGCACCACTTATCCTCGACGAATATGGTCGCCAGCTGCCTGACCCAGTGCGTTTCCCGTCCGCCGCTAACGGCAAGGGATTCGGTCCTCTTGCCGCAGCTGTTCACAAGCTCGGACTCAAGCTCGGCGTACACATGATGCGCGGCATTCCGCGCATTGCAGTCGACAAGAACTTGCCGGTATTCGGCACTGAGTACACCGCGCGCGACGTCGCCGATCTCGATCACGTTTGCAAGTGGAACCCCGATAACTACGGTCTCAACCAAGCACATCCCGGCGCTCAGGCATGGTACGACGCGCAGCTTGACCTGTTCGCTTCGTGGGGTCTTGACTTCCTCAAGGTCGACGACATGCAGACCCCGTTCCATTCTGAGGAAATCGCCGCTTACCACCGTGCTATTGCCAAGGCTGAAGCCAAGTACGATCGTTCAATCGATCTGTCGCTCTCACCTGGTGGCTGGGTTGCTACCTCGTATGTTGATTTCCTGCGTGAAAACGCGCAAATGTGGCGCATTTCCGACGATCTGTGGGACCGCTGGGAGGATATTTACCAGCAGTTTGCGCGTCTCGCTCGCTGGGCTCCGTTCCAGACGACCGGACACTGGGCCGACGCTGATATGGTACCGTTTGGTCACATTGGTTTGCGCGCAGAACGCGGCGATGATCGTCAGTCTAGGCTGACGTTGGACGAGCAGAAAACGCTGCTTGCACTGTGGTGCATGGGCCGCTCACCGCTTATGGTCGGCGGTGATTTGCCGACGAGTACCGATGAGACGATCGCACTGCTCGCTAACCCAGCACTGCGCGAAGTGACTGCCGGTTCAACGAACAACCGCGAGACGGTACGCGAGCGTATTTTCGACGGTTGGGGCGATGGCGCGAAGTACCGCGGTGAGTTCATTGTGTGGGCTGCCGACGCGGCCGATTGGGCTGACGGCACGACTTCTGCACATCATGGTGGTCACTACGCGGCACTGTTCTGGACCGGTGATGATGAGTTTACGATTGGCGGCAATATTCAACTGCAGTCGATTGTTGGACTCGACGCGCGCGAAGATGATTGGAAGCTGACTGATTTGTTTGCTGGAGCGCCCGGTGCGGCTGCTGATGTGCGCATCGAAGGCGAAGGCGCAGACCGCGTGATTACCGGTACAATTCCGGCGCACGGCGCACTGTGGATCGCCCTCGACCCGGCTAATAAGTAATACATTCGGCGAAAAGTCCCGCGGCTCCCCTTACAAGGGGAGCCGCACTTGGCGGAAATGCAACTACATCCACCATTGATTCATGTATCGGTACAGATTATTCACTGTTGAATATCGACACCGCTCGAAACACCCTAATCGCGCAAACGGCCATATACCGCTATTGTGTGATACAGCACATCCAACACTGCACAACGATACCGGTACACATCATCGTGCACCACGCAGTCAGGAGTCAAGAATCATAAGGAGGCCCGCATGTCCAACGGAAAAACAACACTGCGAGACGTAGCCGCAGCCGCCGGAGTCTCCCCTATGACCGCATCAAACGCACTGCATGGAAAAGCCGGTGTCAAACAGTCAACTCGAGCAAAAGTCCTCGAAGCTGCCGAACGGCTCAACTATCGCATCAACTTGACCGCCAGCATGCTCAAGTCAGGCCGCAGTAACATCATCCATATCATCGTCAACGAATTCGACTCGCCGTTCTACTCGCGACTCGTTCAGTCACTGGCCAACGAAACTACTGCACGCAGGCTCACGCCGTTCGTCGAACAAACTCGCTACTCGCCAGACGCCGCCAAACAGGCGTTAACCACTAATCCGTTCTCCGGCCAGCTGTTCGACGGCGAAATCATCCACGCTTCAGGACTCGGCACCAACCTTCCGCTCGCCAAAATGAACGCAGGCCGTCCACTCGTACTTATTGACGGCTGCGAGGAAAATCCTAGCGTTGACACCGTGAATTTCCCCAATGAAGAAGGCGCGCGAGCCGCCGTACAGCATCTGATCGAACGAGGCTGCCGACGCATTGCAATCGTCGGTGGCGGATACACTCCACGCGTCAAACTTGCTCACGTTGAAACATCATATGGACTGCGACTGCGCGGCGCGAGCGGTGCTCTACTTGACGCTGGACTGCCCTACGACGGTTCTGTAACGTTCAATGGATATAACAGCAAGGAAGGCATGAAGGCCGGTCATGAGATCGGCGATCTGATTATCGCGTCGTATCGACATCAGATTGATGAGCCTCCGATTGATGGCGTGTTCTGTGCGAATGATTACAGTGCTTTCGGCGTTATTCGAGGGCTCGCAGATCACGGTTTACGCGTGCCGGATGACGTGAAGGTCATCGGTATTGACGGTACAAGTTTTGGTGCCTACTCGACACCGACGTTGAGCACGATTCAGGTTGATCTTGATCAGCTCGCTCAGTTTGCACTCGATATGATCACGCGACGTATCGAAGAGCGTATGCACGGTGGGACTACTGTGGCACCGACGCGCGCAACGATCGGCTATCAGCTTGTTGCGCGTGAATCTACTGAAATTGTGCGGCGCTGACGATTACGTTTGATTACGCTATCTTCTAATCGTCAGCATAGCCATCTGATCAATCGCTCCAGCCAGTTACTGATACTGACTCATAGGACAACGATCAACGCTATAATCTCATTTTTCTATACCGGTACATAACTATGTATACCGGTACACCTCCAACGTTGGCAGGAAGACACGCCGCTCTCAATCGTTGCACTTCCATACAATCATCCATAGAATATGTAACGGTATATAAACGAGTTGTCAGTAGCGTACATACTGCAATGTCATGCGACAATCTCCAACATTTTTAGTCAAAGGAGCCACCCTATGACCACGCCAAAAACGGAAGCGTACCTCTTCGTACACTTCATCGGCGATGAAAAAACACCCACTGACGAGCAGTTGTACTTCGCATTGAGCCGCGACGGCGTCACATGGCACGATCTGCGTCCAGCTGGCAAGCCTGCACTGACATGGCTCGGCGGCGAAAAAGGTACTCGCGACCCGCACATCGTCCGCGATCCGAACGGTGGTTTCCACATCGTGGCCACCGATTTGTCTATTCACTACCGCGGTGGCTGGGGCCCGCACGACGGCGCAACCACGAACGGTTCCACCGGCCTCGTGATCTGGGACTCCCCCGACCTCGTCCACTGGAGTGAGCCGCGTCTCGTTGACGTCGCATCCAAGATTCCCGGCGCCGGCATGGCATGGGCTCCAGAAGCCAACTGGGACCCGGACAAGCAGCAGTGGATCGTGTTCTGGGCCACCAAGACCAACGTAGACGAGCCGGGCAGCCCGCTCAACAATGAACTTGGCGACCGCACCAACATGTACTACGCGACATCTAAGAATCTCGTCACCTTCTCCGACCCAGTCAAGTGGATCGACCGCAAGAACAGCGTCATCGACTCAACCATGCTGCGCGACGATGATGGCTGGTGGTACCGCGCATCCAAAGATTCCGAAATCACCATCGAGCGCACGCGCAACCCATACGCGAGCGCTTACGAAGTGTTGCGTACCGACGATCCGCAAGCATGGTCGTATGTCGGCTCACTCACGAGCATCCTCGGCAATGGCCGCTACTCGTGGTTCTATCTCGAAGGCCCGGAACTGTTCCGTTACAACGATGCAGATATCAAGACCATCAACGGTCACGAGATGAAGTTCGGCCTGATGTGCGATCAGTACGCTGAAGCCAAGGGATACCTGCCGTTCCGTTCGGCAAACCTCGCCAGCTCCGACGCTGCCGACTGGGCCGTGGCCGACGACATCAACTTCGGCGAGCTCAAGAAGCGTCACGGCGCAATCCTGCCGATCACGGCAGCTGAATACGATGCCGTTGAGGCCGCGTTCGCGCTGTGATCACATCATCTGTGCTCAGTTACGGCCTCCTACCGGCCTTCAGAAGACCGTAACTGAGCACTAAAGCACCACCATCATTGAGTTACGGCCTCTTACCGGCCTTCAGAAGACCGTAACTGAGCACTAGGGCACCGTCGTCATTGAGTTACGGCCTCCTATCGGCCTTCAGAAGGCCGTAACTGAGCACTAGCCCATCAAGTCTGGATTCAGTTTGCCGAATCGGACCATCCGTGTCGTCATATCTGAATCGTCAACCATACGCAAAGGAGCAATATCACATGAGCAACGAAGCACCCAACGCAACATCACCATCAGCCGCAACCGTAAGCCTTGCCAACGCACGTCGCGTCGCCGACGTCCCCGCCCGACTGTTCGGCTCATTCGTCGAACATCTCGGTCGCTGCGTCTACGGCGGCATCTACGAACCCGACCATCCCACCGCCGACGCCGACGGCTTCCGTCAGGACGTGCTTGATCTCGTCAAGGAACTCGGCGTCACTTGCGTACGCTACCCCGGCGGCAACTTCGTTTCCAACTACAACTGGGAAGACGGCACCGGCCCGCGCGATCAACGTCCGGTACGCCGTGATCTAGCATGGCACACCACCGAAACCAATCAAATGGGCATCGACGATTTCTATCGTTGGAGCCAAAAGTCTGGTACTGAAATCATGCTCGCCGTCAACATGGGTACGCGCGGACTTAAGGCTGCGCTTGACGAACTCGAATATGTTAACGGTACAGCTGGCACCGAACTGGCCGATCGCCGCGTAAAGAACGGTATCGAGGAGCCGATGGATGTCAAGATGTGGTGTATCGGTAACGAAATGGACGGTCACTGGCAGGTCGGTCACATGAGTCCGGACGAGTATGCTGCGGCCGTCGACCGCGTTGCGCACGCTATGAAACTCGCTGAGCCAGCGCTGGAACTCGTGGCTTGCGGCTCCTCCAGCGCGCACATGCCCACGTTCGGCGAATGGGAGCGCAAGGTGCTCACCAAGGCGTACCACGACGTCGACTTCGTCTCGGCGCACGCCTACTACCACGACCACGGCTACCGCACTCACGATACGATCGAAATGCAGGACTTCCTCGCGTCGGCTGAGGACATGAACTACTTCATCAACACGGTGGCAGACGAGGCGGACGCCGCGAAGGCCATTAATCACGGTTCTAAAGACATCGCGATCTCGTTCGACGAGTGGGGCGTGTGGTATCAGGGACGTTGGAACGAGCAGGAAACGGCTTGGGCTAAGTCTAAGAACGGGCTGCATCACGGCGCGTGGCCAACTGCGCCGCATCAGCTTGAGGATATTTATTCTGCGGCCGACGCAGTGGTTGAAGGTTCGTTGATGATCACGCTACTCAAGCATTGCGATCGTGTGCGTTCGGCGTCGCGTGCGCAGCTGGTCAACGTGATCGCGCCGATTATGGCTGAACCGAACGGCGGTGCGGCTTGGAAGCAGACGATTTTCTATCCGTTCGCCGAGGCCGCGCATTACGCTCACGGTGATGTGTTCGCTCCGGTAGTTGAGTCGCCTACCGTGACTACCAAGTCGTACGGCGATGTCGCGGCGATCGACGCTGTAGTGACGTGGGATGCTGCGACGCGTTCCGGTTTACTGCTGGCTGTGAACCGCGATCTTGACGCTGCTCATGATGTAACTGTGTCGTTGGCTGGTCTGCCGGGTGCAGATGGTGCGATTGCTGTAACGCACGCACAGGTACTGCACGATGATGATCCGTATCGTACGAATACTGCTGACGAGCCGAATGCAGTGACGCCGGCTGATTTGGCTGTTTCGACTGCTGCTGATGGCACGTTGACGTTCACGCTGCCAGCTGTGGCGTGGACTGCAGTGCGATTCACTGCGTGATTTGTGTTGTTTACAACGATGAATCGTGGACTGGAAATGTGCAGTTAGTCCGTTCAGTCCACAATTCACAGATAACATTCAGACAACCTGCATGCTGCGCTATGAAAGAGGGAGTTAACTAAGAATTACGGCCAAACAAGCCGCGATAATTCAAAAGCCTTCTTCCCTTTCTTTCTTCTCCTTTCTCGCGTTGGGGCCCCGGTTCATCACTGAATCGGGGCCCCAACGTGTTTGTGGATAAAGAGTAGCGTGGCAGAAAACGCTCGCTAACGATGCTCTCAGCGAGCGATATTTGCCACTCATATCAGGTGCGTGGCGGAAAACGCTCACTGAGCATCATTCAGCGAGCAATTTCTGCCACGCATTCCAATGAGTGGCGGAAAACGCTCACTGAGAGCACCCTCAGTGAGCGTTTTCCGCCACGCAGTATCAGTAACACCCACCTACCGCACGGCGAAAATACGAGCAGATGGTGCAGTGCTGTCGGTTACAGTCAGTCGTACGGTATCAGCATCAAGCCGTTCGACAGTCCACGGACGTGCGTTCGGCGCGTGATCGGACGGATTATCTGCCGATACTGGAGACGGGAAGATCTGCGTGATCTCACGATCAGCCGACAACGGTAACGTGATCGACGTGTCACCAGCGCGACGCCATACCGTCACATATGCCGCACGATCAGCCGGTACAGACTCATCAGCTGAACAGAGCTCATACGGCCGCAATCCAGCAACCAACCAATCACCAGTAAACTCAGGCAAACCAGCAGGCCACCACGGCACCAACGTTTCCTGTTCAGCGAGAATCCGCCGCTGCAACGCCACCGCATCACGCACCAGAGCAAGCCGCGTATCATCCATACGGTTAATAAAACCAGACAAATACAGTCGACCCATCACACCAGCAGCCAACGTGAGCACCGCAGTCTCATCGGTCATCTCCTGCTGCGCGTATCCCCAATTACCCTGCTGCTCAGGCAAAATCGTAAGACCAGCACCAGCCGCAATCGCCGCGTAAATCAACGGATCACACTGATCAGATGTCGACTGCAAATCCAGCCGCGCCAACTGCGCATAATCCGCACGCATCGCACCAGAACCACAGTTCTCAATCATCACGTCCGGATGACGACGACGCAAATCGTCAAGCCAGTCAAGATACGCACGGCAATGGCCTAACAAGCCCGTACCATTCGATTCAGCCTCGCGGTCCGTGCCAACACCGGGAATCGTGTTGTAGTCAAACTTGAAGAATTTCACGTCAAACTCACTGATCAACCGATCAACCGTACGCGTGACGTGCTCGCGCGCAGCAGACGAACGGAAGTCAAGCAGATACCGGCCAGAATCACATACGCGCACACCATGACGCGTGAAAAACGCCTCGTCTGGCAGACTCGCGGCGAGCGGCGACTTTACACCGATTACCTCCGGCTCAAGCCACAAGCCAAGACCCATGCCATGTTCACGAACGACTTGTGCAACTCCAGCAAGACCAGCAGCACCGAACCGATTCGTGGACGGCAACCACTCGCCAACCATATCCCACCAGCCGCCATCGGTACTGTCATACCAGCCTGCATCGATGCAGAAAATATCCGCACCGGCCTTAGCCGCACCATCAATCAGCGGTAATTCCTTGTCCAGACGCGGGTCGCCGAACAACGTATTCATGTAATCGTTGTACACAACAAGCCCCTGCGTGTGCTCGAACTGGGTACTGCGGCCAAGTTCCGCAGCTTTCGCACGACGCAACGCACGACGCTGCAACGTCATCTCAGCCACCGCCTGCTGCCAATCACCGGCCGCAATCGCAAACGATACCGGTACAGAAGTGAACACATTGCCGTCACCAAGGCTCGTGAACCACTGATGATGCTCATATTCCGGACCAAACGCGGTGACGTGCAGACCTGGGTCGTTTTCACCGACCTCCCAATGCCACGGACCGTTGTGCTCGATTTGCCACATGATCGAAAACGCGGGAACGGTTGCCGATTCGGCAGTCCGGCACGCCTCGATGATACCAGCCGGCTCATGTTGCCCAGTCGACCACGTTGACGACGAACTCAGCATGAACCGCGAACTCGACTCACCAGGATTAATCACCTGATTACGATCACGAACTGCGGTTTCACGCAGCGGCGCGCTATGCCAATCATTCTCAACCGCCCACGCACTGTCACCCCAGAAAATACGCGACGACTCCACACTCGCTCCGTTCGCATCCAACGGCAACGTCAGATTCAACGACGACACAGCTTCGACCGGGAATCTGCGCGGCGAACGCAATACAGTGGTCGCGCGCACGGCGGCGATGTTTGGGTATGCCTCGAATACGGAGGTGACGGTGAGACCGTTGGCGGTGTTCGTTGTTGTGCTATCTGTTGCGTTACTGCCGTTACTGCCGTTACTGCCGGACGATTCTGCACTGCTCGCACCGCCGGTCGGATCTTCAGCTGGATTGTCAAACTGACGACCGCCTGGATTGAGATCCTCGTACGAGGCGAACTGCGTGATTTCCAGTCGATACGGTTCATATGATGATGCAGTGTTGGAGCTGTTAGCATCGTTAGTGTCGTTTAGTGACGGAACGAATGCTCGCGCACTTACGAAACGCAGCTTTGAGCCGGCAACCGTTGCAATCAGTGACTGTCGATTGTCGTGTGAACCGGTATTCGCCGCACGCACTTCTACGATTGGCCGTGGATCGCGCTGTGGCACGAACGACTGGGCAGATGACGCAATCTGTACCGGTACAGATGATGCTGTACCGGTACAATTGGTTGCGTTATTTATCACCATCCCACGCCCGGTCAGCCCACTCAACCGCACTGGCTTATCTCCAGCCGTTTCAAACGTCATCGATACCACGCCGTTACCCCACGTAAACCGGCCATCCGTATCCGGTGTCAATATCCGAACATCAGTCATATGTACCCCTTTGTATAGCTGTGATAGAGCTGCCCTATTGCGCGTTGCATCCGGCTCGCACCCGACGCAACGTTCATTGTACCGCTACAACCAAACCACGGACCACGCATCTCCACATCAATCGCTACTGATGAATTATCATGAATCCTATTGATGAAATTGCAGAAGTTCTACTGATGAATCTGCATGGAACCTACTGATGAATCTGCAGAACAGCGCACAGACATGCACATGAAATCTGTTCATCGACAAACTGAATATGCGCATAGCAGGGGAGACGAATATGGCAACGTTGCGAGATGTGGCGACACGGGCTGGAGTGTCAGCATCGACTGTATCGTATATTTTGCGTGGTGATACGCGATTCCAAGCAGAAACAGTTGCACGAGTGCGCGCAGCAGCACGAGAACTTGGGTATACTGCAAATCTTTCGGCGAGGATTTTGAAGGCCGGTCGCAACGGTGTGATCGGCGTAGCCGTTTATGCACTCGAAGCAGCGCAACCGATGAGACTTGCGGCGGCAATCAACCGTGAAGCGGCACAGCGTGGACTGCGCGTGATCGTGCAGGAGACAGCGAACTCGCGTAAGGGCGAACTGCAAACGTTGGAACAGACTACGAGTCAGTTCTGCGATGGGCTGATTTTCAGTCCGGCGAAAGTTTCAGCGGAGGAAATCAAATCGCATATCGGCACGAAGCCGATGGTGTGGTGCGAAGATTTTTCCGATTCACCGATATTTGACTCGGTAGTGACGCCAAGTTTCGAAGGTTCACGGGATGCTGTACGACATCTGATCAGCGTGGGTTGCCGACGAATTGGAATACTCGGCATCGGTGTACGTACAAGTCACGATCGCAACGTTACGAACGAGTCTCATGAGGGAAACGATTGTATCGAGGCGGAATCGTCAGTGTTTGTGACAGATGGCAATGCTACGTTTCGCACGCAACGATTGCGTGGGTATCTTGCCGCATTAAACGAAGCTAGCATTGTATTCGATCCAACATGGGCAATCGATTGCGCGTGGAATTTCGAAGCAGCGCGCGAGGCTACGCAACAGTTGGCTAATTCATCACATGTTCCGATCGACGGGTTGTTCTGCATGAATGATGTGCTTGCGATTGGCGCGTCTCGTGGACTTGCGGATTGTGGCGTACACGTACCAGATGACGTGGCGATCATCGGATTCGATGGAATTCGTGAAACTGCATACACTACGCCGTCAATTAGTACAGTCACGCTCGATTACAACGATTACGCACGCAAAGCCCTTGATCTGTTGGCTGCTCGTATTGATGGCGCAAATAATGGTGCGCCAGCACAACGCCTTGTCGCCAACTATCGTATCGTACAGCGCGAGTCCACGATGCGATGATAAGCTCCTGCTACGTTGCTACTGATTTCGTGCGCGCATTCGCTGGTCACGCGATGGATTGAATCGAAGTAATTCCATCTCGTGCCCCAAATACAACCATAAAACCGGTCACGGGATGGAATATAATTCCACATTTCCATCCCGTGAGCAAGTGCATCATACTCGCGATGGCATAACAACGTTATTTTCCATCCCGTGACCTCAATACATCCCAAACGTCAGTCACGCGATGGCACGATACCGGTTTCATGCCATCGCGTGAGTAAGGGTTTATATCACGCGATAGAAAATAATCAAGATTTGCCATCGCGTGAGCTGTGAGCCGAAGCAGGAGGGTTGGATCACACTTCTCCACTCAAACTCATCCTAGCTATTTACCGCCAAATCGTGACAGTCTTGCCGAGACGCAACGTAGCGAGCGGGCCGCGAGCGGATTGCGACGCACGAGCATCCCCCGCAATATCCATATCGAAGACAAACGGCGCACCATCGGCATGCTCAAATCGTTCCTCAACAATACGTGGCTCACCAAGATCAGCCGTCCGCACAATCGCACCGGTGCCGAAATCATCGCAGTCAACCTCACTGGAGATCGTCAGCATCACTGATCGATCGGCATCATCTTGCGTCAACTCAACTGTAAACGCACCATCCACCGTCACAGCTCCCGTCTCGCCGAGCAATCCACGTGCCCCGCCGACGTACGTGTTGTCGCGCGACAGCACCGGCTGCGGCACGTTGCGGAACACCTCTTCATCGCCGACACCGACACACACCTCGGCCAGCTGCTTATACTCGTCAAGTGTCGCCGGCCGCTCTCCCTCATCGCCCGCGCCAAGTCGAATTGCGTGCGCCGCCTGCAAATTGTACGCGCGCAACCCGTGCCCCTCAGCAAGCCAACCGGTCTGCTCATCCTCGTCATCCGCAGTCCCAGCAACCTTTACGAATACGTTGTTCACGAACCGATCGTCACCGCCATAGACGAACGCCGAACCAGCCGGCGCAGTGGTGTGCGCGAAATGGTACGGAGTGGAACGATCGAGTACACGACCGAGTCGAATCGTGCCCGCGATGAGATTGTTCACGTAAGCACCACCATCGGAAATAATGTCGAGATTAATCGGCGAAGCGAGCACGTTGTTACTCACTGTGTACGGGCCGTGGCTGACTTCGATCATAATGTCGCGCGTGTTGCGCCAGAACGTGTTGCGGTCGATATGCGTGCCTTGCGTTTGCCAATCGAGCCACATGCCGAGCGTGCAGTCGTGGATGTTGTTGTTTGCGATAACAGTATCGACTGCAGCGTGGAATTTGATACCACCGATTTCGTGACCCCAGAATTCACGGCGCGTCGCAACATTGTAAATTTCGTTGTGCTCGATACGGCTGAACGCGCAACCCATGTGACCGACGATACCAGTCTGCCCGCAGTCGTGAATGCGGTTATTGCGCACAACATGACCGCCGACGACGCCGCGTTGCCAACCGAATCGCAACGCTTTGAATACCGCCTCCATCTGATACTGGTAGCCGGACTTGCGACGCGTGCGCGTGCAATCGTTGTCACCGGTGGAGACTTCCTTGCCGAGCGCAACGGCCGAGCAGCGCGCGTCGTGGATGTGATTGTTTTCGATGATCCAGCCGCGTGACCAGCGTGTGTCGATCATGCCAGTTTGATCGGCGGTCGGCGGCGCCCACGCAGTCGCGGCTTGCGCGAATTCAAAGCCGCGCACAGTGATGTAGTTGACCTGCGGATGACTCGGTGCGAAGCAGTGTTCACGCACGTTGATCTCAGTGAGCGATTCGTTTGGGTTCGCATCGTGGAAATTAGCCCAGATAGTAGTCGTGCCGTTATGTTCGTCACCGTTGACTTCGGCGTACCAGACGGCAGTAGTGGCGCTTTCGTTACCGGCAGCAAAGTCCGCGACCGGACCGTTACGCCACGCACCGGAGTCGAATCCGACCGTACGCGGGCGCGGATGCGCAACTTCCTCGCGGCTAAATGCTTCGTACAGCGCACGACCATCAAGATATACGCAACCCAAGTGGCAAGCCGGATGCTCTGGGTAGCCGCTCACTTCTGGAGCAAGCTCGTCAAGACCGTCGCGGATTGCGCGCGCATGCGAACTGGCATCGATCACCCAGTCACCAAATACCGTGCGTGCATACGGATTGAACGAACCGAACGTCGCGTTTGGCAGTACGACTTTCCACACGGTTCCGTCGGCAGAAGTTTCGACTTGCTCCCACGAATCGACACGTTCGGAACCTTTGACGACTGGATGTTCGCCATCTGCCGCGCGATAGACGATGCGATTATCTTCACTTTCGCCTCCGTATTGCGGGGTGACGGATTCTCGATAAGTGCCGTCGTGTACGACGATTTCGTCGCCGGCGCGCGCGATAGCAGCGGCCTCGTTGATAGTGCAGAACGGGCGGGACGCGGTGCCGTCGCTAGGTGACGACGCTGCTGCGAAAACGTGATATACGGTCATGACACTCCTCTGTGCTCGGATTGAGTATGTTGAGTCAGTGCAAGTTGCTGGCTGACTACTGCCATTATTGTATATTCAAACGTTTGAATAACACGCCGCCCTGTCTCAAAATCAGAAAAAGCTACATTACAAAATTTGGAGACAGCTCACGTCACCAGAAATTATGCCCGGCAACAAGCCCGCAGATCGAAATCGTTGGAAAATCAAGGATTAACAAATTTGGAGATTTGTCTCAAAACATGTAATACAGGCAGAAATAAAAAGCAAAGACAAATTATTTGTCTCGAAATATCATTGTTCGCAAATAATTCATTTCGAGACAAAAATGCCAGCGACGGCACCTGTGAGTGGCGGTTTTCGCTCGCTGAGCACCGGCTCAGCGAGAGAAAACCGCCACTCACAGCGAAACGCACTCAATTCCATCGCAACAAGCACTCCGTGCATTTCAGCGTTCCGCACTACCTCGGGCGAGAATACGATATGCAAGCATATGCGTACGCGGCCCAGCGCCCGTTGATACCGTCACCGCAGACCGCCCAGTCGGTCGCGCGTCAATACGATCGGCGAGCATATCCAAACACACCTGCGCAACTTCAGCCGGATTAATAAATACGCTCGACAGACCAGGGTTCATGTATCGACCATCCTCCACGCCGTCGAATCCCATGACCAGCACATCGTCAGGCACACGTATGCCAGCATCAGTCAGGGCTTTAAGCACGCCGATCGCAACCGTATCAGCCATGCAAAATACCGCATCAAAGTCAAGCACGTCCGTAACAGTCTCGCGCTGTGCAAGCAAACGCGTCATCGCCTCGTATCCCGACTGGCGCGTCCAGCCGCAAGGAATCACACTGCTCGGCTCATACGGCAATCCGGCCTCCTGCAACGCTTCAATCGCACCGAGCAACCGCAAATCGGCACTCATCGTCGCACTCTCAGCTAGTTCATCCGCCGTGCGAAACACCGTACCAAGCACAAGCACACGCCGCGCGCCGGACTCGATCATATGCTGCACCGCCGCGCGAGAACCCTCGACACAGGGCGTAAACACGCAGTCAACCCGACCATCGAGCCCAAATCCGTCGAATACGACCGTCGGATGCGACTGCGGAGCGGCGGCGAGCGCATCAGCAGAATCACGAGTCGGCCAACACACGATCGTACCGTCGCACACTTGTGTACTAGCACTGCCCATCATCGCGCGCTCATAGTCGGCCGACATGCGCGTTTGCTGTGTGATGAGCTGATAACCGCGTCGAGTCGCCTCATCGGATAATGTGGCGGCGAGCGCGGCTGGGAAAATCATGTCAAGATCGGCGACAGACAGTCCGATGATGCCGGTGCGGCCAGAGCTGAGTTGGCGCGCGGCGAGATTCGGGCGATAGCCAAGCTCAGCGGCGGCCTTGCGTACGCGTTCCGCGGTTTCCGGTTTGACGATCGGCCGATCGCGCATCACGTTGGAAGCGGTCATGCGCGAGACTCCAGCGCGCACCGCGACATCATCGAGAGTTACCATGCGTCAGATTTTACCCGCAAGACCGTGATCGCGACCATTGCGTGCGAAGACCGGCACGACGTCGAGCGGCGCGTCGACGGTGATCGTCTGGCCGCCGGTAAACGTTTCACCGGTGTGCAGATTGGTCCACGTCGTCGGCTCGGCAGTCGTCGCCGCATCGCCCGCAGCCTCCGCGCTAGCCGCGCCAGGCAGATACACGTCACGCGAACGCGCACCAAGCTCAGTCACCGGAGCGACGAGCAGATCCGGTCCGAACAGGTACTCGTCGGCGATGTTCGCAGCCGCTTCCTCGCCCGGGAACTCGTAGAACAGGCCGCGCACCAGCGGCTGGCCGGACTCGTGAGCCTCGGCGAACAGTTCGCGCGTGTACGGACGCATCGCCTCGCGCAGATTGATGTACTTGACCATCGTCTGCTCAACTTCAGGGCCGAAGCTCCACGGTTCGTTGTCGTCACCGGTGTGCACGTGCGTGATCTTGTTGCCGCGCTGGTCGAGCACTTGGTGACTGTTCGGACCACGGTCACCGTGGTTGCGCATGACCGGGCAGAACGTGGAGAACTGGCACCAGCGGACGAACAGTTCTTTGAACGCGTCAGTGGTGATGTCGGAGCCCGCGAAGCCACCCATGTCGGTGGTGAACCACGGGATGCCGGCCGTACCCATGTGAATCGCGCAGGTGATCTGCGCCTTGAGATCGTCGAAGCTTGAGTGCACGTCGCCCGACCATACGAGCGCGCCGTACCGCTGAGCGCCCGCCCACGCGGCGCGTGACAGGTTCACGGTGTTGTTTTCGCGGCCGATCGACAGCTGGCCCTCGTAGAACGTCTGGTTGTACTTCTGCGGATAGATGTTGCCAACCTTGCCGACCGGGCCGAGGTGGAAGATGTAGTGCGCGTAATCGTAGTCGCCACCCCACTCGGGTTCGGCCTCGTCGAGCCAGAATGCGTCGACGCCAAGGTCAGTGTAATGTTCCTTGACCTTGCGCCACACGAATGCACGCGCTTCAGGGTTGGTTGCATCGAAGAACTGACTGTCGCGCGGCCACCACATGCCCACATCCTTGCCGGTGCGGGTTTTGGCGAGGAAGTTGCGATGGCGCATTTCCTCATAGTTTTCGGATTGGAGGTCGATCTGTGGCCAGATGGAGACCATGAGTTTGATGCCGAGCTTGTGCAGTTCGTCGGTCATAGCCTTGACGTCAGGCCAGAATTCCTCGTCGAAGCGGAAGTCGCCCATGAGCGGCCAGTGGAAGAAGTCGATGACGATGAGGTCGATTGGAATGTTGCGCTTCTTGAAGCCGCGCGCGACCTCGAGCAGCTGTTCCTGATTCCAGTAGCGCAGCTTGCACTGCCAGAAGCCGAGGCCCCATTCCGGCATGACTGGAGCGTGACCAGTTGCGTCCGCATACTGGGATTCGATCTGGGCTGGCGTGCGGCCGGCGGTGATCCAGTAGTCGATTTGATCAGTGAAATCAGCCTGCCATTCGGTGCGATTCTGCGCGAACGTGACGCGGCCAACCGCCGGATTGTGCCACAAGAAACCATAACCAGCTGACGACACGACGAACGGGACCGAGCACTGCGAGTTACGGTGCGCGAGTTCGAGCGTGGAACCCTTGAGATCGAGGACCGGCTGCTGATATTCGCCCATGCCGTACAGGTGCTCGCCTGCCGGCGGCTCGAAGCTGGCGACGGGGGCTTCCGCACCGGATTCGAGTGGGTTGTGCTTGCGGGCGCACAAGCGGAGTGCGCCGCCGTCGGAGGCTTCCTTGAGGAGCGTTTTGCCGGTTTGCGTATCGATGAACGTGAGGCGCAGGTGGTCCTTTTGCCAGCCGGTGATTTCAAGTTTGACTGCGATTTCGCCGTTGACGAGCGCTGCGGCGGATTCGCCGACCACGATGCTCGGCTTGGGTGTGTCGGCCGGCGGAGCGAGAAGGGCCCAGTCGTTGTCGAGCGGACGCTGCATAAGCCGCGAGCGCACGCGCACGCTGTTTGTTCCCCATGCGTCGACACGCACGTATTCGCCGTCACCGGTCCATTCGATCGAGGTGCCGTTTGGGTCGATGCGGAAGACTCGTGCGGCGATGTTGGCGGTTGCGTTGGCTGCGGTTGACGCGGTTTCGACGCTGACGTCGGTTGCATTGCCGGTGGTGCCGGTGAGGATCGCGGCGATCTCAGAGGCCGTCTTGCCGATGATAGCTGATTGGTTGAGTGAGTTGGGGTCGGTCATGATAGCTAATGCTTCCTTGCTGATAGTTGCTGATACTACCGTGCGAATTGGCGCGGTTATGTTGGTATCGCAAGTACAACATAACCGTTAGTCAATCCGTCTGATTATCTATTGTAGCGCTACAATTTAGCGACACGCCACAGTCGCCCTGCAAGCGCATCACCCATCTACTCACGCGATGGAAAATTACCCATAAATGCCATCCGTGACTCGGCACTCAATCACGCGATGGCAAAACACACTCGAAACCATCCCGCGACCTCAAACACCGTAATAAACGACGCACACGATGGCAAAACATCGAAAAATGCCATCGCGTGACCTAGACCTCAATCACGCGATGGAAAATTACGTTCAAATGCCATCTCGTGACTCGACATCTACTCACGCGATGGCACGACACCGGTTTCATGCCATCGCGTGATTTATACATCGCGTGATTTACACGACCAATAGCGCATCATAGTGTGGCGTGCGAGTATCAGCCGACGAGATGGTGATGTCCCGGTCCGAGATCACGGAATGTTGCGGTCGGCAGGATAACATCAGCGCTCGTGCGCGACGGAACGGTTATATCAAGCTCGATGACGCATCCACTTTGCAACGCATCATTCCCGCTACGCTCACCACCATCACCACATACGCACGTATTCTTCGAGGTACCCACCCCACCAGCAACCTGCCGATACGACACACAAATATCTCCCGCTGGAGTCGGCACAGTCGCACTCGCCGCACGCACAGAACCCGGCTGCAGAGCGACCACAAAACGCCGATACCCCGGCTCAAGAGGTCGCACACCCATCAATCCTTCCATGAGCAAAAACACCGGCGACGCAGCCCACGGATGCGAATACGTGGTATTCGGCTTGCGCGCCACATCCCAAGCCTCCATCGTGCCACCCGCATTCTGCGCAATCATGTACGTCCACGAATGCGTTGTACGACGGTCAGCAATCATTGCAGTTGCAGTATCACCGGCGCCAGCCGCATACAATCCCAGCAGGTACGGCGCAGCCGTGTACACACTGCACGCCATACCGCACGAGCGCAAAAACGCAACGATGCGAGGCACACGATCAGTTGGTACATCCGCAAACGCGAGCACAAACGCCGATGAGTGCAACGCAGCGTGATCAATCGGCACGAACCGACGCTCAGCTGAACCGCCATCAGCACCCACGCTACCAACCACCGCCAAGCCGTCTCGATACGCGCCAAGATCGGCATCATACAGCCGCTCGTGAATCGCCGCACGCATACGCGACGCAACACCAGCAAATCGCACCGCATCATTATCTCGTCCCACAGCCCGCGCCATCTGAGCCATATCGGCATACACTTGCGACGCGAGCGCATTCACAACCGTGTTCACTTGTCCGAACACGAATCCGTCACGCTCTGACGGTGGCCAGTCGACCAGATCACCGTCTGTGTGGCTCGATTCACCGGGCTCCTTGATCAGCAAGCCGGTCGCCGCATCGAGATACTGATCAGGCAGCAGACCGAGCAGTCGATCGTACTGATCGACGATTTGTGCGGTTGAGCCGGTGCGCATCCACGACTCATGCACCGCAAGTACGAGATAGAGCGGCCATTCGGTAGACCATGTGCGGTTTGCGATGAGATAGTCAATCGTGTATCGGCCGAGCGATGGTGCGGCGTCGAGCGCGAGGTGCGCACGTTGCTGAATCCATGCGTCCGCTTCGTATGCGGCGCGTTCGCGCGTCCACGAATCGGCGTAAATGTTGCCGTTGAGGTTAGCAATCGTGTGTGCAGACAGTTGCCAGACTCGGTTGAGCGCAGGGTCAGATGACTGGAATGAGCCGGGATAAGGAGCGTCGATCGTGCCGTCTAGTGACGGATAGACAAGTGCGGCGGCAGTGAGCGCAGGGACGGCGGGCTGTCCGTCAGCACTTAGCAAGATTTCTTCGATTGCGGCGGCTCGCTCGTCCAGTCCGGTCGGCGACGGCGTGTCCCATGATGACGGCGCGGCCGGCGGCTGTGCAACGCTGATTTCGACGTAACGAAACACGCGCAATCCCCATGTTTCGAGCGGTTTGTCGTTCGGTACGATATGCCAGTGGTCTTCGTAGACATTGCCTGCGGAGAGCTGATATTTGACTGAACCGTCGTCGTTTAAGACTTCGCCGTATCGAATAGTGAGATCGATTGGCTCACTTGGATGCAACGCGAGCCGAATACCACCCATGTGCGCGCTGCCGAAGTCAGCAATAACGCTGAGGATTTGCGCGGGTGCGGATGATCGCTCAGCACTGTCGGTAGCACTTGCGTCACAAACCGCAGCATCACTTACATCATCATGTTTCACGGGACGTTCCACGCGCAACAGTGACGTTGGCTGCAGGTATCGTATGGCGAGCTTGTCGGTTGGTGTAGCGAGTAGTTGTGCGAACTGTGGTTTGACGACGACCGGTAGCCAGCGCTCGACATCCGTATCATCAGCATCAGGATTACTCAAGTACTGCGGATAAGCATCGCCGCGCATGTTCTCGGCTGGTGCTTCAAAATATTGCGTACCGATTGACGCACTAGGTGGATAAACAGCGGCCGGATTGGCGAAAGACAGCCATGTCATGCCGCGCGTATTACTGTCCACATCTCGCGCACCGGTACCAAAATGATCCACAGATCCGTCCACATAGCAGACATCAAGCTGGGCGATAAATCGACGGTCATCCATCGTGTACGCGACGACTCCGATTGCGTTTAGTTCGCCCGCGCGCAGAAGTTGCGTGACATCGAAGCCATCGTAGCGCGCTTCATCATGAATGGGGAACGTCGGACCGACGCCGACAAACTGGCCGTTGAGCCACATACGATAGACGAACTGACGCGCGGGACGTGTAGATGAGGCGGTCGCGTTGAGCGTAGCCCAGCGGATTGGCTTGTTTGGCAAGGTGACTGTGCCACGCAGGAACGCCCAGCCGACAGCGTTGCCAAGATCGTCGGCAGTCGGATTGGTAGCACTCCAGATGGGGTCGGCATGCCAATTGTGCCCGGCACCGGTACCGAACGTTGCCGGCTCAGCCCAGTTACTTTCCGTGCCGTCAGCATAACGCCAGCGCAGCGATACCCAGTAGCGGTGGGATGGAGACATGTCGAGGCCGGTCAGTGGCACGCCGTTCCATGCGTCGCCGTCAACCCAGCCGCTATTCCAGACTGCGCCCCGACCTTCGGCAGCAACGGTTTCTTGAAGAGTATCAACCACAACGTGATAGGCAACTGGATTGCCACCATGCTCGGGATCGGCAGCTCTCGCGGCATCATCATCGCGCCATCTGAGCACTGGTACTACATCAGGTTCGAGATCTACCGGGGCGTGACGGTCGTTGATCAACAGCATGGCTGACTCCTCCTCCATGACGAGTCACAAATGGTCATAACCAGATCAGGCTATATCGTGCCGCGTGTTGTTGCCAAGATTTGCCATCTGTTGCCGTCGTTATATCACTATTGCGTCACTCATGACAGCCCCAACTCGTGCATGCATCGTTGCATGAGCCATCAACTGGCCATCTCACCTCTCCCGTGTGATATTCCGGCGGAGAACCAGTACAGTTCCGCCGAAATATCACGTTTCGGGCTTGATTTTTGTGACATTCCGGCGGAAGAAATGAAATTACCGCCGAAATATCACATGTAAGGCCCTGATTGTGTGACTTTCCGGCGGAAGTTCTTAATATATCCGCCGGAAAGTCACATGTAAGACCGGATTCGCGTGACATTCCGGCGGAAAGCTACCTGACTTCCGCCGATATATCACACTAACAGGCAGTTTTCTGTGATATTCCGGCGGAGGGTAAGCGGTTCTCCGCCGAAATGTCACGTTTCGGGCTTGATTTTTGTGACATTCCGGCGGAAGAAATGAAACCACCGCCGAACTATCACTCGCCGAAGGCGGCGATGAGGCGGTCACGCTCAGCGGCAGTGATCGGCATTACGGTGCCGTGACGCGGTTTGCCACCGTCCGCGTTAGTCGGAATGCCTTCGCGCAGTTTGCTACTCACCGGTACCCATCCGTCTGGGTCGGCAATATCCTGCGTAGCAAAACCGATGTAATGATTCGGACCATCGTGATATCGAGGCTGATCAATAAACAGGAACCAACGATAGCCGTTCACATCACCGTCGTTCGCACGGAAAATGCACGGTCCTTCACCACGTGTGAACAGTTTCGGCGTACCGTCATCATTCACTTCACCGTTCGGCAATCCAACACGGTAGTGCCCGGATTCTTGCGCACTTTGGTCTTCGCCCGGCTCTGCGACGATGATCAGTTCGCTACTGGTACGCTCTCACCGAGCCGGGACATGTCGAGGTAACGGCGCGTCGACCACTCGTTCGAGGTCACGTAGCGGACGCGCGCGCAGACGAGCATCAACGCGCTCCGCCCGTCCGGAAACGAGCCGACCACGCGCGTGCGTCGCCTGATCTCGCGGTTCAATCGTTCGATCATGTTGTTCGTACGGATGCGCCGGCGATGTTCCCTCGGATAGTCGTCGAGCAGGTAGGTCGTCGTCTCGCTAATGCCTTCGCGCAGGCATTTGGCAGCCTCTCTGAGCTTCCTTGTCTCCAGTTCCTTGGCGACGGATTCCGCCTTCTCCAACGCCTTGTCGCGTGATTCCATAGCAAACACGGCCTTAAGCGCGTCCGCAGCCCACTCCCGGTTTCTGGGGTTGACCTTGGCGAGGATATTGCGTTCGAAATGCACCATGCACCGCTGATAACGCGCCTCCGGCAACAGTTCGTTCACGGCGGCCACGAGTCCCGCGCACCGGTCACCCGTTACCAATCG
>NZ_MWWY01000042.1 GCF_002259755.1 Bifidobacterium hapali
AGAAAAGCGAATACGCCGACGGCAGCGTGAACGACATGCACCAAAGACTCGTCAAGGCCAAGCGCATGATCCGCGGACGCATCCGCGAGGGGCACCTGTTCACGTTCCTCGACGAGGACCTGACGGAGAACGGAACGATACCATCCACGAACAACCTCATCGAATCATGGAACGGACGAATCCGGGACATGCTGCGCCATCACCGCGGACTGCGCCTGATCCGGCAACTGAAGGCGATCTGCTGGTGGTGCCACCAGCACGCCGAACACCCCGAGACGGACGCATGGCTGGCGACGAACGCGATCACGGACGAACGGCTGGAGAGCCTCTACCAGAAGGCATGGGAGAACAGCCCGCAGGGCCGATACGAGACGTTCGGCATCCCCATGCACCACGGCACCGGCATCGACTGGAACGACTTCCACACCCGGGTCGAATGGCCATCCAACGACTAGACCACCAGACACACATTTTGGCCTATAACCCAAAAAATAAACAGGCCAAAACGCAATAAGCCCCGGTGTTGAACCGAGGCTTATTGTAACCGCTCCTGCGACTGGGCTTGAACCAGTGACCGTCCGATTAACAGTCGGATGCTCTGCCAACTGAGCTACGCAGGAATATTTAATTCTTGCCGCCTGCCATGTGATTTCCACCGGCCGAAGCAACGAAAGAAAAGAATACGCACTCTATCCGTTTTATGCAAATCGGCGTGTCGCACTGTGTTATAGCGAACTGCCGCATACGCAATGTGGGTGTGAACTGATCATGTAGCGCCGAAAAATCGTCCCAGATGAACAGTCCACACCCACATCACCGTATAAGCGAACAGTCTATGCCCGCAAACATAGTCGCCGAGCATAGATCACGCGCCGCATGCGTGCCCTCTCACACATGGACTTCACGCAATCGAGCCGCCGCATCCGTATCAGTCTCGTAACGCATCGAATAGAACGCGAGCAATCCAACCGCGAGCAATGCCAGCGGAATGCCGCCGAGTCCAGTGAATCGATAATTCATGGCGAACGTGGTAAGCATCGTGCCACCAACCATCGAACCGACCGCGTTACCGAAGTTAAACGCTACCTGTACTGCGGCACCTGCGATCAACTCGCCGCCGCCCTGACCGGCTTCGGTCATCAACAACTGCTGCGGGGCAGAAATAAAGAACAAACCAAACGCAATCCAGAACGTCAACAATCCGGTCGTAAAGTGATTGCCCGGCAGTGTCAGTACCATCACCAAGCCAAGGCAGGAAACAAGCTGACCGAGTGCAGCCGTACCAGCGTGCCGCCAGCGATCAGTAATCTGTCCGCCGATCAAGCCGCCGACCACCATGCCGAAACCGGCGAGCATCATCAGCAGCGGTACTAGAGACGCCGACCATCCGCCGGTGTTTTGCAGCCACGGCGAGACGTAACTCCACCAGCAGAACACGCCCGCGTTACCAGTAAATACAGCCGCGAGAATTATCCACGGGCCGGGCTTGGTGAGGAAACGGAACTGACCCTTGATGCCGGCGTCTTTGATCGGCGCAACGAACGGAACCCACGCGCTCGTCAATACGATCGTCATCGCAGCCCATGCAGCGAGAATGCCGAACGCGAGTCGCCACGATAGAAACTCGGCCATCATGGTGCCTGCTGGTACGCCGAGCATGTTCGCGACGGTCTGACCAGTGACCATCATCGAGACGGATTGCGCTTCCTTACCTTTGTCAGCGAGTGTCTTCGCGATGAGTGTTGCCGTGCCGAAGAACGCGCCGTGCGGCAGACCGGCGATGAAACGCGCGACGATCAACATGGGCGCGCTGATTGAGAACGCGCTCAGCAGATTGCCGACGAGTGCGATCACCATGAACAAGATGATGAGATTCTTCGGCGGCACTTTGCGGCCGAATACGAGGATTAATGTACCGATACATACGCCGATCGCGTACGCGGAAATGAAATGGCCGGCAGTTGGGATATCGACGTTCATCGCGGTGGCGGCCTGCGGCAGAATGCCCATCATGACGAATTCGGCCGCGCCGAGGATGAACGCGCCAGATGCAAGCGCGAGAATGCTCTTTTTCATGGTGTATTTTGAGTGTTCCTAGGGTGGTAATGCGGTAATGAGACTTTGATAATGATAATGGTACGCGCAACGATACTGGTGCGTAATCGCTGATCACTGATGGAGTGGCGGTTTTCTCTCACTGTGCGGCTCTCAGTGAGAGATTTCTGCCACGCACAGACGCGCGCCGATAATGCTGATACGAATAGCGCGCAGTAATGATACGCGCAGTAATGATACGCGCAATGATACAAATCAGGATATGTATAGAAAAAAGGAACCACTGATTACTCAGTGATTCCCTTATTGCAGTCGGGCTGGCGGGATTTGAACCCGCGGCCTCTTCGTCCCGAACGAAGCGCGCTACCAAGCTGCGCTACAGCCCGTTTTGGCAACGTCCGCTATATTACTGCCTGCCGCGCATGAGTCAAACCTCGGCGTGTCGTCGGTTTCAAGTACCCCGGTATGACCCCGCCGCTACACTAGTAGGCTATGTGCGAAACCCAAGAATCCCAAGCAAATGAGGAAGAGAACGCCACGTCTACAGCTGCCCCCGCGATGACCACGGTCGAGCGCGCTCAGATGCTGCTGAAGCAGGATGAAACGATCGCCGCGAAGATCAAGTCTGGCGCAACGCTGGATGAGGCCGTCGACCCGTCGAATAAGGAATTTGGTCCGCTGGCTCACCCCGAACAGGTGCAGATGCGCGTTGCCAAGCGCGCCATGATGCTTGAAGCTGGCATTGCCCCCTATCCGGTGCATCTCGACGTCGATCACACGATCGAGCAAGTGCGTGCCGCATACGACGGCAAGCTCGAACCCGGTCAGGAAACCGAGGATATGGTCGGTATTGCCGGACGTGTTCTGTTCCTGCGCAACGCGGGCGGCCTGTGCTTCGTGCAGCTGTCGGCTGGTGACGGCACGAAGATTCAAGGCATGATCTCCAAGAAGGAGATCGGCGCGGACTCACTTAAGCAGTTTAAGCAGCTTGTCGATCTCGGTGACCACCTATATCTGCGCGGTCGTGTGATCTCGTCGAAGACTGGCGAGCTGTCAGTATTCGCAACCGAGTGGGCGATCGCTGCGAAGGCCCTGCAGCCGTTGCCCGCGCTGCACAAGGATCTCAACGAGGACACGCGTACGCGCAAGCCGTACATCGGTATGATCGCGGACGAGAAAATCCGTAACATGGTGCGCAATCGTTCCAAGGCCGTCGCCTCATTGCGTCGCACGTTCGACGATCACGACTTTATCGAAGTCGAGACGCCGATGTTGCAGACTGTGCATGGCGGCGCCGCGGCTCGCCCGTTCACCACGCATATGAACGCGTTCGATCTCGATCTTTACCTGCGTATTGCGCCGGAACTGTTCTTGAAGCGTTGCTTGGTCGGCGGTATTGATCGTGTGTTTGAGATCAACCGCGACTTCCGTAACGAGGGCGTCGACGCGACGCACGCGCCGGAGTTCACGATGGTTGAGGCGTATCAGGCGTACGGCACGTACGACACGATCGGCCGTCTCGTCAAGGAACTCGTGCAGAAGACTGCGATGGACGTGTTTGGTTCGTACAAGGTCACGCTGCTCGACGGCACTGAATACGATTTCGGCGGCGAATGGAAGCAAATCAGCATGTATGATTCGCTGTCGGAAGCGCTCGGCGAGGAGATTGTGCCGAACGGCGGTCCGGATGCGCCGGGCACGAGCGTTGAGCATCTCGGTGAGATCGCCGACAAGCTTGGCGTGGAACGTGACGAGGTGGAAAATCACGGCAAGCTCGTCGAACACCTGTGGGAGCACTTCTACGAAGACAAGCTCTACGAGCCGACTTTCGTACGTGACTTCCCGGTTGAAACTTCGCCGCTCGTTAAGGGTCATCGCTCCAAGCCGGGCGTTGTTGAGAAGTGGGATCTTTACGTGCGCGGCTTTGAGCTGGCCACCGGTTACTCCGAGCTCAACGATCCGGTCGTGCAGCGCGAACGTTTCGTGGCTCAGGCCAAGGACGCGATGGCTGGCGACGAAGAAGCGTGCGATATCGACGAGGACTTCCTTGAAGCGCTCGGCGTGGGCATGCCGCCGGCTGGTGGTATGGGCATGGGTATCGACCGACTGCTCATCGCGCTGACTGGTGCGACGATCCGCGAAACGATCACGTTCCCGCTCGTCAAGCCGCTCGCGTTGCAGTAGTGCGTGGCTAGAGGCTAGCTGAGAAGACTGATTCATCTGGCTGACTGTTGAGGGTTTCATCTTGCGTGTTATGGCAGGATGAAACCCTCAACGTATATCTGGTTAAGTCGCGTTAGGCTTATCGCACTATGTGTGATATTGCGGCGGATACTCTGACATCTTCCGCCGAAATATCACAGAAATCGACCGGAAAGTGTGATATTGCGGCGGAAGATTCCACGTTGTCCGCCGATATATCACAGAAAACAGGCCCTCAGCGTGATATGTTGGCGCCTATTCATTCGACAACCGCCGCAATGTCACTGTTAGCGCTGTTGCACGGCCGCCGAGAAGTATGCAGTAGTAATCACCAATCATGAGCAATCCAGCAAATCATCGTGACTAGCTCAATACACTCAATACATTCAATACACTCAAACAAATAGGCAGTGTAACCATCGCGCTCAGGCAATAGACTGATAGTCATGCATGCAACGTGGAAACTGTGGTTGGCTGGAACTCGTCCGCGCACGCTATCGGCCAGTATCGCGCCGGTAATCGTCGGCGCGGCCTCGGCGTGGGGTATTTTCACGCATCGCGGCGGTTGGGGACTGCACTGTATCGATACAACATCCGAAGCTCCAACCGCAATTGGCCAGCCTTGCGATGTGTGGTGGTACACGATTGACGGCGCAATACTGCGCTTCTTCGGTATGACGTTCTTGTGCATCGGCGTCGCTCTGTTTCTTCAGATTGCTGTCAATTTCGCAAACGACTACTCCGATGGCATCCGCGGCGTGGACGACGGCCGATCAGTTCCCGAATCGCACACGGCAGACGGCTCACGAACAGCCAGTTCACTTCCTGCTCAGCCTGCTGCCACTGCTCAACCAGCCGCCCCCGCTCAACCAGTTACCAAGGTCACCAAACCGCAGCGTCTCGTCGCATCCGGCGTACCCCCGAAGCAAGTTCTCGCCGCAGCTGGTATCGCCGCAGCACTCGCCTGCATCTGTGGACTAGCAGCGTCCATTATTTCCGGTCAATACTGGCTGATCGCACTCGGCGCACTGTGCCTGCTCGCCGGCTGGTTCTACACTGGCGGCCATCAACCGTACGGCTACGCAGGACTCGGCGAAGTGTCCGTATTCGTGTTCTTCGGTCTCGTCGCCACGCTCGGCACTGAGTTTGTGATATGTCAATCGTTTGACGGTTTCGGTATCCCCAACGTAACGCGATTCGATTTCGCGCAGCCGTTTGCTGACAGCTGGAACGGCTGGGTATGGTTCTGGCAAGGTCAGTTCGGTATCGACTTGACTGGCTTGGTTGCGGCCGTGTGCTGCGGATTGAACGCGGTACTGCTGCTGATGGTCAACAATCTGCGCGACATAACTGAAGACAAGCAGCACGGCAAACGCACGCTGGCAGTGCGACTGGGGGAGCGTGGTGCGCGCATTGCGTTGATCGTTTGCCTTGCGCTTGACGTACTGCTGGTCGCGATATTGGTGACGGTGCTGTGGTTTGCGTGGGGCATGATTCTACTGTTGTCGAGTCTTGCTGTACCAGTGCGCATCGTGCGCAGTATTGCGCGGCATGATTTTCGATGGGCGCTCGCGGATGCGGGATACTGGAATCTGTTTTTCCTGATACTGTTCGTGATCTGTATGGGGGCGTCTGGCATCGGACAGTGATCAGTTGGATGATGCGCGCGCAAATGCACGAATAGGTTTGGACACGATATCCGTTTTTTGTCGAACCGCTCGTATTTGGGCGCCTCGGGCGGTAGACTTGGCGGTATGACTTACAAACTAGTACTGCTCCGTCATGGACAGAGCGCATGGAATAAAACCAATCAGTTCACCGGCTGGGTCGACGTCCCGCTGACCGAGCAGGGTGAAGCCGAAGCCAAGCGCGGCGGCGAGCTGCTCAAGGAGAAGAACGTCCTTCCGGACATCGTCTTCACCTCGCTGTTGCGTCGTGCTATCAACACTGCCAACATCGCACTGGACGCCGCAGATCGTCTGTGGATTCCGGTCGAGCGCAGCTGGCGTCTCAACGAGCGTCACTACGGCGCTCTGCAGGGCAAGAACAAGACTGAGATCCGTCAGGAATACGGCGACGAGAAGTTCATGCTGTGGCGTCGTTCCTACGCGACCCCGCCGCCAGAGATCGATCCGAACGATCAGTACGCGCAGAACCATGATCCGCGCTACACTGGCGATCCGGTTCCGGAAGCTGAGTGCTTGGCTGATGTTGTTAAGCGTGTTGAGCCGTACTTCAAGTCCGACATTGAGCCGCAGCTGCGCGCTGGCAAGACCGTGCTGATCGCTGCTCACGGCAACTCGCTGCGTGCTATCGTCAAGATGCTCGACAACCTGACCGAGGAAGAGATCGCTAAGGTCAACATTCCGACCGCTATCCCGCTGCTGTACGAGCTTGATGACGATTTCAAGCCGGTCAAGCCGCGCGGTGAGTACCTTGACCCGGAAGCTGCTGCCGCTGGTGCTGCTGCTGTCGCTGCTCAGGGCCAGAAGTGATCTGATTCAGCTGATTATTGCTGCAACGGCTATAACACCGCTATAACAGGGACCTACACCACAGTGTGTGGGTCCTTTTTTATATGCTCCGACCATGTGCGGGCGAAATGGCATCGAGAAAACAAGCGTAAGTGCGCGCAATAATGGGGCCTGCGCGCACTTACGCTTGAAAATCGGCTCAAAAACCAGCATAACTGCGCGCGAGCCTCGGTTTTGCGCGCACTTACGCTTGTTTTGGGTGATACACCCAGTATGGCGTGGCAGAAAACGCTCGCTGAGGCCACTGTCAGCGAGCGAAAACCGCCACTACTGATCCTGCGTGGCAGAAAACGCTCGCTGAGTGGCGCTTAGCGAGCGAAAACCGCCACGCTCTCCTATATGGTCGCACGTCCACACCACGCACCCACCTATACCCACCTACGCACCCACACACTGCTGTGTGATTGCTGTGAGTGGCAGAAATGTCTCACTGAGCAGCACTCAGTGAGACATTTCTGCCACTCACAACAGGGAACACCTGAGAAGCCGTACAAAAGCCACATAAAAAAAAGGGGCTTCCCGTTACGGAAAGCCCCCTAAAGCAATCGGTAGTCGATCAGGAATCAGTCGACAGCGCCATCCTCATCGCGAGTCGGCTCCTTGCTCGGGTCAAAACCCGACACAATGAACACCACGCGACGGGCAGCCGACACAGCGTGATCGCCAAGACGCTCCATGAAACGGCCGAGCAACACAACGTCGATCAGCTGCTGCTTGGAGCCCTGCCAATCGTCGGACAGTGCCAGTTCAAAGGTCTTGTGGTGCAGCGCATCGAGCTGGTCATCGTTGCGGATGATGCGATCAGCGATCTTCGCGTCACGATCAGCCAGCATAGCCACCACGTTGTCAGCAGTCTCGTCAAGGAAGTCCTGCATCTGACGGAAGATGTCCTTCGCTTCCTCAGGCAGCGGGGACTCCGGGTACGCGCGGCGAGCAGCCTCAGCGATGTGACGAGCCAGATCGCCCATACGCTCGAACGTTGCGGCCAGACGCAGCGTGGAAACGACCACGCGCAGATCGGTAGCAACCGGGGTCTGCTTGGCCAGCAGCTTCACACACTGATCGATAATGCTCGACTCCAGTGCATCAATCTCGATGTCGCCATCGATAACAGCCTGAGCTGCTTCGACATCGGCATCCAGCAGGGCCTTGCCGGCACCGTTGATAGCCTTACGAACATCCTTGGCCATACGGTCGAGATCGTCGGCGACGGCCTTCATCTCCTCATTAAAAATAACGCGCATTGTTGTGCCTTTCTTTTCACACTTCTGCAACCTATATAAGTGTATTATTCCCGTCGCGTGTTTCTCAACAACGTAGCTAAAAGCCATGCGACGTTTAGGTATTGTTCACGGAAACGTTCACCTTGTATTCATGTGATCGGCATGTCGTTAGCCTTCACAATCGTCCTGTGGGAGAATGGAAAACATGCCAAAGTACCTGCAAACCATCATTGTGTTCGTGCCATTCGCCATCATGGGCCTTGCTTTGGTGACGTTGGTAGTATTTTGGCTGTACGATCGCATTCGGCCGATGTTCGACAATCGTTTTGTTGATGACAAGCTGTCTGCTGATGATGGACGCGGCAGTTTACACGCATCGCGAGCGTCTCACGGAGCGTCTCGCGGAGTGTCGATGAAGTCGATCTCATCAATATGGAGTCGCCTACGCGCGTGGTTTCGTTCGCTACTGCATAAGCTACTGTATAAGCTGCTGCATAAGCACAATGAGGACGACGCTGAAACCGAAGACCTCGGCCCTGACACGACTGCCCTACTCGCAATGCTGCCGGAAGCAACGGTGGTAGTAAATAGTCGCGATGAAGTGATTCGTGCGAATCCTGATGCGTATATGCTCGGGGTCGTGCACGACGAATCAATCGTCGATGACACAGTACGCGAGGCGATTCATGAAGTGCGTCGCGTAGGCGGCCGCAAACAGTTTGATCTGACAACGCATACTCCAGAGCGAACAATGGCTATTGCGCACAGTGATAACGATACTAACGATACGACTGAAGATACTGATTCCGCGGCCACGGCGGCCACGACAGCAACTGATCGCGCAGCGATTGAAGTGCGCGGCGTCGCCCGACCTAACTGGCTCAAGATTACGGTCGGCAAAGTTGGTGATTTTGTAGTGGTGCTCATCAACGATGTGAGTGAGGCGATACGATTCGCGCAAGTACGTGACTCGTTTATCAGCAACGTGTCTGAGCAGTTACTCAAGCCATCGCAAGCGTTGGAACAGTTGTCTGATGCGCTCGCCAATGATGTTATGGACCCCGAACAAATCTCGTGGTATGCGCATGAGGTGAGTGCTTCCTGCGGTCGACTCAATCACATGGTTGCTGATTTGATGCTGCTGATCGAAGCGCAGGAACCGGTTGCACCGTCGTCGGCGAACCGGCTCAACGTTATGGAACAAGTACGATTGGCTTGCGAACGGCTTCACGCGGATGCTGACCGATACGGTATAACAGTTAACATCGGTGGCGACGACTCGCTGACCGTCAACGGTGATGCTGGGCAAGTCACGGCCGCCGTGGCGAAACTCGTACAGAATGCGCTCGTCTATTCGCCGACTTCAGGCGTGGTCAATGTTGCGGTGTCACGATCGGACGATGGGTCGCAAGCAGTTATTGAAGTGGTTGATCAAGGCGTGGGTATTGCTAAAGACGAGCAGTCGCGTATTTTCGAGCGGTTCTACCGTGGACACAATCAGACGATGCGTTCGCGCGGCGGCATTGGATTGGGATTGGCGATTGTCAAGCATGTTGCGCTCACGCATCACGGCAATGTGTCAGTGTGGAGCGCGCCCGGCAGCGGCGCGACGTTCACCTTCTGCCTACCGCTCGCCCAGTAATCACTCACACGCCTAATCGGCGGTAGTCCCAGCGGTCAAAATGCTCCCATATGAGCATCATGACGCCAATAACCGTGCCGGCTGCGCATACAATCAGCCCTCGCAATACCGGCAGATCAAGGAACAGGAGAATCGCGCATACAATCAGCGCAGCGCACCACAGTGCCGTGCCGATCAGGAACGTCTTACGCAGATCGACACGCACAGGCTTAGGTGCCGGGCGGCACGCGTCCGGATTAATAATCGGTGCGAATTTCATACCGTGTACTCTATCGCGGGGCCGTTACCGCCGCTAGTTAGCCGGTCAGTCGATCAACTAGCCGGTCGGTCAGTCAGCCAGTCAGTCAGCCAACTCACTCAGCCGGTCAGTCAGCCAACTCACTCAGCCAGCCGCTCGACAACGTAGTCGATGCAGCTAGTTAATGCGACCACGTCAGCCGGCTCAACGGATGGAAACACGCCGATACGCAGCTGATTGCGGCCCAACTTGCGATAACCAGACGTATCTACGATACCGTTGTCACGCAGAGCAGCCACGACCTGCTTCGCACTCACCGCATCGTCAAGATCAATCGTCACCACCGAATGCGAGCGCGCGTCTGTGTCCGCGACGAACGGTTGCGCGTACTGCGAGCGCGCCGCCCAGTCATACAGTACGGACGCCGATTTTGCGCAACGTGCGGTCGACCAGTCCATGCCGCCGTTATCGTTCAACCAACGAATCTGATTCGCCAGCATAATCAGCGTAGCCACAGCCGGCGTGTTCAGTGTTTGATCCTTGCGTGAGTTTTCGATCGCAGCACTCAGTGACAGGAACGGCGGCACCCAACGGCGAGCGCCTTCCAACGTGGCACTGTGTTCGACTTCAGACGCGCGCTCGATCGCAGCGGGGGAGAGTACGGCAATCCACAGGCCGCCGTCCGAACCGAACGCTTTTTGCGGGGAGAAATAATAGGCGTCAGTTTGCGAGACGTCTACTGGTAGCGCGCCGGCTGCTGACGTACCGTCAACCAACGTAACAGCTCCCTGCTCGCGGCTTCCTGCTACGCGACGCACCGGAGCGGCAACGCCGGTTGACGTTTCGTTATGCGCCCAACAATAGGCGTCCACATCTTCCGTGTATTCCGGTAGGCGGAACGTGCCCGGCTCGCCTGCGTAAATCACGGGTTCTTCGAGGAACGGTGCGCTCGCGGCTGACTTGGCGAATTTCGTACTGAACGAGCCGTATGTGCCGAATGCGGCGCGGCGGGAGATCAGTGAGGCGCAGGCCATATCCCAGAACGCACTGGCGCCGCCGTTGCCGAGTACGATTTCGTAGCCGTCAGGCAGGTGGAAGAAGGAGGAGAGTCCTTCGCGAATCGACGCGACGACTTGCCGTACTGGACTTTGCCGATGTGACGTACCGAGTAGCGTGTGTGCACCTTCATCGAGTGCGCGCACTTGTGCTTCGCGGATTTTGCTCGGGCCGGAGCCGAACCGGCCGTCCTCGGGGAGCATGGATTGGGGGATAGTGATCGTGTTGGCCATAGTTTCTCAGCGTAGCGATCGTTGCGGATTCGCGGTAGTTGCGTCCGGAAAGCGGAACATTGGTGGAATCTTGGGAGATGCTGGGAAGTGCTGAATGTAGCACGAAAATGCTGTTGGAGCAGCGTTCGTACAGTGTCGGGTTGGTGTTCGGCGCGGAGCTGAAGTATTGCTGAAAAGATGCTGAAGTAACGTTGAAATATCGGCAATGACCGCGCCTTAGAGTAAGGTGCTGACATGTGACAGAAGCGTGGATGTGATTCGCCTTCAGTCCGTGATGTTTGAAATCGGCAATCAGCGAATGGCATCTGGCAAGGAGTGACAGTATGAGGCATGGTGCTCACAAGACGCGTAAGACGGAACCGTCGTATCGTCTGTTCATGCAGGCACTGTTCTCGTCTGCTCGCTCTGCTCACGCTGGTCGCGGTTCGCACGCGCTGCGTACTGTGCGCGCTATGCAACTCGCCGATGGTGGTGCGGTTGTTGGCCTCGATCAAGCTGTTGCCGACAAGTTGAATGAGATCGTGCCGCAAACTCGCCGTTCTATGCGTGAAGCTGCGTGTGCGGCTGAGCGTAAAACTACGATTATGACGTCCGCGTCACTGGCTGCGTTGGTTGGTACTGCAGCGAGTGCGATGGCGTTTGCGAATACTGAAAATCTTGATCTTGCTGCTGACGATGCTGCGACTACGACCATGCAGATGCGGCCGGTGGTTGCTGAGACGAGTGCGGCGGCGTCCCGTTCGCAGTCTCGCACTCCGTTGAATAATGAGGCATCATCAACGGTTGCGCAGTCTGAGCAGGCTTCGTCATCCGCATCGACCACAGACGGTACGGCTACGACGACCGTCAACGAAGGTACGTGGCAGTTAGCTGACGATAGTGGCACGCTGGATTTGGGTAGTGTGTCGAAATCGATTGCAAATAATCCGGTGGTCGCCTCACTGATGGATACGGATTATTCACTGCTACCGGAAGGCTTTGATCCGAACCATGCGACCGGCGAGAATGGCAACACGTATCCGTGGGGTCAGTGCACTTGGTATGCGTACCAGCGTCGCACGGAACTTGGTTTGCCGGTTGGCTCGTATTTCGGCAATGCTGCTGACTGGGTTGATTCGGCACGTCGTTTCGGCTACTGGGTTGATTCTACGGCTCGTCACGTAGGCGATGTTGTGGTATTTGCTCCCGGTCAGATGGGCGCGGATTCGTACTACGGTCATGTTGCTGTTATTGAGAAGATCAACGAGGATGGCTCGATTGAAGTGTCCGAGTCAAACGCCAAGGGATTGGGTGTGATCTCCTCGCGCACGTTCACCGCTGAACAAGTCAAGCAGCTTAACTACATTCACTACTGATCTGTGCACGTGGCACCCATGTGTGGTTGTCGTACGTGGTATCTGTGTGCGTGGCATCCGCGTGAGTTGCTCGTGCGTGGCGCTCATGCGAGGTGCTCGTGCGTAGCGCCTATGCGTGTGGCAGTCGTGCGTGTGACTCCCCGTGCATATGCCCCCACCGCCAGTGCTCTCACCGGCGCATGGTTCCCGTGCGTGGCGGAAAATGCTCGCTGGGATGCTTCTTAGTGAGTGTTTTCTGCCAGTGGGGAGTGTGCGTGGCGGAAAATGCTTGCTGACATGCTTCTCAGCGAGTGTTTTCTGCCAGTGAGAAGTGTTAGTGGCGGAAAACGCTCGCTTACATGCTGCTTAGTGAGAGATTTCTGCCACGCACATACATATGTGCCACATATGGCGTTTGTCTATTGCCGAGGGTGTGCTGATGCGCGATTCGCACGAGAGTGATCAATATCGTGTGTGATGATGTGCGTTTGCCGACAAATATGTGATGTTCTGTTCGGCGTGTCGCCCTAGATATCGGTGCTGTACACATAGTTGATGGCTATATTTAGGGGCCAGTAGGTAAATGCTCATGTTACAGTCAGGTCTTATGAGCTCGCATAAAACGATCGCATCCTTGCTAACGACCGCTGTGTCTGCCGCCGCTGTTCTCACGTTTGCTGTGCCTGCAGCGAATGCTGATATTTCCGGCCAAGTCAATACCAACGGTAGTGCGATCACCTCGTCCCGCTCATTTCCATCGTATTCAGCAGCTCGCAAGGACTTAACCGTCGAACACACGTCCACCGACGTTGAAGATAGTGCCGACTGGGGTTCTACCGAATCGCTTGACGTGCCGCAGACCAAGTCTCAAGCCGAAAAAGATCGCGAAGCAGCTGAATCCAAAGCCAAGGCCGAGGAAGAAGCGCGCGTCAAAGCCGAGGCTGAAGCCGCTGCTGCACTCGCCGCGCAATCACAGGCTGCCAGCCGCAGTCAACAGCGCACCTCGCCAAGCGATTCATCATCTGCAAGCGCGTCTGCCGCATCAGTTGCCGAAGTCTCTGGCAACGCAGGAGCTGCAGTCGCTGCCGCATACTCGTTGCTCGGCCAAAGCATGGATTGCACTGCACTCGTCAGCGCCGCGCTGGCTGCTGGCGGTATCAACTTCCACGGCTGGCCTGAAGAATACGCCAATCTCGGCGAGCATGTTACTGAACCGCAGCCCGGCGATATTCTTGTCTATCGATACACAGGCGGTTTCAACGGCGGTGTTCACTGGGATCATGTTGCGATTTACGTCGGCAACGGTAAAGCCGTGCACGGCGGTTGGAACGGTTCCAACGTTGTAGTTGCTGGCATGATGAACCCCGACATTATCGTGCGCGTGTTCTAAATCCGATTTTGGATCATCACTATCCCTTGGGCATATCTTGTAGTAGGGTCACATGGTGATGATGAATATGAAGCGTAATGTATCTGTGATCGCCGCCGCAGCCGCGCTGTCGTGCATGGCAGCGGTAGCTGTCGCTCCTGCCGCACAGGCTGCTGATGCAGCTGGTACGGTCACCTCGTCCCGCTCGTTCCCAAAACAGCAGGTCGTTCGTAAGAACTTGCTTGCTGAGTCCACGGCCACTTCAGTTGACAACGATGCAAACTGGGGTAGCACAGAAAATCTCGATGTTCCGCATACCCAGTCACAGGCCGAAAAAGATGCGGCCGCCGCGCAGGCTGCGAAAGAACAAGCCGAGAAAGAAGCTGCGGCGGCCGCCGAAGCTGCCGCACAAGCCGCGGCTGCTGCGGCAAGCCGTTCTGTTGAGCGTGAGTCGCTCAACAATACGACAACATCTACTGATAGCAGCACGTCAGATACTGCGGATTCCAGTAGTGGTTCGTCTTCAAACGCAAGTGTGAGTGCGCCAACAAACGCTAGTGCTGAGGCTTTGGCTGCATACGCGACGCAGTTCGTCGGCGCTCCGTACGCTGCTGGCGGCAATACGCCGAGCGGCTGGGATTGCTCCGGTTTCGTTCAGTATGTATTCGCGCAGTTTGGCATCAGCTTGCCACACTATTCCGGCGGTCAAGCTGCAGTCGGCACTGCTGTTGCCAGCCTTGCAGATGCTCGCCCGGGCGATATTATTGCCAACGCGGGCCACGCTGCAATTTACATCGGTAACGGTCTGGTGGTAAACGCGCTGAATCCGGTTGACGGCACGCAAATCACCGGTTTGGGCGTGTTCTCTGGATCGTATTCGATTCGTCGCGTGCTGTAACGCAGCCCTATCATGTGATTGCGGCGCGTCTTGCAGGCGCACAGTTCGTGCACAGCCCTCGCACAGTCTTACACAAGCGGTACTCGCAGATGAGTGCCGCTTGTTGTATTTTTACGCTGTTTGTGGGATTTCCCACGTTTTTTCGCGTGGGGAAACACGCAATTCACATCACAGGCGGGTATTGTTATCTCATGAGGGCGGTGCATAGGAGCACCGAATGACGTAAGGAGGTCGTCATGATCAACGACAAGGCAATCCTCGTGGGTGTGGACGGTTCTCACGCCAGCTACAAGGCCACATGGTGGGCCGCAAACTATGCGAAGCATGCCGGACTGACACTGCAAATCGTCTGCGCGTACTCGCTGCCAAGCTATGCTGCAGTATCGTTCGACGCAACATATACTGCGATGGGCGACGATAATGCTGCGCATTCTGATGCGCAAGAGATTCTGTCCAAAGCCAAGGCCATCGCTGATGAGCAGGGCGTCGAAGCTGCCACGCTGATCGTCACCGGCGACCCGGCATCAGTATTCGTTGAGCTGAGCCGCAACTATAACCTTATCGTTATCGGCAACCGTGGTAAGGGTGGTCTTGCTGAGCGACTGCTCGGTACCACGTCGTCGTCGCTGCCGGCGTACGCGTACTGCCCGATCGTCGTCGTGCCATATACCGACGATGACGGCAACCTCATGCACCTCAACAATACGATTACCAAGGTTGCAGTCGGTTCGGACGAATCAAAGTGGGGATTGAAGGCGCTTGAGATTGCGGCATCGTTCGCGGATGCGTGGGGTGCTGAACTTGACGTGATCTCCGCTGTACCGAGGGTGCAGGGCATCGACGGAGAGGAAGGCGTGATCGAATCCTATAGGGAAGATCTTGATGTGCGGTTGAAGCCGATTATTGACGCGCATCCGAATCTGAAGGTCAACAAGCAGGTTGTGCCCGGTTCTGCAGTGAACGCGTTGACTCAGGCAAGCTGGAACCATGATGTTGTGGTTGTCGGTTCGCGTGGACGTGGCGGATTTACTGGTTTGCTGCTTGGCTCGACCAGTCAAGGACTGCTGCAGCACGCGGTGACGCCAGTGTATGTGGTGCCGCGCAAGTATGTTGAAGCGGCTGAAACTCGACTCGATACAGTACCGAGCTCGCCGGCTGAAGTACCGACCAAGTCGCTCGACGAGATTAGCGGTGTTGAGGAAATCGCTGTGCCGACCGCCGAGCCGGAAGTCGCGGCCAAGATCGAAGCCAAGATCGACCCCGACAAGCAGTAACAGTGTTCGCGCGTGTAGCGCATCTGTAATTGCAGATGCGCTACACGCGCTTTTTCTGGCTTCCCTTGTCAGGACGTTGCCGTGACACATGTAGTCCAGTGGACTGCATGTAGGCAACGTGCGAGCCGATAGGTGAGCCAATACTGAGCCGCGCGTAGCGCGTCTGTAATTACAGGATGAGCTGTCGTCGTAGCTGTCTAAGGGGTAGTGAATTTACTACCGTATTAGTGACGTACCGTCACGTTCATACGCACCGGAGTCTCCTGCACGTACGTGTGCTTCACGGTGCAACCCTTATCAATATGACGAGTGACGCGCTCCTTGAGCTTGTCTGCATCCTCGTCACTTAAATTCGCGTCGGTCGCATCTACAACCACTTGCTCGTCAAAGCTGGTGTATGCGTCATCTTCCGGATCGTACTGTCCGTCAACCACAATCTGCGCGCCCTTGCCTTCGCCAAGCGTATGCTCAACCGCAAACTGGCTAGACAACGCCGCGCAACCAGCCAATGCGATCTTCATCAGATCGCCCGGTGTGAACACACCCTTGCCCTTGCCGAACTTGATGTGCGCACCGTCGTCGCTGAACGCATCCCACGAACCATCCTTGTTGCGCTCGACCCACAGTCGCTTGCCCATGACGTCCTCCCTGAACTGTCGTTGTGCCGTGCGACGCGCCGACCGCATCGCATCGTTGCCTCCCAATCTAGTCCAATCTAATCCGAATCGGTCTGCTACACGCGTAATCGTCGGGTTCAACTTGGTTCAGATCGGCTCAACCCCGCTGGCAAGTGGTTTCCAATCAGACTTCCGCCGAAATATCACACAAAGGTGACTCCAACCGTGACATTCCGGCGGTTACCCCACCGTTCTCCGCCGGAATATCACAGTTTTGGGGTGATTTATGTGACATTCCGGCGGAACATCGACTAGCTACCGCCGGAATATCACAAAAAAGTGCCTCGAAGTGTGATATTCCGGCGGAACTCCTGGCACCTTCCGCCGGAATATCACACTTGCGCGTCGCTATGCCCGCCGACCGCTATGCTGGATGGCATGGCATTGACTCCCGAACAGCTCGCAGATATTCGTACACGTATTCCGTCCCGTCCGGATACCGATATTCCCATGCCTTACGAGGATCTCGTGCGCAAGATTCTCACCGAAGGTACGCTCAAATCCGATCGCACCGGCACTGGCACGATCTCACTGTTCGGTCAGCAGATGCGTTTCGATCTGTCGAAGTATTTCCCGCTACTGACCACAAAAACCGTGTTTTTCAAGGGTATTGCGTACGAACTGCTGTGGTTCCTCAAAGGCTCGCGCAATATTCACTGGTTGCAAGAGCACAACGTGCACATCTGGGACGAGTGGGCCGACGAAAACGGCGATCTCGGTCCGATTTACGGCGTGCAGTGGCGTAGCTGGCCCGCACCGACTCCCGAGGACCCGAATCGTACGATCGACCAGATTTCCAATGTACTTGACCTGCTGCGGAACCATCCTGATTCACGCCGCATGATCGTCACCGCGTGGAATCCAGCCGAAGTCGAGCAGATGGCTCTGCCGCCTTGCCACGCGCTCTTCCAGTTTTACGTGGCCGATGGAAAGCTCAGCTGCCAGTTGTACCAGCGTTCCTGTGACATGTTCCTCGGCGTACCGTTCAACATTGCATCGTACTCGCTGCTCACGCTGATGATGGCTCAGCAAACTGGACTGGAGCCCGGCGAATTCGTATGGACTGGCGGCGACTGTCATGTTTACGATAATCACGTTGATCAAGTACTTGAACAGTTGAGTCGAGATCCGTATCCGTATCCGCAGATTGAGATTCGCAAAGCTGATTCACTGTTTGACTACGCGTACGAAGACTTCACGATCGTTGGATATCAGCATCATCCGACGATTAAGGCTCCTGTTGCAGTCTGACGACTGCAACAGGAGCCCTTCGGCTCCGCTTGTGGTGCGGAGCCTCACCTCGCCTATGGGAAGTCCGCTGGACTTTCCATTGAACGGCTCGGCTGTGCAGTCTGACGACTGCACAGCCGGCTCGGCCGTCGCCGTCTGACTATAGAATCATCCCAGTCCTAACCCAAGGAGTGAGTGAAATGGAGCATGACAGTAGCCGCAGTGGCTATCACGAACCCGAGCCCGGAATTGCCGGGCTTGAGAACGAGGAGGATTGGGGTGATGATTTCCCCAAGACTTTCTCGGTGAACCTAATTTGGGCCGAAGCAAGCGACAAGCAGGGGCGCAAAGGCGCGATCGGCTTCCAAGGCGGCATGCCGTGGCATCTGGCCGAGGACATGAAGCATTTCAAGGAACTGACGGTGTCTCATCCGGTGATCATGGGTCGTAAGACTTGGGAATCGCTGGACCCGAAGTACCGTCCGTTGCCGAACCGTGACAACATCGTCGTTTCTCATGACCCGCAGTATCGTGCGCTTGGCGCCACGGTTGCCGAAAGTCTCGACGATGCGATGGATTACGCGCGGCAGGAAGCGATTCCAGACGACGGTATTGACCGTGGCGAAATCTGGGTGATCGGCGGCGCGCAACTGTTCCGCGAGGCACTGCCGTTGGCATCCAAAGCATACGTGACGCTACTCAAAGCGAAAGTCGATGCTGATACGTACGCACCGGATGTGCATGATCTCGTTGATCTTGGCTTGTGGCGCGTCGCTGACAAAAGTCACTGGATGAAGCCAGCTAAGTCTGAAAACGGTATTTCTGCATACCGTTTCGTCACGTACGAAAAGACTAACTGATCGCGGTTATCCGCAGCTTCGTTTTCGCAACTAGCATTCGCGCGCACTACTATCATCCGCACCGTCTGAAAGCAGTATCGATGACCAACTCCCACCCGTATACCGTGATGACTGTCTGCACTGGCAATATCTGCCGCTCACCGATGGCTGAGATTATCTTGCGCGCCGAATTTGAGTCGCGCGGACTTGCCGATCGTGTGCGCGTCATGTCGAGCGGCGTATCCGACGAGGAATACGGCAATCCGATTGACCGTCGAGCCGTGCGCGTACTCAAAGCTGACGGTTACGAGATTCCCGCGCATCATTTTGCGCATCGCATCACGCGCGAGGAGATTGACGAATCTGACCTGTTCCTGCCGATGACTGCGTCGCATATGCGTGCGCTGCTGCGTCAGCTACCAGCGAACAAGCGCGCCGAAGTGCACATGTACCGCAGTTTCGACCCGAATCTACCCAAGCCTGCGGCCGGACGCGAGGATGAGATTGATCTCGTCGACCCGTGGTACGGCGGTGCGCACGAGTTTCAGGTTGCGATCGACCAGATTAAGGAAGTTGCGCCGTACATCGTCGACTGGGTTGAAGCTCGGCTGTAGCGCGTCCGTAATTGCTGGTCGGGCTGGCGACGCAGTGAGCTGACATTTCTTGACATTTGTAGCCGCATCCCCGTATCGTGTGATCTATCAAGCACGGGAGCTCGCATGACGAGCTGAGAGGGGTAACCCCGACCGTTGAACGTGATCCGGTTCGTACCGGCGAACGAAGTCCTTGATTCGCTCTGGACTTGTGGTGCTGTGGTCCGTTTCTGGTCCGTTCAACGCGGATGCGCGTATCGTCTCCCGCTTGACACGATATTGAACCGAAAGGGAGAGAGGCTACTTATGTCCGTTTCTGATTCCACTTCTGGTGCGAAAAAGCCGTCGCTGCGCTGGAGCGTTGCCGACATTACCGTCGCCGCCGTTATCGCCGTTGCTTCCGGCGTGATTTTCTGGGGTGCTGGCATTGCCACGCAGCCGCTTGAGGCTCTATTCACGTTCCTGCCCGGCTCCGACGCGATTTTGTGGGGCCTGTACTACTTTGCTGGCCCGCTCGCCGCGATTATCGTACGCAAGCCCGGTGCGGCCCTGTTTGCTGAGGTTATTGCCGCGCTCGTTGAAGCACTGCTTGGTAGCCACTGGGGTGGCCTCGGCACGCTGATTCCGGGTCTTGTACAGGGCTTGGCTGCTGAGATTATCTTCCTGATCTTCGCGTACAAGGCTTGGAATATCGCTGTGACGATTCTCGCCGGTGCTGCGTCCGGTTTCGCGGGCATGGCTGTGTCATGGGTGATGTATTACCAAGGATACGATGCGCTGTTCATCGTGGTTGCGTTCATCTGTAGCACACTGTCCGGCGTGATTTTCGCTGGTGCGATCGCGTGGCTGCTGTATCAGGCGCTCGCCAAGACCGGTGCGCTCGATCGTGTCGCCGGTGGTCGCGACGCCGCGGCGGTCGTCTGATCTGTCTGGTGCGTGCTCGCTGCTCGCCGGTTGCCGCTGTTCCACTCTGTGCGTGTTCTGTGCGTGATAGCGGCAACCGTACACACTGATTCGGCTTCCCAACTGGGAAGCCGTTTATTATTATGCGTGTCGCCTATGCGCGCATCACCGTGGTGAGGAGATACCATGACAGGTCCCGCATCTGAACCAGCCGCAGCCGATGATCTCATATCATTGCTGTCGGACGCGCATTGTCATGTCGATACTGCACAGTTGATCGCCGTCCAACGTAAGTACGGCATACGCTCCGTGATCAGTTGCGCGAACGGCGACCAGTGGCGGCAGACGAGCCGCTGGTTAGCTGATACGGTACGTGACAACGAGAGCAGTAACGTAAGCGACAGTCCAAGCAATCGTACGTCAGATATTCGTCTCAGTTTCGGTATCCATCCGTGGGATGTGAACAGTTATCGATTTGCCGATGCTCTGCCGTACCTCGAACAGACTGCGATCGTCGGTGAGATCGGACTCGACGGCGAATGGACCGACGTGCCGCTCGCACAGCAGATTGCCGTATGTGAAGCGCAACTTGACTACGCGAGCCGGACGCACAAGCCGGTCGTACTGCATACGAAGTCACGCGAACGCGAAGTACTTGATCTTATTCGTCACTATCCGAATCGGTACATGGTTCACTGGTACGCATGCGAACGTTGGCAGTATGACTATCTTGACCTCGGCTGTTACATGTCGATCGGACCGGATCTACAGACTGACGAATCGGTGCGGTCGTTGGCGCGGCGGATTCCTGACGATCGATTGTTGATCGAAAGTGACGGTCTGGAATCGTTGTCATGGGCGCGCGGACGTGAGTATAGAGTTGATGAGTACGTTGGTGCGTTGGTCGATCTGCTGCGAGCGCTTGCTGTGATTCGGTCGGGTACTGGTACGGCTGATACTGCGCTCGGTGGTACTGCTGATGCCGCTGTGCGTGCGCTGGCCGCGCTCACTTGCCGCAATCTCGCAGCGTTTCTCGCACCTGTCGCACGTTAATACTGTAGTATTGCGCGTTAGTAATGCATTTACTACGTTCTTGGCATCCTTGCTAAGACGTTGCCGAGCGGTACGCAAGGCGATATTGCAGCGATATTGCAGGCGATATTGAGAGAACTGTTGTCCTCGTGCGACGGGACTGTCCGATTGAAACTGGTATAGACCCGTTCCATCCCGGCCGGTATAAATGGTGAGCATGACCATTGAAGAATCAACTGTTGCGCAATCGGTATCAGCGGATGATGTGAACAGTACCGTCGCTCGCGATAGTGCGGCCGACGATACTGCGAACGGCGAGCAAGTCGAATCCGCCAACCGAACGTCTGACGAATCCGCTGGCCGTCCCGCACTGTACGGGCGCAAAGTACTGTCGTTTGTCCGTCGGTCCGCGCGACTCGATGCGCGACTGCAGCGTGCGTGGGATACGTACGCTGCACAGTACTTGCTGAATATCAATGCTGGCGAGGGTTCGCTGGATGTGCGCGACGGATTGCAGATCGACGCTGCGTTCGTGCGTGACGTGTGGGGTAACGATCACCCGCTGATCGTCGAGATCGGCAGTGGACAGGGTGAGAACGTTGTCGCTGCGGCGGTCGCGCATCCGGACATGAATTTTCTTGCGCTGGAAGTGTACGATCCCGGTGTCGCGCATACGCTACTGTTGGCTGGCAAGCAGGGGTTGACGAATATTCGTATCGCGCAGGTGAACGCGCCGGAGTTGTTTAAGGTGTGCGCGCCCGGTGTTCTGACTGAAGTGTGGACGTTTTTCCCAGATCCGTGGCCGAAAATGAAGCATCACAAGCGGCGTATTGTGCAGCCGCAGTTGGCTGGTGATGTGCGGCGTGCGCTGGCCGATGGGGGAGTGTGGCGGATTGCTACGGACATTGAAGACTACGCGTTGCACGTGCATGAAGTGATGGATAAGTGCGCGGGATTTGCGAATGCTGGCACGCGGACGGTGAGTTTGCCGGTTGAGCATGTCGGCAAGGGCAATGCTGATACTGCCGTTGAGTTGCCACACGCGGATTTTGTTGAGTCTGAGCGATTCGCGGGGCGTGTACTGACGAACTTTGAGAAGAAAGGATTGGCTGCGGGTCGCGTGATTCATGATTTCACGTATCGCGCAGTGTGATTGGCTGTTTGTGCTGTTTGTGCTGTTTGTGCTGAGTTACGGCCGTTTTTCCTGCTGAAATAGGCCGTAACTCAGCAGTGGCTTCAGTCGCGACACGCCGATTTGCATGATTGCTGATGCTTGTGTATTGTATATCGAGTTGTTCGCCCCCATCGTCTAACGGTTAGGACACCAGACTTTCAATCTGACAACGAGAGTTCGACTCTCTCTGGGGGTACCCACCGGCTCCGGGTTCCACGAGGTATCGTGGCCCGGAGCCTTTTGTTTCCAACGGTTTCAGGCCGTCAGTCTGGCCTTCAGACGCTCGCACAGGAAACCCGGCGGTGGCCACTGCCACCAAAGATGCACCTCCGTCGCCGTTCATCCCGCGCATCATCTGCTCGTACATCGTCGCGTCCAGGAGATAGAGGGGCGAGACGTTGAGGAACTCGGCCACCGCGGCGATGTCCTGGATGGTCCAGGTGGTCTTGCCGGTCATCTTCGCGGACACCGCGCCCTTCTTCAGCCCCAGCGGGGCGCACAGGGCCTGCTGGTTCATCCCCCGTCCGGTCAGCTGCATGTTGACGTTCCAGATGAACACCTTCTGCATGTAGTCGCCCAGTCCATTGACTTCAGGCGATGATTTGATGTCTGCCATATCAAGTTCCTCCGTATTGCAGTCGTCCAATGCTGATGGACACAATCCTACAACAGTAATTTGCTTCAATGCAAGTTCCCTGATATATTGTCTATCGTGAATGGACTAAAGGCAGGGATGATGGATTCTCCGATGCGTCGCTACATGACGGCGGCGGGTCTGAGCTGCCGGGACCTTGCGCGGGAGATGGGCACGTCCAAATCCTCGGTCGCGGGAAAGGTCAACGGCTCGATACCGTGGCAGCAGTCCGACCTGATCTGGCTGGCCATTCACCGAAACCTGTCTCCGGGGTATGTGCTCGGCATCGACGCCTATCTCACGGACGGCGGGTGGAAACCCGAAACGAGAATCCCCGGACCGGCTGGAACCCGGCACGGGGATTGAACGGCAACAACCATGGAACACGCGGGCGCGCGTATCCGCCAAGATCAGACGCCCGCCGTTCCGATTCCCCGAAGGAGGGTCATCGCCATGACCGATTCTACCAACACCGCCAGCATCCGCCCGGCATCTGTTTTCGAGCCTAATCGCCCGCGCGACGCCGCGCGGCGGACCGACGGTAATGTCAATCTGCGCATCGCGAAGGCGCATGTGCTGTCCATGCTCGCCCACCCGTCCCGGGGTTCGCGCCGCTAAGGCGCGCGTCCGCGGACCGTTTTCCCGAATTCGGCCGAACCATGTGGTGGTTGGTCGTTGCCGCCGTGTGCGTGTCCGGCGGCGTTCTCTCGTATGCGTTGTGCCGCGCCGCCCGTCTGGGCGACGACATCGGCGCGAGACTGCGCGAACGTCATGAAACGGACCCGGCTCATGACGGCGGAAAGGTCGAACGATGAGCAGCAGAGCCGAGAACTGGGCATGGGAGCGCGACGACGTCAAGGGCATCACCAAGTTCGTGCTGGTGTACCTGGCCCGCCGCGCCTACTACGACGATGGCGCCGCCGCATGGCCGAGCGTGGAGACCATCGCGTTCAACTGCGGGTGCTGTGAGCGCACCGTGATCCGTTCGTTGCAGGAGCTGGAGCGCAAGGGCTACATCAGGCCCGGTGACCAGGAGATGTCGGCGCGCAACCCGCGCACCCGCAAGCCGATCGCCAAGGGACACCGCTCGCGCGTGTGGGACGTCGTCATGGACGGCGACCATGCCGCCGAGAACATCGAGGAGAAGCCCCGGAACCTGGATGCGCTGGCGGAAGGCGACGGCAAGACGGATCCGATGAAGGACAATTTGTCACCTGACGGATTGTCACCCGAACCGAAAGACGTGGAGCCGAGGACAAATTGTCCCGGAATCTTGGACAGAAAGTCACCCAATAGACAAGTGATAAACAATTCTCCCCTCATCCCCTTCGGGGATGCTCCCCTCAGCGCCGAATCAGCCTCCACGAAGCCGGTCGCCGACCCGAAGCCCGAACCCGTTCCGGCGACCGATTGGGGCAAGGCGCTGCCTCCAAGGGGTTGCAGGAACCCGCTGTGGATGCCCGAACCCGGCAAGCTGCCCGAGCCGGTCGCGGAACGCGCCGCCCAAGAAGTGCGCGTGCTCGACGGCATCCGCCGGCGCATGCTCGCCGTGGACCAGAGGTTCGACGTTCCGGCGACCATGGCCGACCGCAAGGCCGTCCACTCGCTGCTGATCGACCGGCCGTACGGCGAGATCGTCACGACGATGGACTGGGCGTACCGCAACCGCTACTGGCTGCCCCGACTCACCAGCGGCGCCAGGTTCGCCGCGAACTACGTGCAACTGCGGCTGGAGATGCTCACCCATCCCGATCCGACGGGCAAACGGGCGCCAGACGCGCCGCTGCCGGTCGTCAAGGACCCCAACCGGGCGATACCGGTCAGCTCGTCGTCCGCGAGCCGCGTGCCGATCTACGGGGCGGCGCTGCTGCGCACCTCGCTGTGCCAGGAACACATCGAAGGCGCCATCTCACAGGAAGCGTGCCCGGTGTGTGCGTACGACAAACGCAACCACGCCACCCACGACGTCGCCGGACACCGCAAGGTGAAAGCCGTCGGCGCACCGGCCGAGGCGGTGCGGCCATGAGCGGCGACGGACAACGCCTGGAGGCGTGGAAGAAGGCCGGCGAATGCCGCGACTTCCCGCAGCCATGGTCCGACTACCTGTGGTCGCTGGAGTTCGAGCACCGACCCGACGACGCGAAGGCGTTCCACTCGGTCGCCAAGGCCGTGTGCGAACGATGTCCGGTCCGGGCCGAATGCCTGGCTTATGCGGCCAGCGGCGGGCTCGAATGGGGTGTGTACGGCGGCAAGGTGTGCACCGACCGACGCAGGATCGCGCGCATGGCCGAAGCGGACGGCGTCCCCTGCCGGGACCGCAGCCTGCCCTGGCTCCAGCGCTGGCGGCTGCTCACGGACTGGATACGCACCCACCGGAACGTGTTCGACGAGGCCACCGGCGAGGCCAGCGCCGAACGTCAGCAACGCCGCCTGCGCGCGAGACGAAACGGACGATCGCCCAGCCCCGCATGAGCCGTCAAGCAATCAAACATGCAGACAAGCAGGAATCCAAACAATCAAACAAGCAGACAATCAAGCGATCAAGTAATCGGATTCGCATGATTGCCGGCAGATGCAAAGGAGAAGAACGAATGCGCATCGCCATAGCCAACGCTAAGGGCGGGGTCGCGAAGACCACGTCTAGCATCTACATCGCCTCGGTCATCGTTTCCAGAGGCGGCAGGGCCGTCGTATACGACGCCGACCCGCAGTCCAGCGCGAGCCTGTGGGCCGCCGCCGCGGAACAGACCGCGGACCCGCTGACGTTCGACGTGCTGCCCGCCAACCAGGTCACGCTCCGCCAGCTCGCCGCGGGAGCCGACCCGGACGAATGGGCGATCATCGACGCACCCCCGCAGGGGCCGACCCTGGACATGGCCATCAAGGCCGCCGACTTCGTGATCGTGCCGGCGTCGGACTCGCCCATGGACCTCCAACAGGCATGGAGCACCCTCGACATGGCCAGGATGAGCACACCCGCCGCGCTGCTGCTGGTCAAGGCCGAACGCAACACGAAGGCGTTCCGCGACACCATGGACGCCCTCACCGCCATGGACACGCCAAGATTCGACACAATCGTGCCGAAGGCCCAGTCCTACAAGCGTTCGCTCGGCACCAACCCGCACCAGCTGGGCGAATACCGCGACCTCGTCACCGAACTCCAGCAAATCGCCGGAAAGCAGGAGTGAGACCATGCAGGGCAACTACCAGCCACTGGCACGGCCGGTGCCGTTCGACGACGTGCTGCGTCAGCAGAACAAGACCTCCAAGACCACGGGCGAACCGCTGGTCATGCTCTCATTGCGCATACCCGTGTCGCTCAAGACCCGGCTCAAGACCACGGCCGCCGCGCACGGACTGCCCATGCAGCAACTCCTGCGCGACGCCATCGAACGCGAGCTCGACCGGCTCGACGGCGACGATGAGCCGTAACCCGTCAGACAATCAAGCAATCAAGCAATCCAACAAGTAAGCACACAAGCATTCAGGTAGTCAAACATGCGGACGCGATTCCGAAAGCCGATGCGTCTGCGGAAAGGAGACACTATGGACTATTCGATGGAGGTCTCCGTGCTCGGCGACCGGATCAGCATCGGAGAGGAGGCTCACGTCATCACCCTCGGCGTGAACACGGGATTCCCCGCGGGCTCCACGGCGGGACTGGCGTACACGCTCTCGCCGTTGCAGGCCCGCGTGTTCGGCGCGCAGATGCGCGCGGCCGCGGACGCCGCCGAGGGGCATCCGGGCATGCCGTCCGACGAGGAGGTGAACGCGGCGGCGAAGGTGTTCTGCGGCGGCGTGTGGAACGGGTTCGACCCCGCCAGCATGATGCCGACCGAACAGTTCGACCGGTTCTGGAACGACGGCGAGGGACACCAGCTCTACCTGGCGGTAGTGCCCGGATTCTTGCGCACTTTGGTCTTCGCCCGGCTCTGCGACGATGATCAGTTCGCTACTGGTACGCTCTCACCGAGCCGGGACATGTCGAGGTAACGGCGCGTCGACCACTCGTTCGAGGTCACGTAGCGGACGCGCGCGCAGACGAGCATCAACGCGCTCCGCCCGTCCGGAAACGAGCCGACCACGCGCGTGCGTCGCCTGATCTCGCGGTTCAATCGTTCGATCATGTTGTTCGTACGGATGCGCCGGCGATGTTCCCTCGGATAGTCGTCGAGCAGGTAGGTCGTCGTCTCGCTAATGCCTTCGCGCAGGCATTTGGCAGCCTCTCTGAGCTTCCTTGTCTCCAGTTCCTTGGCGACGGATTCCGCCTTCTCCAACGCCTTGTCGCGTGATTCCATAGCAAACACGGCCTTAAGCGCGTCCGCAGCCCACTCCCGGTTTCTGGGGTTGACCTTGGCGAGGATATTGCGTTCGAAATGCACCATGCACCGCTGATAACGCGCCTCCGGCAACAGTTCGTTC
>NZ_MWWY01000043.1 GCF_002259755.1 Bifidobacterium hapali
TACTACCGGTACACCGCCGACGAGCTCGACCTGCTCAACGAGCTGTGGGAACTGGTGCGTGTCAAGGCCAACCTGTTCACCCCGTCCAAGAAACCCATCGCGCGCGAAAGCACACGGGACGGACGCCCCCGCCGCGTCTACGACAGGCCGCGCACACCATGGGAGCGGCTCAAGGAGTTCGACGACCAAGATAGGGCCGCGGGCGGCCCCGGCTTCATCCCCGACGACAAGCGCGAGGAGATCGAACGCACGCTCGCGACCGTGAACCCCGCCGAACTCGTCCGCCGCATCCACGACATCCAAGACCGGCTCGAGGACATGGCCGCCCCGCGCACCGCGCGGCTGGCCAGACGCTCGGGCCCGGACATGGCATACTTGAACAAGACGCTCGCCCGGATCGCGGGCGTCGAACCGGAAGACAACGAAACCCCACCAGCCGATAAGGACTAGGATTTCGCGCTCACCCTAAGTGAGGCACCACTCCGGATTACGCGCTCACTTTCAAATGAGGCACCTCGTGACTATGAAGTTAGATGAGTGGCTTAGACATGAACGTGATCAGAAATTGTCTCATGGCTTGTATTACAACATGCAACTTGCGTTTGCATATAACTCGAATCATATGGAAGGTTCTACGCTGACGCCTGAGCAGACGGCACAGTTGTATGACACGGGAGAATTATTACCGCAAAATGGGAACGATCTCATTCGTGCGGACGATGTTATTGAGACAACGAACCATTTTCGTGCATTTGATTGGATGCTTGATCATGTGGACGATCCAGTTGACAAGAGATTCGTGTGCACGCTTCATGCGATTCTGAAACGTGGTACTCGTCAAGAAACAGATCCTGACCGTAACGTAGGCGGATGGAAAATACTTCCTAACGTTATTAACGCTATCCAAGGTATACATACGGTTTTACCTGCCGATGTGCCACAGGCAATGCCCATAGTATTTCACGAGTTCGCGCAACTGGTAGATGAGCCATATGCCATTGCTCATGCGCATTGGATGTTCGAGACAACACACCCATTTTCAGATGACAATGGTCGCGTCGGCCGTCTCGTTTTATTTAAAGAACTGATGCGCATCGGCACAGTGCCACCACTGATTCGAGATAAGAACCGGGCATTCTATATTCGTGGTCTTTCACAATTTCCTACAGAGCCGGGGTATCTTATTGATACTTTGTTGTCTGAACGCGATTACTGCCGCCAACTTATCGACATGATGGCAACAGATCGTGTTGACTACACATACGTTGATGAATGGCATAATCGACATGATATGGAACAGAGATATGCTGCGAATCCGGCTGTTAACCCTTATATACGCGAACGCTGGGATGAACATGACATGTACCGTCGTGTGCCATCTGAACGATTCGTTCTCGGAGCGGGATTCATACCACCATCAGATTAAATTACGATACGTGCGGCAAGATCGTTCGCAACATATGTAATAAAACTGATGATTGCCGATCTTGTTGCGGACAATGAATGCACGAATGGTCATGGACACTGATAGTGTTGCACTGACTGATGAGCGTTCAAATACCAGTGAACATTTCAAGGAGACATGCAGTATGGCTGAACAGTCCGAGCAGAATACCGAACACCTCGCCCTGTGGGGCGGACGTTTCACGTCCGGTCCGTCGCCGGAATTGGCTGCCTTGAGCAAGTCCACCCAGTTTGACTGGCGTCTGGCGGACGATGATATTGCCGGTTCACGTGCACATGCGCGCGCACTTGGTCGCGCAGGACTGCTTACGCCGGATGAACTGACTCGCATGGAAAGCGCGCTCGACGAACTTCAGCGCCGCGTTGACTCCGGTGCGTTCGCCCCGATCGAAGACGACGAGGACGAAGCCACCGCGCTGGAACGCGGTCTCATCGATATCGCCGGAGACGAACTCGGCGGCAAACTGCGCGCAGGCCGCTCTCGCAACGATCAGATCGCCTGCCTGATTCGCATGTGGCTACGTCGTCACAGCCGCGTGATCGCACGCCTTCTGCTCGCACTCGCTTCCGCACTCATTGAACAGTCCCTCGCCGCAGGTCGCACGGTTATGCCAGGACGCACCCACATGCAGCACGCTCAGCCAGTCCTGCTCGCACACCAGCTTATGGCACACGTATGGCCGTTGTTACGCGATGTTGAACGTTTTGCCGACTGGGACAAACGTATCGACGCATCCCCATACGGTTCTGGCGCACTCGCGGGTAACACGCTCGGTCTTGAACCGGTTGCAGTCGCGCGTGAGCTTGGTTTCACTAATGTGACTGCTAATTCCATTGACGGCACTGCATCGCGTGATCTCGTTGCTGAATTTGCGTTTATCGCAGCCATGACCGGTGTTGACATCAGCCGCCTGAGCGAGGAGATCATTATCTGGAACACGCAGGAGTTTGCATTCGTGCGACTCGATGACGCGTATTCGACCGGCTCTTCGATCATGCCGCAGAAGAAGAATCCGGATATTGCTGAGCTTGCACGAGGCAAGTCCGGCCGCCTCATTGGCGATCTGACCGGTCTGCTCGCCACGCTCAAGGGACTGCCGACCGCATACGCGCGCGACCTGCAGGAAGACAAGGAGGCCGTTTTCGATCAGGTTGACACGCTTGAGGTGCTGCTGCCTGCGTTCACCGGCATGGTCGCTACCATGCAGTTCGACCATGATCGTCTCGAAGCTGAAGCGCCGACCGGATTCGCGCTCGCCACCGACATCGCCGAATGGCTTGTTAAGAATGGTGTGCCGTTCCGTCATGCGCATGAACTGTCCGGCGCATGCGTCAAGCTCGCCGAAGGTCGCGGTCAAGAGTTGTGGGATTTGACTGACGACGATTTTGCCACCGTATTCAAGGATTTCCTGTCGGCCGACATCGCGCCGAAGGTGCGCGAAGTACTGTCTACGGAAGGTTCCGTGTCTGCTCGCAACGGCAAGGGCGGCACGTCACCGCTTCGTGTACGTGAACAGATTGCTGCAGCAAAAGCGTCGGTTGAATCGTTGCGCGTGTTTGCGAATTCTGTGTCGGATGGCCCGGCATACAAGTCGCCTGAATCGTTGCGTAAATAATCGCGACCACTGATGATGTCAAACCGGGCGGTGAGCAACGTGAATCGCGATACAGTCGAGTAACAGGGGGGACGACATGGCGATGAACGATAATCAGTTGGAACGTTATGCGCGACATTTGATACTCAACGGTGTCGGTGTGAAAGGACAGAAGCGCCTGTTGGCAGCGAGCGTACTGATTATTGGTGCGGGCGGACTTGGTTCGCCTGTCGCCATGTACCTCGCTGCTGCTGGCGTTGGTCGTATTGGCATCGTTGATGGCGATACGGTTGATGTCAGTAATTTGCAGCGTCAGATTGTGCATACTACTGATCGTATTGGTCAATCTAAAGCTGAGTCTGCTGCTGTGACTATTCGCGCACTCAATCCGGATGTGAAGGTTGACGTCTATAATCAAACCGTTGATGCAGATACTATTGCAGCGCTGATTGAACCGTATGATCTGGTGATTGATGCGACTGATAATTTTGCTACAAAGTTTCTCATCAACGATGCGTGTGTACTGGCCGGTAAGCCGTTCATTCACGCTGGCGTAGTTGGGTTTACTGGACAAGTCATGGATGTGATTGCTGGCGAAGGACCTTGTTATCGGTGTATTTTTGAAGAAATGCCTCCGGCTGGTGAAGTCCCGACGTGCAAAGAAGCTGGTGTACTTGGTGCGGTGGTCGGCGTGATCGGTTCACTAGAAGCAACTGAAGCGCTCAAACTTATTATTGGAGTCGGAGAGCCCTTGATTGGACGTATGCTCACCGTAGACGCTTTGACGATGAATGTGCGACGTGTGCCGTTACCGGAGCGTGTGCCTGATTGTGCAGTATGTGGCGATCATCCGACAATCACATCGCTTGACCCGCAACGGTATATTCAACCTGCTTGCGTGATCTAACGAGCACGCATCGTAGTCATGAGATACGCCGAACATCGAGATACGGTAAAAACACGGTAAGATTACCACATAAACAAGGGGGAGTGGCATGGCAATCGCATTGCATGGGGAAGATGATACGCGCGACAACTACCGGCACATTACACCGGCTCAATTTGCTGCACTCGATCACAGTACGGTTACGTTGTTGGACTTGCGTGAACCAGATGAAGTGATTGTGCATCCGGTTAAGGATGCGATCAACATTCCGTTCGACCAGATCGGCCAACGCTTAAGTTCAGTACCGACCGGCAAGCCGGTGGTCGTATTCTGCCGTGTGGGCGACTGGAGTGAACAAGTATGTGAGATTCTCACAGATCGCGGTTACGAAGCGATCAATCTTGACGGTGGATTTACTGCTCTGCGTGATGCTGGATATGCGGATAGTACGGTTAGTGTGGGTAATGCGGATAATGCGGCGCGCACAATAGATGACAATCGTGTCGTAAAGTCAACGCCGGCACCTCTAGCCCCCAAGACACTGCATGTTAATGCAAAGGGACTCAAATGTCCCGGGCCAATCGTCGCTGTCGCTGACGCACTACGCCCTGAACCAGCTGGTACGAGGCTTACCGTTGATGCTACTGAAGATGCGTTTTGCTCTGATATCGCCGTATGGGCTGAACGTACCGGCAACAAGCTGGTAAGTCTTACGCGTGAAGGAGAACACGGTATTATTCACGCTGAACTTGAGAAAGGTTCAGTTGAAACAGCTAACGGTGGCACACCGGTTACTTGTGCGAGTGGAAATGCAACAGTGAATGGTTCCTGTACAGTACCTGCATCCACTGCGCAAGCGGGTGGCGATGTACTGCACGATAAGACATTTGTCGTCTTCAGTGGTGATCTTGATAAGACTATTGCCGTATTCATTATGGCCAACGGTGCGGCTGCGATGGGTCGTAAAGTTACTATTTTCTTCACGTTCTGGGGACTCAATATTTTACGTAAGCCCAAGCGTGTGCATGTGGCGAAAACCATTATCGAGCGTATGTTTGGCTTCATGATGCCACGCGGCACGCAGCGACTCGGCCTGAGCCGTATGAACATGGGCGGTATTGGCGCGAAAATGATTCGCTGGATTATGAAATCAAAGAACGTTGCCTCGCTGGAAGAGCTTATGAAGCAAGCTACTGATCACGGTGTGCGTTTGGTTGCATGCCAAATGTCGATGGACATTATGGGTATCCATAAGGAGGAACTCATTGACGGGGTTGAACTCGGCGGCGTGAGCACGTTCCTTGGCGCGGGTGAAACTAGTGATATAAGTCTGTTTGTCTGAGCTGTCGACAGACCCTGTTTGATCGGCCGAGGGTCGAGGGCATGCTATGGTAGAACGCATGGCTGAATCGGGGAAGAGTTTCGTACATCTGCACAATCACACGCACTATTCGCTGCTCGATGGCGCGTCGAAAATTCCGAACCTTGTCAATCGAGTCAAAGAACTCGGCATGCCAGCTGTCGGTATTACGGATCACGGCAATATGCACGGTGCATACGAAATGTGGAGCACTGCTGTCAATGCTGGTATTAAGCCGATTATCGGTATTGAAGCGTATGTGACGCCGGAAACCGCACGTCAAGATCCTACCCGTGTCAGCTGGGATACGAATTGGGACCCAAACTTGGACGAGAAGGGACGCAAGCGTAATCCCGATGATGTGTCTGGTGGTGGTGTGATCACCCACTTAACCATGTGGGCTGAAAACGACGAGGGCTTAGTGAGCCTGATGAAAGCATCGTCAGTCGCTAACCTTGAAGGCCGTGTCATGCGCTATCCGCGTATGGATAAAGAAGTGCTCGCAACCTATTCAAAAGGCGTCATTGCATCCTCTGGTTGCCCGTCTGGCATTATTCAGACTCGTTTACGACTCGGCCAGTTTGATGAAGCATTGCGCGCAGCCGGCGAGTTCCAAGATATTTTCGGCCGTGACAATTTCTACATCGAACTCATGGACCACGGTCTGAGCATTGAGACGAAGGTTACGAAAGACTTATTAGAGATCGCAAAACGTCTGAACGCGCAACTACTCGCCACGAATGACTCGCATTACGTGCGTGAAGAAGACAAAGACGCACAGGATGCGATGCTATGCATCAACTCTGGTGACACACTTGACAATCCAGACCGATTCAAATTCGACGGTTCTGGCTATTACATTAAATCTGCTGAGCAGATGCGTGAACTGTTCAAAGAGTTGCCTGAAGCCTGCGATAACACGTTAGAGATCGCTGAACGTTGCAATGTGATGTTTGACGATCACGAAGATGGCGCCTTCATGCCACAGTTTGCATGCCCAGAAGGTTGGGATGAGACATCACTCTTCCTCAAGAAAGTTGAGGAAGGACTCGAAAAACGATATGACGGGCATCCGCCAATCAATGTGTTGAAACAAGCTGACTACGAATGCGGTGTGATCTGCCAGATGCAGTTCTGCGGCTACTTCCTTGTCGTCGCTGATTATATTAACTGGGCGAAAAGCCACGGCGTGATGGTCGGTCCCGGTCGAGGTTCTGCAGCAGGCGCAATGGTCGCTTACGCGATGGGTATTACCGAACTTGATCCGATCAAACATGGTCTGATTTTTGAACGTTTCCTTAACCCTGAACGAGTTTCCCTGCCGGATATCGATGTTGACTTCGACCCGGATGGTCGTGCCAAAGTCCTCGAATATGTGGCCGACAAGTACGGTCACGATAAGGTTGCCCAGTGCGTGATCTACGGCACTATTAAAACGAAACAGGCACTTAAAGATTCCGCTCGTATCATGGGATACGATTTCTCAATGGGCGACACTGTCACCAAGGCACTGCCTCCAGCAGAAACCGGCGGCAAAGATATCAGCTTGCACGATATTTTCGATCCCAAAGCGAAACGTTACGCTGAAGCTCGTGAATATCGTGAACTCTACGAGTCCAATCCCGATGTCAAACGCATCACCGAGGAAGCGAAAGGTATCGAAGGACTGATTCGTCAAACCGGTGTGCACGCGTGCGCTACCATCATGGGTTCCGAACCCATCACCGACACGTCTCCGCTACTTGAACGCGTCGACGGTACGGTTACGACCACATTCGAATACCACACGTGCGAAACACTCGGTCTCGTCAAGATGGACTTCCTTGGCCTGTCCAACCTTACAACCATTCGAGATACTCTGCGCAACGTTGAACTCAACGGCAAAGGCAGTATCGACTATACAAAAATTCCACTTGACGATAAAGAAACCTACGAGCTCTTGTCACGTGGCGACACGCTCGGCGTCTTCCAGCTCGATGGTGACGGCATGCGCTCCCTACTACGCACGCTGAAACCAACTAACTTCAACGATATTTCCGCTCTTATTGCCCTCTATCGTCCGGGCCCAATGTCAATGGAATCACACACCAATTACGCCAAGCGCAAGAACGGATTGCAGAAAATCACGCCAATCCACCCCGAGCTTGACGAACCATTGAAGCAGGTGCTTGACGAAACATACGGTCTGATTATTTATCAGGAGCAGGTACAGTCTGCTGCGCGTATTCTCGCCGGCTATTCCCTAGGTAAAGCTGACGTGTTGCGTCGTGCAATGGGTAAGAAAAAGCCCGAAGTACTAGCCAAAGAGAAAGTCCCATTCTTTGCTGGTATGAAAGAACACGGCTATTCAGAAGAGGCTGCGGAAGCAATTTGGGAAATCCTTGTTCCGTTCTCTGGCTACGCATTCAACAAAGCCCACTCAGCCGCCTACGGTTTGATCTCATACTGGACCGCCTACCTAAAAACACACTATCCAGTCGAATTCATGGCAGCACTCTTACAAGGTGCTTCCACAAACAAAGACAAGACTGCACTGTACTTAGGTGAAGCGCGACGCATGGGCATCCAAGTACTCTCCCCAGACGTCAACGAATCCGTGTACGAATACTCTGCAGTCGGTGACGTGGTACGTTTCGGCCTCGGCGCAATCCGTAACGTAGGTGATGCCCCAGTCAAAGACATTATCGCTGAACGCAACGGCAAACGCGGCAAATTCGTCAACTTCATGGACTTTATTCGCCGCGTACCATTAAGCGCCCTCAACAAGCGCATGATCGAATCGTTGATCAAAGCCGGTGCATTCGACTCCATTGACCCGAACCGTCGTGCGCTGTTTACCATCCACGAAGCAGCAATCGAATCAGTCGTCGGCATCAAACGCAAACAAGCCGAAGGCCAATTCGACCTATTCGCGGACGATGAGGATGGGGGAGCAGAAGCAATGGGCGATGCCACCGTCAACGTACCCGACATCGAAGAATGGGATAAAAAAACCAAACTCAACTTCGAACGCGAAATGCTCGGACTCTACGTATCCGACCACCCGCTCTCAGGCATGCAATCCGTACTCGCAAACCTACGCGAAATGTCCATCGCACATCTTGTCGACCGTGCAAAAACCATGAGCGACGGGCAACAAGTCACCCTCGCCGGCCTCATCACCGGCGTCGACCGACGCGTCTCCAAAAAAGGCAACCCGTGGGCGATCGTCACTATCGAAGACATGGAAAGCTCCATCCAATGCATGTTCTTCGGTAAAGTGTACGAAAACTCAGCCGCACAACTCGAAGTTGACCAAATCGTACAAATCCGCGGACAGGCCGAAGTGCGCGACGAAACCGTCAGCCTACGCGCTACAGAAATGCAAGTGCCAACACTCGACGCTGAAGATGAGCGACCGATCGTGCTAACACTGCCACAAGCAGCAATGAACCGAGCAAACATGAACCGACTCGCCCAAGTACTACACGACCATCCGGGATATTGCGAAGTACACCTCGTCATGCTCGACGACGACGGCAACGCCACCGTTTTCACCCTCGGCGACCGATTCCGCGTCCATCGCAACACGTCACTCCTAGTCGATATCAAAATGCTGTTCGGCCCCAGCTGCCTACCAGCAGCATAACTGTTGATGGTTGGCAGTGTTTCATCAGTCTTCCTTGAATAGCGAAAGGTATCAATATGGTTGAGGTAACGGTGCCATCACCGATGTACGAGGACCCAATTACGGGAGGTCCAACCGATCCGACTGTGATCTGGAATGATGACGAACAACGAATGTACATGTTCTACACACAACGTCGCCCAAACCCGCATGCGGTAGGAGTCTCATGGGTGCACGGCACCAGCATTGCTGTTGCATCCAGCTATGATGGCGCTCACTGGCTGTATCGAGGCATGCTCGATCTCGCCATCGAGCCGGGATTGAACACGTTCTGGGCACCGGAAGTCGTCGAAATCAATGGCACATACCATATGTTCGTGTCAATGATTCAAGGAGTACCTACCGACTGGAGTGGACGCTCGCGCATGTTACACTACACGTCGCATAACTTATGGCATTGGACATGCGAAGGCGAGATTGACCTTAACTCGAATCGTGTGATTGACCCGTGCATCGCCAGCGAACCCGACGGCAGTTACTCCATGTGGTATAAGGATGAGGATCTTGACGGCGTCACCTGCCGTGCATCCAGTGACGATCTCATACATTGGACGGTAGTAGGACAAGAGATTTTCGATTGCCATCAAGAAGGACCGAACGTGTTTGATCTCGGCGGATACCGCTGGATGATCTCAGATTATTGGCATGGTCTAGCCGTATATCGTCAAAATAACGACGAGAAGAATACACACGACATACATCGTTGGACACGCTGCCCCGACATTCTTAACCACCCCAGCACGCGCAACCGTGATCAAGGCTTCGGCCACCATGCCGACATCTGGGTCAATCCTCGTGACGAGCATGCCTACATCGTATATTTTTGCCATCCATACGCACACGATGACAGTTCAACACGACTTACCGGAGAGCCAACCGACCCGACTGCAGCCCAGCTCAGCGTCGTACAAATGGCAGAACTATCCGTTGAACACGATGTGATCGTATGCGACCGCAACGCAGCTCCCACCATCACTCTATACTGACACATATCAACACAGAGCGCACATCCCACGCTATAGAGACGCAACCATGATAGACGAAACCGAGTCACAATGGATTGATAACACCCTCGAACGCCTCTCACACTCAACATTCCGAGCGAAATTCACGCTCAACGACAAAGACCGAGCCTACGCGCGAGCAAAAGGCAAAACAACCATCGACCGCCACGCCCACGAACTACTGCGCTCGCGGGTTGGTGGCGCCGAACCGCATAACGACGGTCGGCAGACGCCGTGGCGAGGTCACCCGGTCTTTACTGCGCAGCATGCCACGGCCACGTGTTGTCGTGGTTGTATCGAGAAATGGCATCATATACCGCGAGGACGTGCGCTGAGTGATGATGAGATTAATCGTCTTGCGGATCTGGTTATGGCATGGATTGAACGCGATCTTATTGAACATCCTGTCATTCATGGAGCTCAGTGATCTTGTTGAGCAATCCGTAAGATGAGTAACAATGTCAAAGTTGTTTTGTATGCCATATTCGGTATAGCATAGGAATCGCATAATTGCATATGTCACGTCATGCTGAAAGGGGCAATGATGAGCGAAGATACAAACACGGCGGTGTCGCCGCAGATTACGCTCAACGACAAAGCGCATTCGGTGATTCCACAAATCGGTTTTGGTACGTTCCAGATTCCTCCTGAAGATACACAGCGTGCTGTCGAGGAAGCCCTCGAAATTGGTTATCGTCATATCGATACTGCGGCCGCCTATTACAACGAGGAACAAGTTGGTGACGCGCTCAAAGCTACCGGTATGGCTGGCAAAGTATGGGTTACCACGAAGCTGCGCAACTGTGATCAAGGCTACGATTCTGCGATGGTCGCATTCGATGAATCACGCCGTAAGCTCAAAGTTGATGTGATCGACATGTATCTTATTCACTGGCCGTTCGCTGCAGCCGGATTCTATAAGGAAACATGGCAAGCATTGTTGAAGCTACGTGATGAAGGAGCAATCCGTGTGCCCTCTGTCAGTAACTTCCTGCCTGAGCACTTGCGCGGTATTATCGACGACTCTGGAGAAACCCCGGCTGTCAACCAAATCGAAGTACATCCGCGTTTCAGTCAGCCAGGCAATCTTGCCTTCTGCAAGGCGCACGGTATCGTCGCTGAAGCATACAGTCCGCTCGGTCACGGCAAAGATATCGAATCTGAGCCTGTTGTCGCCGCTGCTCAAGCGCATAATGTCACGCCAGCACAAGTCGTACTACGCTGGCACACGCAAGAGGGACGCATTATTATCCCCAAGTCGAAGCATGTTGAACGTATGAAAGCAAACCTCGCTAGTGCAAACTTCGACCTGACCGAAGCAGAGCTTGCTGCTATTGACGCATTGCACGATCCTCACGGCAACGTGAGTGCGGACCCGGCAACGTTCACGCACTCACAGTCGTGGGCAGATCAGCACGTACGCGGCAACATCTGAACACGCGAGCATATAAACGATTGAACATCGATATGGATGCGCTACTCGTGCTACTCTCGATACGCACGATCGAGTAGCGCATCCATATCATCGAACCGTTTAACTGTAGGATGCCATAGTGGACGTCCATCAGCGATAATCAATGTAGGTGTCTTCAGCACGCGCAAATCAAGCAACGGGTCACCTTCTAATACCAGTAGATCCGCAGTTTTACCAACCTCAACAGACCCAGTTACATCGTTAATATTGAGAATTTCCGCATTCCCTTGCGTAGCTGCATGAATCGCTTCAGCTGCGGTAAATCCAGCTCGTTTGACGAGCAAATCAAGCTCACGCCACGTATTGTACTGGGTTACAAAAGTCATTGCTGTATCCGTGCCAACACCTACTCGAAGCTCTTCGTCATGCGCATCGTCAACGCCGGCTAGCATACCAGCTACGACAGTGCGCGCGTTTGCTAATTGAATGTCGGTAATACCGGTCGTCTCTCGATCAAGCAACGTCATTGGCAAACCAGCTGACAATGTTGGTATCAGTGCTGACCAACCACGCAACGCATGAGGATTATGACGGAACAGTTCTACTGTGGTTGGGTCAAGCGCACTACCATGCTCGATCGTGTCAACGCCAGCTAACAATGCGCGACGCACACCTTCGGGACTTTGCGCGTGCGCTGCGACGATCACACCAGCCTCATGCGCTACATCACAGATTGCCCGCATGTGGTCAACACTCATTTGCGGACTGCCGGCTTCACCGAGCCGCTGCGCATCTGTCACGCCACCAGTTGCAGCGATCTTGATCGCATTGACACCATGCTCAAGATTGACACGCGTATTACGCGCCATGTCATCAGGTGTTTCACCGGTCAACGCGATCAGCGGAGCACCATGCCCATCTGGAATCGCTAACAGTGGTCCAGAAGCGAGAATACGTGGGCCAATCATTCGCCCATCAGCAATACGATCACGCAGCGCAACTGCTTCATAACCAACATCACCCAGTGTACGAATGGTGGTCACTCCAGAAGCAAGCAAGGTACGTGCGTTTGCCGTAACACGAGCGGTAAGGTATGGTTTGCCGATCGGCGAGTGCATAATCGCTGCAGTAATACGTTGACCGCGTGGCGTAGCTAGCTTCGGGTTAAGCGGCCGGCCATCGGAAAACAAATGTACATGCGCGTTAATAAGACCTGGCATCACGGTTTTACCCGTGGCATCTAGTACTCGGTAGCTTTCTGGAATAGTTGTCTGCGTGCTGGGAGAGATTTGTTCAATACGACCGTCACTACTGACAACGATGGTAGTATCGGGCAGCGTAGTGCCGGCTGCATCGCCAATAATGACCGATGCGTGGGTGAGTGCGAATGATTCTCGCGGTTGAATAGTCGTCATCTGATGCTCCTTTGCACCCAGAGTATAGGCCGGCTTCCTGAGCGAATGTGAAGCCGGCCGTGAAACGAGCGGATAATGATCTATGATCAGTCGTGCACAAGCTGGATATGCTCAACATCATCGCGATGCGAACGACGGTATATGACGAAACGATTGCCGATCGTCTGCACGAGTTCCGCGCCAAGTTCTTCAGCTAACGCGTCACCAGCTTCCTTCGCACTCAAACCGCAGCCATCAAGTACTGCACATTTGATAAGCTCGCGTTTTTCAATCGTCTCATCAGCCTGCTTGACAGTCGGCTCATTAATGTCGTTCTTACCGATTTGGATGAGAGGATTCATTGGATTGGCCAGTGCACGCAGTTGCTTGATCTGCTTCTTCGTTAATGCCATAAAGACTCCCTACTTGTTACTCGTTATTCGCATGAGCGTTTCGCCGTGCTCTATTGTTTCGATTATTTCCTACGGCTGATACCGTACGGATGCCTTATATGAGAATACCGGTGTGCCACGATGTCGGTTATTACCATTGTTTTTCGACACAACACGGGCTAATGTCTATGGCGAGAGACATTGAAATGCGACATCATGTCTATCAAGATTGGTTGACGTAATGTCAACTCCACCGTCAAGGAGGCGGAACATGTACTACTCGTCCGGCAACTATGAAGCATTCGCTCGCCCAAAGAAACCAGCTGGCGTTGACAATGCATCAGCCTACATCATCGGTACAGGACTAGCAGCCCTATCAGCAGCATGCTACCTCGTACGCGATGCACAAATGCCCGGCACTAACATCCACATCTTCGAAAAAGATTCCATCGCCGGCGGCGCATGCGACGGAGCCAACATCCCCGGCCTCGGATACGTCATGCGTGGCGGACGCGAAATGGACAACCACTTCGAAGTCATGTGGGACCTCTTCCGCTCCATCCCATCCATCGAAACGCCCGACGTAAGCGTACTCGACGAATACTATTGGCTCAACAAAGAAGACCCCAACTACTCACTCTGCCGCGCCACCAAAGATCTCGGTAAAGATGCCGAAACAAACGGCAAATTCGGATTATCCGACAAAGCATCCATGCAAATCATGAAACTGTTTTTCACCCCCGACGAAGAACTCTACGACAAACCAATCACCGACTTCTTCGACGACGAAGTATTAAACTCCAACTTCTGGATGTACTGGCGCACCATGTTTGCCTTCGAAAACTGGCATTCCGCACTCGAAATGAAACTGTACATCAAACGCTACATTCACCACATCGGTGGACTGCCAGACTTCAGCGCCCTACGCTTCACCCGCTACAACCAATATGAATCCATGATCCTGCCAATGGTCACATACCTCGAAACAGCCGGCGTACAATTCCACTACAACACCAAAGTTGAAAACGTCGAATTCGCTATCGGAGGCGGCGACGGCCCCAAACGCGAACACACCGGCGTCGGCCAAGACACCATCCTCAAAATCCAAGCAACCTCCGGCGTCTTCAAGCGCAACCCATATTCAACACCGACCAAGAAAATCGCCGTACGCATCGACCTCAACCACGACGGCGACAAAACCTCAATCGACCTCACCGAACACGACTACGTATTCATCACCAACGGCGGCTGCGTCGAAAACTCCACTATGGGCTCACAACACTCACCAGCCGCATGGAACCCCGACATCAAACCCGGCGGAGGCTGGGACATGTGGCGACGCATCGCCAAACAAGACCCGAGCTTCGGCCACCCCGACACGTTCTGCTCCGATCCACAAGCCACCAAGTGGATGAGCGCCACCGTCACCACACTCGACAAAGAAATCCCGCCATACATCCAACGCATCTGCAAACGCGACCCATTCACCGGACACGTCGTCACCGGCGGCATCGTCACCGTCACCGACTCCAACTGGCTCATGAGCTGGACACTCAACCGCCAACAACAATTCCGCGACCAACCCAAAGACCAACTATGCGTATGGGTCTACGGACTATTTCCCGACAAGCCCGGCAACTACATCAAAAAACCAATGACCGAATGCACCGGCGAAGAAATCTGCGAAGAATGGCTCTACCACATGGGCGTGCCAACCGACAAAATCGAAGCGCTCGCCAGTCGCCACGCCAATACGGTACCGGTGATGATGCCCTATATTACGGCCTTCTTTATGCCGCGTGCTGCCGGTGATCGGCCTGACGTGGTACCTGATGGCGCTGTTAACTTCGCATTCCTCGGCCAATTTGCCGAGACGCCGCGTGACACGATCTTCACTACCGAGTACTCGATGCGTACGGGCATGGAAGCAGTGTACACGCTGCTTAACGTGGACCGTGGCGTGCCTGAAGTGTGGGGCAGTGTGTATGACGTGCGTAACCTGCTTAATGCGACGGTCAAGTTACGTGATGGTGCTCCAGTGACAGCGATGAAGCTCAACTTTGTAGAGCGTGCAGTGCTCGGTAAGGTACTCAAGAAACTTGAGGGAACGGATATTGCTGCGTTACTGAAGGAGTATGGGGTGATCTGATTTTCTAATATCCGGTTTCCGGTTGCCGGCTGTCATACACGATGTTCGACACGCTCCAGGCCGCTCGGCCGAGTCTTACGGTCGAACATCGTGTATGACAGCCGGCAACCTCGTTTATTGACGAACATACGTTGGTGATATGCTGTACGTTTTTTGCTGGCATGGAGAGGTACTGCTGTCTGGTGTGTGCTGGGGATGCAGTATGAATGAGTGATATGACTGAGACGACAGGTGATGATGTACGTTTGACGATACGACATGCGACATCGGCGGATGTGGAAGCGCTTGCAACAATTGAAAACGAGTGTTTCCCTCCGGCTGAGGCAGCAAGTCTGGATGCGATTCGCGAGCGAGTGGCTGCATATCCTGAGTGCTTTTGGCTACTGTGTGATGAGAATGGTGCGATTATCTCGTTTATCAATGGGTTTGTGACTGATCGGCGTGACCTTGAAGATGACATGTACGATGATGCGTCACAACATAATCTGCAAGGGGCTTGGCAAATGATTTTCGGTGTGGACACTGCGCCACGCTATCAACATCATGGATATGCGAGTTTGCTCATGCGACGCGTTATTGAGGATGCACATGCTGCTGGACGCAAAGGGTTGGTGTTGACATGCAAAGAACGACTCGTTGGGTTCTATTCGCGCTTCGGCTATGTGGATGAAGGTATTTCAGATTCGACGCATGGCGACGTCGTCTGGCATCAGATGAGGCTCACCTTCTAACATCTAGCCATTTGAATCCTGATCGGATGTACTTGTCTTCAGATGCCCCAGTCAATGCGTATTGGGCTATCATAAATATATGTGAAAGGAGGCTCTCGTGCCTGAGGATAATGTGTTTATTGTGGATGGCATCAAAACTCAGTGGGACGATAATACGATGGTCGTTTCTGAATTGGGATTTGATCGTACCGCTACGTTGGACAATCATGGCAACATTCTATCTTCCACATTTGGCAAAGATGGAGAGTCTTTCCTCCATCATTGGTATGGCAAGATGAAGCCGATGATCGATGATTTTCGTGCTATCGACAAAGAATATGCCAATGCCTGAGGTGTTCTTTCTTGCCGGTTACAGCGTGTATTTTAGTACGCTGGATCGTGAACATGGCGTACATGTGCATGTGGCTCAAGGTAGTCGCAGAGATCTCGCTCGATTCGTATTACACGCAGATGGTACAGTGACACTTTCCCATAATCATGGCAAAATCCCGGCTAAACATATTCGCTTGATACAAGTAGCTCTTGTACGAGGATTTGATGAAGTCGTAGATGATTGGAAACGGTTATTTGGCGACGATATTCATTTCGATCGGTAAATGAACGGTAAATGTTGAGGGGTCTTTCAACGGTGTGTTTCCTGCTGAAAGACCCCTCAACATTGTGCGATAGCCAGCTCTTGCTGTACTTACTGCGCTTTGGCGGCGGATTCTACAAACGTCTCCATACCGTCAATCGGCACAACCGTATGAAAACGAACAGTAGCGGTTTGCAAATTACGCAACGCCGCTGGAGCAGTGGTACCAGTTTCGCGTGAGAGCACATCCATGCAATCGAAATCGGTGCCAGTGGCGTCAAAACCAAGAGATTCGTTCACTGTACGCGGGAACTTATACGGGCTTGCAGTCGCAAGAATCACACGCGGAGTTAGCGGATCGCGTGGCATCTGCTGCGCCACAAAATACGCGCATGCGGTATGCGGATCAATCACATAGTGATTCTTCTGCCAGCAATCAGCAATCATCTTTCGCACTTGATCTTCGTTAGCCCAGCCGCAGCCGAATAGTTGACGAATCTTCGCCAGCAGATCTTCTGGAATCTCATACGTACCCCAGTTTTTCAGATCATTCATCAGCATAGTGATTAATCGCGTATCACCCTCGGACAAGTAGTACAGCATGCGTTCAAGGTTCGAGGAGACGAGAATATCCATCGACGGTGAAATCGTCTGATAGAACGGACGCTGACGGTTATACGTGCCAGTTGTCAGGAAATCGAACAGCACATTATTTTTGTCCGATGCAACCACGAGATGCTTGACTGGCAAACCGAGTTGCTTCGCATAATAACCGGCGAGAATATCACCGAAGTTACCAGTCGGCACAACAAACTCGATTTCGTCACCCACGTTGATAGCCTGCTGTTCGAGCAGCTGCGCGTACGCTGAGAAGTAGTAGACAACTTGCGGTACGAGACGACCTACGTTGATTGAATTTGCAGAAGAAAGTACTACATGCGCGTCCGTAGCGAGGCGATCAGCTAGAGCGTGATCGCCAAAAATGCGCTTGACTGCGGACTGTGCGTCATCAAAATTGCCTTCAACCGCCGCAACATTCACGTTGCTACCGGTCTGCGTAGTCATCTGCAGTTCCTGAACTTGTGAGACCTTGCCTTGCGGATAAAACACAGTAATCGCAGTGCCTGGTGCATCTGCAAAACCAGCCAAAGCAGCTTTGCCAGTATCACCAGACGTAGCAGTGAGAATCATAATCTTCTCATCCGCTTGAGCAGCAGTCTTGTCACCCGCCGGCGTTGTACGAGCCATAAACCGTGGCAAAATCTGCAACGCCACATCTTTGAACGCAGAAGTAGGTCCACGGAACAGTTCCAGCACATAATCGTCGCCGAGCGGCTTCAGTGGCGTAATCCGTTCATCCGACCATTGCGCGCCATACGCTTGTGTGATACACGATTTGAGTTCGTCTTCGCCGAAATCTGGCAGCAATGCGTGGAGTACGTCGTACGCAATATCTTGGTATGAACGACCAGCAAGGTGCGCAATATCAACCTTGACGTCACCGAGTGCATCGGTAACAAACAGGCCGCCATCGTCGGCAATTCCCTTACGAATGGCTTCTTTGGACGTCAACGAGTCAGTAGTGGAACGCGTGGAATGGAACGTGATCATGATGTCCTTCGCGAAGTGAAACGGGTAACAGCAATGTGGATTAAGTTTACCGCCGGAGGTGGGCAGTTTCCGCGTTGTGTTCCAGATGATGGCAACGCACTGACGCTGTAATGCGCTATGGTGTGGGTATGACGAATAGCAAAGAGGAGCAGATGCCGCAGACTATTTTCGATGCAGTATGTGCGAAAGCTGATGCGGCTGCTCGTGCCCAGCAAAAACTTGCACGGGCCGATACAGAAGCAAAGAATGAGCTGCTTGGCGCGATTGCTGATGCGCTCGATGCTCGCGCTGATGAGATTGCAGGAGCTAACGAGCTCGATATGATTGAAGCTCGCGAATCTGGCATGGATGCAGGTAAGCTCGACCGACTACGTTTCGATGTACCGCGTGTGGCTGCAGCAGCGACAGGAGTACGGCATGTTGCCACGCTGCCTGATCCGATTGGTGAGATTGTACGCGGTTATCATCTGCCGAACGGTTTACGACTTCAGCAGGAACGTGTGCCGCTTGGTGTGATTGGCATGATTTATGAGGCGCGACCAAACGTCACCGTTGACGTGGCAAGTTTATGTCTCAAATCTGGCAATGCGGCAATGCTGCGTGGTGGGCATGCCGCTGAACGTACGAATGCAGCCACGCTCGCCATTATTCGTGACACAATCGCTGCACACGGTTTTGACCCGTCACTCGTTGACACAGTAGACGAATACGGTCGTGACGGTGCAACTGCCATGATGGAAGCTCGCGGTCATATCGATGTGCTGGTACCTCGCGGGGGAACGGGACTTATTCAAGCAGTCGTGCGTAATTCCAAGGTTCCAGTTATCGAAACTGGCGCCGGTAATGTGCACATTTATGTCGATGCGTCTGCCGATCTCGACAAGGCTATTCCGATTATTATCAACGCGAAAACTCAGCGTGTGGGCGTATGCAATGCGGCTGAAAAGCTCATCATCCATCGCGATGTTGCCGAGCGTTATCTGCCAGCTATTGCGCAAGCTCTTACTGAGGCGAATGTTGAATTGCATGCTGACGAGACGTCGTACGATATTATCAATGCTGCTGATATTGATGCGATTGATGGCGATGTGAACTTAATTCACGCCACTGATGAGGACTGGGATACTGAATATCTCGCGTTGACAATGGGCGTAAAAGTCGTCGATTCGCTCGATGAAGCGATTGATCACATCAACGCTCATTCGACCGGGCACACCGAGTCGATTATTGCGGAGGATTATTCTGCGATTGAAGAATTTACCAGCCGCATTGACTCAGCAGTTGTCATGGTTAACGCTTCTACTCGGTTCACTGACGGGGGAGTATTCGGTTTTGGCGCAGAACTCGGTATTTCTACTCAGAAGATGCATGCGCGTGGCCCGATGGGATTGCGCGAGATGACTACAACAAAATGGATTGGCTATGGCACTGGACAGGTGAGACGATGAGCCAGGAGGAGACGACGATGACTGCATCCACGGATAATGCTGACACTGCAACCACCATTACCACCATTACTCCCATTGCTAGGAACGTTACTGGCAGTGGCACTGGTGTTACTGGTCCTGACAATACTGGCATAACTGACAATACTGTGGGAGAGCCGGGTGTTCCGTCATCAGCTACAGCAGCATCGCAGGTACCGCACTCGGACATCATGACCGAAGATGGGGTATTGGTAACCAAGCCGTTACGTCCTGATATTGATTTAACTGATCCGCGACTTGGTATGAAAATTGCCGCCGAACGACTGAGCATTGTGCGGTATGTATTCCTCGTGCAGATTGAGGATGGTATTGCTTCCGCAGCTCAACGTGCGTCGCTCGAATACGCGGACGCGGTGCTCATTGGCTGGCCAGACGAACATTCTGACGAGGTTGTTGATTTGACGGCTGACCAGTTGCATACGGTACGTGAGCAGATGGAGCTTATGGAACAGTACATTCGTAAGTTCTCTGCAATGGAACGCAACGGTGACGTCGACGGCATGACTGACACACTGATTCGTGTCACTGAACGCGTTGCTGAAGTACGTCGCTTGTATCAGCCTGACTTTGCATTGCCAACGTTCGCTGAAATTCGCCGCGTAGTCCAAGACGAGTGGAATGAGGATATGGGCAAGATCGACCCGCAAGAGTCAGAACCGACAGCAGGGGAGATTGCGCGCGAATCTCGCGACGCTGACCGCGAACAGGAAGGTGAAACGGCGTGAGCGCAATAAGCGAAACAGCAATAGCAGCAAATGGTGCCGCGAACGAATCTGCGCGACGTATGGCTGACTTATCTCCGGAAAGCACGGTTGAAAACAGTGTGAATGCAGTCAGTACGGCGGCTGGTATACCTCGCCGATTGCTGTCAACCCGTGGCAATCGTCATGCGCGTCCGCGCATTGGCATTATGGGCGGTACGTTTGATCCGATTCATAATGGTCACTTAGTTGCTGCGTCCGAAGTGGCATGGGTGTATGACCTAGACGAAGTGATTTTTGTTCCTACTGGTCGGCCTGTATTCAAACTTGACAAGAAAGTGACGAACGCTGAAGACCGGTATCTCATGACCGTGATTGCGACTGCGTCTAACCCTAAGTTCACGGTTTCGCGCGTTGATATCGACCGTCCGGGCATCACATACACCATCGATACGCTGCGCGATATTCGCGCTGAACATCCTGATGCTGAACTGTTCTTTATCACCGGTGCGGACGCGGTTGCTGAGATTATGCAGTGGAAAGATGCCGAACATATGTGGGACCTCGCCCACTTTGTTGCGGTTACACGTCCCGGGTACTCGTCGCCTCAAGGTGTGCGTCTTCCCGAAGGCAAAGTGGATACACTTGAGATTCCCGCACTGGCAATTTCGTCAACTGACGTGCGCCGACGCGCCTCACACAATGAACCAGTATGGTATCTCGTGCCGGATGGCGTGGTGCAATACATTGGCAAACATGGTTTATACCGGTGAACTCTTGGTAAACACGCGGACGCGTACCGGTCGGCGTGAACGGATACTATGAGGACAGTCACTTCAGCGAAACCGAACGTTTGGAGATATGGTGAGCGCAATCCTTGAAGGAAAGCCTGATAAGAATCTCATCCTAGTGACAGGGCGTACGCATCCGAAACTGGCGGCAGATGTGGCCGCGCAGCTCGGTATCGACGTGCTGGAAACTACCGCATATGATTTCGCAAACGGCGAGATGTACGTGCGTTACACCGAATCTGTGCGTGGCGCGGATGTGTTTGTGTTGCAAACGCACTCCAAGCCGATCAACAAGGCGATCATGGAACAGCTCATCATGATTGATGCGCTGAAGCGTGCGTCGGCTCGTTCTATTACTGCGGTATGCCCATTGCTGGGTTATTCACGACAGGATAAGAAGCATCGTGGCCGTGAGCCGATTTCGTGCCGTCTGGTATTTGACCTGCTCAAGACCGCAGGTGCGGATCGAATTATGAGCGTTGATCTGCATGCTGCACAGTCACAGGGATTCTTCGACGGTCCGGTTGATCATTTGATCGCAATGCCAGTATTGGTGGATTATATTCGTGACCGGTTCTCGAACCAGCTTGACAATGTCACTGTTGTGTCCCCGGATGCTGGTCGTATTCGTGTGGCTGAGCAGTGGGCTCAGCGTCTTGGCGGCGGTCCCCTCGCATTCGTGCACAAGACGCGCGATATTACTCGTCCTAATCAGACGGTTGCTAATCGTGTGGTTGGTGATGTTGCGGGCAAGGATTGTGTGCTCGTTGACGACCTTATTGATACGGCTGGTACGATCGCTGGTGCGTGCCATGTGCTTGCTGAGGCGGGCGCGAAATCAGTTACCGTGGTTGCTACGCATGGTGTGCTGTCTGGACCTGCTATTGAGCGATTGAAGGGATGTGGTGCACGTGAGGTAGTGCTCACGGATACTGTGCCGATTCCTGAAGAGAAGCGTTGGGATGGGCTGACGGTGTTGTCGATTGCGCCGCTGCTTGCTAGTGCTATTCGTGCTGTGTTTGAGGACGGATCGGTTGCCCGACTGTTTGACACGTATCCTGAGCATCACGGACAAGGATTCCTGTTTGCGTAAAGGATGATGGCACATGCTAATGCGATGTGTGCGGTGCACGCGACACGCCGTACACATCACAACTTGCGAGTCGTCTTTACCCGCACAAATAAACGGATATGCGCTGTATGAGTAAGATTTGCGGCAAGATTGATTTGACGTAGTCGCATCGTATGGCATAATAAACACTTGGCGGAAAACGCAGCAGCTGATTTTCCGCTGATCCTCCATGGTGTAATGGCAGCACACGGGTCTTTGGAACCCTTTGTCTTGGTTCGAGTCCAGGTGGAGGAACCCGCCGAACGCTCGACAAGTGTTCGCGACATGATGCTGGTAATCAGTCGGCGTGTCGCGAATTGCGGTCGGGCGTTTTTCATTTGCGAGATCGAATAGGAGATTTGTTTCATGGCTCTTTCTGCCGCAATCATCCTCGCCGCAGGCGAAGGCACCCGTATGCGTTCTGCTATGCCAAAAGTGCTTCACACCTTCGCCGGTAAAACCTTCCTCAACCGCGTCATGGACTCTGTTGCCGCGCTCGAACCGTCAACGCTTGCTGTGGTTGTTCATTATCAGGCAGATCGTGTCGCCGAAGCTGCACGCTCGTATCACAGCAATGTCGAGATCGTTCACCAAGACGACATTCCCGGCACTGGACGTGCCGTACAGTGCGCGATGGCACAGTTGGAAGCTGAACATAAGCTCGATGGTTATGTACTCATTGCTGCGTCAGATATGCCGTTGCTTGATTCAGAAACATTGCGTGGCCTCGTCGCATTCCATGAAAACAGCGGCAATGGTGCAACCGTACTGACCACTATCCTTGACGACCCAACTGGTTATGGTCGTATTATCCGTGATCGTGATGGCCATGTGCTTCGTATCGTTGAACAGCGAGATGCCAACCGCAGTGAACTAGCTGTGCAGGAAGTGAACACGTCCGTATACGTGTTTGATGCGGCTGTGCTTGCCAAGGCTATCGCTGGTTTGAAGAATAACAATGCTCAAGGTGAGTTCTACTTAACTGACGCACTCGAAACTGCTAAGCAGGAAGGCAACGTTGGTGCGTTTGCTGCTCCCGATCCGTTGAGTGTTGAAGGAGTGAATGATCGCGTCCAACTCGCTGCGCTTTCACGTGAACACAATCGTCGCGTATGCGAGGCATGGATGCGTGCTGGCGTGACCATTCTCGATCCTGAGACCACATGGATTGAAGACGATGTTGTGCTCTCTCGCGATGTGACCGTGCTACCCGGTAGTTTCCTGCAGGGCCATACCACTGTTGATGAAGCCGCAGTGATCGGACCGTATACGACACTTATTGACGCGACTATCGACGCTGAAGCTGTAGTTGAACGCTCCCGCGTCCAAGAAACGCATATTGGTCGTGCCGCCAACATTGGCCCGTGGACGTATTTACGTCCGGGCAACGATTTAGGCGAAGAGTCCAAGGCTGGCGCGTTCGTGGAAATGAAGAAAGCTCATATTGGCAATGGCACCAAGGTGCCGCATTTGAGCTACATGGGTGATGCAACACTCGGCGATCATACGAATATTGGCGGTGGCACTATCACTGCCAATTATGATGGCGTGCACAAGAATAAAACACATATTGGTTCAGGCTCACACATTGGTGCGGGCAATCTGTTTGTTGCTCCTGTCGAAGTTGGTGACAATGTGACTTCTGGCGCAGGTTCGGTGATTCGCCATACTGTGCCCGACAACACGATGGTCTACTCGGAGAACACGCAACACAACGTTGAGGGTTGGAAACCCAAGTGGAAACGCTGATCGCATGACGTGATATGCGTCAACGCATCACACATCGTGCATCCGTAATACAGTAGGTCATGAGCGGCCGCGGTGCTGGGTAATATAACCATCGCCGCGACACCGACCGTGATGCGCGAACCAGCGCGCTAATAAAGAAACAGACAGAAAGACAGGAACTTGACCGCAGCACAGCATTCCATTGACATGGTTCGTATTGCCGCCGAATCGGCAGACCGACTTAAGGCCACTGATATCGTTGCATACGACGTGAGTAGTTTGCTCGGCATCACTGATCTCATGTTGGTAGCAACCGCCGCAAACGAACGACAGGTACTCGCTGTAGCGCAAGAGGTTGAAAAAGACCTCTACGTTAAAGGCGACGGATTGCAGCCACGATCGCGCGAAGGACTGACCGAAGCTCAATGGGTACTGCTGGATTACGGTGATTTCATCGTGCATGTCATGCATGAAGAAGCACGTGAGTTCTATCGCCTTGACCGCCTGTGGCGTGACTGCGAGACAATCGATCTCAAACTTGCGCATCCGGAACCTTCAACGGTTAATCTCACACAGGAAGCCTGAGCTATGACTGAGCCGCACGTTCGTTCTATCACGTTAGTGCGTCACGGACGCACCGAATACAATGCACGGCACTGTTTCCAAGGACAAATCGACATTCCACTCGACGCTGTTGGACGCTGGCAAGTAGAACAAACTGGTGCGGCACTCAAAGCCCTGTATGTAGACGGGCAGCCGGACTATCGTCATCAGCTTGTCGTCGCCTCCGATTTGAGTCGTGCGGCGGCAACAGCTCACGCATTTGCTGATCTGCTAGGGCTAGAAGTCCATCTCGACCAGCGTGTACGCGAACGCAGCTTCGGCAAATGGGAAGGCATGGAACTCGCCGATATCGAGCGACTGTACCCCGAAGCGTACCGTTCATGGGCTCAATTCCGTGATGGTGAACTTGCCTTCGACGCCGAGCCCAAAGCTCATGTGGGTGCGCGTGGTGTCGAAGCGTTGAATGACTGGGCGCATCGTGCCGGTAATGACACGGATTTGTATGTGTTCTCGCACGGCGCATGGATTATGCAAACCACGCTCACTCTGCTCGGCTTAAGCACCGTACATCCCGATTTCGCTGATCTATTATCAATGCGCAACGCACACTGGGCTCGATTCGTCCCTGCCGATATGGCCGACGGAACACTACGGTGGCGGCTCATGGACTATAACCACGGCCCTGCACTCGCTGATACTGACCAGTGGGAGCATCCGCAGGGCTGACTACTGATTTATTAACCTCTGACAGGACAGGCAAGAACGTCAACCTCATCTCATAGCCGTATGCTGGATATAACGATATGTAATTGGCATATCGTCAGCCACGACTGAGGGAGGGCGTAATGTCCGACGATCTAAATCTCAATACAATCTGGTGGCAGGTGTACCCACTCGGCTTCACCGGTGCACCCATTCGTCCTGCTACCGATGCCGAACGCACACTTACGCCACGGCTTGATATGATCACTTCGTGGCTCGATTATCTTATTGATCTCGGGGCGAACGGGCTCATGCTCAACCCGGTGTTTGCTTCGAGCACGCACGGCTACGATACGACTGACTATTACCGCATCGACCCGAGACTCGGTGACGATGCAGCGTTCGATCGACTTGTTACGGCATGTCATGCGCGGGGCATTCGTATCATGCTTGATGGCGTATTCAATCATATTGGCCGTCAATCCTCGCTGTTTCAGCGAGCGCTCGTTGGCAATGATCCTCACACTGAGAGTATGTTTCGTATTGCGCGAGACAGTGCAGGGCAAGTTAGCGGATACGAACGGTTTGAAGGTAACGATGATCTACCTGTGTTTAACCACGATGAGCCGGCAGTAGCGCAGCTTGTTGCAGATGTGATGTGCTACTGGATGCGTCGCGGCGTTGACGCATGGCGGCTTGATGCAGCATATGCGGTGCCACCGGAGTTTTGGACACATGTGTTACCGCAAGTACGTCGTGCATTTCCTCAAGCGTGGTTCATGGGGGAGGTCATTCATGGTGACTATCCGGCAATAATCACTGATTCCGGTATGGATTCACTCACTCAGTACGAGTTGTGGAAGGCGATCTGGAGTTCGATTAAATCTGGTAACTTTTACGAACTTGACTGGAGTCTGGCACGTCATAACACGTTCATGCGTACATTTACGCCGCTCACTTTCGTTGGTAATCATGATGTGACTCGTATCGTCAGTCAGATCGGTGAATCGGAGGCAGCACTTGCAATGACGGTACTGTTTAGCGTTGGTGGTGTTCCTAGTATGTATTACGGCGATGAGCAAGCCTGGCGCGGCGTGAAAGCAGATGTGTTGGGCGGTGATGATGCCGTCCGGCCTATGTTCCCGTCTAACCGTGACGGACTCGGCAACGATGGTGCGTGGATGTTCCAGCTTGTGCAAGGATTAATTGCGATCCGACGTCAACATCCGTGGATGATACGTGCGATCAGTGAACCAACGCAAGTGAGCAATCGTAGTTATTCATATGACGTTATCGGCACCGGGAATGATGCGAATCAGAGGCTGCATGTTGATTTGCGATTAGGGGAGCGGCCTACCGCTGATATTAGTGAGCATGGCGTGCATCTCTATCATGTTGAGCACTGAATTGTTGCGGTAATCACAACAACAGTCGTGGCATCTTGACAGTGGTTGCTAAGTGGCTGGTCATGGTGGTTCGTATACTGTTCTGGTCCGTTTTTAACGGTCATTGTGAACGGCATACCGATATGAAAGAGCACTATGAGCCAGTCCGACACTGAGCCGACTGACGGCACTCACGCAGCAACGCAGCCGCATAGCCCGTCTAGCAACGTTACGTTACAGTCATCATGTGTGCAACAGCGGCAACATGTAACTGATACTGATCATCAGACGCACGATCATGCGTTGCATACGAACTTGAAGCGCGGCATGGAATCGCGTCATTTGCAGATGATCTCTCTCGGTGGCGTGATCGGTACAGGCTTGTTTTTAAGTTCTGGCTATACGATTCAACAGGCCGGTCCAATCGGCACGATTCTCGCCTACGGCATCGGTGCGCTTATCGTGTATCTTGTCATGCTCACACTTGGTGAATTGTCTGTTGCAATGCCAGTGACTGGTTCCTTCCATGTGTATGCCGAACGTTTTATCGGCCCCGGTACTGGTTTTGTGATTGCGATCCAGTATTGGTTAACGTGGACCGTTGCGCTTGGTTCTGAATTTACGGCGGCAGGGCTCCTGATGCAACGGTGGTTCCCGCATACGCCAACATGGATATGGTCTGCTGCGTGTATTATGCTTATTTTCACTGCGAATGCATTATCGGTACGTTTTTTCGCTGAAGCTGAATTCGTGTTCGCCTCGATTAAAGTGTTCGCAATCTGTGCGTTTATCGCAATTGGCATGCTCGCGATTGTTGGCATTATTCCAATCGCTGGTTATGAACATGCGCCAATGTTTGACAATCTCATCAAAGATGGTGCGTTCCCGAACGGATTCATGCCTGTGTTCGCTACGATTCTCACGGTTAATTTTGCGTTCTCCGGTACTGAACTTATCGGTGTAACTGCCGGCGAAACACGCGACCCTGAGACAGCTGTACCCAAAGCTATTCACACCACATTGTGGCGTCTTGTACTGTTTTTTATCGGTTCGATTGTGGTGATGTGTGCGCTGATTCCGTGGCGTCAAGCTGGTGTTGGTGAGAGTCCTTTCGTTCTCGTGTTTAACTCAATTGGTATTCCATATGCAGCCGACATCATGAATTTTGTCGTGCTTACAGCTGTGTTGTCTGCGTCAAACTCTGGCTTGTATGCTTCGACACGCATGGTGTGGTCGATGGGTCACGAGGGAATGATTCCACGCTGGTTTGCGAAAACGAACCGTCGTGGTGTGCCGATGCTCGCGTTGTGTGCTGCGATGGCGGGCGGTTTGCTTGCCTTGTTATCGAGCGTGATTGCCGCGTCAACCGTGTATCTTGTGCTCGTAGCATTGTCGGGACTGTCCGCTGTGGTCGTATGGATTGCTATTGCATACTGTCAGATCGTGTTCCGTCGTCGTTGGCTTGCTGCTGGGCATACGACGGACGAACTGAAGTATCGTACGCCGGGTTATCCGTACGTATCGTGGGCTGCATTCATCTTGTGTACTGCGTCATTTGTGCTAGTGATCTTTGACAAAGAGCAGCGGTTCGCACTCGTCGCTGAAATAGTGTTTATTGTTATCTGCTACGCCATCTACTACGTGCAGGCATGGTGGCGGCGTCAGCGTCTAGCACGATCGTCGGCTGACGTTCGTGAAGATTTCGCTGATAACATGTGATAGTTACGTTGTTTTCACCTGCTACTCAGCGCGTTGCCAAGAAAAACCGCTATCGTTGCGTCGCGTGAAGAATTTTTTCGAGGGTCTTTCTCTGTCGTCGCTGATCGCGGGCGCACTAGCTGCGGTCACTTCGTTTCTGCTGTCAGCAAAGATCGGTATAGCAGGATCGGTGATTGGCGTAGCTGCTGGCTCGATTGTATCCGCGGTCGCATCACAGATTTATAAGAACGTACTCAAAGCATCTGGTGAGAAGCTCCAAGATGTGACTGGAGTTGGCACTGGTTCCTCAGAGGATAAGTCTGACAAAGATGCTCATGAGGAGCTGGATGAGGTAGATCGTGTAGGGCGTGTCATCAGTTCTGATGAAGGCTCGCTGGTGCCGGGCTCGAATAGTGATGATGCGACTCGCGTGTTGGGTACGATTACTCGTACTGGTTTGCCATCGAATGAAACTAGTTACAGTGTTGGTCGTAGTGTGTCTGGTCGTGCAGCTACTGGACGAATATCTGGAGCTGGCCATATTTCGCAAGCATCGTTGGATGCGACTGATCGACAGAAACGTATTGCAATCGTGATTGCAATCGTGAGCGCGTTAGCGGCGGTTGCAGCAACAGCCGGTATCGTCATGCTCGTGACTCGCGGACAAGGCACTGATTCAGTAGTACGTGACTGGGTGAATACGACACAGACACCAACGCAACAACAGACTGAACCGCCGGCTGACCATCAGTCTGGGACTGATACTGATAACGGGTCGGTTAGTGGCAACAATACTGATGACACAACGGACGATGCCGCCAAGGGGGATACGTCCTCGCACGATTCGACATCGAATGGCAATGGCTCATCATCGAACACTAATGACAGCACGACTAGTGGCAATTCCAGCGAGGATTCCTCATCGAATGGAACTGGAACGTCTTCCGGCTCTTCGACAGGAGGATCTGGTTCCTCATCGGGGTCTACCAGTGGCAATAGTACTAGTGGCAGTAGTACGACGAATAACAACACTTCAGGAGAAACGTCTGGCTCTGGTTCTGACAGCAACTCGTCATCAGATAATACGTCTTCCGGCTCGGCTTCTACGGACAGTTCGTCATCAGGCTCTTCAACTGATCACTCCTCGTCAGGATCACAATCTTCTGGTTCATCGACAGATTCAACAAGCGGTTCAGCCGGAACCAGCAACGAGCAGTAAAAACAGTTTGGTCTGTTTGTCAGGGCAGTACCTACAAATAGCTTTGCTATTTGCTTAACGGCGCTGTTCTGACAAGGGGAGCCAAGAACATTGTTAACGCACTAATGACGAAGGATTCTAGTCATTCAGCTTATGCGAGACACGCCGTCGGTTGCGCCGATCGTGGCGGTGTCGTATTGTATTCCACGTTCAGCAATGAGCAATACTCATAATCGGGGCTATAGCGCAGCTGGTAGCGCATCTCCATGGCATGGAGAGGGTCAGGGGTTCGAATCCCCTTAGCTCCACGGAATCCGCTTCTCACGGCGGAATCCTTTGCGGACATAGCTTAGTTGGTAAAGCGCAACCTTGCCAAGGTTGAGACCGCGGGTTCGAGTCCCGTTGTCCGCTCCAGTAATGGCTCCCGATGGGAGCCATTTGTGTTTGTTTGTAGTCTAACGGTTTTTCCGAGTGCTTCTGAGTGGCAGAAAATGCTCACTGAGCGGCACTCAGTGAGCATTTTCTGCCACTCAGGAACACTCGTGGCGGTTTTCTCTCACTGAGTACCATGCAGGCGAGCGTTTTCTGCCACTCACAAACCATACAGGGCCGGGGCGCACCGGGAGTGGCGGTTTTCTCTCACTGAGCATCGTCTCAGTGAGAGAAAACCGCCACTCCAACACTGATCTCGCAACAATGTCTCCCTGATGTCGGTACTCGCTTCTATCGTGTCGCATGTTGATTACCAGTCCAGGTCTGCACATTAGTAACGCGGACCCCGATAGCAAAGGACATATCATGGCGCAAAGCTCCATCTCCATCACGGTCAATGGCGAAACGAAGGAGGTGGAAGCAACCACCACTGGCGTCGAACTGTTCGCGGATGACAAGAACATTATCGCCGTACGTCTCAATGGCGAACTGCGTGACCTGTACACGCCGCTTGCAGATGGCGACACGGTTGAATCTGTCGCCCTTGATAGCGAGGACGGCCTTGGTATCATGCGTCACTCTGCAACGCATGTTATGGCTCAGGCTGTTCAAGAACTGTTCCCGAACGCTAAGCTCGGCGTCGGCCCGATTATCAAGGACGGCTTCTACTACGATTTCCAAGTTGATCAGCCGTTCACTCCGGACGATCTGAAGAATATCGAGAAGCACATGCAGCGGATCATCAAGTCCGCGCAGTCGTTCCGCCGCCGCACGGTCACCGAGGAGGAGGCGCTTGCTGAGGAAGCCGATCAGCCGTTTAAGATCGAGCTCATCAAGGATAAGGAAGCACATCTCGATCCGTCTACTGCAACCGAAATTTCCGGCAAGGAACTGAGCTTCTACGATAACGTTGACCGTGACGGCAATGTCGTGTGGAAGGACTTGTGCCGTGGGCCGCACCTGCCGAACACGCACTTCATTAAGGCATTTAAGATTGAGCGTTCTGCTGCTGCATACTGGCGTGGCAGCGAGAAGAACCCGACCATGCAGCGTATCTACGGTACTGCGTGGGCGACGAAGGAAGATCTCAAGGAATATCAGACTCGTCTTGAAGAAGCCGCGAAGCGTGACCACCGTAAGCTCGGTGCAGAAATGGACCTGTTCTCCTTCCCAGAGGAAATCGGACCGGGCCTTGCTGTGTTCCATCCGAAGGGTGCTGCGGTCATCAACGCGATGGAAGATTACTCGCGTGAGATGCATCGTAAGTACCACTACAGCTTCGTACAGACTCCGCACATCACTAAGGGTGGTCTGTATGAGACTTCTGGCCACCTGCACTGGTACAAGGACTCTATGTACCCGGCCATGCGTCTGGACGAGGAGCGCGACGCGGACGGCAACATCACCAAGCAAGGCTTTGATTACTACTTGAAGCCAATGAACTGCCCGATGCACAACCTGATCTTCAAGTCTCGTCAGCGCTCATATCGTGAGTTGCCGCTGCGTTTGTTTGAGTTTGGTACTGTGTACCGTTACGAGAAGTCCGGTGAGGTTCATGGTCTGACCCGTGTGCGTGGTTTGACTCAGGATGATTCCCACATCTACTGCACTCGCGAACAGATGAAGGGAGAGCTCACCAATCTGCTGACCTTCGTGCTCAAGGTGCTTAAGGACTTCGGCTTGAACGATTTCTACCTTGAGCTGTCCACCAAGGACCCGAACAAGTACGTCGGTTCCGACGAGATTTGGGAGGAAGCAACCAACACGCTTGCTGAGGTTGCCAAGGATTCTGGTCTTACCCTCGTGGCTGATCCGGGTGGAGCTGCATTCTACGGCCCGAAGATTTCCGTGCAGGCGCGTGACGCGATCGGACGTACGTGGCAGGTGTCGACTATTCAGCTCGACTTCAACCTTCCAGAGCGTTTCCAGCTTGAGTACATTGCAGCTGACGGTACCCATCAGCGCCCGGTGATGATTCACCGTGCACTCTTCGGTTCTATCGAGCGTTTCTTTGCTGTGCTGCTTGAACACTACGCAGGTGCGTTCCCAGTGTGGCTTGCCCCGGTGCAGGTGCTTGGTATTCCGGTGGCTGACGAGTTTGCACCGCATCTGGCAGGTTTCATCAAGAGCCTTGAAGATGATATGGTTCGTTGCGAAATTGATTATTCTGATGATCGTTTCGGTAAAAAGATTCGTAACGCATCGAAGTCTAAGACGCCGTTCATTCTCATCGTCGGCGAGGAGGACGCCAAGAACAACGCGGTGAGCTTCCGCTTCCGTGACGGTAGCCAGCTCAATGGCGTACCGGTCGATCAGGCACGTGCGCAGATTCTTGACGTGATCGCTAAGCGCGTCCAGATCAACTCTGTCGATGATTTTAAGGCTGCTGTAGCTGCGCCGGCTGAGGACTGATTCAGGTTATACGAAGTGGCGGGTTGGCCGTCCGTGTGTTGTTGGGCAGTCAACCCGCCACTTCATGTGATGCGCAGTAAACCGTGATCGTAGAGTGCCTGAAGGCTGATCATCTTCAGTTGTCTGCAAATCGCTCTAAAATTATTTCGTTTGCCAGTTTTTATTCGTAAGATCTGCTAGGAGCATTATGTCAGGTCATTCCAAGTGGGCGACTACTAAGCACAAGAAGGCCGCTATTGACGCTAAGCGCGGCAAGCTGTTCGCCAAGCTCATTAAGAATATTGAAATTGCTGCCCGTATGGGTGGCGGCGATCCGGACGGCAACCCGTCACTGTACGACGCTATTTACAAGGCTAAGAAAGCGTCCATGCCTGCGGACAACATCAAGCGTGCTGTCAAGCGTGGCTCTGGTGAAGAAGCTGGTGGCGCAAGCTACGAAGACATCGTGTATGAAGGCTACGCACCTGCTGGTGTGGGCCTGATTATCGAGTGCTTGACTGATAATCGCAACCGTGCTGCTGCCGAAGTGCGTTCCACCTTGACTAAGGGTAATGGTTCACTCGCAACGTCTGGTTCCGTGTCTTTCAACTTTGAGCGTAAAGGTCAGATTGAGGTTCCGTCTGAGGGCGTGGACTTTGATGATCTGTTTGAGAAGGCGGGCGACGCTGGTGCTGAGGATGTGGTTGACGATGGTGATGTGTTCACTGTTGTCACCGATCCATCTGACCTGCACACGGTGCGCAAGAGCTTGCAGGATGCTGGTTTTGACTATGATTCTGCAGATATGGTTATGCGTCCGAAGAATGAGGTTGAGTTGAGCCTTGAGGATGCGCAGAAGGTGTCTCGTCTCATCGATAATCTCGACGATCTGGACGATGTACAGAACATCTATTCCAACTGGACCGCTTCCGATGAGGTTATGGCCCAGCTTGACGAGGAGTAATCGTTAAGTGATTATTCTTGGCGTTGACCCCGGGCTTACTCGCTGCGGGGTCGGCGTGATCGAAGCCGGCGCACATCGCCGGCTTTCGTTTATTCACGTCGATGTGGTGCGTTCGTCGCCTGATACGTCGCAGGATTTGCGTCTGCTCGCTATCTATAACGGTTTAGTTGATAAGATTGAACGGTTTGCGCCAGATACAGTGTCTATTGAACGCGTTTTTGCTCAATCGAATCATAATACGGTGCTCGGTACTGCGCAGGCAGCAGGTTTAGCTATGCTTGCTGCAGCACAACGGGGTATTCCGGTGGCATTGCATACACCAACTGAGTCGAAGCTTGCAATCACGGGTAATGGTAAGGCTGAAAAACCGCAGATGGAACGTATGGTTGCTCGCATTTTGGGCCTTAACGAGCCGCCTACTCCTGCTGATGCTGCTGATGCGCTTGCTATTGCGATCTGCCATGCGTTACGACCGCAAGGCGCATTGCAAGGTGGCGAGCGTGAGCAACATTTGACTGCTGCTCAACGTCAGTGGGCGTTAGCTGCACAACGATCGAAGAGACGGCACGGGACCGATCGCGGCATGTAGTTGCTTGCCATAGGTGATGTATTTCTGTCTGTGGGCTGTGGCGTGTCGCTAAGTATTAGGCTGTACATGATATGTTTTCAGCCGTTTTCTGTGGTACGTGGTCCGGCATATCCGATATGGTTGTAGAACAGATGTTCGAATATGGTATTTGGTGAGGACTCGTCATGATAGGTATGCTCAGTGGCCGCGTTGCTGAAGTGAGTGCGGATTGTGTGCTGATTGAGGTGAGCGGCGTAGGATACGAAGTTCGCATGCCGTCTGCGGAATTGTCGTCACTGCATGCTGGCCGAGACATTCGCGTTTACACATCGTTATCGGTATCGCAAGACGCGATCACTCTGTTTGGCTTTCTCACTGCGGCTTCCAAACGAATGTTTCTACAACTACAAAAAGTGAGCGGCATTGGCCCGAAGGTAGCGTTATCGTTGTTGTCAACATTGCCGCCAGATAGGCTTGCCAAAGCAGTGGCAGATGGCGATGCTGCAGCCCTGTCGAAGGCTCCTGGACTAGGTCGTAAGGGTGCGCAGAAGATTATTCTTGAGCTTAAGGGTACGATCGACCTTGATTCTATTGAATCTGCTGGTGTGCCATCATCTGTTCGTACCCCTCAAGATGCGAACGTGAACCAAGTGATTGAGGGACTTATGTCGTTAGGCTGGCGCCAGCAAGATGCTCAATCTGCAGTGGACACTGCTTGCCGGGATAATGATATTGTAATGCCTCTTGCAGCTGATGATGTACCTCGTGTGCTCAAACTCGCCTTGACCTCCCTTGATCGCGGAAGGTGACCGATATGGAATATGATGCTCAGACGAACACCGGAGCGAACGAGGAATCGTTACGCATGGTGTCTGCTGCGCCTATTGGCAATGAACCGGTTAGCGATGAGGAGTTGCGTCCTCATGCGTTGGACGGATTCATTGGTCAACCGCTGTTGAAAGCTCAGTTGCAACTCTTTCTCGATGCTGCTCGCAAGCGTGAGGTACCGCCCGACCATATCTTGCTTGCTGGTCCTCCGGGCTTAGGCAAAACCACGTTGGCGATGATTGTAGCCAATGAGCTCGGCGTGCCGATTCGTGTGACTTCTGGCCCAGCTATTCAACATGCAGGAGATCTCGCCTCAATTTTAAGTTCACTTGACGCAGGCGAAGTGCTCTTCATTGATGAGATCCATCGTTTGCCGCGGCCTGCAGAAGAATTGCTGTATATTGCGATGGAGGATTTTCGTGTTGATGTCATGGTTGGTAAAGGACCTGGCGCAACCTCGATTCCGTTAACATTGCCACGTTTTACCGTAATTGGTGCAACCACGCGTGAGGGTATGTTGCCTTCACCACTGCGTGCCCGTTTTGGTTTTACTGCTCATCTCGATTTTTACCCGCATGAAGAACTGGAGAAACTTATCGAACGCTCGGCTGATGTGCTTGGTGTGAAGTTGGATGGGCAAGCAGCTCATGAGATGGCGGTGCGATCTCGTGGAACACCTCGTATTGCCAATCGGTTACTACGACGTGTGCGTGATTGGGCTATTGTTCACGATTTGGACAGTGTGGGTCCTGACGATGTTAAGTCAGCGCTGGAACTCTACCAGATTGATGCTGAGGGGCTTGATCGTCTTGATATTGCCGTATTAAACGCTATTGTTACTCATTTCAATGGCGGTCCAGTAGGCTTGAACACACTTTCTGCCATTGTGGGAGAGGAGTCTGAAACTGTGGAAACGGTTTGCGAACCGTACCTAGTTCGTGAGGGATTCCTCGTTCGTACGCCGAAAGGACGTGTTGCCACCGACAAAGCGTGGGCTCATTTGGGCTTAACGCCGCGCGAGGATGTCAGTAAGCTATTCTAAACTTGCTGATTTGGACACCAGTTATAACCGTGGAAATCATGTCAGTAGCAGATTATCCATGCGACCGTTAGGAGTATCGTCGTGCCTGCAAATTCCGTAAATCTTGTGATGATTGTCTTTCTTGTGTTCATGATCGGCGTCATGTGGTGGCAGTCAAAGAAAGCCAAGCAACAGCAACGTGAAAAGCAGGATTTCCGTGCTAATTTGCAGCCTGGCACTGAAATCATCACTATTGGTGGCGTGATCGGTAAGGTTGTCTCCGTTGATACTCAATATGAAGAGATTGTTATTGATTCTGAGGGTTCTCTTCTGCGTTTTAGTTTTAACGCCATTAGCCGCGAATATGTGCGTCCTGCATATGTGAGCGATGATGAAGTAGACGAGAATGGTAACCCGTTGCCGCAAGAGGACGCGACTGCAACGACAGACGATGATCAAGCGCAAGTACCGCTTGAGGAGTCTGTTTCGGTTACCAGTTCGGATACCAATGATGAGAACGTGAAGGATTCAACCGACAAACAGTGATCCGTAGTAATGTGTGGTCGGCATGATTACAACATCGTGCCGACTTCATAGTATGGATGATGAGGAAAGGGCACAGCATCATGGCATCTGACATCACCCTCGCTGGATTAGCGACGCTCGGTGAGAGAGACGCACAATATGTAATCTCTCATATTCGTACCATTCCAGGATTCCCCAAAGAAGGTATCCTATTTCGAGATTTCATGCCGGTACTTGCTGACGCTAAGGCGTTGAAGTTGCTGGTTGACGCGTTGGAACAGACATTGCCAGTGCCGCTGGATTCCTTTGATGCGATCGCTGGTCTTGAAGCGCGTGGTTTTCTATTCGGTCCGATTTTGGCAACACGTTTAGGCAAGGGTTTTCTTGCTGTTCGTAAAGCTGGCAAATTACCTCCGGAAACAATCAGCGAATCATATGATTTGGAATATGGTACTGCAGCTGTCGAAGTTGAAACCGATCTCGTGAAGCCCGGTATGCGTGTGCTGATCGTTGATGATCTGATCGCTACTGGAGGCACCGCTAAGGCTGCTGCTGATCTTATTCGTCGTGCCGGTGGGTCAGTTGTTGGGTTTAGTTTCATTATGAAACTCGATGGACTAAACGGCTTAGAACAGTTGGGTGACGTTCCTAGCAGCACCTTGGTGACTATGCCTGCCTGAGTCTTTTCATGGGGAGTGAGACATATACTCGCTCCCTTTACCGTACAATCTCAATCTCAATCGGCGACGATTCCTCATATAAAACATATCAGTGATCGTATTGTTGTTCGTCTAATCCGGTAAGTAGGAATTTATGGATTTATATGAATATCAGGCAAGGGAACTATTGGCTGGGCAGTCTATCCCGCAGCCGAAAGCAGTGTATGCTCAGAATTCTCACGAAGTAGCTGAGGCAGCTGAACAACTTGGCTATCCTTGTGTCATCAAAGCACAAGTGAAGATCGGTCATCGAGGTCAAGCAGGCGGCGTCAAGATCGCTCATAATCGAGATGAAGCTATCCTGATGGCTGAGAGTATCCTGCCGATGACTATCCACGGGCACAAGGTCAACGGTGTACTTGTTGCTGAAGCGAAGAATATTCTGCACGAATACTATGTTTCCATTTCCGTTGATCGTTCATCTCGTGACTTTGACGTGTTAGCTACAGCCAATGGTGGTACGGAAGTTGAAGAGATCGCGCGAGAGCATCCTGAATCAGTCAAACGGTTACACATTGATGCGCTCGACGATTTTGACCATGATGCTGCTGTTGAAATGGCTAACAGTATCGGTTTCTATCATGCTGATGTGAATCAGGCAGCTGAGATTCTACTCAAAATGTGGCAATGCTTCAAAGATAACGATGCCACACTTGTCGAGATCAATCCCCTTGCCAAAATCGGCGATCCGGATGACGAATCCTCAAAGTCACTGTGTGCACTTGATGCCAAAATCTCTCTTGACGGCAACGCTGCTTTCCGTCATGACGGATGGAAACGTTTTGCTGACAGTACTGAAGCTGATCCATACGAAACTCGTGCTGCTCAACATGGCTTACATTACGTGCACCTGCACGGGCAAGTCGGCGTGATCGGCAACGGTGCTGGCTTGGTTATGAGCTCGCTTGACGCTGTATCTGGCGCTGGTGAGGAACAAGGTACCGGTATCAAACCGGCGAATTTCCTCGATATTGGCGGTGGAGCATCTGCTGCAATCATGTCTGATAGCCTTGAAATTGTTTTGTCTGATCCGCAAGTTGAATCCGTTTTTGTGAACGTATACGGCGGTATTACATCATGCGAGCAAGTCGCGGAAGGCATTCTCGAAGCATTAGATAAGCTCAATGCAGCCAAACCAATTGTTGTACGGTTTGACGGCAATGCAGCGGCAGAAGGCTTGAGTATTCTTGCACAAGCAGATAACCCCAATCTGCATGTGGCTAATACTATGGAAGAAGCCGCGCAACAAGCTGCTCGTCTCGCGTCAATTGCAAAGGAGAATCACTGATGGCACTGTTCATTGAAGACGGCGCACCAGTCATCGTTCAAGGTATGACTGGACATCAGGGCATGACCCATACGGCGCGCATGCTCAAAGCCGGGACCAATATTGTAGGCGGCACTAATCCGCGTAAAGCCGGTACGGTGATTGATTTTCCCGGTGCACATGCTGATGGCTCAGACGCTCATATACCGGTGTTTGCTACGTGTGCCGAAGCTCGTGAGCAGACGGGAGCTAAAGCCAGCGTAGTATTCGTGCCACCGAAATTTGCTAAAGATGCTGTTGTTGAAGCGGTGGAAGCCGGTATCGAACTCATTGTAGTTATTACCGAAGGTATTCCGGTTGCCGACAGTGCTTATTTTGTGGAACTCGCTTTGCGACGTGGTGTGCGTATTGTCGGCCCTAATTGCCCGGGATTGATGACGCTACCTTCCACGCCGCAGTCACATGGTGTAAATCTTGGCATTATTCCTGATGGAATTGTTGGTCGCGGTCCTCTCGGACTTGTTTCTAAATCCGGTACGTTGACTTATCAGCTTATGGGCGAGCTACACGACATAGGGTTCACCGCATGTCTTGGCGCTGGTGGCGATCCTATTGTTGGCACCACATTGCAAGAAGCGTTGGAAGCGTTTGAAGCCGACGACAACACTAAAGCTGTTATGATGATCGGCGAAATTGGTGGCACTGCAGAGCAGGATGCCGCGCAATGGGCTCATGAGCATATGACGAAGCCGGTTGTTGCCTATATCGCTGGTTTCACTGCGCCGGAAGGCAAACAAATGGGTCACGCGGGCGCTATCGTCTCCGGTGGTAAGGGCACGGCTCAAGATAAGAAGATCGCCCTCGAATCTGTCGGTATTCGCGTAGGTCGGACTCCGGGACAGGCAGCCGATATTATGCGTGACGTATTGGCTGAGCATTCGATCGCATGATCGATCGTCTCAAATTATGGTGCAAAGGCGTCGCCATCGCGGCGGCGTCAATGGCCGTATTTGCTATTGCGCTGGGATGTTTCATTGCATTAATGCTGTTGGTCATCTCGATGGAAGAAGGCGGAGATAATCTTTCTGCCTATTCGCTATCGTTGACGGCAGCCATGATATTGCTTGCGCAAGGTAGTGGCTTTTCTGTAGCACCTGTAAGCCTTACCCTTACGCCATTATTGCTGACATTACTGCTGATTGCGCTTATCCGAGCGTTTGCGCAGCGACTCACTTGTAGCATATCCGGCTATATCGGTGGTCTTATGGCGTGGCTGACATTAGACATGCTGTTCAGCCGAGGCACGAACGTCGCTTTACATGACGCGATATGGCAGCTAATGGCTAAGGGAGCTGGTGTCTTCACACTCGGCTATCTGCTTGCGGCTATTCCCGTGTCGTTGACTGTTGTACGTGCGCTTGAACGTATACGACAATCGGTAAGCGAACCGTTGCGTAGAACGATACGTATTGGCGTAATGACGAGCATCACGCTTATTTCACTCTATATAGTGTGCGGTTTCGTTACCGTTATTGTGTGGTCGGTGCGTAATCGCATGGCTGTCGTAGCGCTTTACGAATTGCTGGGAATGAGTACAGGGTCGCGTATTGTCACTACGATCGCATGTTTGGCTTGGCTACCTAACGTGTGTATTTGGGCGGTTTCATGGCTATTCGGTGGCGGTTTTGCTATTGGAGATCTTGGCTTGTTTACACTATGGGTTGGCCAATCGTCGCAACTTCCAACCATCCCAGTGTTTGGCATACTACCCGAACCGATATCTGATCAGCGTTTGCGCATCGCGCTAGTATCGATTCCACTGGCGTGTGGTCTGTTATGTGGCATGATCTCGATGATCGCGAACCGCGGGTTTAGCGTTCGAGCTGCGGCACCGGACGACACGCCCGGCATGAAGCGTATGATTGTTGCGTTCGCATATCCGGCTGGATCTTTTTGTATATCGAGTGCATTGATGTCGGTACTCTGTTCGCTGATATTCCTTATTGCCAATGGGGGATTAGGTAATCAGCGGCTTGCTCATCTTGGTGTCGATGTCATGCAGTCGACGCAAGCGCTCGCTCGACCTACAGCATTTGGCCTTATGTCGGCATGGATAATCGCGCTGATTGGCGTGGCGTTAGTTTTCGGGATACGCTGGGCTGCACGACGTATTCGTATGCGTCACGAATCGCATGATACTGATGTGTCCAATTCCGGGCAAACACTTCAGACAGTAACTACTAAGGAGGAACAGGATGACAAACACGAATCGACCGATACGACGGGCGTTGGTGTCCGTATTCCATAAGGAAGGCATCGAAGTCCTCGCTGATGCATTCGTCAAAGCTGGCGTCGAAGTCGTTTCTACTGGCTCGACTGCTAAGCGACTTGCACAACTCGGTGTCAACGTCACCGAAGTATCGCAAGTAACTGGTTTTCCAGAAAGTCTTGACGGACGAGTCAAGACGCTCGATCCTCACATTCATGCCGGTATTCTCGCTGACATGACGAATCCGGATCATGTTGCTCAACTTGAGCAGCTTGGTATTAAGCCGTTTGATCTCGTTGTTGTGAACCTGTATCCGTTCGCTGATACTGTGCGTTCGGGTGCGGATGAAGCTGCAACGATTGAGAAGATTGATATCGGTGGTCCTTCAATGGTGCGTGGCGCTGCGAAGAACAGTGCAACTGTTGCGATTGTGACTGATCCAGCGGATTATCGTCTTGTCGCTGAGCGTATTCTTGACGGTCGCGGATTTGATCTCGCTGAACGTCGTTGGCTGGCGGGTAAGGCGTTTGCTCATACCGCTGCATATGATGCGACGATTAACGAATGGACTGCTAAGCACTGGCCGAAGCCAGCAACCATCGAAACTCCTGATGAGGATGAGAATGGCGCTGCTGTCAATAGTGCTAAGTTCCCAGCGGCGTTTACACGCACATGGGATCGTGCCCACGTGTTGCGTTACGGTGAGAACCCGCATCAGCAGGCTGCACTGTACATTGATCCGCTGCATCGTGATGGTTTCGCACATGCCGAGCAGCTCGGCGGCAAGCCGATGAGCTACAACAATTATGTGGATGCTGATGCCGCGTGGCGTGCTGTGTGGGATTTTGCTCCGCGTATTGCTGTCGCTGTGGTGAAGCACAACAATCCATGTGGTCTTGCTATTGGTGAGACTGCAGCCGAAGCACATAAGAAAGCTCATGCTTGCGATCCGATGAGCGCATACGGTGGTGTAATCGCATGCAATAGCACTGTCACCCTTGAGATGGCTGAGAGCGTGCGCCCGATCTTCACTGAGGTTATCGTCGCGCCGGCTTACGAGCCAGAGGCTCTTGAACTGCTTCAAACTAAGAAGAAGAATCTGCGCATTTTGAAGGTGGCTGAGCCACCGAAGAGTCATACGCAGTTCCGTCAGATTGATGGTGGCTTGCTGGTACAGGACACGGATCTCATTGATGCGCCGGGTGACGATCCGAACGCATGGAAGCTCGTATCTGGTGAACCAGCTGATGCTTCGACGCTCAATGATCTGCTGTTTGCATGGCGCGCGATTCGTTGCGTGAAGTCGAATGCGATTCTACTCGCTCATGATGAGGCAACTGTTGGCATTGGCATGGGACAGGTCAACCGCGTGGACTCCTGCCATCTAGCAGTGGAACGTGCGAACACGCTGGCGGATGGTGCTGATCGTGCGACTGGTTCTGTGGCTGCGTCGGACGCGTTCTTCCCATTTGCTGATGGTGCGCAGATTCTCATCAACGCTGGTGTCAAGGCTATTGTTCAGCCGGGTGGTTCCATCCGTGATGAAGAAGTAATCGATGCAGCGAAGCAGGCCGGTGTGACCATGTACCTGACTGGTACTCGTCACTTCTTCCACTGATCCCGCACTTGGCTTCCCCGTGAAGAGGGGAAGCCAAGTCAGCTCAATGTAACCGTTGCGGAAAGGCACATACCATGCACGATCATCCGTTCGTCTCTGAAGCTCACGAAGGCAAGCCGTGGTTTGAATGGCTCGTGGCTGTTATCGTGGCGTGTGCGGTGATCGTTGCGGCTCTTGGATATGAGATGGCCGCAACCGTGATCATATCGGTTGCGGCCATTATTACCGGCGTATTGCGTCTCGTGCTTCGAGAACGCAGTCCGTGGAAGGTTCGCTCAGTGGCGTTCGACTCCTTCATCGGTATTGCTCTGGGTATTGGCTTGCTCGTCACGTTCTTCGTCATCCCGTTGATGCGCTGAGTTATCAAACGGGATTTGCTCGCTGCCATCGTTATTTGCAGCCTCATGAACGTCAGCCGATGCAATAGGTGCAGCAGATACATTATCGCCGTCCGCCGTAGTAACATCGCCTAGCGCTGCTACCGCTACTTGAGCTGGCTTACGAACATGCGTATCCTGAGCCATCTGTGCGATAATCATCACCAGAGATACCACAGCAGCGCCAAGAATCGGGCACACCCAGAACACCCACAGCTGTCCTAGCGGTTCAACATTAAGTCCCTGCCCTTGTGCGAACACTGCAATACCAGTAGCACGAGCAGGATTAAGCGCAGCTCCGGTCACCGGATACGTGATTGCGGCGCCAATACCATATGCGGCACCCATCGCCAGTGCGTAATCGTGCGAAGCCTGACCATCATCATCCATAGAGCGCATCGCCATACCAACGATCAACACGGCCGCAATTACTTCGACCACAATCGCCAGCACAATACCAAAGCTGATACCAACTTGATTCACTGTCTGATAGGCAACAGAACCATTCTCGAAACCATTAATCGCAGGTGTCAACCAAACTTTGCGAGTAATCTGCTCGGATGTCGGCATCAGAAAACGTACTACTGCACCAGCGCCAATCGCACCAATCAGCTGCGCGACAATATACAACACACCGTCAAGCAGACGAGTTTTCGATGTCAACATGGCAGCAATAGTCACCGCTGGGTTGAACTGTCCAGCTGTAATATTCGACAGCAACATTGTCACCGCAGCGTACGTCACGCCGATACCCAACGCAATAAACGCCATATTCACGTTATAAATTGACGTGCCAAACGAACAAATCAAATAAATAGACAAACAAATCAGAAAGCTACCAGCAAACTCAGCAAGCGTATGAGACATAAGCGATCGGTTCGCGTGACGTGCGCCACTGATACCCGTCTCACTCGCCGTGTCAACGGTGTGGTTCATGTCTGGTGACTCGAAAGTAGTCATTATTATTCCTCTTTACATAGCCGTCGCGGGACTGACCCGCCGAACGACTGCCATAGTACCAGCAGACATGGGGTACCGGTATACTAATTCCGTCTGCGGTTGATGAACATACTGTTACAACCGCATGCACATAGATTGCACGATTCGCGTATGGATTGAAGTACGCAAGGCCACGTTGGGAGAACGATGCCACACGCATATTCTCGCGCCGAGAAGGCGCATATTAATGATGATGATAATGCTATCCGCCTGCAGAAAGTTCTTGCACAGGCTGGATTCGGTTCTCGCCGCAAGTGCGAGGAAATGATTACTGACGGCCGTGTTGAGGTCGATGGTGAACTGGTTACTGAACTTGGTACGCGTGTTGATCCTGAACGTCAGCAGGTACGTGTCGACGGATCACGAGTTCGTATTAACCCCAATCACGTCACGTTAGCGCTCAACAAGCCTAAGCGTGTGCTCAGCGCTATGGAAGATCCTAAGGGCCGCTATACATTGCGCGACATTGTTGGCGACAAGTATGATCGCATCTTCCACATGGGTCGTCTGGACTACGATTCTGAAGGTCTTATCCTCATGACGAACGATGGCGAGCTGAGCCAACACGTCATGCATCCTAAGTATGAGGTCGAGAAGACGTACATTGCTACGATCGAAGGCAAGATCAGTGGTACAGTGTGCCGCCGACTCGTCACCACCGGTGTACAGCTTGACGACGGTTGGATTAAACTCGACAGATGTGCGATTATCGATGCGAACCGAGATACCACAATCGTCAAAGTCGTACTGCATTCAGGCAAAAACCGTATCGTACGTCGTATTTTCGGCTCGATCGGATTCCCTGTGAAGCGACTAGTTCGTACACAAATCGGTCCGATTAAACTCGGTGAAATTAAACCTGGCTCGTATCGCGTACTGTCGCAGACAGAAGTGCGCTCATTGTCGAAGGCGGTGGGTTTGTGATTCGCGTTGCTATTGACGGTCCCGCTGGCGTGGGTAAGTCATCCACGTCGAAGGCGCTAGCCAAGTATTACGGTTTCGCGTACCTTGATACGGGTGCAATGTACCGCGCATGTGCATGGTGGTGCATGAAGCAAGGCATTGATTTGGATGCTGAAACTGTAGATGAGCGTCTAATCACTGAGACTGTTGGTGAGTTCTTTACTGGTGGGCATTTTGATATTACGGTTGACCCCGATGATTCGCGTGTGACATGCGATGGAGAGGATATTAGCGAGGCGATTCGCTCGTCTGAAGTCTCTTCGCATGTCTCGAAGGTATCGAATGTGATTCCAGTACGTCGTGTGCTCATTGCGGCACAACGTGCAACAATCGCGCGCGAGGCTGCTGTTGATTCGTTCTCAGATGGTCGCGGCATTGTTGCTGAAGGACGTGACATTACTACTGTTGTCGCTCCTGATGCTGAGGTCCGTGTGCTGCTCACGGCTCGAGAAGAAGTGCGTCAGGCTCGTCGTACTGGTCAGGCTGTTACGGCGGTTGGTGCTGATGCTGCTGTTGGGGCGGAGGATGTTGCTGCTCGTGACAAGGCAGACGCTAAGGTGACGAGTTTTATGACGGCTGCCGAAGGCGTGACGACGATTGATAATTCCGATATGACGTTCGAACAGACGTTGGATGCGTTGATCGAACTCGTAGATGCTGCTATCGAGGAGCAGGAATATCAGCAGTACGTTGCCAATCTTGAGGGCTACGATCTCGATGAGGCTGATGAGGCACTTGTTGCAAACCGTGGCGGTGTTACGGTTACCGGTGAATCTGGTCCTAAACAAGTAGGCGTACTCGCGGTGATTGGTCGTCCGAATGTTGGCAAGTCTACGCTAGTGAATCGTATTCTTGGCCGTCGTGCCGCTGTTGTGGAAGACACGCCCGGTGTGACCCGCGATCGTGTCAGTTACGATGCGGAATGGACTGGTACGGACTTTAAACTTGTTGATACTGGTGGCTGGGAGGCTGACGTCGAAGGCATTGACTCGGCTATCGCGTCACAGGCGCAGATTGCAATGCAATTGTCTGACGCAATCATATTCGTAGTGGATGCGCAAGTTGGCCTAACGGATACAGATGAGCGCATTGTCAAATTGTTACGTGCCTCTGGTAAGCCAGTAACGCTCGCCGTCAATAAGATTGATGACTCGTCAAACGAGTATTTGTCGGCTGAATTCTGGAAGCTTGGACTTGGCGAACCGTATGCGATTTCTGCCATGCACGGTAGGGGAGTGGGCGATCTGCTTGACGCAGCGCTTGACTCGCTCAAGAAAGCGAAGAAGACTTCCGGATTTTTGACACCGACTAACTTACGTCGTGTTGCACTGGTTGGTCGGCCGAATGTTGGCAAGTCGTCGCTGCTCAATCAGCTTGCGGGTGAAGAACGTGCGGTGGTTAACGATTTAGCTGGTACCACGAGAGACCCGGTGGACGAAGTCGTACGCATGGATGGTGAAGATTGGCTGTTTATCGATACTGCTGGTATTAAGCGACGGCTGCACAAGCTATCTGGTGCAGAATACTATTCGTCACTGCGCACGCAGGCTGCGATCGAGCGTTCTGAGCTGGCGTTGGTATTGTTTGACGCATCACAGCCGGTTTCTGATCAGGATCTTAAAGTGATGAGTTCTGCTGTTGACGCGGGCCGTGCGATTGTGCTGGTGTTCAACAAGTGGGATTTGATGGACGAGTTTGATCGTCAACGCATGGAGCGTTTGTGGAAGACTGAGTTTGAACGTGTGACGTGGGCTGCGCGCGTGAACTTGTCTGCTAAAACTGGTTGGCATACGAATCGTTTGACGCGTGCGATGCGAGAAGCGCTTGAATCATGGGATAAGCGTATTCCGACTGGTAAGCTCAACGCGTTTCTCGGTCAGATTCAGTCCGCGCATCCTCACCCGTTGCGCGGTGGCAAGCAGCCTCGTATCCTGTTCGCAACACAAGCCTCAACGCGCCCGCCTCGGTTTGTGATCTTTGCAACCGGGTTCCTTGAGCACGGGTATCGACGCTTCATTGAACGTTCGTTGCGTGAAGAGTTCGGTTTTGAGGGCTCTCCGATTCAGATTTCAGTGAATATCCGCGAAAAGAAGAAGCGCAAGTAAGTTTTCTTTGTAACAACTCGCACTATACGCACTAAATAAGGGCATCTGTGACTGATTTGTTGTCAGTTGCAGATGCCCTTTTGCATGTGTTCAGCATTGTTGTATGCGTTTATGTACGGGCAGCTTTTTGAGTAAACCAGCTGAGTAGCTGGTACTGGCGGCATGGATTAGCGGCTGAGAAAATCATGAATATCATTAATCTCTTGATCGCAGATTACATGAGCCATGCCGCGATATTCATGGTATTCGAGATGACCGGCTGCATTGAGTACGCGGCGAGCAGTGAGTTGATCGTCATGTGGAATCGTACGATCGTTTGCGCCGTACGCGAGGAAGATACGAGTCGGTGACGTAAGAGAAGTGGTATGGTTCTCACCCTTAAACGATGGGCTAAGCAAAATCGCAGCATCGAACATAGTTGGATGATCGACAATCATGCGGTATGCAAGATAACCGCCTTGCGAGAACCCAACAAGGATCTTGCGACGATGAGTGAACATCGTTGAATCTAACAGTGAAACAACCGCGTTACTGACCTGCTCACAGGCACGACGACGTTTCTCAACCGTGCAACCATCCGGATACCAATACGCGCCGCCCATGTATGGGCGGTCATACGTTCCGTGGAACGATAGATAACTCGGTTGTGGTGCCAGTAGCGGGGAAGTTACTGGGCATGATACTTGTTGTTCAGCCTTGTACACGGCGTCAATGATACGAATCATCTCATGCTCGTCATTGCCATAACCGTGGAACATGATAAACAAGCGATCATCAAGTACATCGGCTGTTGCGTTTGCGTTTGTGTTCGCAGCGTTGCTGGTGACCTGATTATTGGTGATTTCATTGTTATTAATCTGACTAATGTATCGCAATTGCATGAGCTGTCACTTCCTGTTGTGTTGTTAGCAAAAGTCTATCTTGTGCAGGGCGCGGCCATTCTTTATGACTCGCGGGCATAGGCCAAACTCGGTTACACAGAGCATTGTTCAAAGAGATAAAACAGTTGTGAGAAAATAAAAAGAATTGACTGTTGATTTGCATGCTACGTATGAGGAGATACTGTGGGCATCAGAACACCAAAGCAGAAAAGCCGTAGGATACAGTTATATCAGCAAATACATGCCCTTGAAGATCCTCATGAAAAGAAAACACGCTCCTGTGGGAAGGTGAGGTTTAGGACTGAACTTGATGCCAAAATTGCATTATCTGGTGCACGCAGGCAACGACGAGGTTCAACTCAGGCGAAGGATGCGCGTCGGTATTATCTGTGTCCACAATGCCACGGCTATCATTTGACATCCAAACCGTATTATGGGCGAAGACGTGAGGATAAACCGAACAGGTCAAAGAATACGGTCGTCGTTCAGACATCTTCAGAGCGTAAAGGTATATCCGTATTCATTGAGCACATTGGTGATATGTGGATTTATACGATTCCTGAATTTGATGCATACGGTACGACTTCTTCACAGGAGGAAGCGAAAAAAGCTGTTCGGACAATCATGAAATTTGTTGATCCGTCTATTACTGCATCATTCCGTTATTATGCAGATGATCAGGGTATTGAGATGTTTTATGCGTTACAGGTCGCTGGAGCGCAAAATCTAGTCACGCCAGAGAAAACTTCTTATATGGAGCCGTTGTTATCCCAATTACGATCGTGCTTATTTCGGCATGGGTATCGATTTCGTAAATACGATTCGCGCTATCCGGGGCCGCCAGACATTGTATTACCAAAGTATCGTATCATGGTCTTTGTTGATCCCTGTTTGTGGCATGATCGTTCTGAATGTAAAAGGAAAGCGCTTCCTCCTGAAACGTTGCGACTATGGCGTGAAGCTCATATCGATCAACGGGAAACAGCAATGGAAGAGCGTTATCATCTCATCGATGAAGGATGGATTGTACTGTCGTATTGGGAGTGCTATTTCTATGACAACCGAAAACGAGAGAAACGTTTGAAATTATTTCTCTCTGATATACGGCATGCTTCTATGAACACTTCTGACTCAGTTTAATCAGGCAAGCTGGAACATACGTTTTTATACAACGGTTAGCTGGGTACACCTGATTTATTAATAATTGCAGGTTAGCAGGGAGTGATGAGACTGAAGGTTATAAAGACACGCTGAGGATGGTGTGGCTTGCGTTCTTTGCATCATATGCTAAATTAGCTAATCGTTGTCTTTACAACATCGGCTCATAGCGCAGCTTGGTAGCGCACTTGACTGGGGGTCAAGGGGTTACTCAGTCATACTGAGTGACACCTGACCGGATGTCAGCTACCAGTAGGGCTAAGGGCCTACGCTGAAAAGCGGATAATTTAAGACAGACACGATTAGACACGATGACGGAATTACCTACGTTGTTTTTCCCGCTCAGACACGACGTGAATAATCAGTCAATCGGACCATAGCGCAGTTTGGTAGCGCACTTGACTGGGGGTCAAGGGGTCGCGGGTTCAAATCCCGCTGGTCCGACCAGAAAGCCCGGAATTTCAACGATTCCGGGCTTTTCCATTATTGTCCGAACCCCCTCTTTTGGCCCTCCAGACACGATTCAGACACGATTTTCGGACACGACCAGACACGACGACCACGCGACACGCCTCAAATCAAGCCATTTTCAAGCGGTCGCCCGGCGACTTTCCCGGCTCTTCCAAGACGACTTTTCACAACTTCTTCATAAAACGGCCCCGCTTGTTTTGTTTCAATGTTTGTTCGACAGGGGGGGTGGTGCTGTTTTCTTGGACTGTGATCCAAGGAGGAAACGGCCATGGCGAGGTACAGCAAGGAGCAGCGTCGGCGTGCGGTTGAGTTGTATGTGCGGTACGAGTGCTGCGCTGCGGATGTGATCCGCGAGCTGGGTTATCCCAGTCGGGAAGCGTTGCGCATGTGGCACCATGACTGGCTCGAGGAGCAGAGGACTGGGGTGCCGTCGAGTCGTGGGGAGCGGTATGCGCGCTACACGGCGGAGCAGAAGCGGGCGGCAGTGGATCATTATCTGACGCACGGGCGGCGGGCGAGCCGTACAATCCGCCGGTTGGGGTATCCGAGCAAGACGCTGCTGGCCGCGTGGATCGACGAGCTCGCGCCGGGCGAACGTCGTCTGTGCCATGGGCCCATACCCGAGGAGCTCAAGCGTGAGGCCGTGCTCCGGGTCGCGTCCGGCGAGATGAGGTCGCGTCAGGCGGCGGAAGAACTGGGCGTGGATTCATCAGTCGTGAGAAACTGGAAGCGGCAATTGCTCGGCGAGACGAAAGGGGCCGCGGTGGC
>NZ_MWWY01000044.1 GCF_002259755.1 Bifidobacterium hapali
GGCGCGTTATCAGCGGTGCATGGTGCATTTCGAACGCAATATCCTCGCCAAGGTCAACCCCAGAAACCGGGAGTGGGCTGCGGACGCGCTTAAGGCCGTGTTTGCTATGGAATCACGCGACAAGGCGTTGGAGAAGGCGGAATCCGTCGCCAAGGAACTGGAGACAAGGAAGCTCAGAGAGGCTGCCAAATGCCTGCGCGAAGGCATTAGCGAGACGACGACCTACCTGCTCGACGACTATCCGAGGGAACATCGCCGGCGCATCCGTACGAACAACATGATCGAACGATTGAACCGCGAGATCAGGCGACGCACGCGCGTGGTCGGCTCGTTTCCGGACGGGCGGAGCGCGTTGATGCTCGTCTGCGCGCGCGTCCGCTACGTGACCTCGAACGAGTGGTCGACGCGCCGTTACCTCGACATGTCCCGGCTCGGTGAGAGCGTACCAGTAGCGAACTGATCATCGTCGCAGAGCCGGGCGAAGACCAAAGTGCGCAAGAATCCGGGCACTACCGGATGCCACTACCGGTGGCCTGAATGGATTCGCATCTGCACGGATCATGGATTGACGAGGTCGATGAGCGCGAAGGGCTGCAGTCCGGACAACGCCGCCGCCGAGGGGTTCTTCGGCCGGCTCAAGCAAGAGTTCTTCCACAAGAGGAGCTTCCAGGGCGTCACGATCGACGAGTTCATTGCGATGCTGGACGAGTACATGGTCTGGTACCGGGACAAGCGCATCAAACTCGAATACGGGATGAGCATCATGGACAAGCGCATCCAGCTCGGGCTCGTCGCCTGAACACATGTGATATCGTTCTGAACGACCATTCAGACAACGAAGTCCAACAAAACGTCACCACCCCCAAACGCGGATACCAACTTGACAAAACACACACAACAAGCATTATTTCAATCCACGCTCTCCGTGAGGAGAGCGGCGGGGATTGCCATATGGGCATCACCTGCAATAACAAATTTCAATCCACGCTCTCCGTGAGGAGAGCGGCGTATCCCAAAGGGGAGAATTAAATATCCCAAAAGGATTTCAATCCACGCTCTCCGTGAGGAGAGCGGCGTTCGAACCGTTCTGCGGCGACAAGGAGGCCGTATTTCAATCCACGCTCTCCGTGAGGAGAGCGGCTCGAACAGCTGCGCATCATTCACGACAGCATGCCCATTTCAATCCACGCTCTCCGTGAGGAGAGCGACCTAGGCACAACCAGCCGTGAAGCGTCTACCACCATCATTTCAATCCACGCTCTCCGTGAGGAGAGCGACCGTAATTGTCCATTGGTTTCCACCACAGGTAGGAATTTCAATCCACGCTCTCCGTGAGGAGAGCGACTATACGAGGCGTCCCCATCATCCCCGACCGCATGATTTCAATCCACGCTCTCCGTGAGGAGAGCGACTATACGAGGCGTCCCCATCATCCCCGACCGCATGATTTCAATCCACGCTCTCCGTGAGGAGAGCGACTTGTTCATGTCACCGCCAGCAGCTTCAGCACTGATTTCAATCCACGCTCTCCGTGAGGAGAGCGACCGACTACCACCGATCCGGCGCAATGGCGGCTGATATTTCAATCCACGCTCTCCGTGAGGAGAGCGACCGCTGGGTCGAACATCATCAACGGCCTGTGGAACGATTTCAATCCACGCTCTCCGTGAGGAGAGCGACCCCAGACCGCCGGCGCCGGCAAGCTCACGACCGAATTTCAATCCACGCTCTCCGTGAGGAGAGCGACACGTCCGCAAACGATTGGATCGCACCAGTATTCTGATTTCAATCCACGCTCTCCGTGAGGAGAGCGACTGGCCCGCACGACGTTGATCCCATGATTGCGACGTATTTCAATCCACGCTCTCCGTGAGGAGAGCGACCGGACTATATGGTTCTCGGATCATCCTCGAGTCATTTCAATCCACGCTCTCCGTGAGGAGAGCGACCAACGGAGAGTCGCCCCTGTTCTTTTTCGATTCGGAATTTCAATCCACGCTCTCCGTGAGGAGAGCGACCGCCGGGCGGGTGCTCCGTAAAGCAGCAAAATCTGTATTTCAATCCACGCTCTCCGTGAGGAGAGCGACCCATGTTCCACCGTCCTTACTTGGTGAGGAGCACATTTCAATCCACGCTCTCCGTGAGGAGAGCGACTCGGACAGGACTTCATCGCCGCCATGATGACCATACACATTTCAATCCACGCTCTCCGTGAGGAGAGCGACCTACAAGGACGGCAAACGGTATTTCGCCTACGTATTTCAATCCACGCTCTCCGTGAGGAGAGCGACTGCGACCGTGAGATGCCCTGACCGCATTGTGGACAGAACATTCACCCACAATCATATTTTACCGCTCATGCTGCCTAACAATCATTAATACTCGCATCCTCAGCTACCCAATTCGCCTCAATACCAATTCAACCCTGTTGAATTATCAAACTGCAATCAAAAACAAGAAAACTTGCTTCAACATCGCTATGCACGCGCATGCTCCACATTGACTCAACGTGCACAACAGCGAGCACAACGATGGTGCGAACAGCCCGCATATTCATGATAGCTTGACTGTCGCACTGCGCAACCACGCTCAACGCTCGGCAGTGCCCACAAGTAATCAAAGCGCCAATCACAAGCGGCACCAATACGCATAACGCACAAACACACTACGCATCCCAGTCAATCAACAAAAATGGGTAGCCAATTCCCATCAACCGGGCACCATCGCATTGGTCTATATCATCATGACATCATCAACCGGCAGATGTCGTTGTTGACCAACATACTCAATCCGAGTCGAATACTTCGCACCAAGATTATAAAACCGAAGACTGTCATGTTCAGCATCAATAATCTCGTCCAACTCGTGACGCAACACCACATAATCCGACGACGATACTGAACATTCGAATACACTGTTCTGTACTCGTTGACCGTATTTCATACAGGCTTTTGCCACCCGCCGCAGTCGACGCCGCCCCGCTGGCGTTTCAGTATTCACATCATAGGTAATCACAATCATCATCGTTATCACTCATCATTTCCACATAAACGGCGGATACGCATCACTATCACCACGCACATAACGAGCCAACAATAATGCCTGTGCATGCGGCACTAATCCCCACGGAATCTTTTCTTCTAAAAATGGATGCGTGATTTGCTCGGTTTTTCGTTTCTGCCATGCCGCAAGCACAATTTTGCGACCTGATTCGTTCAGAAATACGCCCCCATTCTCACGTTCTTCAAAATGCGCGGCTTGCACAGCACCAGTATTAATTAGCGTTAGTGCGAATCGATCGGCAACTACTGGACGGAATTCTTCCATCAGATCCAATGCCAGCGAGGGCCTCCCTGGTCTATCGACATGCAAGAATCCCACATAAGGATCCAATCCAACCCCTTGCAATGCAGCAACGCAATCTCCTGTCAACAACGTATATACAAACGACAGTAACGCATTCATTCGGTCTAATGGAGGCCTTCGACTGCGCTGTTCAAAGAAAAATGAATCTTTATCGCGAAGAATTAGATCATCGAATGCATAAAAATAATCTTTCGCAGCTTTGCCTTCCACTCCACGCACCTCGTCAACCGAAGCACAAGACATCACTCGTCTCAACCCATCTTTCAACAAACTGCTTTGCTCCATAAGACGTTCAGCATTCACGCGCAACGTATGATCTCGTTTTGTGCGTTCGATAACCCATCGACAGTTATATATCTTGCCAGCAACGAACGCTGCAGCAAGTTCAAGACTATTCTCAGAAGAATCAGCTCTGCGAAACTGCTCTCTGCGAAGCAATACGTTACGATTATTTTCACCAAGTATCGAACAATAGAATCTTCCACGCGGAGAGAAAAACGACATTCCCACACCAAACCGCGAACATTTGCCCATTAAAGCTGGCGACGCGCCTTTGTACGAGAAACTGATAATTTGTTCGATGGAACGCAACGGTATCTTTGCCAAAGTTTTATCGTCAATCTGTACAACAACATTGTCATTTTCTAACGATAGATATGCATCGTCGCTCGTTACGAACAATGTATTAAGCATGGTACGCATTATTTATTCTCCCCGCTCAGCCACTTCGCTAAACAGCCACTTCGCTATCATGTATAACCTCATAAATACGATCATCAACATATTTGCGTGCTGATCGTTTCTTCAATAATTCCGGCAAACATACATCTTTCAACGAGCACGCTTTACAACCTTGCTTTGTTCTCACTTTCGGAGTATGACCACGGGTATAAAAATCATGCATCTGACGAAACATATCCGTCACCGTTTCGCGCAATGATTCATCAAAACTTACGGTTTCACGTCGCCGTATGTGTTGATAGAATAACGCGCCTTCACGAATGTCACAAGACAACATTTCTTCTAAACACATCGCTTCAGCACACAACTGCAATCGATCAGCATCCTGCGTTTTAGGCTGTCCGTGTTTGTATTCTACCGGATACGGAATCCACTGACCATCACGTCCTTGCAACGTCACACCATCAGGCGAAGCATGAAACTCCACAACATCGCACGCTCCAGACACACCCATCCGCCGGGAAAATACTCTCAGATCACGTAAAATTAACAGATCCCCACGTTTTTCTGATGCGCCATAATCATGTGCTCGCTCATGCTCTATTGAACCTGATGTCGTCAACACATTGTCTTGCCATAATTGCTCGACATGAATCAGCGCCCATTGACGACGACAGAATGAAAAATGTTGGATGCCAGATAAAGATAGCCAATCATCTTCTGCGTATTCGGCCAGTTCCATCGCAATGACTCCTTTGTCGTTCGCGACTCGCTCACTTCTCATGACTCGCGCATCTTACACGTTACTAACTTACGTACATGGATACGCGCACATACATTCTCACACAGTAGTGTTCGGAAGCACACCAATCATGCGCTCCCGAACACTGACGCAACACATACGCTGCTTCTGCCGCTACTGCCGCCTCAATGTCGTTTACAGTTCGTGATCGACCATTTCAGTCACAGATACAGCATCCGGAATAGCACTGCGATCCACGGAAACCTCATAGTCTCCAAAGCTGCGCGCAACATCCACATCATCGCGTTTGTGAACCGCAATGCTATCGAACAATCTCCACGATGGAGCGTCGCCAAGTGCGCTACTGTGCTTGAACACATACAGCTTGCGTACTGCCATGTTGCCTCGCGCAGCGGAACGATCAAACTCAAACATGTTCACAATCGCCTGCCATAGTACGTCGAGATCCTCATCGCTGAATCCGGTGACATTCTGCGCGAGTTTGGCGGAAACATAGCCGTTCATGCGATATAAACCGTAGGGAATAATGAACTTATTGCCCATCGTATTGTTCTTTTCCGCAGCATCCGCTTCCGTAGTCACGGCAATACGCGTAATAGAAATTTCTTGCACGCTGACTGGGTCAATAGAACGAGCGAAACCAAGCTGGACCGGTCCACGAACTTGACCGCAAGACAAGCTGCCCTTAACGAATGTGGTCATTACCGCACCGAATGTTCGAATATCAAAGAAATTAGCGCACATGTAGTCACGCAACCGACGATCCAATGTCGGATCATCTTTTTTCAACGCTTTTATTTCTTTGGCGAATTCCTTATCTTCAGGACGTGCATCAATGTGTTCAGCTTCTAACGCTTCACTATCAAGTCGATTAAGAGTTCGTTCATTTTGAATGTAAATACGCCACGGAGCAGCATTGCCCATAATAGCTTGCACTCCGTCACGAATTTTACGTTTAATACAAACATCAGTCACCAGACCGTTGCCGGTTTCGATATCGACGCGCGGCATGTTACCCGAATCTGGGTCGCCGTTAGGATTACCATTTTCCACGTCGAAAAGGATGGTAAAGTCATAGCGATTTTCAATAGGTGCGTAATCAGTCATTGATCTCTCCTTGTTCATCATCATTGGTGTTTATAGTGGTCTTGTTGTAACGCTTCTGATTTTCGAAATAGTACCCAAGCTGGAAAGCGCCGCGTTCTTCAAGAGAAAGTTTCGATGGGAAACGGTCCCCCACCATCGCGCTTAGCTCTCCAAGCTTTTGGCCCAACTTAACCTTGTATCCTTGCGAGGTCCAAGTTTTCTTCATATGCTTTGCAGCAAGATCACCCAAAATCGGGAATATACGAGCTGGAGTCGCAGACGCACTAGTGAAATACTTATCTTTAATCGTAGTATTAATACCGGGTATAGCAGCTAATTGAATCTGCTCATAGACTGAGAACATGCGACCAAGTACGTATGGCACATATCTGCTTTCTTCATTAATGTCCACTTGTAATACCTCCTTGAATTGTGCATTCGTTGTTGTGCGTAAGTAATACGCTTTAATAATTGCTGCTTTGTCAGGTGAAACATCGTGTTCAGCGATAATGCGGCGTTCCACAGCGTTGATTAAACTCACTGGATATGGCGTGCCGTTAAGAATTGCCTTCATAACCGCACCAGCCATTTCCGCTGATATTTTCGCATTTTTACTTTGCTGTCTGATAGTTTGATTAAGCAATCGCCACGTCGGTAAAAATACGGTCGTGTCGTAGTTGGGACGACGAATTTCAACATCGTTATAGTGTTGTTCGATGTTGCGAGCGAATGTGCCGAACGTGTTAGTTAAGTAGAATCGAACTGATAGTCGTGCTGCATTAGGAGATAACGCCAGTATATGGAATTCTTCATCTGGTGCAAGATGAATACCTTCATAGTTATATGGTTTTCCATGTGCGAGCGCTTGTGTCGCCGACTTAATTGTCGATTCTTTCAAACCACCGGCAGATTGTGCCGAAGCACCATATCGAGAGCGAGAGGACATCGCACCATTGATCATATAAGAATAAGCAGGGTCGCCGCAGCGCGCCCACGACACAACAGTGGCGTCACCAATATATTGGACTCCATCCTGATCGAAGAGCAGCGTATTTAATGCTGTAGTGTATTCGTAAGCTTCCCGTTTGCTCATTGGAGCATTCTCGTTCTGCTCAACACCATGAGAGCAGAACGCTGACGCATTAAATGAAATCAGCGATGCGCCAGCTGATTGTGCTCCCATGACTCCCTTGATTTTGGGATGCGTTTTTGCTGGGATGACAGGTTTACCAGAAACTAGACTGATCATTGTTTCCGCCTCGCCATCTGCATCCTCATGATCGTAGTATGCAAGCCAAGCATCTTGTACGGAAGCGCAATCTCCAACGAATGTTGTACCAGTCCCATCGTCATATCGCAGGACGAAATTCATCGTCTGAGCAGTTTTCCAAGCATCGTCGCCCAAAAACCGTTGCGCAGTTTCCCATTGCGGATCGCGTGTGAAAAACTCACGTACCGCAGCTGCGGCTGGCTCTTCAATTCCATCTAATATGCGATTATGTAAATCACCACACGCTCGGAACGCTTGTACAGCTCGTTCTGGCTTGCCCTTGGCATTGTACCCAAGCATGTATGCGACAGTATCGCAGAGAAAATTCGCTACAATATCGGACGATCGAGGAGTACGAGTTGGTACTGAGATGAAATTTATTGGTTTTTTACTGCTGTGATCGCCCAAGGGTTGAACATTGACTAGTTGACCTGCATCGTTGATCACGAGACCGTACGGCACATTGATATTATCGTATCCATAAGCTGGCGCTAGCTGCTTGGACACAAGCACGTTGTATTCATCGCAAAGATCGCTGATAATCATGAGCGCACCTCCGCCGATGCGACATCCAATACCCCATTGTCTAGCGCAGCGCGGAAGAACAATGGCTGAGGCTGTGCTGGATTACGATAGTCAAAGTCGTAAAACATATAGCCCAGATCGCGGTGCCCTTGTTCAAAACCGACTGGTTCTGATTCTCCTTCCCACACGCGGAATTCGGCAGGAAATTCTCGTGTTCCAAAATACGGATGATGGAAATACTGTCCTTTGGCTGCACGTCGCATAAACATGCTCTGGAATTTTTCCGCTGAATCCGCTGGTGACATTCTCTTACGATTCATGTCAAAATGTGCATCGATCACATATCTCACATCACGCAAAACAGTAGAAGCGCGCTGCTGAATGGATTCCGACGTATAGATGGCACCGCCATCGCCGCGGCCTTCTGCCATTGCTTTGATTTTACTGACATTGATAACGCTGTCCACCTCATTGCGGCGAATACTTGAGAATCGTATAGGATTGAGCACATGAATCTTATCGATTCTCCATATCATGCCAGGATGCCAGAAGATAGCTTCCAACAGGCCGCGAGCCGCTGATGGCGTCATAACGTCATAGGTGACACGCTCAACCTTTAATTCGGGACGAGAGAAGAGTGCGTAGTCTCCCCACACTTCTAAACGTACTGACATATTCCTCCTTCCCTTGCTGGAGTGGTACATGAGAACATCTCTGTTCTGCTGGTAATCAATATACCATATCTTAATGATAATTAACAATAAAATAAATATGAAAATATTATTTATTTACCGGTTCATGGCATCAACAGATCTCCGCCTCCATGAGCCTTATTCATAATTGCGAAACAAGTCACCCCATTGGACTATGTATTCTGTACATATCAGTCATTCTCCGCAAGGAGAATGTGGATTGAAAAATATTGATTTTTTTGTTTCGGTAGATCGTAAACACCTCGTGTGCCCACCCTTTCACGGACGAGCACACGAGGTATCACACAAAAATACCGTCAGTCGACACGCCATCCACGCGCAGCCCCAGCCGCGACGAATACAAACTCATATCCCGCAAAATAAAACACTCTTCCTCAGCGTTCGTCCCGCGACCAACCGTCAACACGGCGCCTGCCGACTGTAATTTCGCAAGATGCTGAGGCCACACGTTAACCGCATACTTACCCAACTTCCGAAACAGCATGCGGTCAATATCGCCGTGTTCTAGCCGCTCACATAATCGCGCACCCTCATCGCCGAGCTCATCAGATAATGGGATATACACCGGCACTGTAGGGGTGTCAATGAGTTTGAACGATCGAGCAATACGTTCAAACGGCATGTCCACTACCGCATTGTCACCGTGTAAAGGCAGGATGCGATGCGTATCAAACGCGTCATTAACAGCGGAACGAGCCGAACCAGCAGATCCACTGCCATACATTTCCAGCAGCCTCTGAAAATAGGCTTGAATCGCATCTTGCGAAGTCAGATCAGGATACTGTCGTAACACATCACGAAACGCCGCGATATTCTGCTGAAGGAACGGCGCACAACCACCCTCCGTGCAAAACACATATACTTTGCTTGTCTCAGCAGAATGCCGACCTTCACGATTGCATCGTCCGGCAGTCTGAATAACGGAATCAAGTCCAGCCTGTTCACGGTATGCGACAGGAAAATCAACATCTACACCAGCTTCAATCAAAGAAGTCGACACCACGCGGCACAACTCTCCTGCTGTAAGACGCGTACGAATAGTGTCAAGCAATCGTTTACGATCAGCCGCACACTGTAATGTGGTCAGGCAGAAGGTTCCCTCCGCACCGCCATTCTGCGCAAGTTGATCATAGAGATACTGTGCTTTCTTGCGCGTATTGACAACACACAAAACCTGTTCATGACCGCCCAGTCGGTCCGCAAGCGTATCCAATGCAATGTCACCGATGTGTTCGATAGTCACACGGCGGAACGAGTCGCGATCAGTATCTGAAAACGGCGAAATCTCTTGAATATCAACGTCTGCCTCATCAGAAATACTGTTGAACAGTGGCGTAAAGTCCGGCTGTGTAGCTGTACACAACACAGCTGTGGAACCGTATTGTTGCACAAGTTCGGCGATTGCGGTAATGCACGGTCGCAAATACGGTACTGGCAGCGTCTGCGCTTCGTCGAACACGATAACTGCATTCGCAATGTTGTGAAGTTTACGACAGCGCGACGTTGAGTTCGAATACAGGCTTTCAAAAAACTGTACTGCCGTAGTGACTACGATCGGCGCGTTCCAGTTTTCGGCCGCGAGCGCACGGCTGAGATCGGTTTCATCCATATCCGATTCATCTTTGAGCTGGTACGGAGCTTCAGCGTAGTGCGGCAGCACGGCATCCGTTCCAAAGATTGTCTCAAACTGGCTGACAGTCTGATCGATAATTGACGTGTAGGGGATCACGTAGATGACTCGCGGCAGTCCGTGCGTACGCGCATGTTCGAGTGCAAACGTGATTGATGAGATGGTTTTACCACTGCCAGTGGGAGCGGTTAATGTGTACAGCCCTTTGCCGCGCGATGAGTCTTTCCCATAGGTAAGGCATCGCGTAAGTAGTTCACATCGTTTGATGTCGAGCGGTGTTTTGTTAGGTTTATTGAGATACTGTTGAGCGGTTTGCTCGACAATATCAGTCAGCCGCGCGATTGCCGAACATTGTTCGTGAGCATATGTAGCGGCAATTTTCGACGATGTTTCACGCAATGTTTCCCATGAGGGAGCTTGTTCCTGCGCTAACGATTGTGGACCAAGCTGCTCCTTGAGCTGTTCTAACAGTTCATGTTCGGCGCGATGTTCACGGTTTGACGTGAAGAATTCCGCATCCAGACGGTCTCCATCCACTAACGCTGATAGCAGCATACGAGTCAGCATCATGAAGGAGTAATGGGTCGGCTCAGTGGCCGGCGGTTGTGCAGATAACGCTGAGTCTGGAATATGCAGTTGCGTCGACCACGCATGAGCTAAGGCTAATGGACTGCGCTCGCCAGCACTGAAAGCCTTGTTCATACGCCCGCTAAGGGTTGCTCCGTCTAGCTCATGAACATCGCCCACGTCTGCTAACCCTGCATGATGAGCAGCTACTGCAAACTCCGCTGCGATACGACCATATTGATCTAACAACATCGCGCCTGCAGTGGAATGGTCAACTTTTCCTGAGTGTTCAGGATCTCGTATGCGTTTTTGAAACACAGAAGCATATTTGCCGATGTCGTGAAATAGTCCTGCTAACAGACCATCATCGAGATACCCGAATTGACTTGCAAAACCGCCAGACAGGCAACCGGTCATACACAGATGTTCTACGCATGTTTCATATCCGTGGTCGCTGGTTCGCGCATAAAACGGCTGAACTGGACGAGACGAGGAATTCCGACTAACTATTCCGTGTTGGCACCCGTGTTGAGCCGAATGTTCAACTGTTTCCATTATCAACCCCTCATCCGTTGCCGATCACAGTCTGCTTACAACAGGTACGTTTTAAGTAACACAACATTGTGGCCATGTTTCTTATCATCATACTCAATACACCTTGATATTAAGCCGCAACTGCAACTACCTATTATGAGTAATTCATAAGTAATCACAAGCGATCATCAAGCAGACACTAACTCTCCCAGTAATTCCGCCGATCTCCACCGTCAGGCAGTTTGTACACGGTCACAAACCACGCCCAACGGTTTCGTAGGAGCATACAACGCACCATAACCTACGCTGACGTAAGTTATATGACGGAATACAAGAAACACATTATGAGACTTCTGCAATCACATAGGCGATCGCAGAAAAACAGAAAGACACGAACCCAACATGCTCACCGAATACACTACCCCTGGTTCAATCGTCGTACGCGACGACGAAACCTTGTACAGTCTGCTCACTGATCGCATTGCGCGCACCGGAGAAGACACCGTTATCGCCTCGCGCAAGCTCGGACCGGGTCGCTGGGATGACATCAGCGCTGGCGAATTTCAGCAACTCGTACTCGCGGCCGCCAAAGGCCTTATCGCGTTCGGCATCGGCAAGGGCGACGCGGTCACCCTGTTTTCCGCAACCCGTTACGAATGGGGCGTACTCGACTTCGCACTGGCTGCGATCGGAGCTGTGAACGTACCGATTTACGACACTGACTCTGCCGCGCAAGCTGAACGTATTCTCAACGATTCGTCCGTCAAACTCGCCATCGCCGACGATCGCGAACGCTTCGATCGACTCGATTCAATCAAAGACCACTGTCCAAAACTCAAGCAGATTCTGATGATGGACGGTAACGCGCTCGGCGCATTGCAAGGATTCGGAGTCACTGTTTCTGACGAAGAATTGAACGAGCGCATCGCATCCGTGCATGCTGACGATCTGGCGACGATCGTATACACGTCCGGTTCGACCGGTGCACCGAAAGGTGCGGAACTGACGCATCGCAATTTTCTGTCGATCGTGCGCGCAGGATATGAATGCTTGCCACAGATGATCTGCGATCATCACCCGCGGCTGCTGCTGTTCCTACCGCTTGCACACTGTTTTGCCCGTTATATTCAGTATTGTTCGATCGGTTCAGATGATGGCGTGGTCGGTTACTTGCCGGATACAAAGTCGCTGCTGCCGGATTTACGTTCGTTCCAGCCGACATATCTGCTGGGCGTGCCGCGCGTGTTTGAGAAGGTATACAACGCCGCCTCACAGAAAGCAGGCATGGGTTTCAAGGGACGTTTGTTTGCGAAGGCAGCCGCCGCCGCACGCGCGTGGAGCCGCGATGAGCAAGCAGGACGCGCGCATTCAGCAAAAGCGATTGCTGAGCGAGCAACGTTTGAAACGCTCGTATATCGTACCGTGCGCGGCGCGTTGGGACCTAAGATTCGGTTCGTCGCATGCGGCGGTGCACCGCTCGATCCTGATCTCGCACATTTCTATAACGGTATCGGCCTGCCGATGATCCAAGGCTACGGTATGACGGAAACAGCCGCTCCGTTTACCGTGACTCGCGTTGACGACAATATGATCGGTACGGTCGGACAGCCTGCACCCGGCTCATCAGTGCGTATTGCTGACGACGGCGAGCTGCAGGTGCGCGGCGCAAACGTATTCCGCGGTTACCATAATCTCCCCGAGAAAACTGCAGAAGCATTCGCTGAAGATGGATGGTTGAAAACCGGCGATCTTGCGTCGATTGATGACGAGGGCCGCGTAACGATCACTGGTCGTAAGAAGGACATTATTATCACTGCTGGCGGCAAGAACGTGTCGCCGATTCCACTTGAACAGGAAATCGTCAAGTGCCCGATCGTCGAACATGCGGTAGTCGTCGGTGATCAACGGCCGTTTATCGGCGCACTGATCACGCTCGACCCGGATGCGCTCGCCCAATGGTTGCCAGCTCACGGATTTGCTGCTGATCTTCCGGTTTCGGACGTTGCATTACTACCGGATGTCCATGATGAAATCCAACAATATGTCGACAAAGCGAACGCTACTGTTTCGCGTGCTGAATCAGTACGCAAATTCGTAGTCCTCGATCAGCGGTTCACACAAGACAACAAATGTCTTACACCGTCGCTGAAGGTTGTGCGCCCGGCAGTCAACCGCATATTCGCTGATATTATCGATCGCGATATTTACGCCGGCAAGCGGTGATCATCCAGCGCTCGACAATATATCAGCTGTCGTGTAGACCAAAAAGCATGCGTAACTGCGCGCAATACCGAGCCCTGCGCGCAGTTATGCTGGATTTTGAGGGGAAAAACAAGCGTAACTGCGCGCGGGCCTCGGTATTGCGCGCAGTTACGCTGGAAAATTACAGATCGAGGAAACGATCAAGACCGATAGTCAGACCAGGGAACGCGCCAGACGCGATCTTGCGCACTGCGAGCAGAACGCCCGGCATGAAACTCGCACGGTCGAAACTATCCGCACGAATAACCAGTTGTTCGCCAGCATTACCGAACAGTACCTCTTCATGAGCGTTGAGACCACGCAAACGTACTGCATGTACGTGTACACCATCAATTACTTGCCCGCGCGAGCCACCATCTGTAGTCGTCGCATCCGGCATGTCACCAAGCCCGGCTGCGCGGCGAGCCTCACCAATCGCATGAGCCGTGTGGATAGCAGTGCCAGAAGGCGCGTCCACCTTGGTCGGATGATGCAGTTCGATAATTTCAGCTGATTCAAAATATGGTGCCGCAACTTGAGCAAAATGATCAGCAAGCACGGCAGAAATTGCAAAATTCGGTGCGATGAATACACTTTGGTTGTCGCGCGGTGCATTCGCAAGCGCCGTTGTAACCTGCGCGAGTTTGTCATCAGTCCAACCGGTAGTACCGACGACTACGTTTACACCTTGCTTGACGAGCGTAAGAACGTTGTGTAGCGATGCACTTGGCACAGTAAATTCGACCACGACATCAGTATTGTCCGGTGTGATTGCTGTCAGATCATCCTTGGCGTCAAGTGCAAGCGCAAGCTGCGTATCTGCCGCACTGTTGACCGCATCAACCACATGAGAACCCATGCGTCCTTGAGCTCCCACTACGGAAACGTTGATCATTGTTCGCTCCATTCTTACGTTATGCAAATCCTGCACAATCATGCGATTGCCGTTGTGTCTCATACTACAAACGTCGCAGACGACTGAGAGGTAGTTACACAGGTTGAACGTTCCAATGATGTGACTACCCCTCAGTCAGCTTCGCCATACTAGTCGCGTTTCCGTGCGAGCAACCAGCCGAATACCGCGAGCGGTACTGAACAGGCGACCGAAATCCACGGAATCATCATGCTCGCATGGGTACCAGCTGCGTCAATAACTGCGCCCGCAAGCGTCGATCCCAGTGACGTACCGACTGCGCCAGCAGTAGTAAGCCATGACAGTCCTTCAGTCAAGGAACGTTCTGGCACAGCATCTTTAACAATCAAATTGCCGGTGGCGAACAGCGGCGAAACGCACAAACCCGAAAGCACTTCTAATGCGCCAAGCAGCAGGAAATGATCCATAGCAAGGCGGAAGAGTACGAATCCGATCGTGAGTAGCACGAGGAACAACATCATGTGTTGCCAATGCGATCCACGCATCTGTCGAGAACCAAAAATCATCGCTCCGATGCATGAGCCAACCGCGAACATGGCGAGCTGTAAGCCGAGCCATTGTTCGACGCCCGCAGCTTTCATCGACGCGGTAATAGACACGTCGAACGCATTGAAACTCATATTGAATACGATGAACACGATCATAATTGACAGGACGCCGGGATAGAGCAGCGCACTCTTCGGTTTCGGCGCGCTAGTGCGCAATTGACGTATCGTCAAGGTATCAGGTTGCGCGCTGTCGACAGATGAACTGGAAGCTGGAGCTAGGGTTGAATCCGACGTTGAAACAGAAGCTGAAGTCGCACGATTATCTGTTACGTCAACCAATTCCATAACCGGCGGCTGAGTGTGTTTCAACGAGAAAAATACAGCGCCACCGATACCACATGCCAGTGTCGGCACGAATAACTGCGAAACCGGATGTACTGAAGTCGCGAGAAATGCGGAGAGAATAGGACCAACGATAAATACAATTTCGTCAATAGCCGCTTCGAGTGCATAGGCTGTGTTGAGTAACCCCATGTTATTGGAATCACGCAATGCGTACGCCCAACGGGTTCGTACAAGTGCACCGAACGAGAATTGGGTAAATCCCATAACAATCGCGAGCGCAAACAGTAGCGGAATCGGTACACGATTCCATGCGGCGAACGCGAAGCCGAGCATGGCGATCACCTGCACAGTCAAGGCAACTGTACCGATGCGACGTTGCCCGAAACGGTCGAATAACCGCGCATAAAACGGCGTAACTGAAGCGACGGCGAGAATATACGCAGCGCTCATCGAACCAGCAACGGTCCAGTTATCGTACAAGTAATTCAGCGCAAGTACGATACCGAGACTCATCATGGAAATTGGCAGGCGCGCGATCGCGCCGGATATGCAGAACGATTTCGTGCCGGGAATAGCGAATAGTTTCGCGTACGGGGATGCCGCAATGCGTGATGTGGTTGTGGATGTCATCGATGTCATGCACTAGCTCCGTCGTGGTGAATGTCGTGTGTTGTACTGTGCTGTGATTGCTGTGATTTCGTTATTCTGGATGACGCTGCGTCTGTGGCTCCGGCATAAATATAGACATCGGCCATAGTTTTGCCATACTCCGGATGACCAGCCGCATACCACGAGATCAGACAACTCAGTCCTTGATGCACGTAGAAGCTCACGTCGCAAGTGGAATCGGTGTGTAGGAAGTAGCGAGTTACACCTACTTCACGCATGGTACGCATGGCGCTTCGCCACAATGTTCCACCGACACCATGTCCTCGTGCTGCCCTAGCCACAAGGAATAGTTCAATCTCCCCTTGCGTTGTTTCGTTGGCTTGAACCTCATGTTCCAAATCGATTTCCAGCGCATGCCATCGCAATGTTTCGGTAAGCGCTTGTGCGCCGCGCGGATCGTCTTGGAGCATGCGATCCACGTCGGCGAGCGCAGGTGTTGCTTGAGGAAATAGTCTCGGACATCCGACTACACGGCAAACGATTACGCCGAGGAACTGTCCGTCACGTTCTGCAAGAATCGTATGTGTTGCTGGCTCAAGATAATGCAGTACGAAATGCCTTGATAAGACTATGGAAGCCGGAGTGCCGGCTGCACTTGAGAATCGTCCCCACGTTGCTTCGAATTGGGTAACGATGTCGTCGACGTCGCTCCATGTCATTGGCCGGTAGATAATTCCTGACGGGGTTTGTTGTTCGTGCTGTTGGTGAGAAGACGATACAGTGTCCGTACTGGAATGATAGATAATGCGGTTGGTGTGATCGTCGTGCGAGGCGATCCGATCGGTTGCGCTCGTCGCAGCCATGATAATTCCTGCTCCTTTTTGTACTGGCTGTTGTGTACGTGTGCCCGCCCACACGTAATGGCCAAGGGTCGCAGCTTCCCTCCGACGCGAGGCCCACGGCACGTTTTACCTCTGTGGGTGGCACATGGTATTGGCCGCCATGACTTTGGCCGCCATGTGTCAGTCGTCGTCGGATTGTTCCGGGATACCGGAGCTCAACTCGGCAAGGATTTCCTGTTCTGTTTTCGCATGTGCATGTAGCTCACGCGTTCCCTCATTGGGTTCACTCAGATAGTAGAGGGTGGCATCGATACTGTCTAACGGCACGTGTTCGACGTTCGCTAATAACAGTCGATACCAGTCAAGTTGCACAAGTTTGTTGGCAATATCCTCCGATGTATGAGGTCGTTTTCCTGTCTTCCAATCTACAATAACGTATTGTTTGGTCGTATCAGATTCGTCAAGTCCACCGTAAAAAACCGCATCAAGTTTGCCGTTGACAATGGTTCCATCTGGCAGAGCGACGACGATTTGCCGCTCAGCCCACGCTGGTCGTCGGCTCGCCCACGGTGATGTTGCGAGGCGGCGTTTCCACAATGCTACATGGCGTTCTTTGGCGGTGCTGGGGTTGGCACGTATTGTGTTCTCTTGTTCGACTAGTTCGGCAAGCATAGTTTCACGAGTCGGCGGTATGGCTGCGGATGCGATGATGTTGTCCGAATTGTCTGCATTATCTGCCGATAAGTTACGTATATCCGTGCCGATAGTTTCGCCGCCGAATTCGTCATATGCTCTGATAAATTGTTCTGCCCACGCATGGAGCAACGTGCCAGCTTCAGCTGCGGGCGGTGCTACATGCGGAATTGGACGGATGAGTCCTCGCCATATGATGCGCGCGTCTCGTGGAGAGATCTGGCCAGCTCTGGTTTGTAATGCGGTGACTGACTGCCGGCCTCGCGCAAGGATCTGGCTTGCTTTGCGGCGCACATGATCGTCAAGTTCTGTGTCATCGTACGACTGCGGCATCAAGTCAGGATCGGACGTGAGCATGAGTGCACGAGCCAGTAATGAGTCACGCGAGTCTGTATTGACACTGTTATTGTCATTGGTACTGTCGGCATGTTTCGGCAACTGGTCACTGGCTGACGACGTATCAGTTGACTGTTCCAATTCGTTCATACCAGCACAGATCCGTTTCATAACGCCGTGGGATAGCGTTGCTGGCCATGACAGTGTACCGTCCGAAACTTGCTGATTAAGCTCACTACGCCACGCTTGTTCAACAACTGCTTGTTCATATGCGAAGGCTTGGTCGCCGACGAAGAAACCGTCAGGTCGCGCTACGCCTGCTGATTGCAAAGTGATGATGTCATGGTCGTCATGTGCTGATTCTTCACCCGTTGACGGTGTCTCATTCGTCTTGTCCCTGCCTTCAATAGCGTGTTCATTATCACCGTCGGCAGTTACGCGATCGGCATGATTGCCCAGTGATTCGTAGAGTTCACTCCAGAATACTGATGGTTTAGCCGCAACAGGTTTGCGACCACTTGTATTCAGCAACACATTGGGATCGCGGCTCTCCGTGTTATATCGACTGTAGGTTATGAGTGCATCATGTCGCGCACGAGTGAGGGCAACATAGGCAAGACGACGTTCATCCGCGAGTAGACGACGACCGTATTCTTCTTCCTGTGTTAAATACCAGTCGTCTGGATTGGAATCTTCCATACCATCGCCGATATCTTTACCGCGCATGTCTCCGTAAATCTCATCATCGATAACTTCAACATCGTCAAGCAGGGCAAGCCCGTCAGTCGCGTTTTGTGACGACGAATGTGCGTCGTGTGGGAATCTCGGCAAAATACCAGCGTCCACACGTACCGGCGCGGGTACTGCGGATTCATCGTCTAGCCATGTGGTCACACTCGTCTGATATTCGGGCGGCGACCATCGACCTGAAACTGGTGAATAACCACCCGAATGTTGTTCATCAACTGCAATATGCAGGCCGCTCTGATTGCTGGGGAATGAGCCGGCAGCCATGCCGACGACGGCCACCGCATCCCATTCCAATCCTTTAGACTGGTGGATGGTCATGAGTACGACGTCAGCCGGAGTGTCTGGTATTACAGCAGTGTCTTCTTCGATACGATCCATTGAGTCGAGCCATGCGATAAATCCTCGCAATGTTGGTGACTGTCCTTCAAGTGTTTCTTTCGTATACGTATCAACCAAAGTAAGGAGGGTATCGATACCAACGCGCGCTAATACTGGCGTAGTTGAAGAAGACGAGGCATCCGGATGCATGATTGACTGTGCGACAATCAGATCAATATCAAGATTGAGCGCTCGCACTGCAGTTTCGATCACCTCGACAAGCGCATGATTAGCTACTGCTTGCACTTCTTGCAACGCACGGCCTGCGCGCAAGATTATTGCAGCCGAGCGATCGTCAATCGACGTGTCAGCATCAAGCAAGCGTGCTAAATCTTTACGCAACAGTACATCTGCAAGATAGATAGCATGCGGCACCTGATCTCGATATGCGCGCACAATTGCGGCCTGTTCTCGTGCGATCTTGCTATCGATCGCAGTGTCAATCGCATCGTCATCGTGCTGCTTTGGTGTTACAAGGCCCGCTTCAACAAGCGACCGATACCGGTACTGGTCGTCCAATCGACTCGCTAACCCAGCTAACGCAGCTAGTGCGTCAGCCCCGAGTGCAAACCGTGGCGTAGCGAGCAGACGCATCAGTGACGCACTGTCGGTACGATCAGCCACCACATGCAGTAATGCGAGTATGTCACGAATTTCTGGCCGTTCGAGAAGCGCTGCTCTACCGACTACTAGTGTGGTAAGCCCGGCACGTTCTAGACCTTGCGCAAACTGTGCCATGTGGGTTTTGCTGCGCATCAGTACAGCAACGTGCGTTCGATGGTCTTCCGTCGACGTTCTGGTTTCGGGCGTCTTTTGACTATCTTGTCCATCGACTTCGGCGTTATTTTTGCGATATCGGCGAATCGCCTGCCGTGCAAACCTTGCTACCGCATCGACTTCTTGCCCGAACGTGTCAAATCCGAGCACGCCAATCGTACCGACATCAGCAGTGTCAAGAGCTGATAATTCGTTCACTTCAACTTCATGCATGAGTGAGCTACTCTGCCGCGATGAGGGAAGTCGCAACGGCAATGTCAGATTGTTAGCAGCTTCGAGCACGATACGCGAGTTACGACGAGTTACACTCAACGGGTAAGGTTTCACGTCCGCAGGCATGTCGAAATCTCGCTGGAACATGCGGAATGCGCCAGGACTTGCGCCTCGCCATGCGTAAATCGACTGGAATGGGTCACCAACAGCATTAACATGCGCGTACGAATCGGTGACTGGTCGTTTAAGAGAACGCGCCAGCAGATGTTGTGGTACACCGTCATGTTGCGTGTGCTGCGATAGTGCAGTAACACTGTGTGATGCGGCCGATGTCACCGATGTGACAGTGTCGGTATTCTGCGACGGGTGGAATAATGCCGCGATAAGCATGGCTTGCGTGGTTGACGTATCCTGATACTCGTCAAGCAACACGTGAGAGTATCGCCGCCGATACGTTTGCGAGATCGATGGGAATCGAGACACCAGCTGGTAGGCAGCAACAGTAAAATCACTGAATTCTGCCATATTCTGTCGCCGTTTCTCGCGCTCATACTCCGCTACTAAATCGAGAAGTACATCACGACGCTGAGCAACATCACGTAACCTATCACATCGCCATACGCACAATTCATGTAGTTGTGCTCGATACTCGTCTTGTTTCACTGCATAGGAAGCATCCGAATCTTTGCGAGCGCGAGTGGGAGCTTTCGCTTTCGGTATCTCTTGCGGCACGGGTTGTTCACCGATCGCAGTATCGAGCCGTTGTATGAAATCCGCATCCCACTGTCGGATACGAGCGATGGCTTCATCTACGCTCGAGACATCCGCACCGATCATTGCATTGCCGATCGCATGTGACAGTCCAAGCATATGGTCAACTACGGTATTAAACGACCCGAAATCACGCGAGAGTAACGATTCAGTATGCCGACCGATTACCGAAGCAGCCAGTGTCATCGCTCCTGCTTCGCTTAACGGTTGCGTCTCGCGATCAAAACCGACCAGCAGACCATACTGTCGCACAATCGATTGAAAAAACGCATCATACGTGGATATCTCAGGTTTGAGAAACATTCGCCGCGCATGTGTGGCACTGGTCCGATCGGTCAGTTCATCACGCTCGCTTATTGCAGCAGATACTCGTGTGAGTAGTTCGGATGCGGCTTTGCGCGTGAATGTTAAGCCGAGAATGCGTTCTGGCGGCACGCCTTCTGCGATGAGATTGATGATACGACGTGTCATCGTGTAGGTTTTGCCACTTCCAGCACCGGCAACGACGAGTACATCATCGTCGGCTGGCGCGTGAATAACCTTCGCCTGTTCTGGACTGTCAGTAATACGAATGCTCATGCTTGCCTCGTCTCGAATATGGTGTCAATCTGGCCAGCACATGCCGGGCATACTGTCGTCATACGACACTTACGAACATGAGACGGCAACGGGTGAGCTTCTAGGACACGCGATTGGCTTGCTGCAGTCGCATACCATACGCGGGCAATCATCGTAAGCGCCCACACCGCCTGCGTGCCGCGCAAATTCAGTAATGATTGCCATGTTGACTCTCGTACACCGTCCGGCGGCGTGTCAGGTAAATCGGGTACGTCCAGCACCTTGGACGGCTGATTGTAGCCTCTGCGAGGCATGAATACTGTGTTATTCAGTCCTTGACCTGTGAACAGCGATGGTTGGAATAAACTTTCCTGACCGTAACTTTTTGCAGGAGCATCATTGTATGCAACATGGAACAAGGCACTCTGGGCAATAGTCGGCATATGTCCGGATGCAAGACCTGTGTTCGGCTCATGTTCTGGGAACGCGAGAGCAAGCTGATAACATACGAGCTGCAAATCGTTGACGATGTCTTTCACTGATGGCACGCTGCCTGTCTTGTAATCGATCAAACGAACCGTCTCACAGCCGTTCGGCAGTATTCGTCGCTCTAGTCGATCCATACGCCCGGATAAACGGATGGTGAGATGTTCATCCATTGCTTCAGGCCAGCCGCCAACGAGAGAGCCCATGATCGCAATGAGTTCACTGCGACTCATCGATTCGATGCCATCTGTAGCCAAACAAGCGGCAAGAATATCGTTACTGTCAAACCGGGCGGTAAATGTTCGCTCGCATTCGGCCTCTTGCAGAGTGCCTACAGTGAAATTCGTATGATTGCCCGCCGGATATTCGTCCATGTTTGACATGACAAAATAGTGGGCAATCATGTCAAGTATCGCGTCTGCGGAAGCATCTTTACGTGCTGCATCATATTGTTGCTTCGGGTCAGAGACAGACAACGGACCGCTTAACTCGTGATAAATATCCAACATACGGGCGTGAATTGCTGCCACACGCGATTCAATCGGCTGATCTGCGAATGCATTTGGCAAGTCAAGGCCCTCTTCGCTGGCCTGTTGCGCGACAGCGTGAATGAGTGAACCAAATGATGCTTGCACACTGCTAGCGCGAGGACCATAGAACCGTCGAGACAACATCCAGCATATTGGACATGCCCAGATTGCGTCCACATCAGACGGCGACAGAGTAACCACTGACGAAGTATCGCCGGTATTGCGATAGTGCGTGTGACCTTGAGTCAGATCAACCGTATGCTGCTCAGCTTCACACGTACGAAGTTCGTCGCCAAGTGCTGGTGTGTGATGTTCGTTATCTTCATCTTGGCCGTCGCTTACAAACGGCCATTGCTGCGGGTCTGCTGCGCTGACGCCGCGAGAGCGAAGTAGTCGCAACGCGGCGATTGCATCAGCCCATTGAGGAGAATCTTGTGGTTGAGTAACGAGTATCGTACGGGCAGCAGCAACTAATCCACGTACCGTGCCGTCTAATCCGTTGAACCGATCAGCATCTGCAAGTGGAGTATACCCTCTTTGTTGGGGATCTGCTTGTGCGCTGCGGTTGAAACGCTCTGGCAGATACACGTAGAGGAAATCTGAAGGCGCTGTATCGTCGTCGTATACTGCGCTTAACGTCACTCTCCGTGCGCGAGTCAGCGCCACAAGCAAACTCTTCTGTTCAGAAGCTAGCACCGCGTCGATTGCAGGATCAAGGGCTGTGTCAGCACCGTCAAAAATACGGCCGAATAGCACCACATTCGTCAAGTCTTCACCGCCAAACATGGTATTACGCGGTGTCAGATTCGGCCATACGTCTTGCTGCAGTGCTGGAATCCATACTTGTTTCCAATGTCGTCCAGCAGCTCCAGCCGGTGTGGTTAAGGTGACAGCCTGATCAATAGGGGCGAGACGTGCTAGGGAGTCAGCTTCAATACGCATGTCTCGAATTTGATTGACAAAACTGTGCCAGTCATGTGCAGCAGTTGAACCAGAAGCGTAGTCAAACAGGCGCATTGCAGCGTCCAACCGGTCATTAGCTGTTCTGCCTTCATCCGTGTTATACAACGCCTCACGCTGCCAACGATGCGCAACGCCGCACGCATCCCATGCGAGCGCCAACGCATATTGCGGTTCGTTAGATGGCAGGCTCTCTAATCCTTGTGCGACTTTGGATACAAGAGTCCACAAGCGTGAAAACGCTTGCGCGTGCGGATCGTCACCACATATGGCTTCAATCGAAGCCAATACTGTATCAGTCGCGTCAAATTCGAGGAGCAGATACAGTGCGTTCGTGCCAAACAGCAGGTTATCACCGGCCGATGTAGCCTCATCAATGAGCGAATCATCGCGTTCTACAAGCACACCAGCTCGTGCCTGAAGTATAGCGTCATGCCACTGATTCCAGCGTTCAATAAGCGCGCGCAATGCAGAAGCACCATTGTGATGAAGATCAGTGTCTGTAAGATCATTCGCATCGTTGTATATAACCGATGCTAATGATTCGAGCGCGTTCATAGCAGATTCTACGTTAGCTAATATTGCTGGACGTCCCTCATGATTGCGACTCGCGCCAATACTGATGAGCGGACTCGACATAAGCATGCTGACGCGTGAGCGGACAAACAGTGCTATAGCGCTCAAACTCATCGGCATCTCAGCTGGCATATTGTGGCGTAACTGTGCCAGTTCAAGAAGTGCAAACAATCCTTGAACGAACGACTCATCGCGCAATGGTCGAGTCACCGACGAGTATCGTACTGGCACACCGTCGCGGCGCAATCGTTCACCGAACGCACGTACCGTTGCATTATCGTGAGCGATAACAGCCATATCATTCCACGCATCACCCTGCGTAAGATGCGCTTGTTTGATATGCCATACGATATCATCGAGTTCCTCTGCCTCACTTCGATACAACCGTGTAAGCAAACTGTCGTCTTCAAGTATCGCGTTATCGTTGTCCAATGTGCGTATTGGCAAACTATTCGGCAGTTGTGGCAGTTTACCGGGACGAGATGGCAACGGCGTATCGCTATCCGCGGATGAACGGATAGAGAGTGATACGCGGGATGCTATTAACTCCCGATACGTGTAAGCCGAATGCTCACCATCGCGCTCATCAAGCGAGACATTGACTTGACTGTTATCAGGATGCCTATCAACCGTTTCAATACGCAATGTTCGCGCATCAAATCTGTGGATGATCTGTGCAAATACATACTCAGGATATGATCCACGGAACGTTTGCACCGCCTCGTCAGGATTGCCAACCAATACCAACGGCACTTTTTGCTCATGTAACGCTTCTAAGAATGACAATCCAGCTAATGTCAGATCTTGAACATCGTCAACAACTACCATGCGAGGCAGTTCGTCAGCGTTGGCCTGACGTACCGCTTCCACGCCTTCAATGAGCAGTCGAGATGAATCGAGTCGAAACTCATTGCCAGGCATCTGACGAATAGCGTCCATGTACTGCTTTCTGAGCGCAAAGGCAAGCCGCCACTGTACGCGTAGCCGCTCGACATGCGCCGACCATTCGCCGAGTGTGGCTAATACGCTCGACTCATCCTCATCATGCACACCCAGCTCATTCATGCGCGCAATCATGTCACGCAGCTGCACGACAAATGCACCACTTACCGTGCGGCTAGCATCGCCAGATACTCGCTGTTCTCGCGTATCACCATTCTCAGAGGCGAGTACACTACACCAATCGTCTAAGCCGAAATAGTCGCGTAACAGCAGACACGTTTCGCAGGTATCGCCTGCCTTATCGTGTGTTACGTGTGCTTCGACTACACGATGCAGTAACGCGTCCTGCTCCGCTCCGTTAACGAGCTTAGGCATTGGCTCGCCTAAACGTTTGCGAACTGTCGTAACGAGTTGGAATGCTACAGCAGACAGCGTGGTTACCGGCCGAGTACGTGAGAGCGAACCGATGCGACGAATTGCCTCATCGGCAAGCAAATCAGCCGTATGACGATCCGAAACCGTCATCACCGAGGACATTCCGCCTTCAACGCGCAATCCAGCCATTAACACGTCAAAAGCAAATGAGGTTTTGCCACATCCTGGGGCGCCGCAGGCAAGTAGTGCACCGGAATCTGCCAGCAACGACGCCAGAGCATCCTTGAGCGTCACGATCGCGTCATCGCGTCGCATATCGTCATGCAGCTCGTAACAGGAGCGCTCAGGCTTGGTCCCAGTCATGTCATCCAGCGTAAAGAGAACCATGCCCGGCTTGTCTCATACAGGTCCAGTAAGCCATTGCAGATCAGGCATATTGTCGACGTGTCGCAGTCACGACACGCCGATCGAAAATTCGTTCGAATAATTATTACCTTGCATCACGGCTTCACATAATCATTACAAGCCCGGATTTCCAACGTTTTGCGCCTTTATGCACCTCGAGTTATCCACATTATTTCACACACAATTTCTTCACATCCCCGGTTTTTCAACGATCTTCGACCGTTCGACCACATACCCCAAATACCAGTAGACAAGGTCGCGTAATCGTGTATGCTCGCACCCACTCATGATCACATTCGACTTGGGAGACAACGATGCATCACATCACAGAACCCAACGCATTACCTGTGCCGCAGGTGCCTGACTGTGTGTTCATTCGCATGCTCGGCTCGGGTGCAGCCGCCAACGTGTACCTGTTTCGTCATGTCCAACAGCATCGTGATCTGGCCGTAAAGGTTTCTCATCAGCCTCTTCACTATCAAGATCAACAACGATTCCAATCGGAAGCAAAAGCACTAACAGCACTGTCAGCGCATCCGCACATCCTCACCATCCACGGCTCATTCGTGGATGCTTGTGGACGTGGTTGTCTACTGCTCGATTATGCAACAAACGGATCTTGTCAAGATCTGATTCGTCACCAGCCCATGTCAGTTATGCGAACGCTTGATATCGGCATCCAGCTCGCCGACGCCTTATCGTTCGCACACAGGCAAGGTTTTGTCCATCGCGATGTCAAACCATCTAATGTGTTGCTTGACGCGCATGGGCTACCATTACTTGCCGATTTTGGCATCTGCGCGCATTTGTATCAGACCTCGGTTATCACCGGGCACTCACCACTGTGGTCTGCACCAGAAGTACTCGCTGGGTTAAGTGGCGGCAATGACATGTCCGATATGTACTCGATGGGAGCCACACTAGCAGCACTACTGACTGGTATGCCTCCCGAACGATGCGATCTTGATACTTACGATTTGCCCGCTGACCTCGTGCGTATACTTCGTCGCTTGATGGCGCACCATCCTGATGACCGCTATGGTTCAATGCGCGAATGCATGCACACATTGCAGGAGGTTCAGTATCGTCTTATACACGAAGCAGAGCCACATGCACTACCAGCCCCATCGGATTTGCCGTCAGGCCCAACCGTTTCCATAATGGCTTCTTCCTCAAGCCAACCATATACACGTACACCATCAGCACATCCGAAGCCCGTTACACCCTTACGCCGTATCCGCAGATCACATATACATCCATCACTACACACACTGCTAGCAATCATCATCGCAGCTGCATTACTCGCAGCTCTATTGGCAGCAATGCTTTTATGGCACGGCAGTGAAACTGTCGATACCGACATGCTCGGCGTGGTAAATGACAACAACCGACATATGCCACCACCTGAGGTGGCCTCAACGCAGCCAAACCGTCACTTCAAACATGAGGATGCTACAGCAATAGCGAACTCACCGGCTGCAACGTGCGAGGCAGGAGTCTCATCATGATCAGGATACATCCCCACACACTCATTACTCGACTGACGACTACTCTTCTAACTAAGTCAAGCTCAACAGGTCGCACGCATACCAGAAAACCACACCGCCCTCGTCTCGCGTTACTGTTGGCCGCGCTTATACTGCTAGTCATCATCGTTGGAGCGCTAATCGTCACCACAGTAACTCGGCAACGAGTACATCTCGATAATGGCACAGTATGGGTTACATCCAGCACTCATCGATCGATTGCAAGATTCAACGTGCGCGTAGGGCAAATCGATGCATCCGTTCCTGCTTCGACGCCTCGATTCGACGTCGCACAATCCGGCAACAGTATGGCGATAATCGATTCGCACACGATCACCAGCATGGATACTGCCACCATGCGCACCAATGCGCAGATTGATATCGCAACACATGTTCAGATTTCGCTCGCCGGAAACACTATCGCTCTGCTAGACACAACAAACGGTCACGTACGAGTAGGTCCCCTAACATCTTTGCATGCGCTCGCTGCAAGTCAATCCGACCCGACGATGAAGCTCGGTGAAGGTGGCATGATTGCTGTATCTCATGACGGTATTGTGTACGGATATCGTCCACGTGACGGCATGGTAATCACCGCTGACACTAATGGTTCTGTTCAGGATATGGTGTCGCTCAGTAATGGCCGTTCTCTGTCTGCAAATAGCTTCACTGTAGTTGGCTCGGTGCCAGTAATTGCAACACAAGGATTCATCCAATGGCCCGATGGTATGGCGACAGTCGATTCAACCGATACGTTGACGTTGCAGTCGCCAGATGTGGATGGCGACCAAAGCTCATGGGTAGCGGCAGCTGATCGCAATGGCTTATTCGTCACACAGCTGCGCCACGGGTCATCACAAGCGTTGCGATTGGCTACTACGGGTGAGGGAACGCCAGCACAACCGGTGTCAGTAGCTGGATGTGTATATGCGGCATGGAGTCAGCCGGCGCGTAACTATCGGCGTATTTGCGATGCTGATGGTAGTGATGCACACGGCAATCAAGGAGAATTCCAAACGCTGGCTTCAGTGTCACACTCTGCACATCTTCAGTTCCGCACAAATCATCGATTGGTAGTGCTTAATGATGCGGCTCATGGTACGCTATGGGACCCGCAATCTGCTATGGATGCTGTTGACGTATCGTGGGATTCCTTGCAGCAGGAAGGTGGCGATACTGCTCACGCCGATACGTTTCCAACATCCGGAGAACAGCGAGAATATGCCGAGGAATGTGCTGAACATTCGGGACCACCGAGAGCTGTGGACGATCACATGGGTATTCGCATGGGCAGTACACGAATACTTGATGTGTTGCACAATGATGAGCAATCGGATTGCTCAGTACTACGTATTATTACAGTCACACCACCATCAGTTGATGATGTCACCGTATCGTCAGTGTTTGATGGACGCTATATACAACTCAACGCGACTGCATTAACCGATACAAACAGTACTGACATACGGTTTTCATATGAGATTGATGATGGACGCGGCAGACGATCATCAGCAACCGTTATCGTGAAACCTGTCCCCCATGATCACAATCAGCCTGCAGCACAAACCGATATTCCCCCAGAATATGAGATCGAACAAGGTGCTGTAATGTCAGTGAATGCCTTAGCGTCGTTCACCGATGCTGATGGTGACCTCCTGTCACTGACTGATGCAACCGTATTGGCAGAAGAGGTTAGCGTTGCACAAGTTCGCGCGGATGGTTTACTAACTTTTTCCGCTCATAGCAATGCGTCTGGCCGTGTTCCAGTGCGAGTAACCGTGCATGACGGCCGTGTAACCAGTGATGGACTCATATATGTTTCGGTCCATCCAGTCAATACATTGCCAGCCCGCATTGACCCGATCACCGTATCAGCGAAGCCAGATACACCCGTCATGGTTGATATCACGCCATACGTGCATGCTACGTCTGCGCGTATGCCAATGCTGAGCACTGTGCAACAACCGGCAGGTACAACAACCATCAAAGAGAACGACCTGTCTTTCACGGTTATGGCAAGCAACCCCGGCACATATTACGTGCCTTATACGGTCACGCAAGGCGATGTGAACGCTGACGGTATGGTCAGAGTTGAGATCACCGCTCAATCTTCAATCGATACCATTCCTGTTACAGCTGATGATGTCGCCATACTGAGCACCGATGGTACAGCTATCGTTGAGCCGCTCATAAACGATCGTGACCCATCAGGCGGAACATTAGCGATCACCAGTGTCAACGTCGAACCGTCGACAGGCATATCTGCCGGTATTTTGGGTACCCGAGTATATGTGGTTGGACAGCGCATCCCGAATGCACCAGTAAATATACGGTATACCGCATCAAATCAGGCAGGCTCATCTGTAGGCACCATCGTGGTATATCCTCCGACTGCTCGTCGTCATGGAATACTCGTTGCGCGCGATATCACATTACGCGTGAGAACTGGAGGTATCACATCAGCCACTATTCATGATTACATACTCGCTTCATCTGATGCTGGAGTCACGCTCGACCACGATCTGCAATACAACCGCGATACCTTCAAAGGATTATTGTTCGTGTCTGACAACACTATTCGATACCAAGCGAGTTCAGTATCAGGCCGATATCAAGCCACCTATACGGTACATGATGATGCCGGTAACAGGGCACATGGCACTATCGTTATTGAAGTACATCAAGCAGATGCACAGTCCAAAGCTGATCCAAAACCGCTACCGGTACAAGCTCAAGTCGCTGCAGGACGAACAGCGCGCCTTGAGATTGCACTCACTGGTATTGATGCAGACGGCGATGACGTTACATTACTGGGATTAGGCAATCGTGCGCCTTCACTCGGACGTATTATTGATATCGGTGCCAATTACATGGTGTATGAAGCATATGCGGATTCTTCTGGCACTGATTCGTTCTCATATGCGGTAGAAGATTGGTCAGGACGCAGAGCACAAGCCAACATATCCGTTGCCGTGTTTCATCAGGATACAGCAGATACAGTGCTGGCTCGCGATGACGACATCACGTTGCGCCCCAATACGCGAGCTAGTGTGCAAGTGACTGATAACGATATCATTTCGGATGATTCTGTCATATCGGTAAGTCGACTTGACGATGTGCAGGGTATTACTGACGCCACGTATAGCCAAGGCACGATCACCTTTACCACGCCACAGCAGGAAGGCACTGCCTACGTGGTGCATACAGTACAAAATGAGGCTGGTCTATCAAGTACCGCCACATTGACCATTCATATTGACGCAGCGGCACCAATTTCTCCTCCCATTGTGCAAGATCATCGAATTCCTGCTGCTGATACGATCGATAAACGATCAGTAGAAGTCGACGTTGCAGCATGGATTAATAACCCATCCGGTACTGCTCACGAGCTCACAGTAACTATTGATTCATCCGCAGCCGATCACGCTCGTCGTATTGGCGGTGAATCCTCCACCATTATCAGCATTGATCTCACTGAACAGGCCCGCGCTGTACCGTATACCGTAACGAACACAACACATGGCATTTCCTCGACGGCATTCATACATGTACCAGCGTATGGAGTGTTTCCACCATTATTGCGACCAAATGCACCATCGTTGACAGTACGTGACGGTGATGCGTTAATCATTCGCATCGCAGATCATGTGCGAGTAGGCGTTGGGAAAACCGCGTTCGTAGCATCTGCAGAAGAGGTCAGCGCAACCAAATCTGAGAATACTGACTTGTTCGTTGACGCGCAGACTTTGCGATTCGTACCACAAGACGGTTATGTAGGCCCTGCGTCAATTACGTTTGCAGTGGTTGATGCCAATCCAAGCGAGCACACATCGCGTATTGTCAATCGTGCGGTTTTGACACTACCGATCAGTGTAACAGGTACGACTATTCCCCCACCATTATTCGTCTCCCCCACCGTTGATGTACCAGCCGGTGAGACGTCGGTTATTGATCTGTCTGCGTTCATACGTGACACTGGCTCCTGCACTACTCATCGCAGTACCGATGCCAATACCAGTGCAAGCGATAGTCCTTCTGCTACACAACGCTGTACGTATACAAGCACTGGAGCTGACGATGAACGGATAGCAGTATCTGTAACATCTGACGGGATGATGACCATTCGCGCGGTAGAACACGCGACTGCTGGCGATATCACTGTTCCGATTACGATCCGTTACGCGAAAGGCACCGTTAGCGGACATGTGATCGTGCGTACGACTATTTCATCGCGGCCATTGGCGCGTCTCAATCAGCAACGGCTGACTGTTCAGGCAGGGGCATCTGCGACAGTGAACATATTAGAGCATGCGTATAACCCGTTCCCGCAAAAGGCTCTAACAATTGTGAACTGCGTTGTTGATGGTTCACATGAAATCAACGTGGCACAATGCTCAGCCAATGGCACGATATCGATTACTGTTGCCGATACTGCACAAGCTGGAGCATCAACTCTTCGAGTAACCGTGCAAGACGGTACCAACTCTCCCGATCGACACGTGCGCACACTGGTTGAGATAACTGTAATCGCAAGACCAGCAGCACCACTGATGCTGCCGACTGATAGACAGTCACACAATGCTTCAGTCAATCTGGCGTGGGTTGCAGGAGCCTCAAACGGCAGTCCAATTCTTGAATATCGAGTTGAGTGGGATGGAGGTTCTCATTCTTGCGGCCTTGCCACAACATGTCGAATCGATGGCCTAACCAACGAACGGCAGTATACGTTCACAGTAAAAGCGCGTAACGAAGTCGGATGGTCCGATGCCTCAGCCGCAGTGGTAGGCATGCCAGATGTAGTACCGCCGCAGCCAATCAATATCGTGGCGCAAGCTGGATATCGTCGTATTACAGTTCATTGGAATATGCCCGACTATGACGGCAGCAAAGCAGAACGATTCATCGTCACGGTATCTGATGCCTCAGGCCGGTATCACAATACGCAGAGCACTAATGGAACGTCCATTGATATTGCAATACCTGATGAAGCTATTACCGATGAGACAACCTTCCGAGCCAGTGTGACAGCATATAACCGTGTTGGAGGCAGTATTGCTGGCACGTCCAATGATGATACTCGACCGTGGAGTGATCCTGATCCACCAAAACTAGTGTTGACACAGGATGGCAATCAAATTACAGCTCATGTCACGCTCGGTAATATGCGCAATGCTGGGTGCGCACAGGTGACGCTTGAAGGAGCAGTGACGCACACACTCTCATGTGATAATTTGTCCACGTCTTTTCCTCTTACCAACAATGAAGAGGACAAGTCAGATAACGCCATAACGGTGACAGCAACCTTACATTTACGACGTTCAATTCCTTCGAGTCTCTCAACAACAGCGACCATTACGCCGACGCTCCCAGAAGTTCCAGAACCGGGCCCAAACCCGGACCCGTCGCCCAATCCGGACCCGAAACCAGAACCGGATCAACCCGATCAGACTCGTACTCCACAATCAACCACCAATCCCCTAAGCAGACGCTCCCAACATACGCGTCTCATTCCTATCGAAATGATGTAAAGAGATAAAGGAGTCACCATGACAGAGCATATTCTCGTACACGATGCAACTTGGATTGCCGATGATGCCACCCAATTACGCTCCGATATGCCGCAACAAGTAGACAATGCACAATCTACTGTTCCAGTGCCACGAGCATCTTCCCGCCGTAGCCGCCGATCAACTCCACCTACGGACAATGCCGCACAATTATTGCATGCAGGATTTGAGCTATTAACCGATACCATCGGACGGGTCGTTGTGGGCAAACCAATACCGATTCGGCTGTGTGTTACCGCGTTACTTGCAGGAGGCCATGTACTCATCGAAGATGATCCAGGAACCGGCAAAACTCAGTTAGCAAAAGGATTAGCACGATCAGTTGATGTACCGTTCAATCGTATTCAATTCACAGCGGATTTATTACCGTCCGATATCATCGGTGTCACATTCTACGAGCGGTCACGTTCCACGTTTTCGTTCCGACCTGGCCCAGTATTTGCATCCATTGTGCTCGCTGACGAAATCAACCGGGCATCAGCCAAAACACAGTCCGCGCTACTGGAAGTGATGGAGGAACGCAAAGTCACAGTAGATGGAACGACGCATACAGTACCAGATCCATTCATGGTTATCGCCACGCAAAATCCTATTGATCAACTCGGCACATACCGGTTGCCGGAAGCGCAATTAGATCGATTCTTATTACGAACCTCAATTGGGCATCCTGGTCATGAAGCCAGTCTTGCCTTAGCTCAACAGGTTGACGTGCCAGATCGTGCAGCCAGTGTCCGTCCAGTCATAGACGGACCGGGACTCGCCGAACTGCGTTCGTTAGCGAGCGCAATCCATATCGCTCCAGTGCTGCTGGACTACATGGTGCGCATCATTGAATATATTCGGCATGATGAAACAACAGCGAGTGGCCCGTCAACTCGAGGTCTGCTGTCACTCGTTCGTTGCGTGCGCATTTGGGCTGCGGCTGAAGGTCGCCATTTTGTTATACCCGATGATGTTAAAGCATTGGCAGTTCCTATATTGGCACATCGCATTATGTTGCAACATCAAGCGCTTATGTCAGGGGATACACCAGAACGGACTGTTGTACGCGCACTTGACAATGTGCCGGTACCAACAGTGGATGAAGCACATATGGAATGGAGGAATTCGTCATGACTATGCCATTGATGTCATTTATTCGTCGGCGTACGTGTCACGCGTACGATTCCATTTCCCAAGGGCAAGAGGCTGCTGTGCCAACATCTATTGCGGCTCCTGCGGTGCAATTCAACAATGCTTGTGCCTCGTTGAAAACCCGCATTCGAGTAAGCAACGTATTATCTACCCGAGGATTATTGTCCGCATTATTCGTTGTTATCTGTCTTGCAATATGGTTTCCAACACGATGGCATGAGTTTCTGGCTTGTGCCATCATGCTCAGTTGCATGCTCATTGTGGCGCTCATATCGTGTATCCAAACTGGTTCACTACGTGTTGATATTCCTAGTCCAGAACGCTCGGCTGTCGCCGGAGAAACTATTGAGATGTCACTTGTGATCACCAATGTTTCACGTATCCGCCCAGCACGATGTCGCTTACAGCTACCAGTTCGTGATCACACATCTACCGCACAGCACATCGTTGATGTTCCTCGCATCCAACGCGGGACATCACGTACTGTGAAAGTCCCACTCATGCCAACGGCACGAACAGTACTACATATTGGACCAGCTAGTACGTCGCCTTCAGATCCATTCGGCTTATGCGGGAAGACACGAGATCTGTCTGAGACAGTCAATGTTCACGTGCATCCGTTTACTACAGCAGTCTCACTGCCGCGTACGGGCTTTATTCACGATCCACAAGGACTGCTCTGTGGCGATCAGGTGAGCGATGGGCTTGATTTTCAATCATTGCGAGAGTACCAGCCCGGCGATGATTTGCGTAACGTTCATTGGCCGAGTTCAGCGAAATCTGATGTGCTGATGATACGTCGATACACTGCTATGCGTCGTGTTGACACTGGGTTGACACTGGTGTCTGACGCGGATGCTTACTCAGATGCGAATGAATTTGAAATAGCGGTCGCTGCATATGCGTCACTGGGCGTGGCTTGTATTAAGGCTCAGCGGCCGTTATCCGTATCCGCTGGAGGCAAGGTTTTCCGACCAATAGATATGCAGTCATTTCTTGATGCTTGCAGCGACCTTATATATGGTGATGATCATGCCACGGGCGAACAGCAACATGTACCTGTGCAATCAAGTGAAGATGAGAGTATTGAACGTTCTCGCCTTGACCAGCGTATATGCCAGATGCTCGTTACCGGTTCACGCATGCATGATGAGCGCATCGCTGCATTGACTGAATCCAGTCCACATGCCGCTTATCACGTAGTGATCACAGTACAACAAGATAAGCCGTGCCATGTGGCAATGTTGCCGTGGTATGTTCTCATGACAATCAGCTCATTGCAGGATCTCCCTACGGCGATGGGAGCATTGTTATGAGTAACACAGCAGATAGTAATGTCCACCAAAGGAGACTACCGCAATTATCTACCACAGTGCGCGGGTCAATCATAGCTATCGTTATAACGTTGTTATCCGCGTCGAATCTCATTGATGTGTACGGGTCCTTCTTTATCAGCTGGCTCTGCACTGCAATACCAGCAACCCTATGTGGGGTATTGGCCGCTCGGATGATGAAGCAGGCCACTGCGTGGGCGGCAATAATCACGTTGATCATCTCACAATTCATGATTGGCCCATTGATCACGTATGACGGTATTGCTGTGGGACATTTGCCAACGCTGACGTCACTGGTCTTGGGATGGCGAGCCATATTCGATTCGTTCTCATACGTTGTTGCGCTTAGCTCTCCAGTTGGGACGGATAACGGAGGATTCATGGCATTATGGACAATATGCCTATGGTCGTCAATGCTTATGCGCTGGTGCTTGTGGCATGTCATGACGCCAGCGGCACCGACAGGTGCACCGTATAACACTAACATTCACAGTAGCGTTCATCATACATCGCAGCAACTTCTGCAATGGCGTCATGCTGTTGCGTTCATCATCGTTGTATTGTCGTCGTTTGCTATATGTGCAGCATTAGGCACGTCATCAGGTTATTACCGCGTTACCGCAGCGATCAGTGCAATAAGCATTATGGCCTGGCAGTGGCTCACTACCACCGAGCAAACCAACAACCAGTATCAGCACCATGTGAGAAAGATAATACGCGCTATTATCACGTTACTTGTTGCCGCTGCAGTGACCTGTATTATCTGTCAGACCATACCATCGCATCGCTTCGTGTTACGTGAGTACTATGATCCGCCCGTCAGTTTGCGCGATTATGCCAGTCCGTTAAGCGGTATGCGCGCATACCGCAAACGATATGCAAACGATACCATAATGACAGTGACTGGATTACCTCATGGAACGCCAATCAGGATTGCTGTTATGGATGTATTTGACGGTCAGGTGTGGAATGTATCCGGTGAAGAGGCGCATACCAGTCATGGTGAATACCGTCGCATTGGATCGGGCACAACATTGCCAACGTCGGATACGCACGATGAGACAGCTATACCTTTCAGTGCTCGATTTACTATTGGAGCGAATTTCGGTGACATTTGGCTACCAGTCGCTGGTGATGTTTCTTCTATCGCACTAGAGACTATAGAAACTCACGCTTCACGGGATACAGATTGGTTACGCAGTCAGACTCCGGCGGTTTTCCACCATGCTGATGCTGAAGCAGCACTCATATTGCCGGGAATACAACAAGATTTATCGTATACCGTCAGTGGCATTCTGCATCCACAGCCAGATGAGCAGCAAATCAATAATGCTGCAGCAGATACGATCACATCACCCGAACCTCTTGCAATGCCAGAATCGTTGACCTCATTGGCTATAGCTACCGCCGCAGGGCAAAAACCAACTGGTCAAACAGCACAACTGCTCGCCACTGTATTGCATGAACATGGCTGGCTATCCCACGGAGCACAAGGAGAATACCCGTCGCCGCCCGGGCATAGCAGTTATCGACTTGATGCAATGATGTCCGCTGATCTTATGGTCGGAGATGATGAACAATACGCTTCTGCAATGGCCCTTATGGCACGTCAAGTTGGGTTGCCAGCCCGCGTGGTATTGGGATTACTACCGTCTGACAGCGATCGAACAGCGATCATGCCATATAACAGCGAGAAGGCTAGTAGCGAGGCTGTCCAAAATACGGTTATGACATTCACTGGCGAGCATATTGCCGCATGGGTGGAAATCAAGCTCGAAGGGCTTGGATGGGTGATGTTCGATCCAACGCCTGATGAGTCGCGCACTGCTGTAGCAGGCATGAGCGTGGTACCGGATTCCACACCTATTATCCGACAACCATCACTACCCTTGATAGATCCGTTACGAGATCATGCTCAGCTTCATGATCGTTCGACAGTAGGAGGTACGAACGCTGAACCACCTGTAGAACCAACTGCACAACATCGTTTCGCACACATTGCAACCAAAGCGTTATGGTACGGCAGCCCGATCTGGCTTATGACGTTATATTGCATCTTAGTGATCGCAATCAAACGAACAGTGTTGATGATCATCCGATGTCGCGGTTCGCCTCGTCACCGTGTGCTTGCCGGATGGGATGTACTTATCGTACAAGCATTGCCATGCACAATGGCGACACGACTGTGCTCTGGAACATTGACGCGACATGAGCAAGTGAGCGCGATAATCAAGTATGGAGACATACCGATATCACTCAGCCCGCTCAGCCATAGCTCAATGAGTGCGCGTCTTCTCCAGTGTTTCCGTAACCACAGCAAACATCGTGCACAGACATCTCATTTATCCGACCAGCACACAACCGAATTTACCATTATGTTGCGCAGCATGGCAGACCAAGCTGATCAAGCGATGTATTCGAGTATTGCGCCCGATGCATATCAGGCTGAATCATATTGGCTCAATGTCAAACAACTCAGTCAGCAAATGTTGGCATCACTGCCACTGATGCAACGCTGGCGAGCACGGCTGTCACTCCGTGGCGTTCTGTCAATCATCCGACAGCACGCCACGGAGCTGCCCTCATAACAATATGGTGGCTTCCTTCATCAGAAGGAAGCCACCATATTCAGCAGACAGTCAGTCAGACTAAGATTATTACCTCATCTGACCAACCGTAGAGCATCGATCACTCGAAGTCGCCCTGACCGCCTTGATCGTCAAGGAAGTCGTCCGGGTTGAAGTCATCACCGAGCTTGAGATCGCCGAAGTCGATGTTTGCGAAGTCCACATCAGACAGATCAGCATCGGAGAAGTCAGTGTCCGCATCGGTACCGCTACCCAAGCCGAAGTTCGGGTAAATAGTGTCGCGGATTGCCTTATCCGGCTCGACCACAGCGTTACGGTAACGGGCGAGACCCGTACCAGCCGGGATGAGCTTACCGATGATGACGTTCTCCTTGAGACCCTTAAGGTCATCGACCTTCTGGCTCAAGGCGGCTTCGGTGAGCACGCGCGTAGTCTCCTGGAAGGATGCGGCAGACAGCCACGAATCGGTAGCCAGCGAAGCCTTGGTGATACCCATGAGCTCCGGACGTCCGGCAGCCGGCTTGCCACCGTTCTTCACGGCTTCCATGTTCGCTTCCTTGAAACGAGCCTGATCAACCAGCTCACCCGGCAGCAACGAAGTGTCACCCGAGTCGATGACGGTGATACGACGCAACATCTGGCGCACGATAACCTCAATGTGCTTATCGTGAATATCGACGCCCTGAGAACGGTACACCGTGTGCACTTCCTCAACGATGTTGACCTGTGCTGCACGCGGGCCGAGGATACGAAGAATCTTCTTCGGGTCCACAGAACCCTCAGTCAGCTGCGTACCAGCCTCAACATGCTGACCGTCCTTCACCAAGAGCGGAGCACGACGAGTCACCGTGTAGACGATCGGCTCAACGGTCTGATCGTCCGGCGTCAACGTCATCTGGTAGACGTGGTCAGCTTCCACATCAGTCTTGATAACGCCCGGGAACTCGGCGATAGGCGCCTCACCCTTTGGGGTACGGGCTTCGAAAAGCTCGGTAACACGAGGAAGACCCTGCGTGATATCGGAAGCCGCCGCAACACCACCGGAGTGGAACGAACGCAGTGTCAGCTGTGTACCAGGCTCACCGATGGACTGTGCTGCAACGATGCCGACAGCTTCACCAACATCCACCAGCTTGTTGGTAGCCAGCGACCAGCCGTAGCACTTGGCGCACACGCCGCGCTTGGATTCGCAGGTGAGCACGGAACGAGCCTTCACCTGCTCAACTCCGTGTGCCACGAGGTCCTTGAGCACATCCATGCTCAGCGCGTCGCCACGCTTGTACAGCACGGTCGTACCGTCAGCCGGGTCCACCACATCGGCAGACAGCAGACGAGAGTACGGGCCACCGTCAGCTGCCTTAACCAGCGTCAGGTTACCGTCAGCGTCACGATCAGCGATCTGCATCGGCAGACCCTTCTTGGTGCCGCAGTCCTCTTCGCGCACAATCACGTCCTGAGAAACGTCAACCAGACGACGGGTCAAGTAACCAGACTCAGCAGTACGCAGTGCGGTATCAGCCAGACCCTTACGAGCACCGTGCTCGGAGATGAAGTACTCCAGCACGGACAGGCCCTGACGATAGTTCGATTCGACCGGTCGAGGAATAACCTCACCCTTCGGGTTGTTCACCAGTCCTCGAATACCTGCGATCTGGTTGATCTGGGTCATGTTGCCTCGTGCACCAGACTGCACGATAATAGCGAGGTTGTTGCGCGGGTCGAAGTGCTTGACAACAGCATCCGACACCTTTTCGGTGCACTTGGTCCACTCGTCAATAATCGCCTGACGACGCTCTTCTTCAGTAAAGAAGCCGAGATCGTACTGCTGATTGATCTTGTTGACCTGTGCCTCGGATTCGGCGACGAGATCGGCACGTTCTGGCGGCTCGGTGACGTCAGAGAATGCGAAGGTTACGCCAGACCACGGTGCGCGGGTGAAGCCGAGATCCTTGAGTGCATCAAGGGTCGCGGCCACCTGAGCGGTGGAGTAACGAGTTGCGATGTCATCGACAATACGCGAGAGCACCTTCTTCGGAGCCTGTTCGTTGACGAACGGGTAGTCGGTCGGCAGAGTCTCGTTGAACAGGAGACGTCCCATTGACGTGGCGAACAGCACAGTACCGTCCTTGAAACGCTCTTCGCGGACGACTTCCGGGCTACCCGGCTGCGGGTCAACAACCTTGACTTCGCTCGGCTCCCAATTGGTCGGCAGCACGAAGTCAGCGGGCAAACGTACCAGTACCTTGGCCTGCATGTCGATCTCGTGCAGGTCGAGTGCCATCTGCATTTCGGCAATGGACGAGAACACGCGACCCTGTCCTTTAGCTCCTTCAAGCACGGTGGACAGCCAGTACAGACCGAGGATCATATCCTGAGACGGCATGGTCACGGTGTGACCGTCAGCCGGCTTCAAGATGTTATCGGATGCGAGCATCAACGAACGGGCCTCAGCTTGTGCTTCAGCGGAAAGCGGGAGGTGCACAGCCATCTGGTCACCATCGAAGTCTGCGTTGAATGCGGCGCAGGCCAGCGGAGGCAGGTGGATAGCCTTACCTTCAACAAGGATCGGCTCGAACGCCTGAATACCCAGACGGTGCAGCGTAGGTGCACGGTTAAGCAGTACCGGATGCTCGGAGATGACCTCTTCGAGCACACCCCACACTTCAGTGTCGCCACGGTCAACCATGCGCTTAGCGCTCTTCATGTTTTGCGCGTAGTTCATGTCGACAAGACGCTTGATAACAAACGGCTTGAACAGCTCAAGTGCCATCGGCTTCGGCAGACCGCACTGGTGCATGCGCAGCGACGGACCGATAACGATCACGGAACGGCCAGAGTAGTCAACTCGCTTACCGAGCAGGTTCTGACGGAAACGACCCTGCTTACCCTTAAGCATGTCAGACAGCGACTTAAGCGGACGGTTAGACGCGCCAGTAACCGGGCGGCCACGACGACCGTTATCAAACAGGGAGTCAACAGCTTCCTGCAGCATACGCTTTTCGTTGTTGAGCATGATCTCAGGCGCACCGAGTTCAATGAGTCGCTTGAGTCGGTTGTTACGGTTGATCACACGACGGTACAGATCATTAAGATCGGAGGTTGCGAAACGGCCACCATCGAGCTGAACCATCGGGCGCAGATCCGGCGGAATAACCGGAATCACGTCGAGAACCATTGCCTCAGGCTTGTTCTCAGTGGTCAAGAACGCATTGACCACCTTAAGGCGCTTGAGCGCGCGAGCCTTGCGCTGGCCGGTGCCAGTGTCAATTTCTTCGCGCAGCTGCTTAGAGGCAGCCTCAAGATCGAAGTCCTGCAGGCGCTTCTTAATCGCTTCAGCGCCCATGCAGCCTTCGAAATAGTCGCCGTAGCGATCTTCCATTTCACGCCACAGGTCGACGTCGCCTTCCATGTCGCCGGCCTTCAAGTTCTTGAAGCGGTCAAACACGGCATTCAGACGCTGAATCTGATCGTCGTAGCGCTGACGGATAGCCGACATATCACGCTCGGCGCCGTTGCGCAGCTTTGCCTTGTTAGCACCGCTCGCTTCGCCAGCCTCTTCAAGCTCACGAAGATCAGATTCGACCTTCTTAGCGCGCTCTTCGATTTCGTTGTCACGACGCTTAGCAAGGTGGCTGATCTCCGTGTCAAACTCGTCCTGCAAGTCAGGCATGTCCTGATGACGCTGCTCATCATCGACCTTGGTGACCATGTATGCAGCAAAGTAAATGACCTTTTCAAGGTCCTTCGGCGCAATGTCGAGCAGGTAACCCAAACGAGATGGCACACCCTTGAAGAACCAGATGTGCGTCACCGGGGCAGCCAGTTCGATGTGGCCCATGCGTTCACGACGCACACGGCTCTTAGTAACTTCTACGCCGCATCGCTCGCACACGATGCCCTTGAAGCGCACGCGCTTATACTTACCGCACGCGCACTCCCAGTCACGAGTCGGGCCGAAGATCTGTTCGCCGAACAGACCGTCCTTCTCAGGCTTCAAAGTACGGTAGTTAATAGTTTCCGGCTTCTTGACTTCGCCGTGGCTCCAGCCGCGAATGTCGTCGGCGGTGGCCAAGCCGATACGAAGCTTGTCAAATGCGTTGACGTCCAGCACTCTATTGTCCTGTCTGTAAATCTGCGATGGTTTTATCAATGGGAGTCGTCACCCGATAACATTGGAATGACACCGATAATGGCATCAGTAACGTCGTCGAATTACAACTCAGCTGATATTCAGTTGATACGTCGTTCACAGTCGATCGATGATACGGTCACCGGCTGCGCGCAAAGCGCACCATGCGTGCAGAGCTCAGCACGCGCAACCGGCGACCAATCAGTCGATCACTGATATTCAGGCTCTTCTGCTTTCTGATCTTCCTTCGCGGCCGCGTCAGGACGCGCACCAATGTTGAAGCCCAGATCGTCGCTGGCAGAAGCCGGATCGTCGTCCTCATCCTTCATGTCGATGGCCACGCCTTCAGCGTTCAGCACTTCAACATTCAGCGACAGCGACTGCATTTCCTTGAGCAACACCTTGAACGACTCAGGGATACCTGCCGGCGGCAGGTTATCGCCCTTAACGATCGCGCCATAGACACGCACGCGACCGTCCACATCATCGGACTTGGTGGTCATCATTTCATGCAGCGTGTAAGCAGCACCGTAAGCTTCGAGTGCCCACACCTCCATCTCGCCGAAGCGCTGGCCACCGAACTGGGCCTTACCGCCCAGCGGCTGCTGCGTAATCATCGAGTACGGACCGGTAGAACGCGCGTGAATCTTATCGTCAACCAAGTGGTGGAGCTTGAGCATGTACATGTAGCCCACGGAAATCGGCTTGCCGAAACGCTCACCCGTGCGACCATCAAACAGCCACGCCTTGCCGTCTTCGCCGACCATCTGGTCACCGTCACGGTTCGGCAATGTCGACTTCATCAAGCCCTTGATGACTTCAGGCTTAACACCGTCGAACACCGGGGTAGCAACCGGCGTACCCGGTTCGCCCTTTTCAGCTCCAGCCGGCACGTACTTCTTCCACTCGGCGTCAAGATCCGGATCCAGCGAAATATCCCAACCGGAGTGTGCAATCCAGCCGAGGTGCAGTTCAAGCACCTGACCGAGGTTCATTCGAGAAGGCACACCCAGCGGGTTCAGCATGATGTCAACCGGAGTACCATCCGCGAGGAACGGCATATCTTCTTCCGGCAGAATGCGCGAAATACAACCCTTGTTGCCGTGACGACCGGACATCTTGTCGCCGACGGTGATCTTACGGTGCTGCGCAATGTACACACGAATCATCTGGTTGACACCGTTCGGCAGCTCGTCGCCGTCTTCCTCAGCATCCTCACGAGTGATTTCCTTGACTGCGATCACCGTACCAGTCTCGCCGTGCGGCACACGCAGTGATGTATCGCGCACCTCACGAGACTTCTCACCGAAGATCGCACGCAGCAGACGCTCCTCTGGGGTCAGCTCAGTCTCACCCTTCGGCGTGACCTTACCGACGAGAATATCTCCAGCCTCAACCTCAGCACCGATGCGGATAATGCCGCGCTCGTCGAGGTTTGCCACTGCATCCTCGCCCACGTTCGGCAGGTCGCGCGTGATCTCTTCAGCACCCAGCTTGGTTTCACGAGCATCGATCTCGTACTCTTCGATGTGAATCGAGGAAAGCGTATCGTCCTGTACGAGTCGCTGCGAAATAATCACAGCATCCTCGTAGTTGTAACCGTTCCACGGCATGAACGCAACCAGCAGGTTCTTACCGAGCGCGATCTCGCCCTTTTCGATTGCCGGACCGTCAGCCAGCACCGTGCCAGCTTCCACGCGTTCGCCGTTCTTGATAATCGGACGCTGGTTGTAGCAGGTGGTCTGGTTAGAACGCTGGAACTTCGCCAACTTGTAGCTGGACTGCGTGCCATCGTCGTTCATCACGCGGATGAGATCAGCGGACACGTAGATCACAACGCCCGGCTTGTCTGCGATGATCACATCGCCGGAATCGTAAGCGACACGCCATTCAGAACCGGTACCCACCAGCGGACGCTCAGACTGTACCAGCGGCACGGCCTGACGCTGCATGTTGGTACCCATCAGTGCACGGTGGCCTTCATCGTGCTCAAGGAACGGAATCAGCGAAGCGCCGATCGAAACCATCTGACGCGGTGAGACGTCCATGTAATCGACGGAGCTCACCGGCACATCGACGGCCTCTTCTTCATCGGCTCGAGCAAGAGCCATATCGGTGGCAAACTTACCGTTCTTGTCGAGCTTCTGGTTGACCTGCGCGATCACATGATCGTTTTCCTGATCAGCGGTCATGTACTCGACTTCGTTGGTCACCTGACCGTCGATAACCTTACGGTACGGGGTCTCGATAAAGCCGAACGGATTGACGCGGCCGAAGGTTGCGAGCGAGCCGATCAGACCGATGTTCGGGCCTTCAGGAGACTCGATCGGGCACATACGACCGAAGTGGGACGGGTGCACGTCTCGCACTTCCATCGAGGCACGGTCACGAGACAGACCGCCAGGACCGAGGGCGGACAGACGACGCTTGTTGGTCACACCAGCCAGCGGGTTGTTCTGATCCATGAACTGCGACAGCTGGGACGTTCCGAAGAACTCCTTGATGGTCGCGTTCACCGGACGAATGTTGATCAGCGACTGTGGAGTAATCGCCTCAGCGTCCTGCGTGGTCATACGCTCACGTACAACGCGCTCCATACGGCTCAAGCCCGTGCGCAGCTGGTTTTGAATCAGCTCGCCAACCTGACGGATACGACGGTTACCAAAGTGATCGATATCGTCAGTCTCAACACGCAGATCGACATCCTGACCCTTGCGCTTGCCCGGGAACGTAGCGTCACCCGAGTGCAGCGTCACCAGATACTTGATGGTGGCGATGATATCTTCGCGCTTGAGCGAGCGATCGTTAATCTCATGCTCAAGGCCGAGCTTACGGTCGATCTTGTAACGGCCAACGCGAGCCAGATCGTAACGCTTCGTGTTGAAGTAGAAGGAGTCAAGCAGGTTACGGCCAGCCTCAGGAGTTGCTGTATCGGACGGGCGAATCTTACGGTAGAGATCAGTGAGTGCCTCGTCCTGCGTATCGATGGTTTCCTTGTCGAGCGCATCGAGAACCAGCGGATAGCCTTCAAATGCGTCGCGAATTTCCTGCTTGGTCATGCCGATAGCCATGAGGAACACGATCGCGGACTGCTTACGCTTACGATCGACACGCACGCCGAGCACGTCGCGCTTGTCGATTTCAAACTCAAGCCAAGCACCGCGCGACGGGATGATCTTCGCGCCGAAGACATCCTTGCCGGATGCACGATCGGTGGAACGATCGAAGTAGACACCCGGAGAGCGCACGAGCTGGGAAACGATGACTCGCTCGGTACCGCCGATGATGAAGGTACCGTGCGGAGTTTGCAGCGGGAAGTCGCCCATAAACACGGTCTGCGACTTGATTTCGCCAGTATCGCCGTTCTCAAATTCAGCGTTCACATACAGCGGTGCAGAGTAGGTGTAATCCTTCTCCTTGCACTCCTGCACGGTGTGACGCGGCTCCTCGAAGTACGGGTCCGAGAACGTCAAGGACATGGTCTGTGCGAAGTTTTCAATCGGAGAAATCTCGTTGAATACTTCATCGAGGCCAGACATATGAGGAACAGTATTAGTGCCGTTCTTCTCATCTTCTTCAACCCGCTTCTTCCAGCGGTCAGAGCCGATCAGCCAATCGAAGCTGTCGGTCTGCACACCCAGCAGGTAGGGTACATCAATGGGCTCACGGATGGAGCCGAAGTTCACACGGTCCGACGCCTTGTGCACGTCAATGTCGTGCTGGTCGGCGCGTGCGATCATGGTGGTGGTGTTCGTCGTAGACTCAGTAGCCAATGGACGTTCCTTATCGCTCGCTTGTTCGTTCGATACTGTGTATATAGTTCCCCGACAAGCGCCTTATCAGGCCGCCATATGCCTGAAACTGCGGGCGCTCCGTCTTTGTCAGCATGCCCGCAATATGACATGCGTATACGCGAAATTCATATAGTAGCACTACCTAGCTCATACTGCAAGAGTGCGACATAACCGGCGAGTCGCGCCGTATAGTAGGACAGCAGGACTGGCAGTAGCTTACTGAACCGTAATCGTCACAGGGTCGCTCGTCACTTTCGGCTGATCGCGCAACGACAGACGGGCAGTATACGTACCAGCGTTCACTTTCGGCAATGCGGCATCATCCTGACATTCGGAGCCAGTTGCGTTCGCATTCCACGTAATCTGCTGACGATCCTCGTCACCTTTGCCCATGAGCAGCATGCGCGAGTCAACCGGGCACGAATCTGACCGCCATACCGTTTTATCTCCCGACGAAATCGTCAGTACACGACCAGCATTCGACCCGTCAACCAAACAGCCAGCTTTGGCCGAACCGGTGTACGCGATCGTCGCCGTAAAGTCCAGCGAACCCGCAACTGGCACACTCTGCGCGGCCGCAGTCAGCGACAAACTGACTGTGCCTTCGCCGCAGTCACGTACACCACCAGTTTTTGCGGGGTCAGGAACCGCACCGCGCGAGATCGCGTATATCTCACCGTGATTCATCGCGTCACCAATCGCACCAATACCACGAGCGATACTGTATCCGCAAAACACCACCAACGCGAGCGCAATCAGCAGTACTGACGCGACGACGATACGCCGACGACGATAGATAGCCCGCTGACGTGCACTCATCGCACGTCCGCGCGGCTTACGTCGCTGATTTGACCGTCCCGACTTGCGCTGTACCACCATAGTCTCTCAGTGTATACCACGCCGCATGATGTGCGATCCGCACGCAATCAGCGCCCAATCAGCGCCCGATCATCGCGGCAAACAAACGCCGCCATCCGGCAGTATTTCAATCAAACCGTCATCATCCAACGATGCAAGGCACTGATCTAACTGGACATGATCATTCCACAACGATTCGATGCGAGCTCGATCAAGCACACTCTTCCCTTGCGGTAACTTACGCAACGCATCGAGAACCATTCCACGTACCTGCCGATCAGTTCCAGCAAACCGTTGCCGCGGGCGTGTTCTGCGCTCCCCCAGTCCCGGCCTGCCAGCCGCGAGAAACGCACACTGCGCAGACACAGGACACGTTTCACACAACGGTTGTTTTGCCGTGCACACTACCGCGCCCAGTTCCATCACCGACTGATTCCACGTCACTGACTGCGCATCGTGAGCTGGCAACACGCGCGCAGCCAACTCACGTTCAGCCGGCCGGGCTGCTCCACCAAGCGACTCGACACCGAGAAAAACACGCGACAATACGCGGCGGATATTCGTATCAATGACTGCAATACGCTTACCGAACGCGAAACTGAGCACTGCCGACGCAGTGTAATCACCGATACCGGGCAAGCCGGTGAGTTCGTCGTATGTGCGCGGCAGCTGGTCATCGTACTGGTCACGCACCACGCGAGCGCACTCTTGCAATCGCAATGCGCGCCGCGGATAACCCAGCCGACCCCATGCAGTGATTACCTCAGCTGTCGTCGCATCTGCGAGCGCTGCCGCATCTGGCCACACTTGCATCCATGTCTGCCAATACGGCACTACGCGACTCATCTGCGTCTGCTGGCTCATGACCTCGGAAACAAGCACACCCCACGGTGTGGTTCGGCCGAATCGCCACGGTAAGTCACGCGCGTTGATTTGCCACCATGCGGCGAGCGAGCGGCGGATAGACTCGGCGGACGACTTGACGAGCGGCTTCGCCGTTATATTGTCAGTGGCTGTAGTCATCACGCTCCATTTCCCGCATATAAGGACTCGCTACGCGAGAATATTATTACCTCGCTCACGCCTACCGGCGCTCACTCGGCGTCACTACTCGAAAGCCCACAGGGCTTTCTCCTCACGCTCCGAACACAAACAAACGACTCGCTACGCGAGCAATGTTATTACCTCGCTCACGCCTACCGGCGCTCACTCGGCGTCGCTACTCGAAAGCCCACAGGGCTTTCTCCTCACGCTCCGCCAGCGAAATTTAATTGTCGCCATGCTTCGTAGATGGCGATGGACGCGCAATTGGTGAGGTTAAGCGAACGCAGACTTGGACGCATTGGCAAGCGCACTTGTTCGGCAACGTGAGGGCCAGCCATAATGTCCATTGGGTCCGGGATGTCGCCCGGTTCAGGACCAAACAGCAGAATATCAGTGGGTTTATATTCAACTTCCGTGTACAGCTTCGTGGCGTGCGCAGTGAACGCGATAATACGCGAGTTCGGCATTGATTCGACGAGATTATCGAAATTCGGATGCAACACCACATGTGCCATGTCGTGATAATCGAGGCCCGCACGACGCAACTTCGTGTCGCGCAAGTTAAAACCGAGCGGTTCCACAAGATGCAGAATCGTGCCGGTGACCGCACACAGGCGAATCGCTGAACCGGTATTGCCGGGGATGCGAGGGCTGTAGTAGCACAGATGCGGGGTTGATGTTTCAGCCTTAGCAGCATCTTCGGCTGACAACATGGCATCGACCACTGATATCGGATTACCATGTGCATCAGTGACGAGCTCATCAGGACCATAATTCGACTTGCGGTAACCGTATTCAAACATTTTGCCGACTTTGGCTTCGGGATTTTGCGCCCCCGCCTGCTCCGTCATCATCATCACCTCGTAATGCTTCACACTTTGCCGTGCTTATGCGTAATTCGACTTTCGAGCATAAAACAGCCCCTGAACCAAGCCAGAGGGTTATAGGCCAAAATGTGTGTCTGTTTTGGCTCGCTTTCCTTTGTGGCAGTGGGCGTTTCCCCTGTTCGAGTTGTATGGGCGGGGAACTTGAAGTCGGCCAGAATGTGTGTCCGGAACAGGCTGTGAGGCCTTTCGGGACAACGGTTGAGCGGCTTTCGAGTTGGCGTGGCAGATTGGGTGGATGAACACACCCAGTTGCGCCGTGTGCGGCGAGCCGATGAAACGGAACGGAAGAACAAGCTCGGGGCGGGTCAGGTGGCGGTGCCGGGACGCCGGCTGCGGGAGCTCGCGCACCCAGTCGCGCGACAACAGGGCCCGTGACCTGCGGTGCGGACTGGACTGGCTGTTTTCCAAACGGTCGCAGGCCGAGCACGACCTGCCCTCCCGCACGCTGCGCCGCCGGTGCGAGCTGATGTGGGGCCTGTGGCCGCCGGTGCCCCTGGTGGACGAGGTGCATCACGTGGTGCATGTGGACGGCATTCACCTGCACCGCGACGCCGTGGTGCTGATCGCCATCGCCGACGGGCACGTGATCGGCTGGCACATCGCCAAAAGCGAACGGTCGGCGGCGTGGCAGAGCCTGATGGCGCGCATCGCGCCACCGGACGTGCTCGTGTGCGACGGCGGGGGCGGCATCATGAAGGCCGCGAAGACCATGTGGCCCGACACCCGCATCCAACGCT
>NZ_MWWY01000045.1 GCF_002259755.1 Bifidobacterium hapali
TATCCTTGCGTTCCGGTTCGTCCTTCGCCACCGCGGCCCCTTTCGTCTTGCCGAGCAATCGCCGCTTCCAGTTTCTCACTACCGACGAATCCACTCCCAATCCCTCCGCCACCTCACGCGAGCTCGCTCCACCGGACACGACCTTGAGCACGGCCTCGCGCTTGAGCTCCTCAGGTATGGGCCCGTGGCGAAGCCGGCGTTCGCCGGGCGCGAGCTCGTCAATCCACGAGGCCAGCAGCGTCTTGCTCGGATACCCCATTTGGCGGATCGTGCGGCTCGCTCGCCGCCCGTGCGTCAGGTAATGGTCCACCGCGTCCCGCCTCTGCTCCAACGTGTAACGCGAATACCGCTCGCCACGCGTCGAGGGTATTCCCGTCTTCTGTTCCTCGAGCCAGTCCCGATGCCACATACGCAACGCCTCACGACTGGGATACCCCAACTCCCGGATCGCGTCCGCCGCGCAGCACTCATACCTCACATACAACTCCACCGCACGCCGACGCTGCTCCCTCGTATACCTCGCCATGATGGCTCCTCCCGGATCACAGTCCAAGAAAACGGCACCACCTCAGTTTCGGAGTTTCCTTTGTTCGCGAAAACTCGAAAACGAGTGTTGAAATTACATCGTTTTATAGGGGGCACTAAACCCTATTTCAAGACGTTAAATTGAAGCTTGACCGACTTGCCTTAGCGCAGCAGTTGTTCGTTGAGGATGACGGGGGCGTCCTTAATTGCTGGTCGCAATGCATCGAGCTGATCGGACAATTGCGATTCGTCGACCACCGGTAGGCCGAGCAAAGTGCGCGCGGCCGTATGCAGGTAGTTATTCAACGCTTCGATACGACCATGCTCCATTGGATGCGCCGGGTCGTTCTCCAACGTGACGTCCAATGCTTTGCGCAACATCTCATGCTGGCTCGCGCCCATGATGACAGCGCACTGGTCGCGGAACGTCATGCGCGAGTTCGACGGCTGACGCTCAGACAACACCCGCGGCGTCCACGCACCGGCCTCCCAGTCGGCTCGCATGTCGTTTTTGAACAGGGACATGTTGTGATCGAATAACGGGGCCGGGCCGAGAATACGACCGGTATGGTTGTCGCGCAGAAAACCGTGATTATTGGCATGGCGGTCCTGATTGACGATGAGTGCGTCGAAGACCAGCATCGTGCGCATTGCCACGAACGACTCCTCGGACACGGCGTGCGCGGCAGCGAGAATCTCCGGGAACGACGCTAGCTGCGTCGCCGCATAGAACGGCACGAATGACACGTCCTTCGTGTTCATCGAACCGCACACCGAAGCCAGTTTGCCCTTCCACCGGGCAATACGGTACTCGACCGCGTTCACACCGAGCTTGCGTGCGAGCTGCGAGGCGAGGTACTCGGAATACGGTTCCAGCCCGGCGTTCGCGTAGCCTTCGGAACCGGCCTTCCACAATTCCAGTCCGCGTTCCGTATGCCGCCACGCCTTCGGGAACTGGCCATCCGTCGTCCACTCGCTCGACAAACCTATTGCATGTTTCTCGCTCGACGTGTACCCGGTGTAGGCCACGATGGCGAGCGTCTCGTCTAACGGATTGTCATACAGGTTGATGTCCGCGAACTTCAGGTTCTCGTCGTCGCGTTCCACCCAGAACGAATCGTTGACCGACAATCCCTTGCACAGGTCGATGATGCCCAGCGTATCTGAGATGTTCAGTCCAGCCTGCGCGAGAAGCTGCGCGGCAAACTCGCGGTTCTTTGGAATCGTGCGCCGCTCCAGCCACGCCGTCAGCTTCGCGTCATCCGGCTGAGGAGCCAACGGGAACGGCAGCAACGTCCGCTTGGACTCGTCAAACCAACGGATACGAGCCTCAACCTTGCCCGCCAACAGGCCCTCACCATACGCGGCATCGAATCGGATCAACGGATCATCGTAAAGACGCAGCACATAACTCGTCATGACCATCCCTCCAATCAGACACGCGCCGAAACCTCCCGACACGATTTACACATGAACACAATTGCCTACGGTATAGTCAAGGGCCTTGGAATCATCGGAATTCCAAGGCCCTCAATCCTACGCGGCAATCACTTGCTCACATTAAATTTAAACGTCACGGTCTTTTCGTAATTCCAGTGTTTCCAACGCCTCCAGTCGTCACGTTTCACGTCGGGCACTCTAAAGGCACTTATTTGGTTGTCTGTTCCATTATATGCGCCGGGCATGCCGTCGCATGGCATCGGAGGCCGTTTGCGCACCGCCGTCGCCGCGACACGACTCGCCGCCTAGGAGGTTCGCCGTGTTCCGACTTCCCGATTTGATTGTGGTACTAAATTATGGTACTGTATTAGGTATGATTGAATGCGAACCATCAGCCTACAAGCACTGGCTCACACAGCCGCAGATAGACTACGTCTTCCAGCATCCGGTGGCCATGTTCGAGGTGCGGTCGCGCCGCCCCGGCGACAGGGTCATGGCAGTGCTCGGCTACCCCGACGAGTTCAGGGAGCGCCCCGTAGAGCTGCTGGTCTCCCAGCGCTCCCGCAAGGTGTTCCACGCGATGGACTGCCGCGAGGAATGGCTCTACAAGTTCGACGACTAACCAAGGAGGACACCATGACCAACGAAACCGATTGGGACAAGCTCTCGGACGAATACGCCGAGCACACGCCCGACATCATCGGCGAGACCATCCGCCCACAAAGGGCGATCACCATGGACGACATCGACGACATCTTCGCCGGCCGCCCACTCGCCGAGAAGCCCCGCGCCAAGGCTGACGTGCTCTACAAAGCATACCTGACCGCCGACATGGACGAGCAGGTACGCGCACAGGCCGCCAAGGAGCACATCGGCAAGAGCGCACTGATCCGCAAGGCGCTCGTCGCCTACCTGACGGCCAACCAGACAAAGCCGGCGATAGTTTGACCGCTCAAACAAAGAAAAGCCCCCGACCCTGCCGCGAGCTGCGGTGAGGGTCGAGGGCTTTTTTGCGTCATTCGGTCTTGGCTGCGCGGGCCTTGATGGCGCTTGCACCGATGATGACGCAGATAGTCAGGGCGACCGCGTTGATGGTGGTGGCGGCCGGGTCGGCCCACTGCCAGTCCCATACGGGGCCGAGCGTCTGCATGAGTGTGGCGAGCGCGGGCAGTACGATCAGCGCGACCCATTTGAGGATGTCGTAGACGCGGTCGGGCAGCAGCCAGTCGGGTATGTCGGTCTTGGGTTCGGTGTTTTCGGACATATTGTCTCGATTCTCTTAGTACTTAGGAACCTTGGAGGCGGTGGCTTTCAAGGTTCCTAAGTTTGGGTGTGGGTTCAGTAGCGCAGCACTTCGCCGGGGTAGATCACGTTGGGATTGCCGCTGCGGTAGCCGCTGATCTGCGTGTAATTGATGCCGAGACGCGCCGCGATACTGCTGAGGGTGTCACCAGTGCGGACGGTCACGGTGCGGGTCGGTAGCACGTTATTACTGGTGAAGACATTGCCGCCGTTGTAGGCGACAACTTGGCTAGGCCAGATGCGATTCGGGTTGCCACTGGGCACGTGCCACGCGGACAGTGGGTAGAGGCCAGTGCGTTGTATAATCGCGCTCATAGTGTCGCCACTGCGTACACACACAGCGTTCGCCGAATACGAGAAGGCCGCACGGCATGAGGTCTTTGCGGCGGATGATGCTGCCTGCGCCCTTCGTGCGTCGTCTACCGTTGGCTGCCATATGTACCTCCCTTGTCGGGAGCGCCTTCGAGCATCCGCCGCAAGCGCCCCTCAAAAAAAGGCACTCTATTGGCACTTTATCCGGGCCACAAACGGCCAGATACGAGCCATAATCGGCCATTTTCCAATAATCGAAAAACGGCGAAATTCACCCATTCCCGAAAACCGAAAACGTTGGAATTCCGCCGTTTTACAGGGGTATTACCCCCCTATTTTGATACGTTGAACTTGAACTCCACGATGTCGCCGTCCTGCATGACGTAGTCGCGGCCTTCTTGGCGGAGCTTGCCTTCTTCCTTAATTTTCACCATCGAGCCTTCGGCGGCAACGAAATCATCGTAGGAGACAATATCGGCCTTGATGAAGCCCTTCTCAAAGTCGGTATGGATGACACCAGCGGCTTGCGGAGCAGTCCAGCCCTTGTGAATCTGCCACGCGCGCACTTCCTTGACACCGGCGGTCAGGAAGGTTTGAAGTCCGAGAATATCAAAGCCGACACGCGCAAGCTGGTCAAGACCTGATTCCTTCAGTCCTGCATCTTCAAGCATTTCGCGAGCATCTGCCTCATCAAGGTCGGTCAGATCAGCTTCGAACTGGGCATTGAGGAACACTGCCGGAGCCGGCGCGACCGACGCAGCGAGCTGAGACTTGAGCTCATCATTGGTCAGCTCATCGTCGTCCACATTGAACACGTAAATGAACGGCTTGGCAGTCATCAAATGGAGGTCGTATATATCCTCTTTCTTGATCTTGCCAGCAGCAGCCGCATGATCAATGGTCTCCCCTGCTTCAAGAATCTTCTGAGCCGTCTTGACTGCATCGAGATACGCCGGCTCAATTTTCTTGCCGCGCAGATCTTTTTCGAGCTTTGGCAGCGCGTTTTCGATGGTCTGCATGTCGGCGAGAATCAGCTCAGTGTTAATCGTGTCGATGTCGTCGGCCGGATCGACCTTGCCGTTCACGTGCACGATATCGTCGTCCTTGAACGCGCGAACGACTTCGCAGATCGCATCAGCTTCACGAATGTTGGCAAGGAACTTGTTACCAAGTCCTTCACCTTCAGAGGCGCCTTTAACGATGCCGGCGATATCGACGAATGTGACGGTCGCGGGCACGATTTTTTCCGTATGCACGAGATCAGCAAGTACGGGGAGTCGCTTATCCGGCAGTGGCACGATGCCCGTGTTCGGTTCGATTGTGGCGAACGGATAGTTTTCCGCGAGGACATTATTGCGCGTCAGCGCGTTGAACATAGTGGACTTGCCGACGTTCGGCAGACCAACGATTCCGATAGTAAGAGACATGGTGCCCACACTACATTCCCGCCTTGTCATTGTGAGTGGTGGACGACGCGACTAGTCGCCCACCATCATCATGCGGTCTGTTTTTCATGTAATCGAGGTCAGTCAATCACTATTCGCGCAGGCAGCTTCATGTTCAATGAAACTGTCAAGATACTGTTCCGGACCATGTGTACGCAGGAACGCTTCCACTTCGTCCGGCGTACGTGCGAAATCACTGATCAGCCTTGTCGTACCGGTTTCGTCAACCATGAGATCATCCTCGATGCGCACGCCGATGCCACGGTATCGTTCCGGTACGAGTTCGTCCGCCGCATCAAAATACAATCCCGGCTCAAGCGTGAACACCATGCCCGGTTTGAGTGGCGCATCTGGATAGTATTCGTTGCGAGAACGGTACGCGTCGTGCACGTCGATGCCCATGTGATGTCCAGTGCCGTGGTAGAGCCAGCGATAGTGCTGATGTCCGTCGGGGCGAAGTGCTTCTTCGACACTCACCGGTAGGATGCCGAGCCGATACAGAGAGCAAGCAACCGAGGCCAGTGCCGCGTCGAGCATGTCATGATAGACAGCTCCGGGCTTATTGGCTGCGTCGATGGCAGCGTTGGAAGCGTCCAGTACGGCTTGGTAGATCTCTCGTTGAGGTTCAGTGAACGTACCGTTGATCGGGAATGTGCGTGTGATGTCTGCCGCATATAACGAATCGAGTTCGATGCCGGCGTCAAGCAGGAACAGTTCGCCGTCCTTAAGCGCATGATCGTTGGCGTGATAGTCGAGGATCGTGGCGCGGGGACCGGATGCGGCATTGGTGCCGAAGGAGATGCCGTTGCCTTCATAACGGCAGGAATGGGTGAACGTCGCTTCCAAAAGACGCTCTCCCCTTTTGACCTTGCGCGCGATGGGCAGGATATCCGCCACGCGTTCAAACCCTCGTTTGGTTGCCTCGACCGCTTTCACTATTTCGGCGACTTCGCGCGGAGTCTTGATAATGCGGCATTCATCGGATCGTTCCTCGAGCACGGCGTCCGCGCCGCGGTTCGCATCCGCATCCCCCAATCCGTTTTCTTCACGCACATGGTCAACAGTCGCATCCACGACAGGATCATAACCGCGCAATACACGAATACGAATACTGTCCGGTCCTGCACCATATCGCAGCGCATCCGCGAATTCTGTCATATCGCGAATATCGAGTCCGGTCATGATGTGAAAATCCTCGGGCAGTGGACGCGGCCCTATCCAGAACTCGCCATGTTTCGAGTCGGAGAAGAATCGCGGGTTTGTGCGGTCGATCGTCGGTTCGAGATAGATCGTCGCATGATGGCCGATCGTACCGTTTGCCTCAACAGTCGGATCAATGACTAATACGGCGCCGGCTTCCAGATCACGGCCCAGACCGGTCATATGCGCAAACGCGCTGCCGGTACGAAACAAGAAATCCGTGTCCCATGTGCGATGCCGCACTGTTCCGGCGGGGATCACCAGCCGCTCCCCCGGCAGCTTAGCTGCAAGCTCAGCACGGTGTGCGGCTGCATCGTCAGCAAATGGACTTCGTTTGGCTGGCTGTTTATTTGGATTCGGCCCCCAGTGGCTGAAGATAATGTTCTCAAATCCCTTGCCCTCCAGACGCAGGCCACCGGCGCGCTTGCCTGATTCGGGTTCGACATCGTTGCTGGCTGCGGTTTCGTGCAGTATACGCAAAGCTTGACTATCGTATTGCTCACTCATCGTATCTCCTTGAGATAACGCATACCATCCATGTGCTATCCATATATGTTCCCCGTGATATGTTCCCCATGACTGCACAATCTACACAATGGCCGATGCTCGGTGCCGTCATCACAATAACAGCACTGAGCATCGGCCTTGTGAATGTCACGCTCGTATACTGGCTACCAGCACAAGCGTAATCTTCCAATCACTCCTTGGTGATCTCGTAGAACACCGGAACGCCCTTCCAGTTCGGTTCCACGTTCTTCACGCCCTTGGCATACACGCCGTTGGCGTTGGAGTTGTACAGCGGAATAGCAGGAAGATCGTTGAGCAGGATCTCCTCAGCCTGCTGATACAGCTTGTTGGCCGCATCCAAGTCGGATGCCTTCGCAGCCTCATTCAGCAGGTTATCGAAAGCCGGATTCTTGTAATCACCATCGTTCGAGCCCTTGCCGTCAGCTGCACTCGACGAGTAAATCGGCTTGAGGTAGTTCTCAATCGACGGATAATCAGCCTGCCAACCTCCGCGGAACGCGCTCTTCATAGTACGATCAGTGATCGCCGCACGGAATTCCTGGAATGTTGGCACCGGATTGGTGGTCGCGTCAATGCCCAGCGTGTTCTTCAGCTGGTTGGTGATCGCATCATACAGCGGCTTCGTGCCGCCATCGGTGTTGTATGCGATCGTGAAGGTTCCGGTGAACTTGGAGATGGCGTCGGCCTTCGCCCACAGTTCCTTCGCCTTATCCGGGTTGTAGGTCAGATTTTCGTTGCCCTTAAGCGAGTCGGAGTAGCCGGCAGTCATCGGCGAGGTGAAGTCCTTGGCAGGGGTCGCAGTTCCGGAGAGCACTTTTTCAGTGATCTGCTCGCGGTCGATAGCCATCGAAATAGCTTGACGACGCAACGTGCCTTCCTCGCCGCTGAAGTGCTCAAGCGACTGCGGAATCGTGAACGTGGCAGTGCCCGAACCAGCCTTAGAGTACGAGTTAACCTTCGAGTTCTTCTGGAACGTCTTCAACGCGGTTGCCGGAACATTCGAGGAAACATCAAGGTTACCAGACTGCACGTCAGCATACGAAGAGTCGTTCGACGTGTACACCTTGAAATCCAGACCGGCGTTCTTTGCCTTGAAAGCACCCGGATAATCATCATTCTTTTCAAGAATAATGTCGGCGTTATGCTTCCACGACTTGAACTTGTACGGGCCGTTGCCGATCGGGGACTCTCCGAATGCCTTCGGGTCCTTGTAGAACGATTCCGGCAGCGGGTAGTAGCCCGAGTAACCGAGAATCACCGGGAACACAGCGTTCGATTCGTTCAACTCAACACTGAAATGCGTATCATCAGTCACGGTCAAACCTGAAAGCTGCTCATCGCCCTTCAAGCCGTCCTTCTGAAGATCCTCATATCCCTTGATCACGGAGAAGAAGCTGGAGTTGAGCTGACCATTCTTGGCGTTTGCGGTGTAGCTCCACGCCTTGGTAAACGATTCGGAGGTGACTGCAGAGCCGTCAGAGAACTTCCAACCAGACTTCAACGTGATGTCAAACTTTGTGTTATCTGCATTCGGCGTGATCTTATCAGCAACCTCATTAACAGGAGTACCATCCGGCTTAAAACCGACTAGACCGGAGAACAACATGTCGATTACATTGCCACCCGTAGTCTCGTTCGTATTGCCCGGAACCAGAGGGTTCTGCGGCTCGCCATTTGCGATCGTGATCACACTGTCGGAGCCGGTGGAACCGGAAGCGGAACCGTTCGAACCACCGTTTGACGACGTCGAGCCACAACCAGCTAGCAGCAGTCCCGCAGATAGCACCGCAGCACTCATCGCCATGAAGCGTTTCTTGTTACTTTGCATGGGTTTCCTCCCTCATATGCCCGGCGTGCCATTCACAGTTGATTACTGGAACACCACATCCGTGGGTTAACTTGAAGTAAAGATTGTCCATATTACGAATTGTTTACGTCCGAGCTTCGATCTAGTAACGTTCGGCACACCGGAATGTTACGAACGATGCTACGCACTACACTGTTGCTATCTGATATCGTCAACACCAACGGTAGGCATACTCACCGAACCAACCAGAGGGGCATTATGAGCGAAACCATACGTACCGACCGCCAAGCCGTTGATCTTGACGCATCACTGCTGTATATCGGCAACACCGGTACTGTGGAGTTTGATCTTGATTTGTCAACAACTGGTACGAATGGCTCATCGATTGTGTGGTCAAGTGATGACGAGCGTTGGATTGAGCCGGACGGTACCGTTCATCAGCCACAATACGGTCGTGGCTACCGCGATGTAACACTGACAGCAACGCTGACACATGGTTCAGCGAATACAACGCGCACATTTATGGTGCGCGTGCTTGAACAGCACAATACAGTGACCGTGCGCGAGGTGTTTCCGATTGAGTTGGACGTGCGTTTGGGTCAAACGTACAACCTGCCCACATATACTGCGGTGCGCACTGAAGACAATCTGCTTATCGCGCAACGCATTGACTGGCATGATGGTATCGAACATACGGCACCACAACAATCAGAGTCGGCAAACAATAATGATCACGCGAATACGGTGCTGCGCTGGCATGGCGTGATTGACGGGACAAACGTGCCAGTAACTGCGCTCGTTCGACTTCACGATGATGATCCGTATCCGCGCGTGGATGGTGCCACTCGGCGGTCGCCGATATCAATACACCATGTGCGACTCACTGGTGACGGTGTACTGGCTCGCAATCAACGGGATCGTATTGCATACTTGCGTAGTGTAGATGATGATCAGTTATTGGTTGAGTTCCGACGTGCGGCTGGTCTTGATACATATGGTGCGCAGTCGATGACTGGTTGGGATGCACCGGATTCGCTGTTGCGCGGGCATACGACTGGACACACGTTGTCAGCGTATGCATTGGCATATGCGGCTAGTGGGGACACGCTCATACAAGCAAAGTTAGATTATGTAGTTAACGGATTACGTGACGTGCAGGAAGCGTTTTCCCAGCGTCCGGGCGCTGTTCGCGGATTCCTGTCCGCGTATGACGAAACACAGTTTGACCGACTTGAAGAGTACGCACCATATCCGAAAATTTGGGCACCATATTATACGTTGCATAAAATTCTCGCTGGATTGCTGGATGCGTATCGTTACGCGGGTAATACTGTAGCGCTTGATATAGCACGTGGTATCGGCGATTGGACGTACGAGAGACTGCATGCACTTCCTCACGAACAGTTACAACGTATGTGGAGTTTGTATATTGCCGGCGAGTTCGGTGGTATGAATGAGTCCTTAGCTGACTTGTATGCATATACCGGTGATGAACGGCATATAGCTGCGGCGAGATTGTTTGACAATGATCGGCTGAATGAGCCGTTACGCCAGCATGTGGATGCGCTTGGTGGCATGCATGCGAATCAGCATATTCCGCAGGTTATTGGCTCAGTGCGTTTGTTTGAGCGCACTGGACTTGCCTTTTATTTCGATCAAGCGCAGCGTTTTGCCGACGAGGTACTTAACCATCATCTCTATGCGATGGGTGGTACGGGTCAGGGTGAAATGTTTGACCAACCAGATGTAATCGGCGCCGCGTTGGCCGACGATACGGCAGAAAGTTGTGCAACATATAATCTGTTGAAGCTCGTTACGGCATTGGATGCACATATACCGCAAGCACAGTATGCCGATTATGTTGAATATGCGACAATCAATCATATTGCTGCAACCAGTGATCATCGTCCGGGTTACGCCGAAAATGGCGGAAGTATTTATTTCCTACCTACGCAACCGGGCGGTCATAAAGATATTGATATTGCAGAGAATAGTTGCTGCCACGGTACTGGTTTAGAATCGCATTTCTATGCAGCTTCTGGTGCGTATACTATCGATCAAGATGCGCTGTATGTACGCCGGTATCTCAATGGCGCGTTGGATTGTGATTCCGCGCGACTAACAGTGTGCGTAGACGATAATGCACCGCAACGAGTAACGATTAATATTGCACGACTTGATCGTAGTGTGTTGTGTGTGCGAGTGCCCGGCTGGAGTGCTCAGGGACAGGTGACAGTGCACGTGAATGGGCGTGCTGTGTCTGACGCTGTAGTTGAATTATCACGCACTGCAACGCATGAAATCGCTTTGACTGCTGAGTCAGTACAACTTACTTCGTGGGATGACTCTCATATTGAACTTGAGTTTGTTCCCTATATGCGGTTGATTGCAACATCTGATTGTCCTGATGTGGCTGCGGTTGCATGGGGGCCGTATGTGCTTGTTGCGTTAGATAACAGCGACCGTATGCTGGATATACCATTGGACACCGATCATCTAGACACTGCATTCACTCGTGAACCGGACACGCTGACCTTTACTCATACAGCCACCGGATTGCGATTCATACCAATCTGGCAACTTGGCGACGAACGTTATCACTTGTATGTGCGCAAAACCTCAATTGCGCACATACAAGGCTGATCAAGCAAACGGAATGGTGAGTCGCACTGAATCGAGGTCTACATCGAAATCAGACAGCGGTACTGCCGCAAGTCGTTTCGAATTATTGTAGATCGCGAGCGCAAGTCGATGTCCAGCACGGACTGTCCAATCGGTAGGTAGAAAATCGAACGCAATGTCGAACCATGTACCGGTTGGCGTGGGCGTGAACTCGGTGAACGAGTCCTTATGCGTCGTGGCAATCCAGCCGCGCGTCACCATATTGTGCATTTCATGCGATTTGCGTGGTATGCATACTGGGTAAATCGCTTTATCATCGTCTGATGAGCCGCCAACAGCTGGACGTTTTTCTTTGAGTTCGACTAACGCGTGAATATCTTCACTCACCTGCACATAGTTGCCTTCACCATATTCGATAAGTGAAGCGCACAAGTTCGTGTCAGGTACACTCGTAGCAACGCGCATACTGATATGAGGTGTGCCGGAAATATGATAGTCATGTTCCAACGGCTCGCTCACATACAGTAGACGATCATCCTGCGCAACATGAGATTGCGTGAATGGGATAAGCTCTCGAATACGAGCACCCTTGAAAGAAGCAACGTGCGTAGGCTGGCATACATCAGCATTCGATTCAGCCGTTCTGCTTGCATCAGTGAGATGTTCAGTCAGTGCGCCTAGTCGCATATCCGTTCCCCCGCACACTGCAAACGTATGAGCCGAAGTACCCGGCACTGGCCAGTTTGCATAGTCATGCCAGTTACCATCTAGGTCTTCAACCGATGCTTCGGGCTCGTCCATAATGCCGTTATCGATGCCCTTAAGCCAGTAGTCGAACCAACGTTCGAGTGTCGTAAGCCACATATCATGGCGCACGTCAAATGGATCATCGTGTGCATACTGGTGTAGCCAGATTTTACGTGGCACATGATGCTCGCCTAGAGCCTTCCAGTACGAGCCGACCTGATTCATCATCACGTTGAGATCGTTAACACCGTGCACAAGGAATACGCTTGCTTTGAACTGGTCAACGTGTGCTCGATAGTCGCGTTCCGCCCAAAACTCGTTGTATCGACGATACTGCTTATCAGAACCGTCGTGCAGTCGCTGCCAACCGCCCTTCGTGTTGAACCGTTGTAGTTTGCCGTTAGCGGTAGATTCGAGACTCGCCGCGAAATTATCTGGCTCCCACCAGCCTCCGTCAGCATCATCACCGTTGAGTAACGTACCTTGTGGATGATACCAATCGTATTGGCTGGAAATTGCGGAAATTGGCACGATGGTTTTCAATCCTTCAATGCCAGTGGCAGCCATACCATTCGGTACTGAACCGTCATATGATTTGCCAATCGCACCAACCACGCCGGATGCCCAGTCGGCGGTCATCTCATTGTCAGGTTCACGACGATCACGCGTCATATATCCGGTTGCCCGACCGTTAAGCCAATCGACAACAGCATTCGCTGATGCAATATCTTTGGGCCCGCCAATATCGCAGAAGCCTTCCGACAATGCGGTACCGGACGTGCTGAGCATAATCACTGCATACCCGCGCGGCACGAAATAATTGTCGTAGAAGAAAGGGAATTGTTTGAGTGGACTATTCCACTTGTCTTCAGGATGCGCGTATTCGAACTTTTCGCCATGCCGATCGTACAGCTCATAGTAGGGACTTGGGTCCATGATGACCGGAATCTTCGCTACCCCATCGAGTTCGCGCGGACGAATGATGTCGGCGCGCACAAGATCACGTCGGCCATCTGCATCCCCGTCAAACGGCATCTCAATGTATACGAACTCTCGGATTGCATTCTCATACGAGTATTGAGCTTCACTCATTATGCTTCCTATGCTTCCTCAATCGCATCAACAGCATTGATTACTGCACCACGGAAACCATCTTTCTCCAGTTGAGCGACGCCACGAATCGTAGTGCCACCGGGTGAGCAGACGGCATCTTTCATCGCTCCTGGATGCGTTCCTGTAGCCATGTACAACGCACCCACGCCTTCAACCATTTTTGCAGCTAAACGATATGCAGTCGCACGTTGCAAACCGTATTTCACGCCGGCATCAGCGAGCGCTTCAAGATACATATCAGTAAACGCGGGTGCGCAACCAGCAATACACATAGCGATGTTCATATGCGCAGTGTCAACACGTTCGATGAGACTGATTGGCGCAAATAGCTTTTCGAACGTCTGTTGCTGTTCAGCAGTGAGTGTGTGGTCGTCTTCGGTAACAAGTACTCCCCTACCAACAGCCATTGGCGTGTTCGGAATAGTGCACTGGATATGAATGTTTTGCGCGAGATTACCGAATAGATCACGATACTTCGTCAAATCCCAGCCCGCAGCAATTGACACAACAAATTTGTCTGGTTTGGCCAGTTCAGCCGCAATCGGACCTACAACCGGCGTGATTTGATATGGCTTAATCGCAATAATCACCACGTCAGCAGCTACAGCAACTTCTGCGGCACTGTGTAACGGTCGCGCACCGATTTCCGCAGTAGTACGTTCAAGCTTGTCCCAGTGCGCGGCGCAAGCGACAATATGACCACCGGAAATAACACCTGCATCAACAAGTCCGCGCGCAATAGCTTGTGCCATATTGCCGTAGCCGATGAATCCAATCGTGAGATTGCTCATTAACACTCCTTATTACTCGCGTATATCGCTCGCTAGGAACTTAAAACAGTCCGGCGAGGTCGCCACGGTTGAGAGCCTCTTCGTACAAATGCTTAAACACGCGGTCACCGTGGTTGCCATCATGTTCAAACTCGTTGGTAGTCCAGTAATGCGAGTTACCGACACGGCTTAACGTATCGAGTTGCATACCAGAGTCAACATACATGTCGTCAAAATACACGGCTGCTTGCAACGGTACTTCGTTACGCTGCAACTGTGCTTCGTCATAAATCACGCCGAAATGCGTGTCTTCCATCAGCAGGTCCATTGCCGGCTTGAACGGGCGTAGGGCGCGTTCCTGTTCAAACATCCACGGGAATATTGCTTCGCCAGTGAAATTCAGCGGACGCACGTCAGCATTGAATTCAGGCTTCGTGTCACGCACGCGCTGAGCCGCCCAACGAATCGGCTCATCCATCTCGCCGTTTGCGTAAATAAACTCCTGCAGAGGCCAGTACAGTGGTCGCGATGACGTAGCAATCTCCACCTTCGACCGGAACTCATCTGATAGCGGTGAATCAGCAGACGCAGAACCGTCACCGTCGAGGAATGCGGAGTCGAGGATCCAGTGCACGCGTTCAAAACTCGGTTTCATACCAAAATCAGAGCCCAAGCATTGCAAGCGTTCCACAGTAAACGGGTCCCCATTCGGCAAGGTCACGTTACCAGCGGCCAAATGATCAGCAATCACAGCCACGCGTTCACGATCCTGCGGGTAACGCTCGTAAAATTGTGTGGTCTTCTTCACCATACGTGGGAACGTATGCTCGTATACTTCCACTGCGTCAGCCGGCACATGCGGAATACCGCCGCACGTAAAGCTCGCGGTTATGCCTTGCGGATACAACGACAGGTATGTGAGCGTGAGGAAACCGCCATAGCTTTGACCGAGCGTCACCCATTGTGCACCACGGAATTCAGTGCGACGCAGGTGTTCAAAATCACGCACAATCGAATCAGCAAGGAACTTCTTCAAATAATCAGCTTGTACGCGCGCACCACCATCAGCAAGTCGCGTCATAACCTGTGTATCCACGCGGTTGGAACGACCCGTGCCACGCTGATCAGGCAGAATCACACGGAAATGCTTAATCGCTTCCGCAATCCAACCATCAGAAGTCGGGTCCAACGGGCGCGGGCTCTCCCCGCCGGGACCACCCTGCAAATACACGAGCAACGGCAAATCATCGTGAATATGATCCGGAGCCGTAACCACACGATAGAACAGGCTCAGCGATTCGCCGTCAAATCCACGACCAGGCTCATGGCCAGTCCAATCGAGCGGTACAGCAATCGAATGATCTTCTACGTGCAATCCTGGCACATAGTAGTCAGCAAGCAACGTCATTTGCGTCCCCTTTCGTCGGCGATCGACTATTGTTTCCATCTCAGCCGTATGCGGGGACAAACCGATCATTCATACTCGCGCACGATGGCATACGGGGACAAACCGAACTAATGTGGAGATTCATGACAGTAAAACGATGGTTGGCGGCAGTATGCGAACGATTACGCGGTAATACACATGTCCGCATACTGGTCATTGATTCAATCATCGGCATAGCATGCATCCTGCTGTTCATCATACTGTTCGGTTCCACGAGCACCAGCATGCCCGGATTACTGTTCCAATACGACGAGCTTGGGCAAATACTATGGGCAACCATCATCACACTGCCCGTATTCATTCGACGTACATGGCCGCAAACGGCAGCGCTACTATTTGCGGGATTAACAGTATTACAACTTGTGTTCGGACCAGCACTTATATTCTCTGATATCTTCTCATTACTCTTGCTGTATTCTGCGCTTGTCTACGGCAATCCACGCAATACCAAAGCATTCATCGTGCTCGCATCCGCAATCGGTATATTGGCCGGTGGCGTGATGGCGTGGGCATTGGACGTAGGACCATATACCGAGCCATTCCTCACCGCGCACGAGTATGCCACACTCGTCGACGATCCCAATGCAATACCTGACTGCCAACTCGTGTATGCCGCAGGCCAGTTCACCGGCACGTGCGCGCAGCTTGTTATGCAAGAATCTGCAATATACATTATCGGCATTTTGTCATGCATTGTTTCCGTTTCTATCGCCGCATTCTGGCAGCGAGCGCGTCTCATTACCATTCGAATGATGCGCGAACGCAACGAAGCACTCGCCGCTAGTGAAGCTGAGGAAAAGCATATTGCCGCGCTTGCGGAACGTGCCCGTATTGCCCGTGACATGCATGATGTGGTAGCGCACACATTGTCAATTATTATCGTGCAGTCAGATGGTGGCCGTTACGCTGGTGTCCATAATCCTGAGGTAGCGCGAGCCACGATGGAGACGATACGCCATGAATCAGAACGCGCGTTGCATGATATGAAACGTCTGTTTGGCGTGTTTGGTGGTTCTGATCACGCCGATTATACGGATATTGACGCGCTCGTTGATCAGGCACGTGCAATTGCTCCATCGCAGCATGACACGATTGAACGGCACATCAATGGCATCGCTCAGCCACAACTGTTAGAACGTGCCGCTAGTGTCGCACTGTATCATCTTGTGCAAGAAGCGCTAACGAATGTGCGCAAGTATGCGGGTCCGAACGTGCATGTGAACATTGCCGAACAATGGTCAGATCATGCATTGGGCATTACGGTATCTGACGATGGTCGCGGTGCCTCGTCATCGTTAGATGGACACAAACCAGGGTATGGCTTGCTTGGCATGCGTGAGCGTATTGATGCAGTCGGCGGCACGGTTACTGCTGGTCCTCAAGTCGGTGGCGGTTTTGCAGTGCAGGCTAGAGTACCGCTGTCTGTGAAATCTACCAACTCGATTATTGACAGTAACATCGCACAACCGCCGGTGTTCGAGGCGACGCATTCCACATCTCCAGTAGCGAATGAAGCAGCGTATGTGATCAACAACGTCGATAGCGTTCGTACTAATGCTCGTGATACTGCTCACACTGCTGAGACAACGTACGGTACTGGTACTCAGCCGGTAGTAACCGATATCCATCAGCAGTCAGTACCATCGCAATTTCCACATCCTACTGAAAAAAGCAGTACTCAGCTGCCACAACTCCCCCAGTTACCCACATGGTCAGCAATACGTGAACGATTACAGTCCAAGCCGATATCGCAGGCAGTTCATGCAAACGGGGAACCATTCAACTGGGTAGAACGGCTCTCTCGATGGACGCAACGGCATTATCTCGCCACGGACGTCATTATTACGTTACTGATAATTATGGTGATGTCCGATATTCAGATTTCCGTATTCGGTGGGTATCTAGATGAAACTGCGAACGGAACTGTTGTCGGTCAGCTCATTGTTGTGATGACGATGTTACCGTTATGCTTCCGTCGACGATTTCCTGAGATGACCGCAGCCATAGTAGCTGTCGTTGCTGTGTTCCAGTTAATCGTATTGCAACCGGTACTGTTCGCAAATATGTTCGCATTATGCGCGCTATATTCAGCAGTGCTGTATGGACGAGAACATGCGTGGCGTTGGACATCTGTTGTATCAGCGGCAGTCGCACTCTTGTTCGGATTTAAGACAATGCTGGATAACATTGGATACGCAAGCGTCTTGCATTGGATGATGCGATCTGTAGATTACACGGTCACGCCAATGCCCAGTGTGTCAAGAATGACGCTCAACACGGTCATATGGGCTGGATTAGTTGGCGCTATGTGTATGGGTACGATTCTGCTTGCACGATGGCAGCGTTCAAGTGGTTCAAACGCGCTAGTGCTGCAAGCGAGAGAAGAAGCATTACGTTCTGAGCAAGCTAAACAGAAAGTATTGGCCGCAAATATGGAACGCGACCGCATCAGTGCGCGTATCCAAACGGAAGTGAGCCACACACTTACACTAGTAATTGATCAAGCAGCAGCAGGTATTCACATGCTCGATGAAGCGGAGAAACGCGGCGAAGAGCCGACTGCCGAATCGATTTCGTCTGCGTTTGCCGCGATTGGTAAACAAGGGCGGGCTGCGCTCGCGCATATGCGGCAACTGCTCAGTGTGCTACGCGAAACCGGATTTAGTGACGAAGCTCACGAGCATGTTCAGCCTGACATGCAGTTGCGCCCGGCCGCGTCGCTCGACGAACAGCTCAACGACGCTCGATGAGCGTGATGATTGTTTGCGTGTGGTGCGTGGCGGTTTTCTCTCGCTGAGTGACGCTCAGCGAGAGAAAACCGCCACGCACCACACGTCACACCGATTACTCAGCACAGATTACTCAGCACCAATTCAGGGAAGAATCAGGGTGTTGTCAACCTTCACGTTACCGAGGAACGAATACAGTGGTGAACTATGAGTGAGAACAGGATTCATGTGGTAATAGCGGACGATCAGGAACTCGTGCGTGCCGGATTCGCAATGGTAATCGGCTCACAACCAGATATGCAGGTTGTTGGCCAAGCTAGTGACGGTGCACAAGCAGTATCGTTAGCCGAGTCGTTGCACCCTGATGTGGTACTTATGGATGTGCGTATGCCCGGTATGGATGGCATTGAAGCAACTCGTCGCATCAGTGCGTCTGGAGATGGGTCCGCGAATCCGACGCGTGTGATCATTCTGACCACGTTCGATCTCGACGAGTATGTAATGGCTGCGATCAATGCTGGCGCATCAGGATTCTTGCTGAAAGACACTGAGCCAGAAACGTTGCTATCGTCCATTCGTACGGTGTTCAACGGGAATGCAATCATCGCACCGTCTGCTACGAAACGACTTATTGAGAAAATGATGCAAGACGGGTACGCGAACGGTGAAACGTCGGCGCATACTGTCGATACGGGTGTCCGTCCAGCATACACGGACCCGGAATTGGATCTACTTACGGACCGCGAGCGCGAGGTGCTGGTGGAAATCGCACATGGTTTAAGCAATCAAGAAATCGCTGACAAACTGTTTATTAGTTTGCCAACCGTGAAGACGCATGTGGCGCATATTCTCGCCAAGATCAATGCTCGTGACCGCGTACAAGCAGTCGTTTTCGCCTACGATAATGGCTTGGTATAAAGCTCTTGATTTACAGCAATTGAGGGATGACAGATTGGTGTCATCCCTCAATTGATCTTCGCAAGCCGTCAGGCTTCAGCGAGAGCCTCGACAGGCGGCGTGCTCACCGCACGATGAGCCGGGGCGATACTGGCGATCAACGCGGCGATGGCCGCCACTGCAAGCACGATACCATTGGAAGTCCAGTCAAACGGGAAAACAACCGTACCGTACAAGCTAAACACCATGTAAGAGCCGAGCCAGCCGAACAAAGTGCCGAGTATCACACCGGTCACGCCGGAGACAAGCGACAGCAGCAATGCCTCTACCGCGAGCGAGCGACGCAACTGACCGCGTGTCATGCCAATAGCACGCAGAGTGGCTGATTCGCGAGTGCGTTCAATCACGGATAGTGACAGCGTGTTCGCCACGCCAACGAGAGCGATGAGTACAGCGACCGCGATCAGACCGACGAGCAGCGTCATCATGCCGTTGATCATGGTCTCCCACATCGAACGTTCAACGACTGGTCCGGTCACATTGACGCCCATGCTGCCGGAGAACACGTTCTGTACGCCCGTAAGTACCTCGCTCATAGTGGTTCCAGCTGTATTTGCATCGATACGCATGAGCATCATGTGGTCGTTTGCGCTCAGATCGCCGTTCGTAAAGTGGCTGGCGCTGATGAAGGCGACTGCATTGTAGCTGTCGGATATGCGACGGTAGTCAGCCTGTACCGGTTTAAGCGTTATCGGCTTAGCTTGAGATTTGGTTGAACCAGTTCCAGCAGCATCTCCAGTCGAGGCATCTACTCCCGATGGGTTCGGCGCAAACGTAACACCGTTGCCATCGAACGTGACCATCTTGCCACCAAACGCTTCATACTTCGGCAACAGTACATCATGTTCGCCGATCGTCACACCGTTAAGATCGGCCTCCATAACGCCGCGCAGCGCATCCGCGTTTTCCACGCCGACAAGCAGCACGCTCATGTCCTTGACACCGTTCTTCGACGTGGCATACATAATGGTGGCCGGAGCGTATACAGAGGCGGTTACTCCCTTGATCTTGGCTGCTTCGGCGGCTTGCTGATCGGTAATATCAGGACCGTCGGCGATCATATCGACGCTATATCGCTGATCGAGCGCCTCGCCCATCGTCTGTTTGCCGCTGGCCGCACCCGTGGCGATGGTAGAGACGAGCGTCACGCCAATCAGCAGTGCAGCTCCAGTCGCAGCCACGCGACGAGGATTTTTCTGAATGTTTGCATGCGCGACCTTAGCACTCGGACCACTCAGCGCGACCAGTGCACCGACTCCACGCATAAGCACCGGCAACCAGAACGTCGCAGACAACACAAGACCGAGGAAGATGAACGCACAGCCGACGATTGCCATGAGCAGCACCGTCGAATAACCACCATTGTCAATCATTGACGATTGCGTGGCAATGTATTGCGCCATCTGCCATGCGGCAAATCCAGCGAACGCGCAGCCGATCACGAGCATAATTATCGAAATCGCAGCGCGTACACGACCGGCACGACGCGTATCGGTCAGTTCGATCGGGCGCAAGGCTTCGAGCGGCGTAACCGCAGTGGCGGAACGTGCGGAGCTGAGCGAAGCGATCACGGTCATGATGATGCCGAAAACTATCGGAACAATGAACGCCTGCCAGCTGGGAACGAACCGTGCAGACATGCCGGTGGAAGACAGCAGTCCGGAAGCGCATAGCCCGGCGATAAGCGCACATCCAAGCGCTACGCCAAGCGCAGAAGCAATACAACCGAGTACACCGGCTTCAAATAGCACCGAACCATACAACTGACCTTTTTTTGCACCGATCGTACGCAGGAGCGCGAGAGTGCGGCGACGTTGCGCAACAAGCACTTGGAATGTGTTAGCGATAACAAGTGCGGCGACGAACATGGCGAGTATGCCGAAGCTCAGTAGGAACGTAGTAACAATGTCGGTGCCGTTCTCGTCAGTTAATTCCGCAATGGCTTTCTGATTGGCAACATCGCGAGACACGACAATATAATACTTGGGCAGCAATTGAGCGATTTGGTCTGCGGTAGCTTGCGCGCGAGTATCACCGCTGCGGCCGGTACCAGCGCCATCCAAGTTAAGTAGCAGCTGCGTGGTTTGCAGATGAGCGAAGTCAGGATAACCGTTCAAGGTCGCAGTGACATTGTCGGACAAGATAGACGCACCGCCATAGTATGCTGCTGCGCCATTGACATCGTCGGTCAATCCAACAACGCGCACTTCGATAGGTGTCGATTCCTTTCCAGCATCTTGGGCAGTATATTGTGCCGTACGCGAATCTACGCTGACCGTATCGCCGATCTTGACGCCAAGTTGCCGGGCAACAGATTGCGGAAGAGCAATCTCATTGTTATCGACCGGCTGGCTACCGGATGTGATCTGCACTGGCAGTAATGCGGCATCAGTAGCCGTACTGGCTGCGAGCCCATTGATGTGTTTATCATCATGGCTGACAATTAATCCGCCGACGCTAGCATCTGCACGAACGCTTTTCACCCCGTCAATGGCGCGTATTCGATCAAGCTGGAAGTCACTGACCGAATGGGTCGTCGCATTGGACTTCTCCTCTTGACTGAGTGGTTTGAGCGCATCCGAGTCGACCATGACAATATAATTTGCGTCACCGTATTGGGCTGTCTGCTGTCGGCCGAGCGCATCCTTCATGGTGTTGGAGAACAGGAACGTAGCGCAGATGAACGCAGTGCCGATGAGTATGGCAATACCTGCGGGGATGAGCATCCTCGCGCTTTTCTTCATGAGTTTCAAAGTGATGGAGAACATGATTACAGCTCCTTGGATTCGGTCCGGAAAAACTCAGGCGACAACCGGCGTGACAGCGGCACGCGTGGCGCGTTCACGCTCGACCATGAGTAGTTCGTTCATCTGTTCCGCGTTTGGGTTTGGTACATCGGCGACGATGCGACCATCAGCGAATACGATTGCACGGTCGGCGTAGGATGCGGCGACTGCATCGTGAGTGACCATGATGATTGTCTGGCCTAGTTCTTTGACTGAACGTTTTAAGAAACTCAGTACTTCGGCACTGGAAACAGAATCGAGATTGCCGGTCGGCTCGTCGGCGAACACAAGCGCCGGTTTGGTGATGAGCGCGCGGGCGATTGCGACACGCTGCTGCTGGCCTCCGGACAGTTCGTTCGGCCGGTGGTTGAGGCGATCTTGAAGTCCTAGTGTTTCGACAAGCTGCCGGAACCAACGACGATCTGGCTTGTCGCCGGCGAGCGTCAATGGCATGAGGATGTTTTGTTCAGCACTAAACATAGGCAATAGGTTGAAACTTTGGAAAATGAAACCGATCTTGTGTCGGCGCAGTAAGGTGAGCTGATTGTCGTTCATCTTCGTGATATCCGCGCCGTCGAAGACGATGCGTCCGGAAGTTGCCGAATCAAGTCCGGCGAGCGTATGCATGAGCGTAGATTTGCCCGAGCCGGACGGGCCCATGATAGCGGTGAACTTGCCTTGCTCGAATCGTACGTTGACGCCGCGCAATGCGTGAACAGCAGTATCACCTTCGCCGTAATTTTTGACCAGATCGATTGCTTCGATAGCGGTCGGGTTGATTCCCCCGTTGACCATACCTTCCATGATTCCTCATTTCCTCGAACATAATCGGATGATGATTTCATAGTCGCAGAAAATGATTGCTGACGGCATCGTGCGGCAGATGGAAACCTGCACACACATAGTCATCCTTCAGGATGAGCACTGTTATGTATAAGTTAACGTCCGGCGAAAGCTGGTGGAATCGTAATATATATATATAAGTATTCAGTAACACGTAGTGTCGGCAACGATTATCATATCGATACATATCACCGCTATACTCACGTATTCATGACATCCCCGCAAGATCAATCATTATTTGCTCGTATCGAATCACGTCTGTTTGATGACCACCGGCAGAACAGTACTGCTGATGCAACAGGTACTCATCACCCACATGATGAACACCGTCAGCAGCGCAACGTCGCCGATCTCATGGTCCAATGCCTCGTTCAAGAAGGTGTCGAAGTGATTTTTGGCATCCCCGGTGAGGAAAATATTCCATTCATCGAGGCGCTCGAACGTGATGGTCGTATTCGATTCGTCGTCACCCGTCATGAACAAGGTGCTGGTTTCATGGCACTCACATACGCTCATCTGACTGGCAAGCCCGGCGTATGTCTCGCAACCCTTGGACCGGGCGCACTCAATCTCACCCTGCCAGTAGCCTGTGCAAACGCAAGTAACACGCCGCTCGTCGCCTTATGCGCACAAGGAAACATCGACCGTATTCATAAGGAATCGCACCAAATTATCGATCTTGTTTCCGTATTCCGCCCGATCACCCGTTGGACGAATATGATATTGAGTCCTGCTGCCGTCACTGAAACGATGCGCAAAGGATTCTCGCTCGCCCAACGCAAGCGTCCTGCCGCAACCTGCATTATTCTGCCCGAAGATATCGCCGAACAGCCTGCACCAGCTGACGCTGAACCGCTCAGTCGTGCAATGCAAGTGCACACTGTGCCTACGCCTGCTGACATCGAATCCGCGGCCGACATTATTGCAAAAGCTCAGCATCCGATTATTCTCGCCGGTAACGGTGTGAGCCGTGCAAACGCGGACTATCAGTTGCGCGTATTATCTGAGCAACTCAACGCACCGGTAGCTACCACATTTGAGGGCAAAGGCGTATTCTCTGACCGACATCGCAACGCGCTTGGAGTTGTCGGTTTTATGCGTCACGATTATGAGAATTTTGCGTTCGACGATGCGGATCTTATTATTGCGATCGGCTTTTCGATTCAACAGTTCGACCCGGTGAAAATCAATCCGCGCAATGATAAGAAAATCATTCATATCAACACGTTCGTGGAAGATACGGATGCGCATTACACGACGACACTGAATATTATTGCTGATATTGATGCGACATTAACTCAGCTTATTGATGCGCTTCGTGAACGCAGCGTCACGTTTGATAACGCCGAATCAGATATTCGCAAACTCTTAACGAGCGAATTTGAATCATGCAAAGACGACGATGCGTTCCCAATGAAACCGCAACGTGTCGTCTATGACACGCGCAAAGCGCTGAGCGACAGTGACGTGGCACTCGTGGATACCGGCGCACTCAAAATGTGGATGGCGCGCCTGTACCCCACATATTTGCCGAATACTTGCATTATTGACAATAGTTTGTCAACTATGGGTTGGACTCTACCGGGCGCGATCGGCGCGTCGCTGGCTCGACATGGCCGGCCAATACTCGCGGTAATGGGCGATGGCAGTTTCATGATGAATGTGCAGGAGATTGAAACAGCAGTTCGACTCGGATGTCATATTGTCATTCTCGTATGGGTCGATAGAGCATATGGTCTGATTAAGTGGAAGATGGAACTGCATAATGGCCGTCATGATGACGTGGATTTTACCAATCCTGATTTCGTGAAATTGGCGGAAAGTTTCGGTGCGCACGGTCATCTGGTGACTTCCGCCGATGATCTTAAACCAGCTATTGAATCCGCAATGATGGCTGACGGCGGAGTACATATCATCGCGTGTCCAGTCGATTATCGAGAAAACATTAAGCTCACCGATAAACTCGGCGAGCTTGAACTCAACAGCTAGTCGGTTCAATCTGCTGCAATATGCGTGGCTTCTACGGGCGGGTCGAGCCAGTAGCTTTCTTTGTCAACGCTCACTGTGGTTGCCCACCAACATTGTTCAATGCCGTCGAGCGAACGAATTGATCGGTCGACGGCATGCCACAATGCATCATCATCGTCAGCAATCATTTCAACCAAATAATCCGCACCACTTAATCCAACGCCGCTCATCACGTACGTAACTTCATCAATCGCAGTCAAACGATCAAGTTCAAGCTCGTGAGGAGGCCGCACAGCCAGTCCGATGAACGCCTGAGCGAATGCGCCGAGTTTCATTGGACTAACCGTTGCCATAATGCGCATAATGCCAGCGTCTTCAAGCCGTTTCACGCGACCTCGCACAGCAGTATGGGTTACGCCAAGTTGCGCACCGACAGTAGCATAACTGGCACGTCCATCGGCTTGTAATGCGTTAAACGTTTCTGCCAGCCGCTCCCCTAGTGATGTCATCGGAATATTCGCGCCAACATTCGCATCGTGTTTCGTCATAGTCGGCTCGCCACCGAGCGAGGCAAGCATACGGTTGACAACACTCACGTTATGGTCATCAAGTACGAGTTTCGCACAGGAGAACACATGCACCCGTTCCAGTCCGGGCAGACGACGTAAGTCATTTTTGAGAAAGTGATCCATCGCCGCATTCGTATACACCACCGCTTCGGCAATAATATCCGCGTCTCCAAGCGTTCGTACAACGTAGGTAACCTGTGGCATAGCTTGTAACTGAGCAATTGCCGCATCGCGCGCACCATTAATACGCAATCCCACAATTACTTGGCAATAATTGCTTAACGACAGTGGATTAATCACCGGTACAACAGACATGACACCACTTGCCGTAAGCCGCCGGTAACTGTCCGTAGCCGCGTATACGGAAATACCAAGTTGGTCGGCGAGCGCAGCCATCGACAGTCGGCCGTCGCGTTGCAATGCGGAAATAACTTCAAGATCGCGCCGTTGAACTGTACTGTGTATTACTGTCATCCACATTCCCTTTCGCGCGAGTGTTACCGTAACAATAGCATTGCGGCGATCACAGTTACCGTGCCGATCACAGTTACCGCAAGCAGTAGCCAGTCAGTTTTACGCATGGCGAGTGTGATGCGGTATGTGCGTGTGACGCCGGATAATCCGAGTCCGCGTGATTCCATTGCCCAACCGACGCTTTGGCTCATGCGATAGGCGCGAATGAGCACGGCTACGATGATCGGCAGGTACGCCATGAATCGTGTGACAAGGCGAGTAATGGGATTGTACACGTACTTGCGTTGCTGCCTGTTGTTGGTGGGCGTTCCACTGTCAAGACTGTCGGCAGCATTGCGTGCTGTGAGGTCAAGACCTCGTGCGCGTTGCGCTGCAGATACCGATTGGAAAATTTGGAAGAATACTGGTATGTAGCGCAGTGATGTGGCAAGTGTGAGTCCGACGCGATAGGGCACGCCGAGAGCAACGAGGCCACGAATAAGTTTGGCTTGACTTGTAGTGAATAAGGTGAGAAAACAGGCAAAACCTAACGCGGGAATACGCAAGCCCATGACGGCGGCCATAATGAGATTTTCTCGGGTGATGCGCAGGAAACCCCAATGCCAAATCTCATGGTCGCCTGTCGGGTCGAATATTGGCCACAGTATGACGATCATGATAATTACGGGCGCGAGTACTTTCCATACCCATGTAATACGTTCGGCAGGAATATGGTCGCTGGCGAGCAGTGCGTGTTCAAGTATGACAGCAGCAAGCATGAATATCCAGTTTCGCCATATGAGGCATAGCACGAGCAATGCTAGTGAGAGTACAAATTTGACGCGTGGGTCGGCGCGGTGCAGCCAACCGTTGCCGGGAACGTAAAGGTCAGCGTTCATTGATGCTCCGTTCATTACTGCGTTCACCATCTCGTTCACTACCTTGTTCAAGACGTCCGTATTCCACGAGTCGTCCGTTATTCATGCGCATAATGTGTGTGCAGTATGCAGCAACCGCATGCATATCGTGACTGATCATGATAACGGTTGTGCCATTTCGGTTGCGCTTGGCAACTGCACGTAGGAAACGAGTAGACAGGTTGAGGTCAAGTCCAGCAGTAGGCTCGTCAAGAACAAGAATCGGCGTATTCATTGCGAGGACTGAAGCGAGCGCGACAGCACGACGGTCACCGTATCCAAGTGTTGCCGGTGAAATATCAGCGTATCGCTCAAGATTGAACAAACGCATTGCCTCTACAACCTCATGGTCGATCTGTTGCAGGGTATGACCGAGTGCTTTGGGTCCGAACGCGATCTCTTCGCGGGTACTGGCGCAGAAAATCTGATGATCGGGATTTTGGAAAACGAAACCGACGTGAGCTGCCATTCGACTTACCGTGTGGTCGCGTGTGTTGAAGCCATCGGTTATGACACGGCCTTCTGTCGGTTTGAGGAGCGCGTTCAGGTGCTTGGCCAGCGTAGTTTTTCCGGAACCGTTACTGCCGATAAGCCCGACGAACGCACCTCGCGGAATCATGCAAGTCACGTTCTCGAGTGCGGGAGGAGTATCTGCACTCGTTTCAGGATAACGGTACGTGACGTGATCGAGAGCGATCGCTGGCTGAGTTGCGTGGTTATTATTATCGCGATTTTTGGTCTGATTCGCGGTTGCGATACGTAGCGGCGGTTGTGAATCATGAGGCAAGGCGATACCAAGTTGCGTAAACAGTTGCGATTGACGAACAAAGATATCGGGGTCGCCTTGAGCAACGAGCTGCCCATGATCGAGGACGAGAATACGATCTGCCCACTGTGGCAGATGCGAAGTATCTTGTTCAGCCATGACAACCGTAAGATTGTGGCCAGCATGACTGCGGCGCAGTGCGGTAAGAGTATCGAATACTTCACGTTTACCGTCTGGATCAAGAGCTGCAGTCGGCTCGTCTAGTACAAGAATATCTGGCTCAGCGGCGAGCGCGGATGCTAATGCAACACGCTGCATTTGTCCGCCTGACAAACTGGTTGGTACACGCTTGCGATAATCGCTCATGCCGACTAAACGCAGTACTTCATCGATACGATCGTCAATACAATGCGGTGCTATCCCACGATTTTCGAGTGGGAATGCTATTTCATCTTCAACACTGGCACAAAACAGTTGCGATTCTGGATCTTGCTGTACGTAGCCAATATGAGTAGAAAGGTCGGCAACTGATACGGTAGACGTATCCATACCAGCGACGAGCACAGAGCCGGTCATCTCACCATCTGCAAGATTGGGAATAATGCCAGCTAAAGCCATGCATAACGTGGATTTTCCAGCGCCTGTGGGGCCTACTATACCAATGAATTCGCCAGCACGAATGGCTAGGTTGATATGCTCAAGTCCAAGAATCGGACGTCCGTTATCAGCGATTGGGGCATATCGCCATCCTAAGTCATGCGTCTCGATCAAATTGCTTAAGCTCATTCGTCATATCCTATATCGTGCTCTGTCGCGCTCTATCGCGTCCTATTGCGCTCTTGAAATCGTGTGCTCGCCAGTCTATTTATCAGCCGTCAATGTATGGATCGCTATGCGACGCATGTTGCGATACACGTGAGTACACGCATGAGTAACACGCAAAACGGCTCTCCTCATTATCATGAGAAGAGCCGAAAACAATACGGATGTATTGTTGCAGCTGGTTCAGGCTGCGGTCTTGACACCGAGGTTACCCAAGCGCACCAGCGGCGGATATGCCTTGCGCACAGCAGAGAACAGTGCGAGACCGACAATCAGACCGACGATCATCTGGAAACTATTGCCGGCTACTTCACCGAGGGCCGGACCCCAACCGGAAAGAATGCCGCCAGCAATAAAGTAGCCGAACACCTTCCATACGCCAGCGAGAACGGAGACACCAATTACGTTAAGCGGCTTGAATTCCTTAAGCAGCAAGCCGACAATAAGTGCCTGTACACCGTCAATAATGAACGTGAAGATTGCCCATTGCGGGTAGCCGCTGATCAGATCAGACAACGCTGGACCAAGGCCACCGATGATGCCGCCAACCCACGGCCCGAACGCGTAGGATGCGAAGTAAATCATGGTGTCTGACAGATTCAGATAGCCACGGGTAGGCGTGGGAATCTTGACGAACATGGTCAGCACCGTGGTTACAGCGGTCATGATGGCGATGAGCGGGATAGTGCTCGCAGTGATGGCCTTTTGTGCGCGTGCAGTCATACTGGTTCCTCTCTTGTATATGATGACTGAGATAGATGTGGATACCCCCAACCGGAACAACTACACTATATGACTATATGTAGTAGTTTCTATTTCAGTGAATCCAATAGTTATTATACGCAGTTTTGAAAGTTATACAGATGTAAAACTTTCAAAATATCATAATTTGAGATTGCGTATCGCAAAACAGGAAATATTGTACGCGGCACTTGCGATCACACCATCAGTAATGGGCAGTTTCACAGAGATTCACCGTGCCATAGCCCCAAAGTTCCAAAGCATTACAACTGCGGCAAAGCGTCAAAGCATCAAATCGTTGAAGCATCAAACGCATCATCAGTGCGTGGCGGTTTTCTCTCGCTCAGGTGTGGCTGAGCGAGCGTTTTCTGCCAGTCACATACTGTAGTGGCAGAAAACGCTCACTGAGAGGGTGTTCAGTGAGCGTTTTCTGCCACGCACCACAGCGCTACAACGCTACAGCACCGCAGCACACGCGATACAGCACCACGCGATACAACGCTACAGCACATAAGCAAAAGGGTTCCTCTTCACGAGAAGAGGAACCCTTAGCCGATAACATTCAACCAATCAAACGCTTGAGTCTGACATTCAGCCTCAGTCTCAACTCAAGCTCAGCAGTATTACGTTACTTGGCGAGGCCGGAAGCACGCACTGCCTCGAAACCACCCTTGAGATCATCGAGAATATCCTCGATGTTCTCGGTACCAATCGACAGACGAATAGTGCCCGGGTGAATGCCCTGATCCTCAAGCTCCTCCGGAGTCTCCTGCGAGTGCGTAGTGGAAGCCGGGTGGATGACAAGAGACTTCACATCAGCCACGTTAGCGAGCAGCGAGAAGAGGTGCAGGTTGTCAATGAAGACACGCGCCGCGTCCTTACCGCCCTTAATATCGAACGTGAAAATGGAGCCAGCTCCGTTCGGGAAGTACTTCTCGTACAGCGCGTGATCGCGACGACCCGGAATAGACGGGTGGGAAACAGACTCAACTTCCGGCACAGTCTGCAAGTACTCGACAACCTTAAGCGCGTTCTGTACGTGACGCTCAACACGCAGTGACAAGGTTTCGGTGCCCTGCAATAGCAGGAATGCTGCGAACGGAGACAGGGTAGCACCAGTATCGCGCAGCAGAATAGCACGGATACGAGTTACGAACGCTGCCGGGCCGAGCGTCTCGTAGAAGTTGAGACCGTGGTAAGACGGATCAGCTTCCGTCAGGGTTGGGAACTTGCCTGGCACTGCAGCCCAGTCGAACTTGCCGCCTTCAACGACTACGCCACCGAGCGTAGTGCCGTGGCCACCGATGAACTTGGTTGCAGACTCAACCACCACATCAGCGCCGTGCTCGAGCGGACGGAACAGGTACGGCGTAGCGAACGTGTTGTCAACAATCACCGGCAGATGATGCTTATGAGCGATCTCAGAAATAGCTTCGAAATCCGGCAGGTCAGCGTTCGGGTTGCCGAACGTCTCAAAGTAGACAAGCTTCGTGTTTTCCTGAATTGCATCTTCGAAGTTCTGCGGCACTTCCGGGTCGACGAAGGTGGTAGTGATGCCGTCACGCGGCAGCGTGTGCTTGAGCAGGTTGAAGGTACCGCCGTAAATGTTCTTCGAGGACACGATGTGATCGCCAGACTGCGTGATGTTGCGCACCGCGTATTCAACAGCAGCTGCACCAGAGGCAACAGCAAGACCTGCGGTACCGCCTTCGAGAGCAGCAATACGGTTCTCAAACACGCCCTGAGTGGAGTTGGTCAGACGGCCGTAAATGTTGCCCGGATCAGCCAGACCGAAGCGAGCTTCAGCATGGTCGAAGTTGTGGAACACGTAGCTGGTGGTCGCGTAAATCGGTACCGCGCGAGAATCGGTAGCCGGGTCAGCTTCTTCCTGTCCAACATGCAGCTGCAGGGTTTCAAAACGATACTTCTTGTTCGGATCGGTCATGGTTGTCGCTCCTTCGTGCGTCGTAACTATGGTGCTCGCCACGCCGCCACCGTTGTTGTCTGCGTCGTGGCGAGGCGTTGGTTATGACCTTACGAGGGTGATACTAGTTCGCGCAAGCTGAACGCTATCACGGTTGTCTATATCCCTTTATCAACCCTTGCGGCAGTAGGAATTCAACGTTGTCAAAATGATGGCACAATCACGCATTACCGTCGCGACACGCCGAGACCGCTCCCCCAAACTTGGCTCAGTCAGACCGTCACCATGTACATTCACACATCCGAATGGTCATGCGAACGGCTACAGTCGTGCATCAGCGAATGAAAGGACACTCTATGACCGACACGACCACGGCAGACGCACCGCTTTACGACCGCAATCCACGTTACATCCCGCGCGTGGCCGCCGTACATGACATGTGTGGATACGGCAAGTGCTCGTTAACTGCCGCTATACCAATCCTATCGGCCGCCGGTTGTGACGTGTGCCCAGTTCCGACTGCACTGTTTTCTGCACATACAAAATATCCGGTGTTCACGTTTCACGACACCACTGATATACTCACCGGTTATCTCGACGCATGGCGTGAAGAACATGTCGATCTCGACGGCGTATATTCTGGGTTTCTTGGTTCTCCAGATCAAGTGGCGATTATTCAGCGGCTCTATCGAGAGTACCCGCATGCGCTACGGCTCGTTGATCCGGTAATGGGCGACAGTGGCGAACTCTACCCCACCTATACGCCTGAATTATGTGAAGCAATGGGCGCGTTAGCTGAAGGCGCAGATGTACTCATGCCAAATTTGACTGAAGCGTCGATACTCACTGGGCACACCTATGCCGGCAGTGATCTTGACGATACGGCAGTTAATACGCTACTTGACGAGCTACTTAACCTCGGCGCAAAACATGTAGTGCTCAAAGGCATTGATCGTGGCGACGGGTTCATTCGCAATTACGTGGTCAGTGCCGCAACTGGCGTAGCAGGCAAGCGTGAACTTGCTCACCAACGATTGTCATATATGATTCACGGCACTGGCGATGCTTTTGCCTCAGCACTATGTGGCGCAGTATTAGCCGGACGTGGACTCGCCGAGTCAGCCCGCATCGCCGGTGAATTCGTACGCCATGCAATGATCTCAACTCTCGACCAGCCTCACTATGAAGAGCGTGGCGTGAGCTTTGAACTATGTTTATCTGATCTCACCTCGCTAGTGAAGTAATGACCTCTTATGAGACGATAGCTCCCTTACTAGGGGAACCACAATAAGAGTCTTTCGTTTCACAGAGTGATTGATGGATGGTGTGTTACGCGACCGTAAGACTTGGCCGTAGCGCGTTGCACGCGCTCTTCGCAGCAAGCTGCTCACTGAGCCTACGACAGTCCACTGGACTGTCCGCTTAACGGCTCAGCCCGGAGCGTGTCGCGTAACACACACCATCCATCAACCACGGCAAAGCTAGCGCACTTGGGACAAGTCACCGTTTGCCAGCGTAGATGACGTTATCGATAAGATCGCGATAATGGTCAACGATCACCTGTCGCTTGGCTTTGAGGCTCGGGGTGAGCATACCGTTTGCCTCAGTGAACGAGTCAGGAACGATTTCAAACTTACGAATTGACTCAGCACGAGAAACAAGATCGTCAGCCTTGTTGACCGCACGCTCAACTTCTGCAACCACAATCGGATTCTTCGCAGCCTCAGCCAAATTTGTCACTGGTTCTGCACCTTGCGCGGTAAGCCACGTATTAGTTTCAGCCAGATCAAGCGAAATAATCGCAGCAACAAACGGCTTGCGATCACCAATAACAACACACTGATCGACCACGGGAGAAGTCATTACCGATGCCTCGAGAATCCCCGGTGACACGTTCTTGCCACCAGCAGTGATGATGAGATCCTTCTTGCGGCCGGTAATAGATACAAATCCGTCATCATCAATCGTTCCAAGATCACCAGTATGTAGCCAGCCATCAACGATCTGCTGTTTGGTTAATTCAGGATGATTATGATAGCCAACGCACACCGCTGGAGACTTAACACACAGTTCACCATCTTCATCCACGCCCATCGTAACGCCCTGCATTGGCAAACCAATCGTGCCAATCTTATATCCAACAGTAGGGTTCACACTCGATGGTGCACATGTTTCCGTCATGCCATAACCCTCTAACAGTGGCAAACCAACACCGTTGAAGAAATGCGCAATGGAAGCGTCAAGCGGCGCACCACCAGAAACCGCATATTCTACGTGCCCGCCGAACACAGCCATAATCGAGCGATAGACCAGCTTGTTATACAGTGCGTGCTGTGCTTGAAGCATGAATGGAATCGGCTCGCCAGACTGCTGAGCATACGACCATTTGCGCGCAACCTGTGTCGCGCCAGCAAAGATACGACCTTTCAAGCCAGCACCAGCTTTTTGTGAAGCAGCATTGTAGATTTTCTCAAAAATACGTGGCACTGCGAGAATAAACGTTGGCTTAAACGCACTGAAATCAGCGAGAATAGTCTTAAGATTACTAGACAAGCCAAGCGTGACATTACCGGCAAAGCAGAAGAACTGCATATAACGCGCAAACACATGCGCAAGCGGCAAAAACAGCAGTAAACGACGATTCGGTTTCATAGCAATATCAGGCATGGATTGGACACCCGAATATGTGATAAACACAAAGTTTCGGTGACTCAACTCAATACCCTTCGGCGTGCCAGTAGAGCCAGACGTATACACAATTGTGGCAAGATCATCACCCTGCACCGCCCGTTCACGCTCCCAAAACTCTGCGTCAGAAACCGCACGACCATATTCGATCATCGTGTCAACAGCACCCAAACCGATCACATACACGTCACGCAATTCAGGACAGTCAGCACGTACCGATTCAATTTTGTCACGTTGCGCATCATCTTCAGCAAACGCCATTTTCACATCAGCATCGTTGAAAATCATGCGTACTTGAGCCGGCGAATTAGTCTCATACACAGGCACTGTGAGCGCACCAATTGACATAATAGCCATGTCGAGAGCCGTCCACTGCCAGCAGGTGTGAGCGATCACCGACACACTGTCACCGGGCATAATGCCACGCGCAATCAGTCCCTTAGCGATAGCAATAACCTCATCCCGAAACTCAGTCGCACTAAACGAACGCCACGTACCAGTCTCATCCTTATACTCAACCAATGAGTCATTCGGAGTACGTTCTGCTCGTTCGGCAAGTACTGCAAACAAATTCTTGTCGTCGTCAATCGACTGCTCAAGTGGGCGTGTGTATTGCTTATACATGACTGTAACTCCTACCGTAGTGGTTGTCACCTAGTCTAATGCGTCACGGAAACAAGCGATGAAGGCGCACGAGTCGCCGTCGCTGATGTGAGTACTGGCTTGAGAGCAATACGCCTGTTACCAACCTGCAACTCAGGATCAAGATAATCACGAGCCCCACGTTTAATACCCCAGTGCACGCATTTGCCATCACAATGATCAGACAAGCCACTCACCGTAGCGAACGGCACTCCCCTACGCACATGCGCACCAACTTCCAACAACGTGCGCGCTGGCTCAAACGTAAGTGTCAGACCGCGATACGCGATGCTCACCACTGACTTGCCAGCAACACTGCCAGCATATGAAATCACACCATCAGCCGGAGCGATCAACGTATCGCCTTCCGTCACTGCAAGATCAACACCACGATGTCCAGACAACCACGGCTGTGCCGGCCCGTCAAACGAACGCATCACCATCGGATCTTCTACAGGCCAAGCCATAGCCGCCGAGCATCCAGCTATAACCGTCGAATCCTCAGCAGCAATAGCCACTCGCATCCAATTCTCAACACATCCTATGACAACAAGCAGCACCACAGCAACGATGAAAGCCAGCCATCGTAACCGTCTACGCTCAGCATGACGGCGATGCAAGTCGTTGAGTATTCGGAAACGCGCTCGCCGTCGATAATCATCATCATGCATCGTCATGCATCATCGTCTCCTTGTGAAGGGGCAATATGTTGAGGTCGTATGGCGAATTGGTTACGCCGACGTGCACCACGAGCGAGCGCGAACCAGCCAATACCAGCGCATAGGCTTGAAGCTATTGTTGCGGTCGTTTTTGGATGATTGTCACCGGGTGCGGATTGCGGTACCGGCACGATGTCTGGCATGCTAGCGCGTATGCCAGTGACGAGGAGCCGTCGCGTATTGAGCATAATTGGTGTACATGTGACCAGCGTGACTTGGTCAAGTCCAGATTCAATGCGTAACCGATCAGTATCATTAGGGTCGGTTTCCACAATGTGCTCGATACGATAACCCAATGTGGTGCCGTCAGCAAGCTCGATATAGAACGGGTCTCCGACTGTTAACTCATCCAATCTAGTGAACAGTTCTTTATCGGCGAGTCCGCGATGCCCAGTGACGACGGCATGTGTCGATACGCCGCCCACCGGCAGACTTGTACCGTGTAGATGCCCTAGTCCATTAGACAGTGCATACTCGCCAGCACCGTGGCGAATCGGTAACAGTAAGCCGATTTTAGGGATGCGCAGTGCTCCCATGATCGAATCACCCATGTCTAACAGGCTGCGGTACTCGTCGTCACCGTCGAAAGTAAAGTCACCAGCAGGTGTGCCGTCATCTGTTAAGACTTCGCCAATGATTTGTGGTGTCGAAGCGAGCTTCGTGTTATAGTCGCGTGCTTCGGCGATCGATATACGTCGTGTCTCTTGTACCGCCGTATCAGTGTTCTCTATCACGGCTTGTTCTATCACGGATACTGCTTGGCGACGAGAAGCAGATTGTGCCACGCCAATCCAAACAAATACGCATATGCCAAGCAAAGCCGCAACCACGGTGACGGCCGTCATGAGACGAAACCGCCACCGTGCTGCGCTGATACGGCGACGTCGTGCAGTACGAGCAGCACGGGACATTGGCTGAACTGTGCCATGTATTATCTCAAACCAATCTTGCAAGACCAGCTCAATATCCCGAACCACAGATTTACTTGCGATGTTCATCGCGACGCCGAACTAGTGAAGACACGCCACCGCACGCTCCCGCGCACAGTCCAGCTCCAGCAAGATGCATAGCAACCAGTCCAGTTCCACCAGTGGATGGCATCGACGTAACTTGCGGTAATCGCTCCCACTGCGCGTCGTAAATCGAATCTTGACTAGCGAAAATGTATCGTAAAGCTGCCATGTATACGGTGTCGCCAGGTTGTTGCACTACACTGGTACCTCGACTCTTCCAGCCAGTAAACCGATAACCGGGTCTGGTGAACTTATTAGCAGCTAACGTGGCTAGCAGATTGTAGAAATGCGTTTCGTTGTTGAGATCGACGGATGAGTTGGGCGAGGTGGATTGCATAGTACCACTACCACCGTTAGGCGCGTACCGTACCTGACCAGCGTATACCACCCAGCTTTTGTGGTAGATCATCCATTTAGGATTGGAACCAGTTGCGGTAGGATGAGCAACCCTATCGCCGGGACGGAATCGACGCATTTCCTGTGATCCTTGGATTGTTATCGGCGTAAACCCGCCGTTCCCAGTAATTTGGCACTCCGAAAGATCGTGATCTTGACGGCATCGTCCACCGACATCAAACCATTGCGATTGCCACGCAATCGGCACCCAGTCTGCGTTCCCGCTCAATCCTTGATTTGCGTGATACTCAACACTTGGCACATCATTCAATGTGGGCATAGTGTACGACAGTTGGCCGGAGACAGTTATCTCTTTATGAGTAAATTCCTCACTATTATGGTTGAAGAATTTCAACCAACCTTCTGCCGGTGGACTATTCCACAACGCTAATGTCATGGTATCGTCAGTGCTGTTTTGCTCATCTTTGGGTAATGCTGACTGGTCAGATTCAGGTAGCTCCTCAGATTGTGAAGGGTTGTTTTCAACCACCATCATGTCGGTGGACGCGACCGGTCCGTCTTGCGCGATGACGGGCTGTGAGTCTTGCGCTGAGGCGCTGGGCGCGCCAGTTGCCATGCACAGGATTGATAGGCATAAGAACGTGGCGCTAGCGGATATGACCGTGTGCAGTTTCCGTCTAAACGACATACCCATGTCATGACCTCCTCCACAGATCTAGCCCGTCATGCAGTCCGTCGCGACGCATCTTGCCAGCTTTTACGCCACTTAATAATGCGAAACACAATACAGATAGACCGCCGGCACCCATTACGCCGATTGTTACACCGCCAGTCATCGGCAGTTGACTCATATTGTCAACGTTCTTTACTACAGCAACCGGTGTTGTCGTTGAACCGTTCGCCTTAGATACGGATGCGGTCAGACCAGCTTGTTCTACACCAGTAATCGAGATGACGCCATTGTCGTCAATAGTGACGCGGAAACTCGGCTTAACGAATCCAAAGTATCCTTTCGGCACTTCAGTTTCTACGATAAGATAGCTGCCTGCACCGAGTGAACGATAATGAAGCATTCCATTAGCATCAGTAGCACGTTGCTGGGCTTTGTCAGCTGAATCTACATAACTCCACTGCTTGGTACTATCATTCCAATTGAGCCATTTGTTGAGTGTCTCGTTTTTGATCGTGAATTTTGCACCAGATACAGGGATCGTATTCTGTTCAGTACTTGCCGCACTAATCTTCTTCAAATCAATATCGTAGGTCGGCACTAATACAGTATCTTTACCAGGATCTGGAGGATCAATACCCGGAGGTATGGTACCCGGTAGCCAGTTGACAGTGACTTTTACCGTATTAGATGCAGCTTTCGCTTTAGCAGCGTCAGTGATTTTTGCTGTATACGTGAGTTCGACTTGTTGAGTGCCATAGTTGGCAATCAATGAAGCCACAGAAGTAACTCTGAATCCTTTACCGCTAGACGATGCGCCAACTGTGCCGAAAAGTGAAGTGACATCTTTGCCAGCATTGTTACCGGCTGAGATTTTCGCTTTGAACGTGCCGGAAACATATTCCATGCCGTCCATCACGTCGTCAACGGTCACTGTATTAGCTGCTAACGCATTCGGCAAAGTGAATCGAACACGAAACTCACGATTCTCACCGTTCGTCGCCGCAGCACTTTCTTTCCACGTACCATCAACGCGTTTGATTTCTTTGTTTGGCTCTGACACTTTGCTTTTCATATGAGCAGATCCCAATGTCGGACCTGCTGCCATTTTTGCGGCACCTCTGATAGTGGTGGAAGCAATAATCGGCATGCCAGCAGAATCAGTGATGAGATAAAATCCTTCAGTCATTGCGAGTGTTAACGATGAACCGTTGGATGTTTGATTTGCCTTGGTTGGCGTATGACCAGCTTTGTTTGCTTCTAATGTGGCAGCGATTGTTCTTGTGACCTGTGAACCAGTGGTCTGACGCAACATTTGGGATGCTGGGTTCTGTCCAGCAGCGGTATCAACAGTCACATTAGCTGCTTGTAATGCCTTGGAGATCCAAGTAGAAGTTGCATCACTGGAGGGTTTTGCGCTTACCGACTGCACAGTGGCGGTATCTTTAAGCACTACATCGGTATATGTGGCGAGCAAGTACGCATTAAACGTATGTCCAGCTAACGAACTGCCATCTCCTGCCTTAATAGTTAGATTGCCATCAGCAGCCATTGCTTGAGGCGTGTGCGCCGCGCCGCCTGCAATCATAGCCAACAGGCATGCCGCTGCTGCAATGCATCTGGCAATACGTCCTGCTGGACCTTCGGTGTTGTCTGTACGCATGTTCATCATCGTTCCTTCCTTGAAAGAGATGCCCGACCGGCGTTGTTGCCGGCGAGTGGAATTAACGATGCACGACAAGTGAGTCCTTGTCTAGCTGAACAGGGGTATGTGGTCGAACGGTACCTAGTTATCCACACTCGGCGTGTCGTTCCACATTTTTTGTGGATAATTTTCGACAATCCACATATATCCACATAAAGCCGTTTGTGCGAGCTCATATGCATGTGCACATATAATAAAACCCCGCTGTCCGGGGACTTTGCGCGTCTTTCAACTCAGTAAGCAGCAATCCCGCGTGCCTGTATCGATGCGTCTATGTGCGTGGCGGTTTTTGCTCGCTGAGTACTGCCTCAGCGAGCAAAAACCGCCACGCACCAGTAACAGTGGCAGAAAACGCTCGCTCAGAGCACCGTCAGCGAGCAAAAACCGCCACGCGATATATACAGGCACGCAAACGCACAAGCATACAGACCAAGGGGTTACTGAGCATGTTTGCTGCGTATGCTTACAACATACGTTTGCTGCGTACGCTTACTACATACTGATCTTGGTCAACGGCATAGCCGAATCGATAGCAAAATCAGGCGCAGACGGCGCAACACCAGTCTCAACGAGATTCACACCCAGCATCGCAACCATCGCGCCGTTATCGGTGCACAATGTGATCTGCGGAATACGCACTTCAACACCGCACTTCTCCCCGTATTCCAGCAGTTTGGCACGCAACTGCGAATTCGCGGAGAAACCACCGCCCACAATCAATGACTTCGACCCATACTGTTCACAACCGCGCATTGCCTTGCGAGCCAATACACTAGCCACAGAATCAGCCAACGATGCGCACACATCGTCGACCGGAATCTGCCGACCTGCAGCCTGCTGTTCCTCAATCCAACGCGCTACTGCAGTCTTCACACCAGAAAAACTAAAATCGTACGGATGCGCAGCACCAGCCTTACCTTGTGTCAATCCTTGTGGCACACGAATAGCTTTTGGATTGCCCAACTGTGCATGCCGGTCAATATGAGGACCACCGGGATAGGGGAATCCCAGCAGTCGAGCCACTTTGTCAAAGCACTCCCCCGCAGCGTCGTCCAAGGTAGTACCAACCACATCAATATGACGCGCTACATCCTCAACATGCAACAACGAAGTGTGACCACCTGAGACAATAAGTGCAAGTGTATCCGGCGGAAACGCTCCAAATTGCAATTGCGTGACAGCAATATGCCCGATCACATGATTAATCCCATAAATGGGCTTATTCGCAGCCCACGCGAGTGCCTTCGCACCTGACACACCAACTGCGAGACATCCTGCGAGTCCCGGTCCTGCGGACACTGCAATTGCGTCTACGTCAGACAGCTCTAGACCAGCTTCCGCGAGCGCTTGCGAGACACACGGCACGAATGCTTCCGCATGTGCACGTGATGCGATTTCGGGGATGACACCGCCGTAGCGGGCATGCTCGTTCATGGATGACGCGACAACGTTGGAGCGTAGAGTACGACCTTCGACGATTGCTGCAGCTGTTTCGTCACAAGTTGATTCGATGCCTAGCACAATCGGTTCGCTCATATCGTCTCCTCAATAGTCGTATCCGTAGCCGTATCACTGACCGTATCGTTGACCGTCGCCTCGATAGTCGTGATGGTTGCATCACGATCTTTCGGTACAGCACCGGCTGTAGTTTTCGCACTACAGAACCCCACAACATGCGGTTTCACATCAAGTGCCATAACGTGCGCATCAATACCTTCAGGCTGGTAGTAGCGTTTGCGTAAACCTATTGTCGTGAACCCGAAACGTTTGTATAACGCAAGCGCCGGCGTATTATCAACGCGAACTTCAAGCAGCATACGCCGAGCGCCTTGTGTACGTGCTCGTTCAATCATCCATGTCATCATCGCCGCCGCAATACCATGCCGCTGGTACGCTGCACTCACGCCGATATCCATGATTTCCGCATCATCACCGTCGTACCAGTACCCGGCGAATCCTTGCACATCGTCTGGAGTAATTACACTCGTTTTTGTTTCTTGGATTGACGCTGTGTTGACTGATGTGTCAACTACCGTGTCAACTGGTGTGCTAATAGCGGCAGTATCACCGGCAATATCAGTCGCATTATCTGGCACTGCGAACACATATGCGCGCGCTGGCGCATCGAGCTCTTGACGAATCATGTTCTCACTCCACGCATGCTTGCCGAATAACTCGACTTCTAAACGACGCATGGCAGCAACCGCAGTTTCCCGGTCAAGATCGTCGAACGACACTAGCATCAGTCACGCCTCCCGGCGCCCGCATGACCGAGTACGTGCTTGAGCGGAGCCGGAACTTCTGCATCTGGACGCCGTAAATACAATGGTTCCACAGTCGCAGCAGATGTATTACGCAGCGCACGACTTGTTGCGATTGATGCGAACATTGCCACACCAGGTGCGCCAGCATCCAGTATCGACCCGTCTACCACGCAACCGAGCGTATCCAGCTGCTTCCATGCGGCAGCATACTTTGCTACACCATGACCAGCAACATCCACAACATAATGCACACCGTCGCGCGCGCTATGTTCGGCAACCACTGCGTTAACTCGTTCAACAATGTGTTCAGGATAGTCAATATCCATATCGATCCAACGAGACTCATGCTCAACATCGCAACGCTGACTGTTATTCATTTCACTACTTTGAGCACCGTCTTGTACTGCCACACTAACGGCATAGCCGGCATCGACAGTATCGCAGTGATTCAGTGAGAAGTACAACTGTTTACGACGTGCATCGTTCACACACAAGGTGACGTGACGGTTGAGCTCATATTCTTGCGAGTTCGCTACAGCCCCATTGACGTTATCTTGAGTTTGCGGCGACACTAATCTTGGCACATGCGCAAGAAAGTCAACACTGTCGAATATGTTGCTGCCGCTCATGACATTATGCATCATCTCATGTTGCGGATCGAGCACGTTCTGGCCGACCAGCCGAGCGCCAGTAGCAAACGCAATAGCTTTAGCAGCAACAATACCTGCGCGCAGTCCAGTAAACGGTGCAGGACCAACGCCAACAACAATCGTATCAATGTCAGACGGCTGATAACCAGCTTCGTCAAGCGAACGAGCGATATTGACCTGCAGACGTTCAACATGGGTACGCGAGTCAGTTTCCACGATCGGCGCATGTCCCACAATGCCCACTGTTGAACCGTATGATGTGTCAATCACCAGTGTGCAGCCCATATACCGCAATCCTCCTCATCGCTCATGCTCGTAACGACTCCTAGGAGTCTACAACAGGGAGTTCTCGATCGCACTCAGATCGCGTGTGCTCCACCGTGCCCCTACCGGGATCAGAGTGACAGTTCGTATGCCGTCACTAGTCAGTTCGTCGGTGTCTGTTATGCCGACAGCCGTTATGCCCTTACCGAGTCCGAGTGGAACAGTCGGTTCGCGTGAGGCAAGCGGCCGATCGATATGCAATTCAAGCCGCTCCGGTGCAAGTGCCGCCGCCATTTGCTCACCCCATTCCATGAGTATCACCGTGTGTTCGCCGGGGTCTTCCAACTCTTCGTCAAGACCGAGCGATTCAAGTTCATCCAGCAGACGATCAGTTGCATCTTGGCCTGGAGCGTACGCGTTGCCACCGAGCCGATACGCGTCCACATGCACGAGATGCGCAGGCGAGCCATCGGCAAACTGTCCATTGAGCTCACGAGCGATTGTGAACGTCGGTGAAACAATTGGTTCTGTGATACCAAGCCCGCGTCCAAATCCTTGTGCAAATGTTGTTTTACCAGCGCCAAGCGGCCCTGACAGAAGGAGCACATCACCACCGCGAACTATGTACGCGATACGTTCGCCAAGTGCACGCATATCTTCACCAGTCGGCACGTTGATGGTAGTAGTCATCGTATTTTCGCTCATGATTCCCGGCCTTTACTACTAATAGCAACAATGCATCGTTCAAGCGCATACACTGGGTCGCCACCGTTTGTTTTGCTCTGTTCATCCGCCCATGCCAGCATGCGAATGCATCGAGACATGCCGTCCGACGTCCATCCGGACAACTGCCGCTGCGCATTTTTCAACACCCACGGGTTCATTTTTGCCTCAGCTTGTGAGATCACACCGGACCGCACAGCAGAGGCTTTCGCCATCGAACGCAATTTCATCGCAAGAGCCCCGATTAATGCGATCGGGTCTGTGCCTTGCTCGACAGCAGACCGCATCTGGATGATAGCTTCGGCGGTACGCCCGGCAACCGCTGTGTCAGCAACTGCGAAACCGGTAACCTGCGGATTGGCGGTCAGATATTGATTGACACGGTCCAATCCGATTGGATCGTCATCGAAGTCAAAGCATAACTGGTCGCACATGGCAGCAAGCTCGCCGGTTTTTTCACCAAGCACAGCAACGAGCTGTTGAGCGGCGGCTGGGTCCACGCGTCGATGCTGACGTTCAAACCGACTGATCGTGAAATTGAGTTTCGCATCCGCTTTCTTCAGATCAGGCACAAGCTCTTTGCGAGCGCCAGCTTTCTCAAGTTGGTCAACGACGCGTTTTCCTTTCATCCCGCCGTCATGCCGACAGATAACGATACTCGATTCGTTTGCCGACGCTGCATTCGCGCATGCTTGTTTACAGTACGCAATCATCGCATCAGCGAGCTTATCATCAGCGTTCTGCAGATTTGTGACAGTAACGATAGCAACATCAGCGAGCAGCGAAGGACTGACCGCCTCGTCAAACGAATATCGGTCGCTCTCCCCCGCATCGAGTTCGATCAGTTCCGCATCCGGACGGTTGTGTTGCGCCTGATGTCGCAGATCGCGTGCCGTTTGATCGTTCACATACGGGTCGCCGCCGAACACGATAGTGAACGGGGTACTTTTGCCTGCCTTGTGTGCCATGCTCCCCAATCTCGCCGCAACGTTGGACATGTTGAGTGATACTGATATGTACTTAGACTGCGTCAGGCTTTCAAATAAAACCTATTGAGAAGTTCACCGTTAATGAGACACGCCAGCTGTTAGCTACAAAAACCACATGACTCGCTTTTAGGTTCTAAAAATACAGACTCAACCTCAGGTTGAAGCCAAACACTAGGTCATCCGAAGGCTATCTTGCAGTTCTAGGTTTCTTAGCCATGTATGACGCTCATCACTGGCAAAAGTGTAACAGTGGAAAGACCGGAATTCCGGGCTTTTCCACTGTTACATCACATCGAATATCGACACGCTATCCCGCCAAATGACCTAGAACTGCAAGATATGCTTCATAACAAGCCAGTCCAGTGACTTTGCTCATATCGACCACTTACTCAAACTCTTCGCGTTCGAGAAGGGCTTTGGTTTGAGCGAACCATATGGCGATGCGGGTGCGGATACTGGGACGGAATGTGCGGCCGGGTAGGTTGGGGTCGTCAATGGATCGTCGTCGAACAGCACGTGTGAAACCAACGCATATCCCCACAAACGCCACTTCTGCAGCGAGCATCAACAACGCGCCGGGCAGGTTACCCGCCCACGGCACGACCGCATATTGGCTTGCTGACAACCACGCGGCGATTCGCTCCATCACTTGCGTACCGCGTCCAGCAACCCATGCCAACACGAATCCGCATTGCGGACTTATCCATGAGATAAGCAGCGAGCCAAGTCCGGCAATCGTTGCAAACCCTACGAATGGTGACACCAGAAGATTCGCCGGCACCGATGCAAGCGGCAATTCTGGCTCCATAAGTACTTGAATTGGCAAAGTCAGCGTCTGAGCAGCTATTGTCATAGCCAACGATTCCGCGATCACGCGCGGTAACAGCACACTGCACCAATCACCGACCGCTCCAGCAAACAGAACAATTCCTAACACAGCAGCACATGACAGTGCAAAACCATAACTATATGCCATAGATGGGCGCACAAGGAGTACTCCAATCACTGTCCAGCTCAATGCACTCACTGATTGTCCACGCCGACCGATGAACGAGGCACCCGCACCAGTCAGCCCCATAATAAGTGCGCGTAATACGGAATCAGAAGGATACATCATCGAGGCAAGTAGCATATATGCGAACGCCACGCAGCAAGCAACCATGCGACGCGGCAACAGTAGCCGTGCACACAGTCGGCGAACAAGATCGGCTACGAGCATGAAATGACCACCGGAAACGGCCATGAGATGCATAATGCCCGAGCGACGAAACTGTTCTTCAACCTGCTTTGTATATGCTTCATCAAGCGGCTGTATAGTCTTTGACGCACGCGCATCACTGTTTATACCGCCAATGTTGACATAGTCCTGCCCCAGCACACCAAGGGTAAGTCCCGGCACGAGTACGCGACCTTGATCGTCAAGCTGTTCAGTAACTGTAAAGAATCGCTGTTGCAAGTATCCCACGATTTGCTGCAATGGATTTGGCCGTCTCATGACGGTGATGCGTGTACGCTGGGGTGTGCTCAACGAGCGTTCCGTATTATCCGTATCATCTGTACCGTTTGTACCGTCCGCACCGTCCACGACTAGCCATAACGGTTGTTTACCAAAACGAGCCTTACGCAGTATGCCGCTTGCCTGTATCATCGCGCCGTGAGCGAGCGCCGTACAATCACTACCAGATGCGAATAATCGAATTGCCACATGAGATGGGACGGCTATTGTGCCATCAAACAGTGATCTCAGCGTAGCGTCTGTTTGGCAGTCGGCGTCACGCAGGTCGGAAACAATGATTGGCGTGTCGATATGCATGGCTGCTGTGACGGCTGATGTTTCAGATTGCCGTGCAAGGCGACTGGCTGGATCATGCCATTGGACAAGCTCTGTCGATACGGTGGCCATTGATGCGAGCAGTATGGCAATGATAAGAACCGTGCCAGATATGGCTGATGATGGCGCAACCATACCCACTATCAGCAATAACATCATGAAAATAGTTAATGTGATGATTGCCACCCACTGAGTTGTGTCGCCGTTCATCACCATCGCACATGTCAAGTGAACAGCCAGACTTGCTGCCCATGTTATCAGGGCAATTGGCAGCATTCTCCAGTCACGACTTCCCTGTTCGCGGCCTGATTGGAGCATAACTAAGCGAATTCTTCTCGGCACTCGCGCATATTGCCGATCATGCTGACGATTCATCGCACCACCACCTGATCGCGTATTTTGGCGAGTGTCTTAGCTCCAATACCTTTCACATCAAGGAGTTGGTCGACGCTGGTGAATCTGCCGATACTCTTGCGATGAGTAATAATACGATCTGCGGTCACTGGCCCAATGCCGTTGATTGTCTGTAATTCCTCACTACTTGCCGTGTTGAGATCAATACGATCGTCATTGACAGGCTCATTCGTGGGAGCAGTCTCAGCCTCGTTGCTGTCATCGCTAGGAGCAGCATTACTAGGCGCAGGAGTAGTATCCTGCGTTTCTGTTTGATTGTCGGCATCGTGTTGTGTGATGTCTCGTTCACTGCTGTCGGTTTCATTATACTGTTCGGCTTCACTGTTGCTATTACTCGCACCAAGGTCAGTAGACGAGTGCGTTGTTGACATCGCATGTTCGTAACGAATTGCTTGGCCGATCAGCATGGTCAGACTCGCACACAACAGCATGGCGAGCAATAGGATGATGCCCATTGCATGAATTGGGCGCAACGTTAGTCGCGGCCGATCGCGTTTGAGTCGATGTTCTTCACGTGTCGTATCTGACTGACGAACACCGGCTAGTTCACCGAGTGATGATCGACGGTTCGTGCTCGTATGATGTCGGCTGAGTAATGATGATTGATGAGGTGAAAGTGAATCTGTTTGACAATCTGCTTGATTACGGACACTCCCCTGATCGTGTTTGATGAGGGGCGGTGGCGGCGGATACAGCTGCTGAGATCGAACTTGATCAATCTGATCACAACTGAGCACATCACACTGGCCGCGCTCCGCACGTTTCTGCAACGCTGATTGATCCAGCGCTGTTAAACGCTGAGAAGCAACCACGCCACTGTCACTCGCCGTTGACGGCCTGAAATGCAAGATGCCCATGTATCCACACTGACGGATACATGGGCATCTTGTCTAGCTGAAACGGGGTATGTGGTCGAACGGTCGAGTTATCCACAACGGTTTATCCACAATGACATTGTGGATAAACCGTGCAACCTCTTATCTCGAAGAACAGTAGTTAGAACAACTCCCCTTGTCAGCGTAGCTGACTCAACTCACTCAGCAGGAACGATCGAGACGATCTTTGGCGCTTTGACAATCACCTTGCGCGGCGTCTTACCACCGAGACGATCAGCAACTGCCTCAAGTGCAAGCTTCTCCAACTCAGCCGGGTCAATGTCAGGCGACACCTCGAGCTTGGCGCGAATCTTGCCCTTGATCTGTACGACTGCAGTCACCGTATCCTGACCAACATAGCGTTCATCAGCAACCGGCCACGGAGCATGTGCCAACGATTCTGCATGTCCGAGTCGTGCCCACAATTCTTCACAGATATGCGGTGCAACCGGCGAAAGCATGAGAATCAGAGGCTCAATAGCAGCACGCGGCACAGTGCCCAGCGAAGTCAAATGGTTGTTGAGGACAATGAGCTTGGAGATCGCGGTATTCGGGCGCATGTTCTCCATCTCCACAGTCACATCAGCAATCGTGTTGTTGAGCAGCTTCAGAGTCTTAACATCCGGAGTGTCTTCGGATACATGCACCTCACCGGTAGTCTCGTCGATAACGTTACGCCACAAGCGCTGCAGGAAGCGCATGCCACCAACCACGTTACGCGTGTTCCACGGACGGGACTCATCCAACGGACCCATGCTCATTTCGTACAGGCGGAACGTGTCCGCGCCGTAGTTCTCGTACATGTAGTCCGGGGTGATGATGTTCTTCAGACTCTTACCCATCTTGCCGAACTCACGATTGACGTGCTCGCCATTCCATGTGAACGTAGGCTCGCCATCGGAGTCAGCCGGGCCTTCTACAACCTCATCTGCCGGCACATACTGACCGCGATCATCGGTGTACGCATAAGCCTGAATCATGCCCTGATTGAACAGCTTATGGAACGGTTCAGCTGAATCCACGTAGCCCAGATCAAAGAGAATCTTGTGCCAGAATCGCGAATACAGCAAGTGCAGCACAGCATGCTCAACACCGCCGATGTACAGGTCTACGCCGCCTTCGTCACCCGAATACTGGTTGTGGTTCGGACCCATCCAGTAGTCGAACTCGTCCTTTTCAACCATGTGCTCGGTGTCGGACGGGTCAATGTATCGCATGTAGTACCAGCAGGAGCCGGCCCAGTTCGGCATCGTATTCGTATCGCGATAGTATGTCTGCTTACCCTCGCCCAAATCGAGTTCGACCTTGACCCAATCCTCGTTACGGCTCAGCGGAGCCTCTGGATTGGATTCAGCATCCATCGGGTCAAACGTACGCGGAGAGTAATCCGGCACGTCCGGCAAGTTGATCGGCAACATGGAATCTGGCAGCAGATGCGGGGTACCATCCTCGCCGTAGACGATCGGGAACGGCTCACCCCAGTAGCGCTGACGGCTGAACAGCCAGTCGCGCAGACGGTAGCTGACCGTGCCCTTGCCTACACCGACGGATTCGAGCCATGCGTTTGCCTTGGCGATCGCCTCGTCAACACGCAATCCGTTGAGACTGAGCGCGTCCCCAGCCGCCTCGGTAGCTTCGACAGCCGAATTGATCACGATACCGTCATGGGACACGAATGGCGCCTTGCCTTCGTAATTCGCGAGGTCGTCACCGGATTCAGGCAACGGCTGCACCGTGTAGATGACCGGAAGACCGAACTTGACAGCGAAATCGTAATCACGCTGATCGCCGCCAGGCACAGCCATAATCGCGCCAGTACCGTAATCCATGAGCACGTAATCCGCAGTGAACAGCGGCAGCTTCGCACCAGTGATTGGGTTCGTTGCGTACAGGCCGGTGAACAAACCTGTCTTCTCGCCGCCCTCGTCTACACGATCCTTCGCAGTCTTCGATTCAGCCGCAAGACGATACGCCTTCACGCCTTCAGCCGGGGTCGCATAGCCACCCTTCCAAGCATCCGGAATATCAGCCGGCCACTCATTGGGCACATACTGCAACAAATCATGTTCCGGGGAAACCACGGCGAACGTGGTACCGAACAACGTATCAGGACGGGTGGTGTAAATTTCCATGTCCTTGTCACCGTCGGCAGTCGTCACAGTAAAATGCACGGATGCACCATGAGATTCGCCAATCCAGTTACGCTGCATGAGCTTGACCTTTTCCGGCCAGTCAATGCCGTCGAGGTCCTCGATAAGACGATGACCGTAGGCAGTGATGCGCATGGACCACTGACGCAGCTCACGCTGGAACACCGGGAAATTGCCACGTTCGGACTTGCCTTCAGCAGTGACCTCCTCGTTGGCGAGCACGGTTCCCAGACCCGGGCACCAGTTAACCGGTGACTTAGAAATGTAAGCAAGACGGAAATCGTTAAGGATATCCTGCTGCTCGGCTTGCGCGAGATCACCCCATGTCTTGCCGTCAGTTTCATGCCCGGGAATCGTCTTCTCACCGGATTCAAACTTGGCGATCAACTCGCTAATAGGACGCGCAGAACCTTTGGAACCGCTTGGATTCGTAGCATCCTCGTCATACCATGCATCGTAAATGCGTGAGAAGATCCACTGTGTCCAGCGCACGTAGCCGGGGTCAATAGTGGCAAACGTACGGCGATGATCAAAACTCAAGCCCATACGATGCAACTGACGAGCCATATTGGCAATATTCTGCTCGGTGGTGATACGCGGATGTTGACCGGTTTGCACAGCGAACTGCTCTGCAGGCAAGCCGAAAGCATCGTAGCCCATCGCATGCAGTACGTTTTCGCCCTTCATGCGATGGTAGCGCGATACCACATCAGAAGCTAAATACCCGAGCGGATGACCAACATGCAGTCCCCTGCCTGACGGATACGGGAACATATCCATTGCGAAATATGCCGGACGACCATCCGCGTTGTGCCCCTTGCCATCTTTGAGGTCGCCGTGGACGTTAGCAGCCCAGAAAGTCCCCTCGTCATCCCACTTCTTCTGCCACTTGGTTTCGATGTCCTGCGCGAGCGCCGCATTGTAACGGAACGACGGCTCAGCAGGGACTTCAGCCGCCTGTGCGGCGGTATTCTTCTCATTAGCCATACGGGCATTATCGTCATGCAACTGGACACGAAGGAGTATTTCGTTGACTTGCGACCACACCATGAAACAACTGACGACACAGACTGTGACCTTACCTGTGAGCTGAACTGCAAACGCCCCAGCTATGCCGCGGAATGCACGACGATATCGTCCGTCGACAACGTATGAGCCGGACGATACCCTAACGGCACCAGATTATTGTCTACATAACGCTGCCATGAGCCATCTGTCACCATTGTGCGCAATGTGGCTGCGATCTTCTTCGCCAGTTCATCGCGACCGCGCGCGACAGCAATGCCATACTTCATCTGATCGGCCGCATCAGCATCAACGACCATTCGATATTGTGCGCGCCGCTCACGAATTAATCCAGGCAAGATCACGTCGTCGCCAGCAATCGCATCCACAGAACCAGCCATCAATGCAGTCATACATTGACCATAGGTACGGTAATCGCGCAATGCAGACAGCTGATAATGCTCGATCATCGTATGTACAGCCGTACCTTGTGCCGCACACAACGTCACGTCATGAGCGTGTAACGCATCCAGCGCTTCGGCAGAACTCAACGTATCCGGTAACGTATCAGTTTTCGCATCCTGCTGATGAACGAGCACAGCTGGGCGCACCTCAAGATACGGTCCCGCAACAGTAACTTGCTGCACTGATTCATCAGTGATCGCAAATCCAGCAACCACCATATCAGCACTGCTATCAGCGAGTACACGAACGCGATCCTGCGGTTCCACTTGGGTAAAGATAATCTGACGACTGCTATAACCAAGCGCTTGCGCCACATACACGGCTACATCAATATCAAAGCCAGAATACGCGCCATCATGCCAGTACCCGAGTCCCGGCAAATCAGTTGCGACCCCGATCGTAATCGTCGGTCCTTGTGGCTGACCAGTCACTGCGGAAACCACGCCGGACGATGTCTCTTTACTTTTCGACGAAGAAACTACACCGCCGCATCCAGTCAACGACAGTATCATCAACGCGATCGTGCATAGCGTCGCAATCACACGTCGAACAGATGTCACCGTCAGTCTCATCATCATTTGAACATGCGCGAACGAGTCAGGAACCACGTCACTACAGCAGACAATACAATCGAAATGAGAATAATCGCAACAAATCCCCACGGCTTATCAGTCAATGGCATGCCAAGCATACCCTCCTGAAAGTTCATACCATACATAGAGAAAATGAGCGTAGGTACTGACAGTGTGATCGAGATAATCGTGAAGATACGCATCACGTTGTTCAGATTATTCGAAACGATTGAAGCGAACGCGTCGGTCATGTTTGCAAGAACGCCGCTGTAAATGTTCGCCATCTCGATAGCCTGCTTGTTTTCGGTAATCACGTCGTCAAGCAAATCTTCATCATCTGGATACTGTTTGATACGCTGCAACGTGGTGAGTTTTTCCATCACAATTTCGTTCGACTTAAGCGATGTGGTGAAGTAAACCAAAGTTTTACTCAACTCCATGAGCATCACAATCTCACGGTTTTGCATCGAATGACGTAGCTTTAACTCGAGTTTGTCACTCTCACGGTCAATGATGCGCAGATACCGCAAATACATAGTTGCATTGCGATACAGGATTTGCAAGATAAATCGCGAGCGCATGAACGTGTTAAACCCGCGAATCGAACCTTCCATGAACGGATGCAATACCGGCGTATCCTGCATGCATACGGTGATAATGAGGTTCTGTGTGACGATAATCGACAACGGGATGGTTTCGTACCAGTCGCGTCCGCCGCGTTCTTCAACAGTTGGAATATCAACGATAACCATCGTGTAGTCATCTTCAACGTCAACGCGAGAACGTTCCTCGTCATCCAGCGGTGCACGCAAGTCAGCCAGATCAATGCCAGTTTGTTGCGCGATAGTGGCGAGTTCCACGTCAGTCGGTTCACTTAACGATATCCATGAGCCATTCTCAGGTTTCTGTACCTGCTCCACTTGGCCGTTGATGGTGCTGAAAATTCTCAGCATGTCTCGATCACCTGCCCTCCGCCATGTTTGTGCGTATATCTGTATCGCACCTATCGCGCTGATAAAACCGAGATAAGAATAGTACCTACGGTCAGACAGTGCCGGCAGAATACTCCACCAAGTAGCCACGGTCGAGGGCGTACAGCCAGCGCAGACGTATTACAGTCGTATTACAGTCGTACTATAGCCAATCTGGGCCGTTATCCCAGTCGACGTGACGCGAGATCGGCGCGGATTCGTTGAATGCGTCGAGTTGCCAAACTGGACGTTCGAGAGCAACACCGTTCATGTCTCTCAATATAGAGAGCCGGCTCCAGAAAGCATTACGAATACGACCGAGATTGTCAAGCGAGTTGACTTGCATACCGACGAGTGTTTCGATGGTTGCCGCAATCCACGAACCGTGGCCAACGACCATAAGCGTAGTGGGTTCGTTGTCGTACTGCGGATCTGCGATGATCGCACGCATTGCTTCGGCTCCACGTCGACCGGTTGCCTCGCGGCTTTCGACTCCATACGCTAATTCGCCGCCCTCGTGACGTCGCCATGAAGCATATGCATCAGCATCGATATCACGAATCTGCTCACGCGTTAAACCTTCCCACTGACCGAAACTGCGTTCTCTCAGTCGCGGGTCAGTAGTGACCGGTAAGCCAAGCGGATCGGCAACCGCATGTGCTGTTTGTACAGCGCGGAATAGATCAGAAGCAATGATAACCATACGACGCTGAGCGGCCGGCGCATGACGATACGACTCAATATCGCTGCGTTCAGCAGCTCCGGGATCGGGCTGTGCCAGCAGCTCAGGATGACGAGCAGCATTGGCAATTTTCGCCCAATAATAACGCTGCGCAAGTGTCAGTCCTGCCATATCAGCCTGCCATTGGCCGACAATATCGAGCGGCACATCGATCTGCCCTTGAAGCCGTCCAGCCTGATTGTATGCAGTGCGGCCGTGGCGCAGCATCACTACCTCGTCGATCATGGTCTGGTTCCTTTCCTGCTGTGTGAGCTTATCTCACTGTCATGTCAGTCGTCAGTCGATCATTCGGCTGTCATCACGCCATCGATTGCGTATCGTCGATTGTGTATCTGTTCACATCATATCGGTCACAGGTCCCGGCGTTAAGGCGTAGGGAGACTCATGGTGGGACTATAGTGCACAGTAAACGGCATATCTTGTGACACGGGAGGCGGTAATGAATTTACTCTTCGTGACTGGTAGCGCAGCGTTGGCCGCAGCCGTCTCGCACACGTTGGAATCTGCTGGTAATCATGTGGATATCGCTATGAACATCGATGAGTTAACGCGATTCATATCTGGAAATGGCGATAATGGCAGTACTGACATCAATGCTGATACCAACACTGATACCGCTGATTCTGGTCATGCTGACTCTGATCATACTGACTCGCATAACAGCGAATATGACGCCGTGCTCATCGATGATCTCACTGCCCAACCAATGATGGATATGCTGGCTCAGTATTTGTCTGCAAGTCAATCCTCACCCCAGTCCTCGTCCCAGACAGCATCGTCAGTATCGTCAACATCGTCGTCATCGTCCGAAGCTGCCGCCAACCACGTCCGACCGCGTGTCGCTTTGCTCACTACACCGTCTTTATCTGCAACAACGAATAATCCCACTTCGGATATCGTTCCCGACGTTACGATTGTCAAACCGTTCGGTGACGCCGAACTACTTTCGTATGTTGCGCTGTTACGCTGCGATGAACAGCATGGGCGAGCTGCACAGTCAGTCAATCCTGACTTGCTGATCCACGGTGATCTCACGCTGGATACGCGTACTCAGCGCGCGTACTATCGCGGCGCAAACCGTCCTGTTGCGCTTTCTCCGCGAGAATATTCTGCATTGGAAGCACTGATTCGTGCTGACGGTGAATTCTTAAGCTTCGACGATCTGTCACGTCTCGTATTCGGCGAGGGTGCTGGATTTGCTGACCGTCACAGTGTGATGGACACGACGATGTATTCGTTGACACGCAAACTGCGTCGACTCGGCTTCTTTATTACTCAGCATGGTCACCAATATCGGATTCGATAACTGTGGTGACGGATGACAGAACATAACCATACAGAACATAACCATACAGAACATAACCATACAGAACATATAGAACGCGTAGAACAGCATGTAGAGCACGGCTTCGGCCCAGTATGGGATGCGACATCGCGAGTGCTCGTGCTCGGTTCGATGCCAAGTCCGAAGTCGCGTGAAGCTGGGTTTTACTATATGCATCGTCAGAACCGATTTTGGCCAGTCATGACTGCATTGTTTGCTGATCTTGATAACCACGATGATGTGCCCGGTGACACGCCGGATACGCGCCGTGCGTTCGCGCTACGTCATCATATAGCACTATGGGATGTGATCTCCTCATGTGATATCACCGGAGCAAGTGACGCGACTATTCGTCATGCCGTTGCTAATGACATCACTCCGATTCTGCGCGGTTCGCAAGTCACTCACGTATTCACCACTGGCGCAAAAGCAGGTCAGCTGTATCGTCGTCTTATTGCACCGAATCTTGATGCACAACAACTTGATACGAAAATGACTCAACTGCCTTCTACCAGTCCAGCCAATGCTGCTGCGCGATTGCCTGATCTCATTGCCATATACCGTGACGCATTTCGCCAGGCTGGCATTGTGGTTAACGATTAGTTTGTCTTCCTAAAAGTGCGAACGGCTCCCCTAGGGGGAGCCGTTACGCGTATTCGAGCGAGCTGAAGCTCAGAGGTTCAAAAGCTCAGATAAGTCCGAAACTTGTCTCAGTCTTTTTCGATGGTCTTACCAGCGGTTGCGCCAGAAGACAGATCCTGAATCTCAGTGATCTCAAGCACCGGAATCGCAGCAGGCTTCTTCGTGCCCTTCTCCTCAGCAACCTTGACCTGCTCGTCGTAGATCGCATCGTCGGTGTGCAGCGTCACATTGCCGCGGAAACGGTAGCCCTTCTTCTCAGCGAGGTTAGCAACAGCAATAACCAGAGCAGAACCATCCTTGAGGTTCTGGTAATGCTGGCCAGCAGTGCGCTCATGATAAGCGAGGTGGTTGTCATCGAGCACAAACATCGACATCTTCGGGCCCAGATCAAGATTACCGTTCTTGTCAATAGTGGTAATCCATGCGAGGTTATTCTCGATGAATGTCTTCATCTCAGCAGTGAGTGTTGCCATAATTGCATCCTTTCACGATATGGTTCGCATAATGAACCTATGATCAGATTACGCCAGAGTATGCATCTTGTGCAGCGTTCACTAACTATTTGTCTGTGAGCAATCTCACGCGTTCGACACCGCCGGCATGCCAATACGTGTGTCTGGTCGCTAGGATGGTGTCGGCAGACACGGCATATACGTAGATACGTAAAGGAGCATGATGAACATCATCGAGGCCATGAGCGCACGCCATGCAGTACGCGATTACACCGATCAGCCAATTGATGAGGACACAGTACATGCGTTGCGTATCGCAATCGAACAAGCGAATACGCACAGTGGTCTCAATATTCAGTTGATTCATGATGATGAAGATGCGTTCGGCGGATGCCCAACGCATTACGGTCGGTTTCGCAATGTGCGCTATTGCATCGCACTGATTGGTTCTGATCATGGTGCCCCGAGCATACTCGACGAGCGAATTGGTTATTACGGTGAACAACTCGCGTTAGATGCGGTGCAACTTGGGCTAGATACAGGCTGGGTGGTACTTCATGAAACGACAGCACATCATGGCAAGTGGCAGATTCATGACGGTGAACGAATGCCTGCGGCGATCGCAATTGGACATGGGGCTCGTGCAGGACGGCCTCATCGCAGTAAGCCGATTGAAGAGCTTGGTTTGATTGAGACTGCGAACGATGTTCTTGAGCCGGCACATGTAGGTCACGCGCCGCAATGGTTTATTCAGGCGTTGGAGGCAGTTCAGCTGGCACCGAGTGCACTCGGCAAACAGCCGTATCGGTTTACGCTGCTTGCTGATGGCCGTTCTGTGCACGCTGAGGCACTGGATGATGTGCAGTCCGAGATTGGGCTGGGTATCGCAAAGTTACATTTCGAGCTGGGTGCTGGCGATACTGATATCGTTTGGGCGTAATGCTCTTGTTGAAGTGACTGCTGGGGTGACTGCCGGGTGGTGATTGCCGGGTGACTGCCGGGGTGGTAACTACTGGGGTAATGTCGTGAAGAAAACAGGTGACTATTACGCGATTATGTGATATTCCGGCGGTGAGTGGTGAGTTTTCCGCCGAAATATCACACTTAAACATGGTTTTCTGTGATATTTCGGCGGATACCCACATGTTCTCCGCCATAATGTCACATTACGCATCTCATGAACGTAACTTGAGCTCAGTAAACCACCACAGCACTCCCGCGTGGCAGAAAACGCTCGCTTAGGCAGTGCTCAGCGAGCGTTTTCTGCCACGCACCAGTAGCAGTGGCGGTTTTTGCTCGCTCAGACCACCGTAAGCGAGCGTTTTCTGCCACGCGGGAACGGGGGCACGCGGATAAGGCCCGCTTTGACCCTTGGCCCTTTTGCCCTCTTACCCTCTTAAGTCCCGACACCGCGTGCGCTACCAACACAAAAAACCGGTCACACGGACCGGCTCTTAATCTCAAGTGGAGCTAAGGGGATTCGAACCCCTGACCCTCTCCATGCCATGGAGATGCGCTACCAGCTGCGCTATAGCCCCGAAGCACATAATATGCGTGGGTGATGTAGGAATCGAACCTACGACCCCTTCCGTGTGAAGGAAGTGCGCTAGCCGCTGCGCCAATCACCCAAATATTGAATTGTGAACGTCGATACAATCAACGATCGTGGGCGATACAAGATTCGAACTTGTGACCCCTTCCGTGTCAGGGAAGTGCGCTACCTCTGCGCCAACCGCCCGGGTCATGATACAACCAGCCAGATTAATCTGGCCGACTGAGAGGTGGGTACGAGAGTCGAACTCGTCTATACGGCTTTGCAGGCCGCTGCCTAACCGCTTGGCTAACCCACCGCAAAGGTCGTCAACTCATCGGACCTTAGAGCGGACAACGGGACTCGAACCCGCGGTCTCAACCTTGGCAAGGTTGCGCTTTACCAACTAAGCTATGTCCGCATGTGATCACAACAACTTATCGCTGCCTGAGCACGAGTGATAACTATACTGACATCCATGTAGTTTGCCAAACTCGGCGTGTCGCCCAGTCAGTTGTATCCCATCTCCAATCTAATCACTCAAGCGGTACGCCACTGGCATAAGGTATCGTTACCCATTTGCAGCACAGGTTACATTAGGAATTATGAAGAGCCAAGCAAGAACGGGTTCGGTGATGATCGCCGCATTCGAGGGATGGAATGATGCTTGTCAGGCGGCGAGCGACACGATACGTCACTTAGTTGCCCGATATGACAGCAAAGAGATCCGTCATATCCGATGCGACGGGTATTACGATTATCAAACAACCCGTCCTCTCGTGTGCCATGCAACCGGTAGACGCCGTATTATCTGGCCACAAACCACGTTTTACGATCTTGAGATTGCACCCGGCCAACATGTGTATGCACAGATCGCGCCTGAGCCAAATTATCGTTGGAGAGATTACTGCAACGAATCACTACGTATTGCGGACGAGCTTGATGTCACTCATGTCATCACGTTAGGGTCCATGTTTGCCGACTGCCCACACACCCGTGAACTGCCGCTCGACGTGGAATATAACGGTGACGAAACGGGCGATCCAGACCAACGATATAGCGGCCCGGTCGGTATTCCCACCATTCTCGATGCAATCGCACACGAAGAAGGATTCGACACCACTTCCATGTGGGTCTCAATCCCCCAGTATCTCGGCAGTGATGGATGCGCTCAAGCGACTATGCGACTATTGAATGGCCTGTCTCACCTACTTGACATGCCACTTGATCTTGGCGATTTGCCATGTAAAGCAGAAAAGTGGAAAGCACAAGCTACCATGCTGGTGCGTTGCAATGACGATCTAGCAACGTACGTACAACATCTTGAGCATGAGCATGATATGAATGAAAAAGCCCGCCAAGAGGCATCTCTTGGCGGACCAGCATGCGAGCAACTTGTCAAGGAAGCCGAAGCATTCCTTAAAGGGCTAGAGTGAGGTTTGCGGCTCCCCTAGTCAAGGAGAGCCGCAATTGCAAACTTATTCATTAGAACGCTAGGCAGCAGCAGAAATAGCCTCAAACGGCACAAGTGCACCGGTGAGTAGCAGAATAGCCACCACCACTGCAAGGCCGATACGGTAGATTGCGAACGCCTTGTATGAGAAGGTGGACACAAACTTCAAGAATCCAATAATGACGATATAGCCAACAAAGAAGCTGACAATTGCTGCCACAATCGTCGGACCCCAACCGGGGAACATCGCATCGGTCTTGTAATCCTTTACTGCCTTGATAGCCTCCAGTAGGCCAGAGCCAACCACTGCAGGAATAGCCATAAGGAAGCTCAGTCGCACGGCTGCCTCACGAGTGTATCCGAGTGCACGGCCAACAGTGATCGTGCCGCCCGAACGTGACACGCCAGGAATCAGAGCCAGAGACTGACCGAGACCGAACAGGAACGCATCACGATTAGTCATATCGTCCATCGTCTTGATCTGCCGCGCACGCGCATCCACGATCCACAGCAATACACCAAACAGGAACAGCACAGTCACCGTAATCCACAAGTTACGTAACGTTGTTTCAATAATGTTCTGCAAGGTAAAGCCGAGAATCACGATTGGAATAGAACCAACGATCACATTCCAACCGAGCGTTGCCCACTTGTCGCCACGGCCCATGCGTGACTTCCAATCCTTACCGTTACGTCCAAACAGGCATGCGAACCAGTGGCTGAGAATATTAATAATGTCACGGCGGAAGTACAGGATGACGGCGAGCTCAGTGCCAATCTGAATAATAGCTGTGAACGCAGCGCCCGGGTCCGCACCGAGCATGAGATCACCGATAATGCGAATGTGCGCACTTGACGACACCGGCAGGTACTCGGTCAGTGCCTGCACCAATCCCAGAATGATTGCCTGAAAGAAATTCATGGTTCCTCGTATATCCAATCTATGGTTGTTTATACCTTGCCCTAGCGTACACACCCGTCTCTAAGAATGCGCACAGCGTCCGTAATGTCGCGCGGAATGCCCACAATCATCATGGAAGTATCAGCGCGGTTGCCTATCGTCTGATCGCGCACGATAAAGGAGGACGCATGTCCAAATACCGTAAGTCGCGCATGTGGGCGCCAGAAGGATTTTTTGAGTGTGAAGGCCGTGGACTCGAATGGCTTGGCGAAGCACAATCAGCAGGTGGCCCTCGTGTCGTGGACGTGTACGAATGGGGTCGTGATTATCTCGATATTGAACGAGTAAACGCTTGCTCTCCGACCGCAAAAGCAGCACATGATTTCGGCGCAGCATTGGCACGCATGCATGACACTGGCGCTGAGTATTTCGGCTCCGCACCGGCTGGATACACGGGCACGTGCTACTTTGGACCGCTGCAAGACCCGGTACCGATGGCGACTGGTACGTGGCAAGACCCGGCCACGTATTATGCCGAAGGTCGATTGCTGCCAATGGTTGAGTTGGGTATTGCGCGTGGTGAACTCACTGCGGATGATCGTGCACTGACACAGCGTGTGATTGATGCGTTACCTGATTTGCTTGGACGTGCGGCTGTGGACAAGCCGGCGCGTGTACACGGTGACTTGTGGAGCGGCAATGTAATGTGGACCGCTGATTCAGGCGCGTGCGAGGCAGTGTTGATTGACCCGGCTGCTCACGGTGGACATCGTGAGGAAGATCTGGCGATGCTGCACTTGTTTGGCATGAGCTACTTGAGTGAGATTATGGACGGGTACCAGTCGGTACATCCGCTTAAGGCCGGATGGCAAGAACGGTTGACATTGTGGCAACTGTATCCGATCGCCGGTCACTGCGTGTTCTTCGGCGGCGGTTACGTAAGCGAATACCGTTCCATGTGCCGATCACTACTGCGGTAGTTAATTATACACTCAGGTTTGTAATGCGTATTTAGCTGTTACCTTCACCCGGTCAACGCCTCGTCTCAATATAACATACACGCATAGCCTGTAACCTTTTTCAATGCAACACCTACAAATAACAGAGATGTTCGTAGGTGTTGCACGATAATGGCAGACGAGCCAATGTAAAGATAATTGATCACTCCTTCATAATGAGTACAATAAGCCGTCATGGCATCTTCCTGAAAGAAGAATATAAGATTCCTGTCCAATCGTATGAGGAAAGTTATATTTTCCCCAGCTTATACAAGCTGTAAAATATGCACTACGAGGTTATTTACAATCAAATAAAAATCTCGTCTATTAGCAATAATATGTAATTTCATCGAGGTAGATGAAGGAAGTTTGGAAAGGATTCTCTGTAATGAATAGAAATACAATATCCCATCGCCCACTATATAAATCCAAGGAATAGATGAGATGATATTATGAAATCAATAACAACCAATGGCAAACTGACTGCATTTACATTAACCATATTGGCCATTATCATGCTTAGCATTATTTTTCTTCCTATACCATCAAAGATGAAGACAGAGAAACAAGCATATCGAATAGACGCTTCATCCGGAGAATGTGACTCATATCGCATATCGATTGATCTAAACATCCATCGATATCTCATTAGACAAGATACCGTACGAGGGAAGATACGTGTATCTAGTTCTTGTGGCAGTACTGTTAATAAAGCTGTACTCGATATTAGTTTCTCAGATACGATTTTATATCGTCTGCCCAGCGACAATGAACAAACAGTATCGTATATTGTCGCGTCGTATTACGATGCACAATTCAATCAATTTAATATTGCAAGTCTCGATTGGAATGACGAGTACCTTGTGCTAAGCATCGACAAACATGGAGAATATGCCGCTCCAGCCAACTCACTACACGACGCAGAAGTAATTTGGAATCAATTCAATTAATAAAAACTTTCACTTTCTCGGCCAATGCGTGTTCAATTGAAAGCGGGCCAATGTAGTTTGAGCCACGTCAATGCCCTTATACGCAAGAAACATCTGTAGCGATGCTGGTACGCACCAGTAATTTGTTTCTTGCACTCGTTTCCGTGCTATCACTTATCTGCTGTCTGAGAGGAAATACTCTGAATCTGGTCCGTTTCTTGATTCAATCCCAGTCGTTGTATAACAGCATGAAACCGCAAACCGTTACGACTACCACCGCCATAATGGCAAGACATACGATTAACCACTGTCTTTGTTCTCGCTTCATCGCGAACCATCTTTCGGTTTATTCAATGCTATCAGCCGGAACATACGCCACACATTTTTCCCTCTTAACGTTTGCCAGCTAGTGCTGCCATCTTTATTGGTGATACAACAAGAAAAGTTACTACAGTAGATGCTCACGAACACAGATGCGGATGGCTTCGGCGCGACTGTGCACGCCCATCTTTTTGTAGGCGTTGTTCATATGCGTTTTGACTGTACCTTCACTCATGTGCATAACGTGAGCCGTGGCGACAGTGGTACGACCTTTGAGATACTCGCGCAACACATTGATTTCTGTATCGGTCAGCATCATGCGGATAAGGCCCGAAATTTTGCGCACTTTGGCTTGGGCTTGAGATGAAAGGGCATGGCTCGTGTCCTGTGTACGATTTTCTGTCGCCAAACAAAACAAATCGCGATTGGAAAGAGGGCACGAAGCCATGTCACAGCAGATTCTACAGGTCGACCAGGCCATGTTGGAGACCACCCTGGACCGGATGGTCCGTAGAAGCGTCGAGGAGACGTTGAACGCAATGCTCGACGCCGAGGCCGACGAGATCACGGGCGCCGCCCGTTACGAGCGCAGCGGGGATCGCAAGGCGTACCGGGCCGGCCATTACAAGCGTGATCTGACCGTCAAGGCCGGGAAAATGAGCCTGAAGGTACCGAAACTGAAGGGCGCGGTGTTCGAGTCGGC
>NZ_MWWY01000046.1 GCF_002259755.1 Bifidobacterium hapali
AGCAGCGCTTGTGCCATACGCCGTCCATGAACACGTACGCATACTCCTGCACCAGCGGACGCTCCCGCCACGCGTCGATATCCGCGTAGATGCGCTTGAGCTTGTCGCTCAGAGTCTGCGAGGGCATGCGATCACCCCACAACAATTGGCTGACATCATCAACCTGACGCGTGGACACGCCCGCCAGATACATGTCAATCAGCGCCTCCTCGACGCTCTCCTCGCGCCGCCGGTAACGCTCGATCACGGCCGACTCGAACACCGCGCCCTTCAGTTTCGGTACCTTCAGGCTCATTTTCCCGGCCTTGACGGTCAGATCACGCTTGTAATGGCCGGCCCGGTACGCCTTGCGATCCCCGCTGCGCTCGTAACGGGCGGCGCCCGTGATCTCGTCGGCCTCGGCGTCGAGCATTGCGTTCAACGTCTCCTCGACGCTTCTACGGACCATCCGGTCCAGGGTGGTCTCCAACATGGCCTGGTCGACCTGTAGAATCTGCTGTGACATGGCTTCGTGCCCTCTTTCCAATCGCGATTTGTTTTGTTTGGCGACAGAAAATCGTACACAGGACACGAGCCATGCCCTTTCATCTCAAGCCCAAGCCAAAGTGCGCAAAATTTCGGGCCTTATCGATGAATTTGTCTTGATTTTGGTTACGGGCCTGTTTTTGGAATTTGGAGACAAATTCAAGTGTAGGGCTATTGTGCGGCGATTTGCAGAATCGGCGTTATTCTGCGGTTTTGTACTAGGAGGTATTGTCTCGAAAGAATAGGTGTATCGATTAATTGGATTTAGAGACAAGATTTTTTGTCTCATATTTTCAAATATGTAAAAAGATTAAATTTGGAGACAAATATTTCCTGTCTCAAAGCAGACAGTCGACCAAAATATCGCATTAATCGTTCATTAGTGTGATATTCCGGCGGAGAGTCAGGCTACTTCCGCCGCAATGTCACATTTCAGGCCCTATTTTTGTGATATTCCGGCGGAACTTAGGGAATATCACGTTTGAGTGGTCATGCGATGGATTGAAACGGGTCAATTCCATCGCGTGACCACCGAACTTCACGTTTAACGCGTCAGCCATATAGCCACTGCGTGCGCTAGGGATCGGGCGCCGAGCTTGTCGACGGCGCGATGCGCGTGAGTGCGTACAGTGGAAGCGGCCACACCCCATTGCGCGGCAATTTGGTCGTAGCTTAATCCTTGCGACAATAACTGCATCGTTTCTGCTTCTTTTGCCCCCAATTTAGGTTGATCATTCTGCTGATCCTCGTCGCTAACCAATAATCGATGCGCTTCATCCGCAGTGTGGAATACCAGCGCAGTATCAGAATGCGCGCAGCTCGCAAGTTCCGCCGGAATAAACGTGCCGCCAGCGGACACAGCGCGCAGTGCCTGCATCAGCTGCGGCATATCTGCTTTTGACACGATACCTTGCGCACCCGCCTCGGCCACGCGCGTCGCATACGTATCGACCGAAAATGCCGTAATTGCAAGTAACGCAATCCGAGCGTCACGCTGACGAATCCGATGGCATACGCTCACGCCAGTCGCATTGCCCAGCGACATATCCACAAGTAGCACGCGCGGACGAGTTTCGGGCGTTAGTGCCTTGTGAATCGCCTCATCCGCTGTTTCGGTGCCCCATAACCAGCGCGCGCTCGGCATAAGCTGCGGCAAAATCCCCTTCAATGCGAGCAACGCCATGCGATCGTTGTCGACCGCAGCTATCGTCGTCGCCGTACCCCGTGTGTCGGTCATGCTTGTAATCCTAGTAACTCGTCGTACATAATGACGTGATCGTGGCCCATTTGTCTGCATGGTGAGTCTGCGTTGTGAGATGCATGATCATTTGCTGGTACACACCTGTGGGCAAAGTCATTGATCATTCAGTAATCGCGGTTAGCCTTGAGCGTATGAGCAATACCACATCACAACCTGAGTCGCATGACGGCGACGCGCAGCAACAGAGCCAACAGAATCAGCAACCATACGCACAGCAGTATCCGCCGCCGCAAGGCCAGCCGTACCCTCCATACATGCAGCAGTACCCGCAGCAATATCAGCAGTACCCGCAATCCCCCTACCCAGCACAACCGCAGCCATACCCCCCGATCAACCCCGAGCAAGCTCGCCGCCGTGCGCAACGCAAAACCGTCGGTCGTCTAGCCGGCCTTATTCTCGCGTACCAAGCGATCTTCACAGGCGCAAGTCTTGTGGCCGGCCTAATCATGGGCGTAATCGCCACGATTCAACGCGTCGCTGGCGAAAATCTCTCGCAAACGCCGTCGCCGGAAACGTTCCGCCGAATCGAACAGGATCTCGCGCAAACGAGCCTGCAGTGGGTCGGCGTAATGAGTATTATTTCGGTCGTCGTCGGCTTTTTGTTCATACTGCTTATGCGGCATCGCAGTATTCTCACGCGCGCGTTCTGGCTCGGCGACGCCGGCAACCCGTCCAACTCAGCCGCCCCACAGCACGCCCGCATGCGCCCCGCCTGGTTCGCTGTATTCGTGGCGCTCATCATCGGTATCCAAGGCGTGCTGCAACTCATCCAAATCGCGTTCGCCGCGCTCGGCGTTCCGCTCGTCTCGCCCACGTCCGATAGCATCGACGAAGCCGCGATCACCGTGAGCATGTGGCTGTACATCGGTCTGATCGGCCCGATCGTTGAGGAAGTCGTGTTCCGCGGTGTACTCATGCGCGAACTCAAGCCGATCGGCAAAAACTTCGCGATTATCACCTCGTCGTTCATGTTCGCGCTATTCCACGACGATGTTGTGCAAGGCGTGTTCGCGTTCGGCTGTGGCCTCGTGTTTGCGTTCGTGGCGATGGAATATTCGCTGATTTGGTCGATCGCGCTGCACATTTTTAACAACGCGATTCTCGGCGGTGTATTGTCTGAGTTCGCGGCGAGCTTTGGTGATGCTGGCAATCTTGTGTACGGCGTGACGCTCATGATCGTTGGTATTGTTGGCCTGATCGTGGTGCTGGTCAAGTATGGCTGGGGGTTGCGTGAGTATGCTCGCGTGAACCGGTCCGCGCCCGGCACGTACTGGAATTGGACGTCGGGACTGTTCCTGACGTTTGCGATTCTCAACGGTATGGCTGCGCTCGGCTCGTTTACGATCGCGATGACGACGGCGTGACGGCTGGCGTCGGTCTGTTGCGGCTGTGTTTTACAGTGGATAATGATAGTTGCGGTTGTCTCGTGAGAGTAGGGAGAGCTATGACTGATTTCTCGCCGTTTTATGACGTCAACTTGAGTTACGACGATAACTACGCGAAGGGACCGTTTGGCGCGTTTGCGACGGCGTTAGCAGGGGACGGCGTCGACGCGGCTGACTGCGTGAAGGATACGCCAGCAGCCAGCACCACATTCCTCGGCCACCGCGTCAACCTGCCGTTCGGTATCCCCGCAGGTCCCCTGCTCAACTCGCGATTCACGACGGCCGCTTTCCGCATGGGATTCGACTTAGTCACGTATAAAACTGTGCGTTCGCGCGCGTGGGGATGCAACCCATTTCCGAATGTGCTCGCCGTGCACCCGAAGTCAGTCGACGGCTCGCTCACGCCGGGCAGTGCCGAGCTCGACGAGGGCGTGCTCGCGGACACTCGTTACGAGCAGCCGATCTCCATTTCCAACTCGTTCGGCGTGCCATCGCGTGACCCGGACGAGTGGCAGCCGGACATGCGTCGCGCGATCGCGGCGGCCGGTGAGGGACAGTTGTTGATCCCGAGTTTCCAAGGTTCGCGTGTGGGCGGTATGACTACGGACGACTACATCGCCGACCATGTCACCACTGCGCGGCTGGTCGTCGAGACTGGCGCTGATCTGATGGTCATGAACACGAGCTGCCCGAACGAAGGACACAATCGACTGCTGTGCCACGATCCGGCGTTGGTTGGTCGCATTACTGAGGCTGTGAAGAATGAGATTGGTGATCGTGCGCTCGCGATTAAACTTGCGTATATTCCGCCGACTGAAGTGAGCGGTGGTTGGGGTCCGGATCGGCAGATTGTCGATGATAGTGCGCTCGAACTGATGGTGCGTGAGACTGCTGCGCGCGGCACGGTGCAAGCGTTTTCTGCGATTAATACGATTTCTGCGCGACTGGTTGATGCGTCTGGTCAGCAGGCGCTGCCGGGTGCGGGTCGTGATCGCAGTGGCGTGTGCGGGCGTGCGATTCGTCATGCTGGCCTTGACATGGTGGCTCGTTTGGCGGCGATTCGCGAGAAACTTGGGTTGGATTACACCATTATTGGCCTTGGTGGCGTGGTGACGCCTGAAGATTATGTCGCGTATCGTGCCTCTGGCGCCGATGCGGTGATGAGCGCCACCGGCGCGATGTGGGATGCCGATCTCGCGCACAAGATCAAAGCTACTGTGCACTGACGGAGGTGCGGGCTGGGACGCTCGTGCTATACAACTGAGTCTCAAGTTGCCCGAATCAGGGATTGCGCATGGCTGTGCACAAATCACGGTTTTCTGTGACTCTACACCCAGTTATGAGGTGCTGCCGGTCACGCGATGGAATTGACCCGTTTCAATCCATCCCGTGCCCCGTCGCCTCACAACCCCAACTACTGGCGCATTCGGTCACGCGATGGCACGAGACCGGTTTCATGCCATCGCGTGACCTATGGCAACCGGTTTGTGTGATATTTCGGCGGACCCTATGCGGTTTTCCGCCGGAATGTCACAGAAAATGGCCTCTAAATGTGATATTCCGGCGGAAGTAGAGCAGTGTTCCGCCGAAATATCACACAAACAGGGTGGATTCTGTGATATTCCGGCGGAACTTAGACAATCCTCCGCCGCAATATCACGGTAGGTAGTCGAACGCGGTGCGAATTGTGATCGGGCAGCCGGCGTGAATGGAATATTCGATAGCCGGGATAACGGTTTTCGGATGAATCAGATTGGTATTTGGGGCAGCAGAGATCACTAACGGCTTCGGCTTAGACGCTTCAGAGCCTGTCGTGCCACCGACGCCAGTCCGGCAGTCATTCGTCAGAGGCTTCAACGATCGCATGTCATCCACAATCTGAAGGTCCGTGATGTTCAGTGCAGTAACCGCGCAAAATAGCCCATCGCAATCGCATCGCGCACTCAACTGAGCCTCATCAACCGCATGAGACGGCCGCCGCAGATCGTCATCGTTCACCGCAAAACCGCAGTCATACGCAGTACAGTCCACGTCAGAGACAATCCGATGCGTGCGCACATGGCCGTGCTCACTGACCTCCACGGTCGTCTCAACTTGCACACCACGGCACGGCGACCATCGAATCGTATACCCCCGATCGTCGGTGCGCAGCAACTCAGCGAGTCCCTTGCAGTACACGAATCCGTCAACGCACAACGCGAGCATACTGTCAGGCGCGCACTCGCCAACGCTGAAATTGTTGTGCGCAACCGAGAATCCAAACGCGCTCGAATACGCGAATTTTGAATACTTGTCGATCGCGTGCGCATGGGCGTGCGTTTGACCATCCACACTAATCGCCCCGGGCGTGAGCAGCACTACGTCGCCATCCGTACCGCGCTGCGTGATCATGCGCGTCGCTTCACTGTAGTAGCGCGGCTCCAAATCAGGCATCGGCGCGGCCTCGACCTGCCAGAACTCATGATCGGCCGGCAATGCGAGGAATAAGAACGCTTCGAGCGCCCAATACGGCGACCCGGGTGCGTTATACGACTCCTGCATATGCAGATTCGAATATCCGTAGCCGATCGTGAGCACGCCCGCATTGTCGAAAATTGGTCGGCTCAACCAATCAGCCAAATGCCGCGCGATAATACCTTTCAGCACGGGCAACGGCAGTACGTCGAGTCCAGCGGCCGCGCACGCAGAGAAGAATCCAACCTGCGCAAACCGGTAGGTCATCGACCGGCCGAACGCAGGAGATGGACCGTCTGGCGAGAACCAGTGAACGTAGTCGCGGGCGAATTCGCGGGCGCGCTCGCGGAATCGGCGCGCGTTATCCGGGTCTTCATCGCCCATGACCATCGCATACAGCACGCCGAACGTGACCAATACGAACGGATTGTAGTAATCTTTCGCACCGCGCGCACCATCCGAATACCAGCCGCCGCGATCGTACAGGCTGTTGATGAACTCAAGTCCGGCGGCCAGTTTCTCCGCATTGTACGGCATGCCGCGTTTGTGCAGCGCGACGTTGGCGATGATACGGAAGAAAATCCAGTTACTTGACCAGCACTTGTGTCGGTTGATTTCGTTGAGCCAGTCGGCGAGATTGCGTTTCGCTTCGTCACTGAGCGGTTCCCAGACTTGTGCGGGCGCGAGCAGCATGCCGAATCCGATCGCTGCCATTTCGCAGAATTTTTGATCGTAATCGTGACACGTGTGCCAGTATTCGCGATTGTCTGGGTTGCTGCCAGCGGTCAAGCCGTCGCGCACGATGCGTTCGAAATCGGCGTCGCTGCTGCCGCCTGCCCAGAACGGGACGAGCCCCCACAGTACGCGGGAGAACGCTTCGATCGGCACGGTGTCGTGCTCGTACCATGTGCCGGTTGAGCCGATGTCGAGTCGCGCGCCGGACGGGGAGTAGAACGGTTTGAGCGGGTCGACGATGCGTTTGAACACGGCGACGGCGCGTTCGCGTGTGCTGAAGTCGGCTGCGGTGATGCCGTACAGTTGACGGGGCGAGTGGGCCCATGATTGGACGGGCGTCTGCTGCGCGGCGGAATTGAGACTGCCGCTCATGCTGTGCGCTCCTCATGCTCTTCAAGGGTGAACACGGTTTGCGTGCCGTCGGCCGCAGTGACGATTGCCTTGTCGTTCGTGGTGAGGCCGGTCGGCAACGTTGCGTAATAATCGATGACGCCGGAACCGTTGAACGAGAACGCGGCTCGCCACTGTTCGGGCGTGATCTCATGAAGTGGACGGTCGGCGATCATGCGATGATTGTCGCGGTCGAGTGAGAAACCGCTGTCCGGCCGCGGCCACAGTGACCACGGGATCGCCGTGCCGTCGATACGCGCGCGACCGTCATTCGCATCAGTGTCGGAATCGGCTGCGTTATCTGTACCGTTATCTGTAGCCAGAGAGCCGGCAAGTCGGCCGCCGTTGACACGGTCATCGGTGCCAAGTCGTGTCCAGATGACGTGGTCGGCCCAGACGGTCGTATCGGTCGTGTGATCGCTCAAATCAGCTGTATCGTACGTGCCGTACGCCCAGATCGTATACGTACCAGTCTCGTCCAGTAGTCCGTCCACGGTGAATATGCCGTTGCCTTGCGCGACCGCGTCGTACGAAACTTGCGCGTCACCGTTGTGCGACACGAGCAGCCACACGCGGTCGAGATTCGAGTACACGCGCACTGTGCTCGGTCCTTCCGCGCGCGCTACGTACCGTCGAGACGCGATGTACACGAACGGGTCCAAGTGATTCCAGTTCGCTTTGTGCAGGTAAAACGCGTCCTTTTTCACCGCGCGATCCCACGTGACGAGTCCCTTGTTGTTGATCTCGAAACGACCCGCCTCACTCGGCCGGTGGTCGACGCCGAAATCGAACATGTTCCACAGTGACGTCGACCACAACCAGTCGTGCGTGTTGATATATGCGAGTGCTTCCTCATGCTGCAATGACTGGTATTCTTCCGGTTGCCAGTAACTGTTCGGCCGAGTCTTGTGCGCGTTCGGATGTAACTCATGCTGGTCAATACTCGCACCCGTACCGTATTCGGACAAGCCGAGCGGGCGGCGTTCGATTGACCGCTTTTGCTCGATCAGCGCGCCGAATCCCGGCTGCGAATACCAGCCTGGGTACATGTTCCAGGAGATGATGTCGCTGGCCCAGTTGTCGCGTTCGCTAGCGGTTTCGTCTTGATCGGCGGCTTGCGTGGTGTAGCGGGTTGGGTCTTCCGCGTGTGCGAGGTCGTTGAGTTCGCGTGATAGTTGCGGCATGGCGATCCACTGGTTTGCGGTGTTGTGATTGCCGACCTCGTTTTGCAATCCCCAGAAACAAATTGACGGACGGTTTCCTTGCTGACGGATGAGTTCAACGAGTTGTTCCTTGGTGACGTCCGCGAATCGTTCGTCCTCACCAACCCAGTCAATGAACGGGATTTCCGCCCACACGATAATACCGTTCGCGTCACACAAGTCATAGAAATAATTCGCGTGCGGATAGTGCGCGAGGCGTAGATAATTGACGCCCATTTGCGTGATGATCGTGAAATCCTCGAGATGATGCGCGTCGTGCAGCGCGTTACCAATGAGTTCACGATCTTGGTGACGGGTGACACCGCGCAATGGATGCGAGTGACCATTGATGAAGAAACCACGAGTTTTATCAACGTGGAACCAACGGTAACCGATTTTCTCACTGACTGAATCGAGTGGTGTGCCGAGCGTTGTGCCGAATGGTGTGCCGAGCGTTGTGTCGAATGGTGTGCCGGGCGCGGGGGAGTCGGTTGCGCTGTCGGCCGTCGCGGTAGTATCGCGCGCGGCGCGCGTAGTATCCGTGTCGAGGATTGCCACGCGCACGTCGTATTGATAGGCGACATCACTGTTGTCTGCACCGCGCGAGTAGTTAATCGGCTGCCATAAGTGCGGGTCACTGACCTCAAGCGTACGATGAACCGGAACACTCGTGTGTGGCGCGATCTCAAGACTGATCGTGTCACCGGCGGCGACATGGCCGTCTCGGTCTGTAATAGTTGTGACCACGAACACACGGCGCAGAAGGTCGGAATTATTGACAATGGTCGCGCTGACTTCGGTCAAACCGAGATGATCAGGACGACCATTCGCGTCAGGATTGTTACCGTCTCGGCGTCCGGCGTTCGGAGTGACGATGCGCAATCCGGACGCGCCGTGGTCGTCGAGTGCGAGATGCACGTCGGCGGTTTGCACGAGACGCGCCGGACGGTAAATACCACCATAGAAATTGAAATCAGCAAACAGCGGAGCCACGCGCAGATCACGACGATTATCAACACGCACGGCGATCACAGTATCAGCGTTCGTATTGTCGTTGAGTATGTTGGTCAAGTCGTAGCGGAACATCGCGTACCCGCCGAGATGAGCCGGATCACCAGTATCACGCGCTGTATCCTGCGGGTCAGTACCAAGCGGAGTAAGTGCACGACCGTTGACATACACGCAAGTGATCGAGTTCACACCATCGAACTCAAGATACGTGCGCTGATTGATGGTTTTGCTGATGTGCAAATGTGCGCGATACCAGCCAACTGTGCGATTCATATTGCCACGAACGCCATCATTTGTATCAATCGCATTCCACGTATGCGGCAGTGTGACCTGTTGCCAACTGGAATCATCGAAATCTGGCGCGACCGCAGTTTGCGGATCAAGGATGTCGGCATCACCGCGACCACACGCAAACCGCCAATCAAGGTTAGAAAGGTCAACAACCGTGCGCTCTACACCATGATTAAGACTCGCAGTACCATGCGCGACATTCACATGATAATGACTAGATTCAGTCTGCGCGAGTGGAATGATATGGGTGGGAGTATGAGTTGGATGCGCCATTGAATTCCCCTTATTTGTATATCGTTATCGATAATCCCTTGCTAATTGTATGACGATTTATGGTCGAAAGTGCGAGTGTGTGTTGTTCGCTGCGTGCGAATAATTGTGGATGTGGGCTGTGAAGTGTCCCAGTATGTAGTGGCGGAAAACGCTCACTGAGCACTAGCTCAGTGAGCGTTTTCCGCCACTACATACTTTCCTATGCCCCCCCCCCCAAAAAAACAGCCTATCTTGTCTTATGACTCACATGAAAAAGGAGCCCCCTCGCATGGGAGAGGGCTCCTTAATTACAGTGGAAAATCACTTGGCGCTGTTCGCGAGGCGCTCGCGTGCCGCCTTGATCTCCTTTTCGGCCTCAGCTGCACCAGTCCAGTAGTCGCCGGGCTTGACTTCCTTGCCTGGTTCGAGGGCCTTGTACTGCTCGAAGAAGTGCTTGATCTCGGCGAGGTGATACTCGTTGACGTCCTTGACATCCTGGCAGGCATCGTAACGAACGTCGGCCGGCACGCACAGCACCTTGTCGTCGCCGCCCTCTTCGTCCTCCATGTGGTACAGACCGACAGCACGGCACTCAATCACGCAGCCCGGGAACACCGAGTTGGTCACCATCACGAGCGCGTCCAGCGGATCGCCATCCTCGCCCAGCGTGCCCTCGATGTAGCCGTAATCATCCGGGTAACCCATCGCGGTGAACAGTTCGCGATCGAGGAACACACGACCGGTCTCCTGGTCCACTTCGTACTTGTTCTTAGAACCGCGCGGAATCTCGACCACGACGTTGAAGGTTTCTGCCATGACATATCTCCTTGAAAGTCGACAGTTGTATTGACATGCACCACAATACCGCGTTCTGTGTATTGCGACGCCGTCCCCGGGGTTCCGGCCAATTCCATACGGCGACCGTAACTGAGTGCTTAATACGATTTCACTGTTGAGTTACGGCCGTTTTGAGCCTGAGAGACGGCCGTAACTCAACAGTAGAAGTACGTTAGTGCTCAGTTACGGCCTTTATGAGGGTTCCAGACGGCCGTAACTCAACGATAGGGACGCGTTAGTGCTCAGTTACGGTCGTGCTGCGGCATGAAGAAGGCCGTAACTGAGCAGAACAGTTGAGATGATGCTCAGTTACGGCCGCTAGGAAGGATGATGGAGGCCGTAAGTCAGCAGTAGGAAGAAGTACTGCTGACTTACGGCCTGTGTGGACGGCGACTGCCGCGCAACAAGCAACTACCGCACAACCGTGAACACATGCGCCACGTCAGCCCACGGCGCGAGCGAAACGAAGTTATCCCACTTCCACTCGTACTCGCGGCCAGTCAGCTCGTCGCGCAGGTGCGCACCCTTCGCCGGGTCCACGTCGAAATCAGTCATCTCGAAATGAACTTCATCCTGATGCGCGTTGTGACCGTCGAGATTGACCACAATAATCAGCGTCTCCGCCTTGCCGGTGCCGGTCAGTTCGGCCGGCGTGTGCCGTGCGAACGCAAGAATATTCGGATCATGCGTGCCCAGCAGGCTCACGTTGTGATAACTGAACGCGGCCTTGTGCTCGCGACGAATGCGGTTGAGCGAGGTCAGCAGTTTCGCGATGCCGTACTTGGGAGCCGCATCCCAGTCGCGCACCTTGATCTCGTACTTTTCGTTGTCGATCTGCTCCTCGAAACCAGGACGCTGCTTGTTTTCGATCAGCTCGAAACCGTTGTAAATACCCCACGACGGCGATCCCATCGCGGCGAGCACCGCGCGCACCGCGTGACCGGCGATGCCGTTGTCGCGCACGTACGCAGTCAAAATATCCGGCGTGGTCGGCCAGAACGTGTTGTGCTGGTAGTAGCCGTCGTCTCCGTTCGTTTCAAGCAGATACTTGCTCAGCTCCTCCTTGGTGTTGCGCCACGGGAAATAGCAGTGTGACTGCGTGAAACCAACGTAGCTGAGCGCGCGCATCATGCCCGGACGAGTGAACGCCTCGGCGAGGAACAGCACTTCCGGATGACGGCGAGTCACGGCCGCGATCACATCCTGCCAGAAACGCACCGGCTTCGTGTGCGGATTGTCGACGCGGAAAATCGTTACACCAGCCTCAATCCACAGGTCCATAATCCGCTCGACTTCGCGCTCGATACCAGCCATGTCGGCGTTGAAATCGATCGGATAAATGTCCTGATACTTCTTCGGCGGGTTCTCCGCAAACGCGATCGTGCCGTCCGGCTTGGTGCGGAACCAGTTCGGATGCTCCTTGACCCACGGGTGATCCGGCGAGCATTGCAGCGCGAAATCAAGCGCGATCTCAAGCCCGAGCTCGTGAGCTTTCGCGCACAAAGCCTTGAAATCATCCATCGTGCCGAGCTGCGGGTCCACGGTATCGTGACCGCCGAGTGACGAGCCGATGCCGAACGGCGAACCCGGGTCATCCGGACCCGCGACGAGCGAGTTGTTGCGTCCCTTGCGGTTGGTCACGCCGATCGGGAAAATCGGCGGCAGATACACGATATCGAAGCCTTCCGCCTTCGCGCGCTCAAGTCCGGAGATCGACGTGCGAAGCGTACCCTGCACGATTTTGCCGGTCGCCGGGTCCACATACGCGCCTTCCGAACGCGGGAAGAATTGGTACCACGCGGCAAAACTGGACGCTGGACGCTCGACCTTGAACCGTTGCGGTGCGCTCGGCGAAATACCGTCGCGCAGCGGATTCGTTTCGTGCAACGACTCGATCTCAGCGTTGTCGGCTGCGGCGAGACGCTCGGCCGGAGTTAGCGTGCGGTCGGCGGCGGTTTTGGCGGCTTCCTTGAGCAGCTTGCGCTGGTCGGCGTTCAGTCGCGCATCCTTGGTTGCGGACCAACGTTCGAGCAGTTCCGCGCCGGAATCGAGTGCGTTCTCCACGTCGTCGTTCACTTTGACTTTGATACGCGCGTCGTGCAGCCACGAGCGGTACGTGTCTTCCCAACCTTCGATCGTGACGGTCCACTCGCCGAGCTGACGTTTGATCGCGGCGAAATCTGGGTCCCACGGTTTGACGTCGGAGCGCTCGCCGCAGGTCAGCTCGACTTCCCAACGGTCGAGGCCGGAGTTGGTGCAGGTCATTGCGGTGCGTGACATTTCCTTGCCGCGGTGGTTGCGTACGACAGCGGTCGCACCGACTTTGGTACGGCCTTCGATGAAGACTTGCGCGGTGACTTTGAACGGTTCTCCGAGTTCGACGCGTGCCGGGAAGATGCCGCGTTCCTCGTCGGGGGTGACGTCCATGACGTTGATGCGACCGAATTGGCCGGGTTCGGTGACGGGGATGGACTGGGCTGGTGCCTCGCCGACGAGTCCGGGGAGCGCGGTGGATTTTGCGGCGGTTCGCGTGGATCGGGTTGATCGCGTTGACTTTGTGGCTGATTTTGCAGTTGTCTTCGTAGATGTTGCTGACTTTGCTGCGGCTCGTGTGCGCGTGGCTGATTTTCGGGTGGCTGTGTGCTTGACGGTGGCGTCTGCTGCGGTGGACGCCACGACGGACGCTGCTGCTGTTTTGGATGCAGTCGCGGATGCGGTTGTAGACGTATTCGTAGACGCGGCGACTGCTGCACGCGTGGCTTTTGTTGCGGTTTTGCCCGCCGTTGTCGCCTTGCCGGTAGTGGCCTTGGGATTGCTCGTTACTTCTGTCATATTCAATCTCATTCCCTGATAACGATGGCTGTATTGTGATGTACTGCCATAGTCCACATTGTATGGCTCATACCGCACAAATGCGCATAATTTCGCCATTTTCTGGGCATGTAGGGGTCTTGTTTAGCGATTGTTCACTGTGATATGCATGCCATATATAAGGCGCGCGGTGAATACGGCATCTGATAGTGTCTCGATCGTGCGCGCTTCCGGCATCGATAGGGGGTTAAGTCATTGATACAGTGGATCTATAGTTTTCGAGGTGCCTCATTTGAAAGTGAGCGCGTAATCCGGAGTGGTGCCTCACTTAGGGTGAGCGCGAAATCCTAGTCCTTATCGGCTGGTGGGGTTTCGTTGTCTTCCGGTTCGACGCCCGCGATCCGGGCGAGCGTCTTGTTCAAGTATGCCATGTCCGGGCCCGAGCGTCTGGCCAGCCGCGCGGTGCGCGGGGCGGCCATGTCCTCGAGCCGGTCTTGGATGTCGTGGATGCGGCGGACGAGTTCGGCGGGGTTCACGGTCGCGAGCGTGCGTTCGATCTCCTCGCGCTTGTCGTCGGGGATGAAGCCGGGGCCGCCCGCGGCCCTATCTTGGTCGTCGAACTCCTTGAGCCGCTCCCATGGTGTGCGCGGCCTGTCGTAGACGCGGCGGGGGCGTCCGTCCCGTGTGCTTTCGCGCGCGATGGGTTTCTTGGACGGGGTGAACAGGTTGGCCTTGACACGCACCAGTTCCCACAGCTCGTTGAGCAGGTCGAGCTCGTCGGCGGTGTACCGGTAGTAGAACGCGTGGCGGCGCACGACGTGGTTGTTCCTGGACTCGACGGTGGCCTGGTCGTTCTTCCTGTACGGGCGGCTTCTGGTCTGCTCGATGTCGCGCTCGTGCAGCCACGCGATCAGGTCCCGGTTGATGAACTCGCTGCCGTTGTCCGAGTCGTAGGAGCGGATGCGCAACGGCAGGCGGGACTCGATCAGC
>NZ_MWWY01000047.1 GCF_002259755.1 Bifidobacterium hapali
GCGCAATCGCTTCAGATCGGCGTTCAGCGCGGCGATCTCGCCACGCAGCGCATCCGGATCCGTCTGTGGAGCGGCATCCTCGCGTTCCGGTTCGTCCTTCGCCACCGCGGCCCCTTTCGTCTCGCCGAGCAATTGCCGCTTCCAGTTTCTCACGACTGATGAATCCACGCCCAGTTCTTCCGCCGCCTGACGCGACCTCATCTCGCCGGACGCGACCCGGAGCACGGCCTCACGCTTGAGCTCCTCGGGTATGGGCCCATGGCACAGACGACGTTCGCCCGGCGCGAGCTCGTCGATCCACGCGGCCAGCAGCGTCTTGCTCGGATACCCCAACCGGCGGATTGTACGGCTCGCCCGCCGCCCGTGCGTCAGATAATGATCCACTGCCGCCCGCTTCTGCTCCGCCGTGTAGCGCGCATACCGCTCCCCACGACTCGACGGCACCCCAGTCCTCTGCTCCTCGAGCCAGTCATGGTGCCACATGCGCAACGCTTCCCGACTGGGATAACCCAGCTCGCGGATCACATCCGCAGCGCAGCACTCGTACCGCACATACAACTCAACCGCACGCCGACGCTGCTCCTTGCTGTACCTCGCCATGGCCGTTTCCTCCTTGGATCACAGTCCAAGAAAACAGCACCACCCCCGTCTCGTATCAGTTTGTGCAGTATTGGTAGTTGGATTATTCGGTGTTGCGTTCGCATCGTCAGCTAATGCGACTTGCGGTGCTGCCAGTGTCGCCGCTGCTACGGTTGCGGCGATCATCATCGTGTTAGTTTTGGCGGACATGTTGTTACCTTTCTTCCTTGATCAGGTTGAACCCTTGACCGTTCACGGGTACATGCTGCATCAACGCATGCCTCGACTCTACCGTTGCTAGTTTGTTTGTTTTTGTTGTGAACTAACTAGCACACCCGGCGTTTTATTTTTCGACGGGTGACTCCGTGTCTTACACCGTATTCTGGTTGCACGGTACGCGTTTCCTTCCCGATAGACAGTCGGGTGTTTCGAAGGCACAGGTTCACTAACGGGTGTTAATGAACCTGTTTCGTGTGTCTCTCCGCGCGCGTTTAGCATCGGAGTACTTCCGATGTGGTTAATGTTAATCGCAGCGTTCAAATCCCTAGGTAGGATTAGACCGCATGAGTCGCAGATAAATGTTCGCTGGTTGAGGGATAGTTTGGTTTTCACCATGCCACAACCGGAACATGTTTTACTGCTCGGATACCAACGATCGATCACATGAAGTATCGCACCACTGGTATGACATTTGTATTCGAGTTGACGTCGAATTTCGCCGAAACCAACATCAAGAATTGACTTGTTTAACCCGCTTTTTGCTTTCGCATTATTCGGCAAATAATGATTAGGATTGTCAGGATTCTCCTTTGGCTGGGGACGACGAGTCATGCCTTTCACGTTCAAATCTTCAATACCAATGTGCTTATATGTGGTTGCTAACATGTGAGTGATCTTGTGGCGAAGATTCGATCGTTGACAAGCGATCTTCTCTTGTAAGCGACTCACTTTACGTACTTGACGTTCGCGACGTTTACTACCCGGTTTTTTACGTGCGAGACAATGTTGTGCTCGTGCTAGTTTACGTGCTGTCTTCTGATAGTATTTCGGATTCGCTACTACTAGACCGTCTGACGTGGTGAGAATGTTATCTCCACAATTCAAATCAATACCAATAGAACCATGCAGGGTAGAGACTGGTTTCGGCTGATCTGTTTCCACGCGAAGTGTCGCATACCATTTACCATGTTTTTGTCGAACCGATAAAGCAAGAATCTTATCCGCTGGTTGAACCAGTTTATGCAAATTTTCAAAACAGTGCACACGTCCTATACGCGGGAGTCGTAGCGCACACATGTCACCATCAATCAAACCAAACGAGCCGGTCGTATACGTGAACTTTGGAATACTATGATGCTTCGTTTTACGGCGAGGCCATCCGACACGTTCACCTTTACGCTGTCCGTTACGGGATTTGAAATAATTAGAGAACGCGTCAGATAATGCTTGCAGTCCAGAAGTGTATGCTTCTTTACTGTTTTCCGCCCACCAAGGAGCAAGCTCATGCTTCCACTCATTCCACCAGCGTCGTAATGCGGGCATACTCCAATCAGCTTTACCATCACCGTTTACTCGCACTAGCCCGTGCAGTTGGCTGATAATATGCGAATACGCCATGTTGTATACGAATCGGGCGGCTCCAGCATGAGATGCGAGCAACCCCATTTGCCGTGGTGTTGGATCTAACCGGACTTGAATACCTTTTAACATTCGCCCCGGTGGAGTATGGTAACGACGTTTCTTGTTTTCACCACTCATGATTCTGCGGCTTTCAACATGAGTTGCGCTTTATGTGAGGCGGAACGTCGCCCATACAAGCGAGCACAAAACAAGGTTAACACTTCAGTCATGTCACGAACAAGATCATCATCTAGCTCGTGATCATCCACGACAATAATACGACGATCTTGTGCTTGTAAACTACTTTCTACAAGCTCCATGTTCATTCGAGCGAACCGGTCACGATGTTCCACGATAATTGTTGTTACGGTTGGATCAGCAAGAATACGATTGAGTTTACGCCGACTCCCATTCATCCCTGATCCGATTTCTTGAACGATTTGAGGATTAGTAACACCCATGTTGATTGCGAACGCTTTCAACCGGTCTGTTTGACGTTGCAGATCAGTTTTCTGATCAGCTGATGAGACACGAGCGTAACAAACCGTATGAGTATTCTCCGTTTGGAGAGTTCGCGTATCGTGTTCATATTTAGGATCATGAATCATAATCGACCCAGTTGGCGTGTATTCAAACGGTACTGGCATCGTATTCTCTCGACACCATTTCCATACCGTTTGAATATTTAACCCTTCACGAGAAGCCCATTCACGAACACGCATACTATCATTATAACATAAACACAATTAAAAACAAACAATTGACACAACAGTTAAATACCCCCTAGTATTGGACAGTTCAACACACGCCGAATCATTCCTCAGAAGGATTGCTGCTGATTATTGCCGTACGCCAGACTGCTATGAGAGGATAGGAGTCACACGCTTGAGTCGGTGCGATCAAGAAGGGATGCGTCAATGACGATACCAGTAAGAGAAACAGGGCAGTCTCATACGCCTACAATCAGCGAGCATCCATTCGAGTCAGGAATATCAAACTCGCATAAGCCAGCTGGCGCATCACCGATCATCAGACCGATGATCGAAGTGAGAAACTTACGTAAAGAATATCCGGTCGTGGACGAAACAGTGGTTGCACTCGACCGTATTAACTTAACGATTCCGCGAGGCCAGATCTGTTGCATTTACGGTGAGTCTGGTTCGGGTAAGTCAACGTTGCTCAATCAGCTTGCTGGCATGGAGAAACCGACTCGCGGTGGCGTACGTATCGGTGGCGTGGTGGTATCCAATCTCGATGAACGTGAGCTGGCTGCGTTTCGTCAGCGGCATCTCGGTTTCGTATTCCAGTCATATAATCTGCTGCCGAATCTCAACGCGATCGAGAACGTGGCGATGCCGCTCATGTTCCGTGGCATGCCGAAAGAGCGGCGGGAGAAGATTGCCAAAGGCATCCTCAAACGTGTCGGTCTCGGCAAACGTATGACCCACTATCCGACGCAAATGTCTGGTGGACAGCAGCAACGTGTTGGTATTGCGCGCGCGTTTGTTGCACATCCGCAGGTGGTGTTCGCCGACGAACCGACCGGTAATCTCGACTCAAAAACAAAAGTCGACGTAATGGAAATGATCGTTTCGTTCGCGCGCGATTTCAATCAAACAATCGTGCTGGTAACGCACGACGACAATATGGCACAGTATGCCGATCGTATCGTCACATTGCTCGACGGACACATCATCGATGACCATTTGACCTGACGTAACAAAGCCAGCTTCATGCAATCCACAATCGCAACGATTACTGCGAGCATCACAAGAATCATACAGAAAAGAGAAAGGACTGCCATGACTATACGAGAGAAGAAACATCACATAATCGGTCGATATGCATCGATGATTGCTACGCCGATACTATTGTTGGCTTGCGCGACTCCGACTGCGTTCGCAATGGCAGGAACAGATACGCACGAATCTGCGACGTCTACGGTAACCGCAGACAGTGCAAACAGTAGCGAAGACAACTCTAACAACGTACTCAAAGACGACGCGATCAACCAAGATGACACCGATGATGACTCGTCGAACACGTCGTCCGGCCGTGTCCACCAAACTGTAGACAGTACGAATACGAACACCACTGACAGCGAGGGAGTGAACCAGCAGGTTGCTGGCCCGGTACCGAATATTATCATCACAAATTTCGACTATGGCGGCAATACGATTGCAGCTGGAGGTAATTTCAACCTATCGTTCACGTTCCAGAATATGGGCAAAGTTGCGGTCGATAATATGGTCGTCACTGTAGATGGTGGCGAAAGTTTCGCAATCGCGGGCGGCACGAATACGTTTTATTTCGATCGTCTCGCGGCCGGGTATGCGATGACGCAGAGTCTGCCCATGCAAGCTGTTACCGGGGCGCAGTCGGGGGCGCAAGGCATTACCGTGAGCTTTAAATACGAGTATGTGGATGGTGGTGCGCGCAGCTCAAACTCGTCCGATATTAAGATTTCCGTACCGATTTCACAGCCTGACCGTTTTGAACTCAACGATCCGGTCCCGCCTGATGAAGCAACGGTCGGTACTGAAACCACGATCAGCATGAACTATGTCAACAAAGGCAAAAGTGACATTTCCAATGTTGAAGCCAGTATCGAGGGCGAGGGTATCGAAGCAACGAATACCAAGCAATACGTGGGCAATGTAGCATCCGGCGCAACCGGGTCGATCGGTTTCGCATTTACGCCGACGACTGTAGGTGAGATTAATGCGAAACTTCGTGTCACCTACGAAGATCCGGATGGCAAAACACAGACCAAGGAGTTCCCGGTCACAATCACGGCCACCGACGCCGAACCCGTAATACCGGCCGACGACCCGGTCGTGCCCGACGACAACTATCAGGGAATCGCCGGCTGGGTGTGGGCCGTGATCGCGGTGGTGGTCCTTGCCGCGGTTGCCGTGACGGTGACGCTGGTACGTCGCCGCAGGAAGAAAGCAAAGCAGACGGACATCGACGAGGAATGGGACGACTGGACTAGTGCGAACAGCGCGGCCGGCAAGATCGGCGAATCGTCGAGCGATACGGTTGATGTGCCGGCCGTCGATATGGCTGGCAACGCCGCGAGTTCCGGCGAGGACCGCGCATGAGACTGTCTGACATCCTGCACCTGTGCCGCCAGAACCTGTGGCGACGCAAGTCACGCACGATCCTGACCGTGCTCGGCGTGATCGTTGGCTGCTGCTCGATCGTGATGATGGTCTCGCTCGGCGAAGGCATTAACGAGATCAACGAACAGTCACTCAAGCAGATGGGCGACCTGACCATCATCAGCGTGTACCGGCAGAACAGTTACGATACCGATCCATCGACCTCGACGGACGGCAAGCTCGACGACAAGGCAATCGAATCGTTCAAACAGATCGCCGGCGTGACCGGAGCCACCGCGCAGATGTCGCTCAGCTATTCGGTCACCATGACTGCCGATAACGGCCGGTACGTCGCCTCCTACGGCGACATTCAAGCCATCGACATGACCCAGCTCGAGAACATGGGCTACCAGCTCACCGTCGGCACGGCGCCGACCCGCGACGGCGAAGTGCTCGCCGGACAGTATTTCGCCTACCAGTTCGCCGACAAATTCCGTCCCGAAAGCTCCAATATGCGCTCCCAGCCGCAAGACATGGGCGACGGCACGTACATGGTGTGCGATGTTAACGACTGCGAACAGGTGCCCGCCGACCAACTTGGGGACGACGCCAAGCCGTTCTTCGACCCGTTGACTACCAAGATCACGCTCACCATCCAGACCGGTGACAATGCGTCGGGCGGCTCTGTCGGTATGTCGGGTTTCGTTGGCGCATTGGGTGATTCCGCTAACGATTCCGGCATCTCTGGCATCTCAGGTAGTGGTTCGGGTAGCGGCTCTGGCAGTGGGGTGCGTGGTGCGAACGGCTCCGGCAACACGTTCGAACTCAAAGCAACCGGTCTGCTCAAGCAATCCTGGAATAAAGGCTCCGCGACCTCGACCGGCATCCTCATGGACATCGCCCAGCTCAAGGCCATGATCGCTAAGGCCGACAAATCCGCAGCTAAAACCACCACCTACGAACAGGCACTTGTCAAAGTCGCCGACATCAAACAGGTGGCTGACGTCGAACAGCAGATCAAGGACATGGGCTTCTCGACGTCGTCGTACGAGGAGATCCGCAAGCAAATGGAGGAGCAGTCGCGCGGCATCCAACTCGCGCTCGGCGGTATCGGTGCAGTGTCCCTACTGGTCGCGGCCATCGGCATCACCAATACGATGGTCATGTCGGTCAGCGAACGCACGCGCGAGATCGGTATTATGAAGGCACTCGGCTGTTATGTGCGCGACATCCGCATCATGTTCCTCGGCGAGGCGGGGTTCATTGGCCTGTTCGGTGGTCTGATCGGATGCTTGGTCAGCGCGGCGATATCGCTAGTGATCAATGTGGTATCGCTCGGCGGGCCAAGCGGCGAAACTGTATGGCAGGCAATTGTCGGCGGTGAGAACGTGACGCGTATTTCCGTGATCCCGTGGTGGCTGTTCGTGTTCGCGATCCTGTTCTCCACGCTGATCGGCCTGATCTCTGGATTCCAACCGGCAAACAAGGCCGTGCGCATCCCCGCGCTCGACGCGATTAAAAACGACCAATGACCGACTGTGAGAGCGTGGTTGCGGCCGGCCCTGACCCTGCGGCGGCCCAGCAGTGACCCCACGGTGAGCGCCCCGCTGTGTGTGGCACCCGCGTGGCGGTTTTTGCTCGCTGACGCAGGCTCAGCGAGCAAAAACCGCCACGCGTAAATGGTGTTGACTGCCTCTTTGCGTAGAGTGGAATGGTATTCAAGCCAACCTGTTTCGGAGGTTCGTATGGCAGACAGCAAGCCCGAAGTAGCGGTCATCATGGGATCAGCCAGCGACTGGGAGACCATGAAACACGCATGTGACATTCTCGACCAGTTCGCCGTTCCCTATCACAAGCAGGTCATCTCCGCGCATCGCACGCCTGAACTTATGGGCGAGTTTGCTCACAACGCGCGCGCTAACGGTTTCAAAGTTATTATCGCCGGTGCCGGTGGTGCAGCTCATCTGCCGGGCATGGTCGCAGCGCAGACTACACTGCCAGTGATCGGTGTGCCGGTGCGCTCGCATGCGCTTTCTGGATGGGATTCACTGCTGTCGATCGTGCAAATGCCGGGCGGTATTCCCGTCGCTACCACGGCTGTCGGCAACTCGGGCGCGACCAATGCTGGACTGCTCGCGGTGCAGATTCTCTCAACGAACGACGAGCGTCTCGCTCAGGCTTTGCAGGACTATCGTGACGGATTGAAGGAAAAGGTGGCTGAATCTAATGCCCAGCTTGTCTGAGGAAACACATGGAGCTGTGAAAATGCTCCAGCCGGGCGCAACGATCGGCATCATCGGTGGCGGTCAGCTCGGTCGTATGATGGCGCTTTCTGCTAAATATATGGGTTTCCGCATTGGCGTGCTTGACCCGACGCCAGACTGCCCGACTGCACAAGTGGCTGATTTTCAGGTTGTTGGCGAGTATGACGACAAGACCGCTATCCATGATTTGGCGGAAAAGTCTGACGTACTCACATACGAGTTCGAGAACGTGGATGCTGAGTCGATCGATGAGGTGCGTCATCTTGTTGCAGCTCCGCAAGGCACTGATTTATTGCGTGTCACGCAGGACCGTGTGCATGAAAAGACGTTTATTAACGCGCATGGTACGCCGACCGCGCCGTGGCGTGAAGTGAACAATTTTGAAGAACTCGATGCGGCTATTGACGAACTACACTATCCGTGCGTGTTGAAGACACGTTCCGGCGGGTACGACGGTCACGGCCAGCATGTGCTGCGCAACGATGCTGATCTTGAGAAGATTCGCGCACGTGGCGATCGTGGCGGTGGCTTCCCGCCGAGCATTCTCGAAGGATTCGTGGACTTCGCGTTCGAGGCGAGCATACTCGTTTCCGGCAACGGAGAACAGTATGTCACGTTCCCGATTGTGCGTAACGATCATCGCAACAATATTCTGCACATGACTATCGCACCAGCCGAAGTCACTCCTGACATTGCTCGCGAAGCGCACGAGCTCGCATTGCGGCTCGCAAAAGGCTTTGAACTCGCTGGTACGCTTGCCATCGAGCTATTCATCACCAAAGACAATCGCGTGATCGTCAACGAGCTTGCACCGCGTCCGCACAACTCGGGCCATTACACGATTGAAGCGTGCTCAATCGACCAGTTTGATGCGCATATTCGCGGTATTGCCGGCTGGCCGCTTATCCAGCCGAAATTGCTCAGCCCAGCCGTTATGGTCAACGTGCTCGGCCAGCATGTCGCGCCTACGCGTGCACTCATCGCCCAACATCCCGAATGGAATGTGCACGACTATGGCAAAGCACAGGTACGGCACAACCGCAAAATGGGTCACATTACAGTGCTTACCGACGATACCGCCGCCACTGTGGCTGCACTCGAAGCCACCGGTTGCTGGGACGATCTCAAGTAGCAGACGGTAATGAATGCTGAGGCTCCCCTGGCAAGGGGAGCCAAGGAAGGGATCAATGTCAATTCTGGTTTAACAGAACCAAAGCAAAGGGAATATCAGCGATGAGCGTCAAACGAGTAATGGGCACAGAAACCGAATACGCAGTCTCCCGCACGGATGGGGGTCATGCGAATCCAGTTCAGCTCTCATTCGATGTGGTTGGTGCCGCCGCTACTGATCACAATGCTCACATTCGCTGGGATTACCGTCAAGAAGACCCCGTCAACGATGCGCGCGGCACTCGTCTCGAACGTGCCGCAGCTAGACCTGACATGCTCACTGATGAGCCGCAACTCAATATCGTCAACGTCATCGCTCCCAACGGTGGCCGTGTGTATGTCGATCATGCGCATCCTGAGTATTCCGCGCCGGAAACTACAGACCCATTTGAAGCAGTCCGATACGATCACGCTGGCGACCTCATCATGCATGAAGCGGCTCGCCGCGCAAGCACGCGCACAGGATACCCGATCGCACTGCACCGTAATAATGTAGACGGTAAAGGCGCAAGTTGGGGTACACATGAAAACTACATGATGCTGCGCGCAGTCCCATTCGAGACAGTTGCACGGCTCATGACTGTGCATTTCATCTCCCGACAGATTTACACCGGTTCCGGTCGCGTTGGACTCGGAGAACACAGTGAGCAACCCGGCTATCAGCTCAGTCAACGTGCCGACTATATTCACATGAAAATCGGCTTGCAAACCACATTCGACCGACCAATTATCAACACACGCGATGAATCACACAGTACCGACACGTACCGTCGATTGCATGTGATCGTCGGTGATGCGAATCGTATGGACGTACCACAAACACTCAAACTTGGCGTTACCTCCATACTGCTGTGGCTTACTGAACATGCCGATGAAGCTGGCTTTGACCTTGGCGAATTGCTCGATCAACTCGAACTCGCTGATCCCGTCGACGCTATGCACACGGTTTCTCACGATCTGACACTTGCGCAACCATTGGCGCTTGCCAACGATAGCAATGGCACGACAACGGCATGGCAAATGCAAGTCACGCTACGTGCGGCCGTGTATGCGGTTGCAGCGATGATCTACGGCACCGATACCAGTGGCGAACCAGTGTGGCCAGATAAATCAACGCGTTCCATCATGGCTATGTGGGGACAGGCGCTCGCTGACACCGGTGCAATACGCCACGCAAACGACGATCAACGTCTGACCATGAGTAGCGAGGCAAGCCGCATTGAATGGTTCTTCAAATGGCAACTACTTGAAAAACTACGCCGTCGCTTGCATCCTACGGTTGTGCAGTCCGATACGTCGGCATATTGGGATGATCAAAAACTCAAAGCGGTAGACCTCAGCTGGGCAGCACTCGATCCAGCAACATCAGTATTCGAGAAATTACGATCGCATACTGAACAAGTCAATACGCAAGATGATATCGTTCGCGCAACGCAACACGCCCCCGAAGACACGCGTGCATGGCTACGCGCTGTGATCGTGCAACGCTATCCGCAGCAGGTTGTAGCCGCATCATGGTCGCACTTGACCGTTCGCGCACATCCCGAGGCCGTGGACGACATTGACTTCTACGGCAATGCCAGTCGTCCACGCATCCGTCAATCTGACCTCATTACACTGGATATGTCCGAACCAGTTCAGTGGAATCGAACAACATGCGAACAGATTGTGGACGAATGCTCAAATGCAGCCGAAACACTGTCGAGACTTTCTGAGATCATCGCCACTTCCAGATAACATCGAACATAAGAGCTGAACATTTTTCGCATAAGAACATACAGAAAACGGCAACAACGCGGTTCGCAAGCGAGTAACGAGCCGCAACATGCGCATGATAATACAACGGTAGACGATGAGGAGACACATGGAACTGAGAGAACTTGCTTTGGAAGTAGCACGTATCGCGCAAGACGCAGGTCGCCACGCATTAGGTGATCAGATGAATCCACGCGATCTCAAAGGCTTGCATTTAGCTGAAGATAAGCCGTCTACACTTGACGTTGATGATCGTTTAGTGCGGTTTATTACCAACCGAATCTCGTACGTGGAAAACTTCAACGGACTATGGCAGAATCGCCCAGAAGAATGCCACCCAGGGGAGCGCTACTGGTGCGTGGGCAATATTGACGGCATTATCAACTACACGCGCAACATGCCCGAATGGGCTATTACAGTTTCCTTGTTTGAATTCAACGAGGAGCTTTCCGCACAGCCGATCCTCGGTGTCGTACACGCTCCGGGTTTGGGTTTGACGTATTTGGCTGCGCGCGGTCAAGGTGCGATTCGTATGCGCAAAACTCCGGTTGGCGATAAACGTGAAAAGATTATGCCGTCAACGACTGAACATCTTGAAAATTCAGTGGTTAGCTATGGTATGTCGTATGTGCCAGCCGAATCGAAGCGCGCACTGGCAGTAGTGAGCGCCATCGCTGGCCAACCAGCTGATATTAAGCGTGTCGGCCCGGCTTCATTGGATTTATGCAAGGTGGCTGACGGCACATATGATGCATATTTTGAACCGCATCTGCATAAGTGGGATGTTCCTGCCGTGTCAGCTGGCGCAGTCGTATGCTGGGAGGCGCAAGCCAAGTTACGAACGTGGAAGGGTGGTCAAGTCCATTGGCGTCGCGGTAATGATATTGTCGCGTCGAATGGTCTGATTATTGACGAATTGCGACCCTATCTGCTGTAATTGGCTGATTGTCAAGTGATACGAGAGGAAAGATAATGCCTCAAGAATTTGTACAGGCAAACGCTGAACAGCATGTCGAGCAAGAACAGCACGAAGAGACGTTGCACGCGGATGCTACTCAGGCTCGTCAAACCGGCGACGTGCTTGATTCGGTATTGGATGATATCGAGTCAGTGCTCGAAACCAATGCGGAAGAGTACGTGAACAGTTTCGTGCAAAAAGGCGGCGAGTGATGCCGCAGTTGCGTGACAGCGGCAACAGTGGATCGAGTATATCGTTGCCGCTGTCGGCGCAGTTTAGTGGTTTCGCAAGAATTTTCGGCATCGAAACCGAGTATGGTGTAGCAGTAACCGGCAACGAACGACCGGTAGACGCCGGTCAAGTTGCGATGATGATGTTCCAGCCGATCGTGTCACGATCTCGATCCACGAACACGTATCTGACCAACGGGTCACGGTTATATCTTGACGTTGGTTCGCATCCAGAATATGCGACTGCTGAAGCACGCGACCCACTTGACGCGCTGAAACAGGACATGGCTGGCGAACTGGTTATGCGCCGGCTTGCCATGCAAGCGCAACAGCAGTTGCGCGACCACGGATACGGTGAGCATGCATGCGTGCATGTGTTCAAGAACAACGCCGATTCAGCCGGCCACTCGTTTGGCTGCCACGAAAATTATCTCGTGCGTCGTTTTGTCTCGTTAGAGCAGGTTGAACACGAGTTACTGCCGTTTCTCATAACACGGCAACTCTATACTGGTGCCGGTCGCGTCACCGATACGGGGTTTGAGATTACACAGCGTGCTGATTTTCTCGATGAAGCAGTATCGTCTGCAACTACGCGTTCGCGGCCGATGGTGAACACGCGTGACGAACCGCATGCTGATCCCGAAGAGTTTCGTCGATTGCATGTGATTATTGGCGATTCTAACCGCTCACAGTGGGCTACGTGGATGAAATTAGCAGTTACGCATCTTGTACTGTGCGTGATTGAAGAGTCCGCACGAGTTGGCAAGCCGAGTGGATTTGACGAGTTCACGTTGGCTGAACCGGGGGATGCGAACCGTGCGCTGAGCCGCGATGTGACGTGCCAACAAGCACGATTGCAACTGGCTGACGGTCGTCAAATGACTGCGTTGGATATTCAACGCGGATACTTACGTATCGTGGAACAGTTTGTGCAAGCACATGCGAATGCGATGAATGAAGCAATACCGAACGATACAGCTGACCATGTGCTTGCGCAATGGCGCCACGTATTAGACGTATTAGCATCGGGTCGTGTCCATGAGCTTGCTGACCGTGTGGACTGGGTGGCGAAACAGCGACTTTTTGACGCACTTCGCGCACGGCAGGGTAGTGCTGTTTCACGAGCGCGGCTCGAACAGCTTGACATGGATTATCATGACATTGCGAACGGCTCAGTATATGGTGCGCTACAGCGTCGGGGCGCGATATTGCAATTGTTCGATGATACTGCTGCCCAACATGCGTTAGCAGAGCCGCCTGCTGATACGCGTGCCGTGTTACGTGGCCGATTTGTTGCTGCCGCATTGGCTGCAGGCGCTCGCTTTTCCTGCGACTGGACTCGATTGACATTATCCAGTCCAGAACATGGCGAAGCGGTAATTCTTGACCCATTCCAAGTTGAGCCAACGCCTGATGTCAAACGGATTATGGATGCCTTGGTTTGAGGGCACCACGAATAGACCAGTTGATATACGATGAGGCCCCGACCGTCTGTGGTCGGGGCCTCATCGTTCTCGTCTATCGTTACCAACACTACTCAATGGCAACGGTTACGCGGGAATTCACTCGGTGACAGCCTTCTTCAGCAGGGAGCCAGCGGAGATACGCACGCCGTAGGTCGCCGGGATTTCGATGGTTTCACCAGTACGCGGGTTGCGGCCGGTGCGAGCGGCACGCTTCACGCGCTCAGCGGAGAACAGGCCGGTCAGCTTCAGGCCTTCGCCGGACTGCATGGCCTCGACGAACACGTCCTGGAAAGCGTTGACAGCAGCCTCGGCCTGAGCCTTGGTCAGGTTGGACTTCTGGGCGATCTTCGAGACGAGATCAGACTTGTTGTATGCCATAAAGCATCCTTCTTGAGTCAGGGGAAAGCTCTACTAGGTCGAGCCTTCCACACGTTCATACTGAATAATAGCGCACGATCGCGCCAAATACCGCATTTTTCAAGGGTTTTCGCATGAATTTATCCTGAAAACGGCACACTATGGGCACACGATGCCATCATGGACAATATATTGTATCGATATTCGAACCTATAACGCTTAGTTATCGCGAGGGAGCCGACCCCGAGCCGAGCAAACCAATCTTGACAAGGGGAGCCGAGATCAGACGGCCGTAACTGAGCACTATCGTCAGTCTCCTGTTGAGTTACGGCCTCCTAGAGCCCTGTAGGCGGCCGTAACTGAGCACTATCGCCAATTTAATGTTGAGTTACGGCCTTCCAGAGCCCCGTAGGCGGCCGTAAGTCAATGATAGTGTCGCAATACTGCTCAGTTAGGGTCTTCCAACACCTGTAGTCGCTTCTGCAATTATGGGCGTGCTACGCGCGTAGTTTGTTGGCTCGCCTGTCGGCGCACCTACAAACAGCGCTGCTGTTCGTTTAACGGTGCTGTCCTAGCAAGGGTGCTGCGATTACATATGGAAAGGGGGTGAGTATCTGGTGGATGCTCACCCCCTTAGAAGGTTATTCGCTTAGCACGCGTATTACGCGCGGCGACGGCGAACAACACAAGCAGCACCAGCAGTAGTGGCGAGTGCAGCCATTACTGCGATGACTGCGATGATGCTGGCACCACTCTTAGGTAGTGTTTGCTTCTTCGTATCGGTCTTTGCGGGGTTCTGTTCCGGCTTCTTATCTGTGTCAGGCTTCGTTGTGTCAGTATCAGCCTCATGCTCGTCCTTGCTTGGCGTCTTCTCGGCCTTCTTCAACGCAGTCTGAGTGTTCACAAGCGCTTTAGCTGCGGCATCGACCTCAGCCTGTTTCGCATCAGCCTTACCGGCAACCGTCTTCGCTGCTTCAAGTGCCTTCGCAAACAGCGTCCATGATGCTTCCGTGTAATCCGTCTTCACGAGCTTGTCAGCAGCAGTAATCGCCTTATTCAACGCAGTCTTGTCAGCAGGAGCCGGGGTTGGGGTTTGCTCACCGACGGTCACATCAGTCCAACCCTGAATATTGCCCTTCTCATCCTGCAACGCAATCTTATGCACACCAGAATAGTTAGCCGGAATGAACGCATCGAAGTAGTACTTGCCGTCCTTGTCCTTCTTGATCGTCACAAACGGGGAACCGTCAGGACCGGTCAAACGCACTGGGTCACTGTAAATGTATGAATACCAGAAGCAATCCTCACCCGCATCAACTTTGGCCGCGCATTCTTGAGCGAGCTTGTTCACGTAAATACGCGCAACACTACCAGCCTTCACCGTGCCATCAGGAACAGTCACACTACCCTTATTCTGCTCGGTCAAATCCGGAGCAGTCGGCTTCGACGCAGGCTCAGCAGTCGTCGTCAAATCAGTAACTTCGCTCATGTTGCTGGCAAAATTAACATGATCAAAATAACCGAGGAAAGTGTAACCATCCTTAAGGTATATGACTAGTCCTACGTAGAACTGACGATCGTCTACCGGCGTACGAACTCCAAGCGGCAAGTGACGAGCAAGCTCGTCCACTGCTCCGTCAGTATAGGCAGGATATTCGCGGTTCGTTCCGTATGTTGTCTCGGGTTCAAGACCAATAACTGGCAGGTTGAACGTGCCACTGGTCTTGCCGTTCCACGAATCGTTGTTGTAACGTGTGAAAGACTGATATGAGGCTTTCGCATACACCACGCCATTATCATCAGTTAACATATCTTGGTTATTCTTGAACCCATAGATATTGTTATAGTCAGCTTGGGTAAGCTGATCATCCGCAGTACCGCCTTCACATTGCGGATCAAAATCCCAGCCAAGACCCCAAGCATTGTTGCCAAAGTCTTTAATTCTTGTGACGTCTGTGATTCGAGACACGTATGCCATGAAGCATACATTCTTGACGGCGTCAACTGGAATAGTGCCAAGGCTCCAGTTGAATGATACGTTTGCTGTATGCGCTCCAATATCGGACACTTTGACATTGCTGACGGACGCATCGCCGGGCACGTCTTGGCTAGTTGCAGTGGGTGTCGCCTGCTGATCGGTGTTGGTGGACGGCGCAGCTTGATCGGCAACTGCCACGCTGGCACCGCTGAACAAGGTGCATGCAGCGATCAATGCCGCCGCGATCTTCCCCATTCGCTTCATAGTTTCTTCCTTCGTTGGGCTTACACGAGACCATATAGTCTCGCTCCACTCAAACGCTACCCCCCCCGCAGACTTGGCTAAATGAGATTGCGTCGATCAAGCCAACGCATCGCCAACGCGCCCAACGGAATACGAAGCCAGTAGAATAGCGCACGATACAGAAGTGTGGCTGACAGGGCAACGCCTGCCGGCACGCCTGCCGCACCAAACGAGAATGTCAATGCAGCTTCCACACCGCCCAAGCCGCCAGGCGTCGGCACAGCAGAACCAATCGCGTTAGCAAGCAGGAAAATAAACATCGTTTCAATCGGATTCGTCATCTGCCCAAACGCAAGCAATGCAGCCCAAAATTCCAACCCAGTAGCCGCGTTCAGCAGTAGCATGCCGAGTATGCTCAACGTCAGTTGACGCGGATTCGTCAATATATCAACCAGTTGCTGCGCATACGATTTCGCTAACGGTAACAATTTATTCGCTGCAAGATGACGTACTGGCGGAATCATCATGGCAATAGCTAACGCCATGAGCACAATGCCAATTATCGTAACCAATGTATTCGTCGGAATCATCCTGTTCAACGCATGAGAGCCAGTGAACAAGCCAATTGCAACCAGCATCAGTACGGTACCACCATAATACACAGCCATCACAGCACTCATAATCGCCGTGGCAGCAGTGTTACGATAGCCGTTTTTGCGCAAAAACTGTAGGTTTACAAACGCTGGGCCAACACCTGCAGGCATAGAAACGACCGCAAAACCTTGCGCAACCTGCGACATAAAAATACCAAACGGACGCCGCCGATCGCGATCAATAAACGCGCCAAGCTCAATAGACGAACCGATAATCGCCAGCAATTCAAATACCAGACACAGCACAGCCATCTCAGGATTTGCATTGCGCACGGCAGCAATAACCTCGTTAGGCTTCAACTGAGTAAACACAACCGCTACAGCAACAACCAATAATGCCGTACCAATAAACGAGCGCACGCTAAAACGAGACAACTTCACCGGTTCCATCATTTCAGCAACATCTTGCGGAGCAAGATTGCGCAATGCTGCACGCAGATCAGACAACGTCTGCTTACTCCAGCCTTCTAGCATACGTGTGTCAGAAGGAATCGCCGCTTTCTGTACAAACGGAGCGAGCGCGATCATCGTCGCATCCCCCCACACGGCACGTCCAGCTGCTACCGCACGATCAATACCTACCAAAACTGCGATCAACGTGAGTAACTGCACTTGATCAAGCGCAACATTTGCGGCGCTACTTGCATCATCGCCATTCTGCCAACCGGCAATAATAGGAGTGCCAGATTCTAGACGAGCCAACGTGTTTGGCGTAATACGCCGATGCGTGTAGCCGCGTCGGTTTGCAACCGACAGGAACCGCATCAACGCAATACTATCGTCGTCGGTAAGCGTGTTGCGATTGCACTCATGCATAACATCAGTGCCTTGCAATACGAGAATCGACGTTTCTCCAGTATCCGCTACACCGTACACGTGCGGCGTAGGTAACCCTGCGTTTTTCAACCCAAGAATCATCGCCATGTGATGTTGCGTCGCCTCGCGCGGAGAACGATCACGGCGCATGGAAACGCCCGTGAAGCGAATCCACTGCCACAACTGTTTGAGATAGCCAGCAGCACGCACTTGAGCATCCAATGCAGACACTACAAAATGACGACCGCGATCATCCTCAACATCGTAAACGCGAGAACCTTCAACCAGATCATCATCGAGTATTTCGTGCAACGTACCGTGACCGTTACCGGGCAGATCTGGACGTCGAATTAAAGACGCAGCATGTATGTCAATGCCAGCCAATGCTTGCACTAACTGGACACCCCACGCTCCTTGATTTTTCGTGCCGATTGCAAACCGCAGCAGCATGCCAATCAAACGGCCTGCTGCGAATGAGACAAGCATACCTGCCACTGAATTAACCGACAAGAGCACTAGCAGTGCGGCAACCGTGTACTGAATATTCCAGCCCCATTTGACTGTTGAACGCGTACGTCTCGGGCCTGCGGCAGTCAGTAGCGCAGACGAGCCAGCGTAAAATCCCGGCAGCAGTGAAGCGCCGATCTGATTATTCGGCGAACTCAGCGCAGCAATCAGTGTTGCGTCACCAACCGACGACACGATAATCGATATGCCCCACGCTGCTGCAAATCCGCCAAACATAGCGAGAATAGACACGGCAGATTGCACCCATTCTCGGCTGATCAACAACTGGCCCAATACCATAACAACAATCGCAACAATAGCGAGCTGTTGCAGCATTGACACTGGTAAATCAACCATCCAGTTAAGTGCTTTCCCAGCAGTATGCGCATCTGTCTCTACGCCACTGGTAATGCCGCGTAAATACATTGCCGACAACATCGCCACCACGGCAAGTATGACGGCTGCAGCGGCACGTAAGAGATCGCCAACATCATGGATACGTTTCGGTGGTATATCGTCAATAACAGCAGTGTTTGTCGGGTCCATTGCTAATGATGTTTGCTGCATATTCGACGACTGCGTATTATGGCTAACCAATGATTCTGCCGGCGAGATAGAGGTCTGGCCTGCGGAATCATGTGCATGCTGCTGATCGGTCATGAGAACCTTTCACGCTTAATTGGTGCGGTCTAGAACAGGTGAACCCTGTGGTTCATATGGATAGTGGCTCTCACATATTCTGCGAGAGCCACTATCATCAGTGAAGAGTTACTATATCAACGGTTTTCAACGGTTATCAACGGTCAAAATCAACCAATTGACTTGCAGCTCCAACATACGTGGCCGGCGTGAGCGCCTTGAGTCGTGCCGCAGTTTCAGGATCAAACGACTGCTGATCAATAAACGCTTCAACCTGTGCCTGATCAATCGTATGACCGCGCATGAGTTCCTTAACCTTCTCATACGGCTTATCCATACCCGGCAAGCCACGCAGCTCACAGGCGCGCATAGCAGTTTGAATCGGCTCACCAAGCACTTCCCAGTTCTCGTCAAGCTCACGGTTGATTACATGCTCATTCGGATGAATGGAAGTCAAACCACCCATAAGGTTATGCAACGCGAGCAGCGAGTACCCGAGTGCCGAACCGATATTGCGCTGCGTGGTCGAATCAGTCAGATCACGCTGCCAACGCGACTCCACCAACGTGGCAGACAACGTGTCAAGCAGCGAGCAGGACAATTCGAAATTCGCTTCCGCATTCTCGAACCGAATCGGATTGACCTTGTGCGGCATTGTTGACGATCCGGTCGCACCCTTAACTGGCACCTGAGCGAACACGCCACGCGAAATATACATCCACACATCCACGCACAGGTTATGCATAATACGATTCGCATGCGCAACCGTACCGTACAGTTCAGCCTGCCAATCATGGCTTTCAATCTGCGTAGTGAGCGGATTCCACGTCAAGCCCATACGGTTCGTGACAAACTCACGCGACACCGCAATCCAATCAACATTCGGGCAAGCAGCCAGATGTGCGCCAAACGTACCCGTCGCACCGTTGATCTTGCCTAGATATTCCTGATTTTCGATGTGCTTGAGCTGACGGTTGAGACGATACACATAGACCGCAAGTTCCTTACCAAGCGTAGTCGGCGTAGCCGGCTGACCATGCGTCAGAGAAAGCAGCGGCATGTTGCGATATTCGTCAGCCTTCGCAGCGAGATGATCGATGATCTCGCGGAATGCTGGTTCCCAGACGTTATTCATCGCGTTCTTCACACAACGGGCAATCGACAGGTTGTTGATGTCCTCAGACGTGCAGGCAAAATGTACGAGCGTTTTCAGAGCATCGTTAATATTCGTATCGGCGCCGAGCTCGGCCGGAGCCTTATCGATCTGATCATCAATGTAATATTCCACGGCCTTCACATCATGATGCGTGACAGCCTCATGAGCTGCATGCTGCTTGATGCCTTCAGCACCAAAATTCTCAGGAATCGCGCGCAAGAACGCCTGCTCAGCCTCAGTGAACAGCTGAACACCATCCACGATTGGTTGATTGCCGTTGCCATCAAATCCGTTGGCCAGAAGAATCATCCATTCAACTTCGACGCGCATACGCTCGCGGTTCAAAGCTGGTTCGCTCAAATATTCAACCAAAGGAGCCGTAGCAGAGTGATAACGGCCGTCAAGCGGAGTCAATGCGATTGCGGGGGAGATATCAGTAAGCTTCATGAATTCTAGGGTACTTCCAGCCGTGAACCGGGCAGTGTCGTAAGCTAATGGACTGTGAGCGAAGCGAAAATACTGGTAATCGAAGACGATGCGGACATTAACGAAGTAGCATGCACACGGCTAACCCGCGCCGGCTACGACTGTACCGCAGCATACTCGGGATCGGAAGCACGCCTATTACTCGACCGCAGCGAGAATGCGGGTGCGTATGACTGTATTATCACGGATCTCATGCTACCGGGCATCAGTGGTGAACAACTGATTAGTGAACTGCGCGAACGCGGAGCCGGCATACCGATTATCGTGATTTCAGCACGCGATACGATTACCGATCGAGTAACAGTATTAAAACTCGGCGCGGATGATTATCTGGTAAAACCGTTCGACTTGGATGAGTTAGTGGTACGCGTTGCAGCACAATTGCGCGGTCGCAGATTCGCGCATGCGAACATCACGCCTGCACGTGCGGATACGGCTACTGTGTCATCTACGTCAGCGATACCCGCGCACGAAACTGACGATTCCACGCTGAGAGCCGCCCGCTGGACGCTCAATCAAGCTGCTCGCACGTTCATGATCGACCAACAGCCAGTTACGCTCACCAATACGGAATTCAATATCATCGAACTATTGATGAGCCATCCCAATACAGTCTTCACCAAACAGCAAGTATACGAACTGTGCTGGGGCGAACCGTACGCGGTCGACGATAATACCGTCACCGCGCACATGAGTAAGATTCGCGCCAAACTCAAACCATCCGGTACCGAGTCCTATATCACCACTGTCTGGGGACTTGGATTCAAACTCAACGTATAACCCAACATACAACAAACTACAACAGGCTACAGCAGACCTATATCAGCGCAGCGATTTCGTAAGCAAGATGCGTGTTCCCCGACCGTCACACTTTCGCAAGACTTTTGCAAGAAATACGCGAGACTTACGAAAGCGTTACGCAAGAAGCGCTCCGTACTGTAGAAGCCATCAACGAAAAGCTATCCGTTACTACGGAAAGAAAGGAATCCTCATGGATGCAATTCGTATACGGGCGCTATCGAAACAGTACGGCAGCAAACGCGCTGTCGACAATCTCACCATGAGCGTGCCACAAGGTGCGATCTACGGATTCGTCGGCAAAAATGGTGCCGGCAAATCTACCGTTCTCAAAATGGTCGCCGGACTCGTCACACCGACCAACGGTGAAATCACACTGTTCGACCGCCGCGACCATGCTGCAACGAACGGTGAACACACAGTCAGTAGCTTCACAGTACAACGAGTCGGAGCACTCATCGAAAATCCAGGACTACTGCCGCATATGAGCGCATTCGACAACCTTATGGCTCAAGCGCTCGCAATCGGTGTCGCCAATCCCAAGACAGTCTGCCATGAGCTGCTCGCACAAGTCGGACTCGACAATACTGGACGCAAAGCAGTCAGTGGCTTTTCTCTCGGCATGAAACAACGACTCGGTATTGCGCTCGCACTCGTCGGCAATCCTGACTTGCTCCTGCTCGACGAACCGCTCAATGGACTTGACCCGGAAGTTGCACGCACTATGCGCAACTATCTCGTGCAACTCAACCAGCAACGCGGTATCACTATCGTCGTCAGCTCGCATGTACTCGACCAACTCGAACGCATGTGCACCCATTACGGGGTAATCGCCCGTGGACGCATGGTGCGTGAACTCACTGCAGAGCAGGTGCAGACAGAATGCGGCGACAGTCTCACCGTGCGCACCGCCGACACTGCGACCGCGCTTGCGATCCTTGAGGAGCGGTTGCATATAAACCCTGCCGACCCGGTGCGTTTCGCCGCCGAACCCGACGGTTCGATCACTGTTTCTGGAGGGTTCGACGCGGCCGAAGTCTCGCGACTGCTGCATGAAACGAACCAGACTGTCCTTGAACTGTCCACAAAATCGCACGACATGGAAGACTTTTTCGTCACTCTCATGGATGACGCTCGTACGGAAGGAGGCCGATGATGATTAACCTGTTGCGTTCCGACCTGTACCGTCTTATTCACGGCCGCAAATTCTGGGTCGTCACTGTGTTGATTATCCTGTTGACGGCTGGCCTGCTCGCCACATTGATGCTGCTTGGTGCCGCCACTGGAGCTTCACAGACCGATACTGATGGCGTCACTGTCACGACCAATACATCTTCCGGATTGGCGGCGTCCGCACGCATGATGGACTCGCATACCGCGATGCTGTCCAGCTCGGGGATGGGCGGTGGTTCCGTGCTGGCCATGTTCGTTGCGGTGCTAGCCGTGCTCGTTGTGATGGATGATTGGGATGCCGGTTTCGTGAAGAACCTGCTTGCTAGTCGACGCAGCCGTGCGGTTTACGCCGTTGACCGATTACTGCTGTCGGCGTTGCTGGCCGTATGGAATATGGTCGTGGCGATTGCCTCGCTAGAGCTGACGTGTCTGGCGCTTGGCGTTCGGTTCCGCCATGCGGAAAACCTTGGCGCCTATCTGGCATTCTGCGGGCTGAGAACGCTGGGCATGACCACGTTCGTGATGATCGTCGTCGCGTTGACGATGATCGTGCGCAGCAAGGCGTTCGGCATCGCTGTCGCGGTGCTCATTGGCGCGGGTGTTATAGGATCGTTGCTAAACATCATCCTGTCGATGATCGCCGCGTATATGCCGTGGGTTGGCCAACTGACGCCGTGGCTACCTTCGAATAATGTGAATCTGTATGCCGACAGCACCGGCCTGTTCGCCACGACGGTCGGTGGTATGTCGCTTGGCATGCCGGTCTGGGCGCACGCGTTGATCTGCTTCACCGGTTGGATTGTTCTGTCTGTCGGTGCGACACTGCTTATCGAGCGTCGCCGTGACGTGTGTTGAGATGCTGAGATGTGTCTGTGAGCGTTGACGTTGAGATGGACATCGTGTGTGCCCCGCGTGTGGCTGGGATATGCTGTTCGCGACACGCTCCGGGCCGCTCGGCCAAGTCATACGGTCGCGAACAGCATATCCCAGCCACACGCTCGATTGAGTGGTGCCCTTGCGCTGCGTTGAAATAAAGTAATCAATGAATATTAGTTGAGTTCCACACAACGTAACGTTTGCATAACGAAGAGCGTGGGGTGGTGGTATATGTATCCCGACCGTAAGACTTGGCCGAGCGGTCTGGAGCGTGTCGGGATACGTATACCACCACCCCACGCGTCCACGCTGGAACATACAGGAATAATCTATCGAACTCAACTACGACACGTAGGATGTGGGTATGTGGCTGCTGGGATTGCTTGTGGGATTGATTGTTGGTTGTGCGGTTGCAAGAATCGTGTGTGATCGTGAAATGCAGCGCATTTCGCGATTCCTCCATGAGCGTCCGGCGGATAGTAATGCTCGGCTCGCAGTCGCTTTGCCGGGAAAAGCAAACCATACGTTGATTTTGGCAATTAATGAACAACTTGATGCGATTCAAGCCGAGCGTATGGAAACAATGCAGCGTACTCAGGAATTTCAACGAGACCTGTCGGCTCTCGCACACGATGTGCGTACACCGCTCATGGGTGCGCAAGGTCATATTCAACTTGCTCTAGATGAAGATGCGAAGGAAGAAGCTGCCGATGCGCAATCCCAATCTGAGCGGGATGAGCGTGAACGTCATCTGCGCGTTGCACTGACTCGGTTGGATGATATGCGCGGGCTACTTGATCAGCTGTTCGCATACGCGCGAGCGAACGATCCTGACCGTACACTCACTATTGAGCCGATCGCAGTACAGCCTCTTGTCGCTGAAGTACTTGTTGGCCATTATCCCGAGTTTGAAGAACGCGACTGGCATCCACGCGTGATATTTGATGATGAGCGTTTCACGCTTCAAGCGGACGCAACTGCGTTGCGGCGTATCGTTGACAATCTCGTCACCAACGCATTGCGACATGGCAGTGGTGCGAGGTGCCTCATTTGAAAGTGAGCGCGTAATCCGGAGTGGTGCCTCACTTAGGGTGAGCGCGAAATCCTAGTCCTTATCGGCTGGTGGGGTTTCGTTGTCTTCCGGTTCGACGCCCGCGATCCGGGCGAGCGTCTTGTTCAAGTATGCCATGTCCGGGCCCGAGCGTCTGGCCAGCCGCGCGGTGCGCGGGGCGGCCATGTCCTCGAGCCGGTCTTGGATGTCGTGGATGCGGCGGACGAGTTCGGCGGGGTTCACGGTCGCGAGCGTGCGTTCGATCTCCTCGCGCTTGTCGTCGGGGATGAAGCCGGGGCCGCCCGCGGCCCTATCTTGGTCGTCGAACTCCTTGAGCCGCTCCCATGGTGTGCGCGGCCTGTCGTAGACGCGGCGGGGGCGTCCGTCCCGTGTGCTTTCGCGCGCGATGGGTTTCTTGGACGGGGTGAACAGGTTGGCCTTGACACGCACCAGTTCCCACAGCTCGTTGAGCAGGTCGAGCTCGTCGGCGGTGTACCGGTAGTAGAACGCGTGGCGGCGCACGACGTGGTTGTTCCTGGACTCGACGGTGGCCTGGTCGTTCTTCCTGTACGGGCGGCTTCTGGTCTGCTCGATGTCGCGCTCGTGCAGCCACGCGATCAGGTCCCGGTTGATGC
>NZ_MWWY01000048.1 GCF_002259755.1 Bifidobacterium hapali
TACCGTACCAAGTTGAGGCAGCAGTTTTTTACTGCGTTGGATACCAACATGCCGTGTGTCGGTTGATTGCGGATGTTCCCTTGTTGGATGCGGCCTTGGGTGGCGTGCTGTCATATTGGGGCCGTAACACGTTGGCGTTCTATTGCGTGAATGCTCCGATCTATGTGCGGGCGATTCCCAGTCTTCTCGGGCTTGCGGGTTGATACCGTGGCGATGGCCGCTGTGAATGCGTGTGTGAGCAGGGTGCGAGCGAGCGTACATGAACCGTATCCTCTGACTTCTTGACGTGGATGTCCGCTCGTGTGCCTGCAGGAAGTCGGCTTGAAAATGTGCTTAGACTGGTCAAAAGTGCGCCTGAAAATGTGGAGATGGTTGTTATGAAGCATTTCTTGATGCAAGATCTTGAACGATGGAAGCAGTCGCCCCGACGAAGGCCACTGTTGTTGGAAGGGGCTCGCCAGGTAGGCAAAACGTGGCTTGCCAACGAATTCGGCCGCATGCATTACGATAATGTGGCTTATGTTTCGTTTTTTTCGATAACGCAGTCATGCAGGCGTTGTTCGCCGGAGATATCACCATTGATCGTTTGATTCTGGTGCTGTCCATCTCGTCCGAAACTCGAATCGTCCCAGAGAATACGCTTATTGTTCTCGATGAAGTGCAGGAAGTGCTTCGCACATTGCTGTCGTTGAAGACCTTTGCTGAGACGGATCCGCAGTATCATGTGCTGGCCACCGGCTCAAGCTTGGGCATCGCCATTCATCTCAGTACTCCGTTCCGCGTCGGCAAACTGCAACGTGTGAAGTTGTATCCGATGTCGTTTTTGGAGTTCCTTTATGCCTGTGGGCAACAGGCTATGGCGGATATGCTCTCATCTCAGGATTTCGCGCTTATCGATCTCATGCACGACAAGGTGATGACTTGGCTCGGATATTACCTATACGTCGGTGGTATGCCGGATGTCGTTCGTAGATTTGCTGAGACGTTTCCCAATGCGGATTTTGATGGTATTCGTGAGATGCAGAACACGCTGCTTTCCGATTATCGCGATGCTTTTTCCAAACACACCGATTCGAGGTCGTTGGGGGCCTTCGTTCACATTGCGACTGAATCAGGTGTGGGATTCGCTGCCAGCTCAGCTTGCTCGGGAAAACAAGAAGTTCATCTATGGTGCCGTTCGTTCCGGTGGGGCGAGGCAAGGATTATGTGCTGGCGATCCAGTGGCTGAAGGATTCGTCGTTGGTGCTTGAGGTGCCTCGTGTGAGCGTGCCGTTGAAACCGCTGACGGCTTATCGTGACGGTGCTGTATTCAAATTGTATTGTCTGGATGTGGGACTGCTCGCGGCCATGAGCGGCTTGGACGTACGCGTCCTTATCGAAGGCGATGAGCTGTTCCGAGAGTTCAAGGGGGCGCTTATCGAACAGTTCGTCTGCCAGCAGTTGGCGGTCAAGCTCACTGGAACCCCTTATTACTGGTCGGCTGCGAACTCCAGCGGCGAGCTTGACTTCCTGTACGAGGAGCATGGTGAGATCGTGCCTGTGGAGGTGAAGGCCGGGGATCATACACAGGCGAAGTCGCTCATCGTCGCCGTGCGCAAATACGGGTTTCCCAAGGCGTTCCGGTTCTCTAATCGGCGATATCACGATGCCGGCGCGATCAAGGACATACCGCTGTACATGGCCGGCATCGTCTGATTCTCAGGCCGTCAAATGCGGTTGAAGATCTGGAAGGCGGTGCTTGAGAGTGGGCAGAGGAGAGGATGATGCGTGATCTCGACCAATGGTTGAGATCACGGCGTTCCGCTTCTTTTGTTTTCTTTTGCCTCCTTACCTGCATTCATCCTAATCGAACGACGCAGAATGGCTTGATTCCAACGATAATCTCTTTTGTCTGTCATTTGCTCGTCTTTTGCTTTTAAAAGTAAAAGACGATAGCATGGCGACGTGTGTCAGTGCCGAGATCTGTCGGGACTGAGCTCGCTGAGTCCAGATACGCGGGCAGAGAACAAGTGAGAAGCAAGTCTGCGATCTTTCCAAAGAAGCTGGAGTCGCGACATAGCGTGGAAAGGGTGAATACGATGCCAGAGGATATTATTGCGCTCATTGCGGCGCTCGCCAATCAAGAGAACGAAAACGAATGTCTTGAATTCAAACATGGCAATACCGATCCGAACCGTATTGGACGCGACATTTCCGCTTTGGCAAATTCAGCAGCACTGCTCGGTCACACGTTTGCCTATAAAATATGGGGTATTGATGATTCCTCTCATGACTTCATTGGTACCTCGTTTAATCCCAAATCTGTAAAAGTGGGCAATCAGGAGCTCGAACTGTGGCTGCGCCAGCATTTATCCGATAACGTCGAATTTCGATTTGAAACCGCTGATGTTTTGGGTAAGAATCTTGTGCTGTTGCGCATATGGCCGGCTCAGTATCGCCCGGTACTGTGGCAGGGATTGGCGTATATTCGCACCGGTTCGTCAACGCAGGAACTTCGTCATGGCTCGCGTCGCGAAGAGGAGCTATGGAATCGTACCCGGGCAGAAGTATTTGAATTGCAGCATGCTCTTAGCGGACTTACCGCTGAGGAAGTATTTGTCAGACTCGATGTGGATTGGTATCAGCAGGAATTCAATCTTCCCAAAACTGCTTCTACTGATCAAACGCTTCATATGCTTGCCAGTGATCAGCTTATTAGTCTTCAAGATTCTGGGCGATATGCTATTACGAATCTTGGTGCACTTTTGTTTGCACGCAATCTCGATTCTTTCCCTACAGTAGCTCGCAAGGCACTGCGCGTCATACGCTATGACGGATCTTCTCCGATAGCGCCATCGCGTAGCAAAACTTTCTCCTTTGGTTATGCCGAATTAGATCAAATGTTGGAATATATTGAGGCCTTACTGCCCGAGCAAGAAGTTATTGAGGGAGCGCGACGCGTCACGTTGCGCGCGTTCCCTCACACTGCATTGCGTGAGCTTATTGCTAACATGCTCATTCACCAAGATTTTTCTATCACTGGGGCAGGGCCTATGATCTGTATTTTTAATGATCGTATTGAGTTCACCAATCCGGGCCGTTCCTTAGTGGATGTTGCTAGACTACTCAACGACCCGCCTCATTCCCGTAATGAGCAGCTGGCGGCGATCTACCGTCGCCTGCATTTATGTGAAGAAGCTGGCTCCGGCTGGGACAAGATCGTGCTTGATTGCGAGCGATGCCACCTTCCCGCACCACAAGTGGAAGAACCTGGAGACAACATGCGGGTAACGCTAACTCAAGCTGCCGCGTATCGTGACTTGACAAGGCAGCAGCGTCTCGACGCAGCATACTGGCATGCCTGTGTGCAATATGCGCAGCGCATTCCCATGACCAATGCCAGTTTGCGGGAACGGTTCGATCTGCCGGCAAGCGGTGCTTCCCAGATTTCTCGATTGATTAAGAATTGCATCGATGATCATCTCATTAAAATTGCCGATCCTGATGCTGGCAAACGATACGTGCGTTACTTGCCGTATTGGGCTTAGCTGCTCCTGACTGCAATCAGATTCAAAAGTAAAAGAAAAGCACTGCCGCTTATCCATGCTGGCGCCGATGGTTAGTGTTTCGCGTCGAAACACGCGACTACTCTGTATGGAACGTGGTCGCCACCGCCAGATCAAGCTTGCTGTGGTGGATTAGATTGGTCGTCAGCGTTTCGACGGCTCCGCCTAGCGATTGTCGGTGCTGGCAGCAGTTTTGGCGCGATTAGGTAGCTGCGAGGTGCGCTGCCGGTGCCCGCTTGGAGAGGAGTGTTAGAGCAACTCCTCCAGCGGGGCGAACTTGGGCGTGAGGCCGGAGAGTAGACGCTGGACATCACGGAGCGTAGTCTGCGCGTTCAGTGCTTTGCTTACAAGCTCCACGGCTTCGTCGGCGTTGTTGACGAAGTGGATGTACGGGAAGCCCTTGAGCCATTGGTATTCGCAGCCGACTTTGCCGTTGCTGTTGTTCATGGCGATGCACGCTGTTGTTCATGGCGATGCACGGGGTGCCGGTGACGGCGCTGAAGATCATGCCGTGGAGACGGTCGGTGATGACGAGGCGTGCGTGGCGGAATTCGTCGAACTTGCCGAGCACAAGTTCCTCGCCGCGCTCTTTGGAGATCGGGGCGAACGTGTTGGGGACCGTGGTGTCGGTGTAGGTCCACGATTCGCCGGAGGCCGTAACCGCGGCTTCCAGCCTACGTTGTGCGGAATCGCTGGTGGTCTTTTCCGCATCATTGCGCATGCACAGTAGCACGCCTTTGCGGTCTGCGGGGTTCGCGGTGGCCTGATCGGTGAGAGATAATACGATATCCGGTGTGAGCCGGACATCGTTATTCGGATAGTACTCGCGCATTCGGCTGTAGGACACGGTTTCGCGGGCGACCAGATGCAGGTTGCGGTGTCGGCCGTAAACGTGCTGCGTGTGCTTGAGACAACGCTGGGATTCGGGCGTGTCGTCGTAGCTGATGGTCTGCGGGAACAATACGATCTTGTTGTGCGGCAGCATCGAGATGATGTCGCAGCGGTAGCATTCTTCCTGCCAGTACAGGCTGCCCATATTGCCGCCGCCATGCAAGAAGATCACGTCTTCGGGTGTGACGAACTCATGGACGCATCGGAGCATTTTTGTCATATTGCCGCCGAACTCCAGCAGAGGACGGTCGGACTCGGCTAGGAATTGGCGTTCTGCATAGAGGCTATGGCATGATCGCCGATATTGCAGTGTTCAGGCACGCAGAAAAGAAGATTACGCGGTGCTGGCGTATTGCGGAATAAGTCGGTGACTCCTCATAACCATGCCGGGCGATTTTGCGCTCCCGCAGCATGGAGTAGTTGCCGTCTCCCAGCATCGTTCGCAGGCATAAAGCAATCGAGCTCATCGATCTCTCCTTCAGCTGGCATCGACCGTACATGGCACATTTGAGTGTACCAGATCTTGTCCCGGGAGCAGATGTGGCAATACACTGCTATTATGCGATCTAATTGATGAGAATGGGTAAAGTGATAATCTGACCGTGTTGCGCGACCTCATGGTGATGGCTAAGAATCTGGACGATTTCGATTGGGTGCATGACTGACTGAAGCATGATCGCAGGTATGCGATCGATGCGACGAAACTGCGAACCGAATTCGGCTAGGCCCTGTGCATATGGATTCTTAGCAGGATGTGGAACGGATAATCGCCTTGTATACGGAGTATCGGATGTGGTGTGAGCCAACCAAGGTCAGTGAACTGGATATGTGTGGTGTGCTTGCGGGATACGATTAGCGTGTCGGGATATTGTAAGAACGATATTGTGTCCTTTGATATATGGAAAAATACAGTATATACGTAAGATTAAGGAGTTGCCATGAAGGTGAAGAATGGTTTCGTGATGCGCGACGTGGCTGGTCAGACGGTTATCATCGCGACCGGTGAGGCGTCGCGCGCGTTTCAGGGTATGATTCGGGTGAATGAGACCGGGCGGGTTATCTGGCAGGGATTGTCCGACGGGCTGTCCGTTGACGATATCGTGGCGAATATCACATCCAAATTCGACGTGGATCAGGCCAAGGCGACCGCCGACGTGACTGATTTCGTCGATCAGATGCGCGCCAACGGGTTCCTTGACGAGTGATCAATGAGTGATCGATGAGTGATCAAGCGGTTGCGGAGAAGACCCGCGAAACGATGCCGATATCTGATAGGATGTCTGCTGTGCATACGATTGCAGGTACGGGAACTGATGTGCTTGGCGAGGGTGCATCCGCGTCCGATCAGTGCATCGTCGGCGTCGACATCGAAAGCGTGCTCGCGCGCGAGGGCCTGTTCGTCAGCACCACTGTCGGCATCAGCATGTTCCCGATGCTGCGTAACCGACGCGACACGATCATCATTCGTCCGCTCGACGCAACATCTGGGAAACGGCTTGCAGTTGGCGATGTTGCCTTGTACCGCGTGGCTGATCGGTACGTACTGCACCGTGTGATCGGCGTGCGCGACGGATGGTATGCGATTCGCGGCGACAATTGCGTGACTACTGAACATGTTGCCGATAAACAGATACTCGGCCGTCTGGTTGAGTTCTATCGAGGAACTCGTCATATTTCTTGTACTTCACCGTGGTATCGGTGCTATTGGCGTGTGTGGCTTGCGATTTGGCCGTTGCGACTATGCTGGAAGCAAATGCGCCACAGTGTGGGCAACGTGTTACGGCGATTTGGATGGCAAGGGCTGCATCACGAGCCGTTCTGACCTGTGCATGACTCAGAATGGCTCGTCGCTGTGGATTACAGAGCTACTAATTTGAAGGAAAACAGCGTAAGTGTGCGCAATAATGAACCCCGCGCGCAGTTACGCTTGAAAATAACGCAAAAAACGAGCATAAGTGCGCGCGCCCATCGTTATTGCGCGCAGTTACGCTCGGTTTTGCGTCAGTCGCAGCCCAGTTCGCCCAATTTCACCCGGCATGCGGTAGTGCGCCCGGCGCGCGATGAGTCCGCCCCGGCGTGCCAGCCCGCCACCCCAACCAAACAGCGCGGCCCAGCAGAGATAATCAGATAATAATCCCGTTGCAGTGATCGACCTCGTGCTGGATGATCTCAGCCGTGAAATCAGTAAACGTTGCATGTCGCGCGCGCCCGCGTCGGTCGTCAAAATCAACCTCAATCCGACGATATCGTCGCGTACGGCGCTCGCCAGCCAGCGACAGACAACCCTCTGCCGTCTCGTACGCGCCGTCTGTAACCGTGATGATCGGATTGAGCATCACCGTAATCCGCCCGCCAAGTCCTTCATCCACGAACGCGATGATCCGCTTGCCCACGCCGATCATGTTCGCAGCCATGCCTACGCAACGCGAGCGGTTGGCTTCCAGCGTATCCACGAGATCGGCGATCGTAGCCTGATCGGCCGGCGCGGCGGGATCAGCCGGTTCGGACGGCGTGCGTAGAAACGATCGCGAGGTCATAATCGGTCGTTGCATGGTCGGGTTCCTTTCGTGAGGCTAGCGGACGGCGGCTGGTGGCGGGTCTGGACGGTGGATCTGGCGGTGGGTTTGGGCAGCAGCTGCGGTGGCGGTCTTCGGTAACAGCTGTGCGGATGCCAGCGATCGAGGCGCACATGCGTAATTAATATATAATAAAGCTCGATGTCTCATTCTGCACGAGATACAGGCGTGAATCGTTTACGCGAGGCGCGCGTGACGTTTCATACATTTGTATCGGTGCGTTATGTTCCAACGAAAGGGGCAGTTGTGCATGAAGACGTCAAGATTACCGAAGATATCGTTACCGTGCGCTGTGGCAATGGCGCTCGCGGTCGTGAGTGGAATACTTACTGTGATGACGGCTGGCTACCTGCCTGCGCGAGTCGTGACTCATTGGAATGGCGTCGGTGTGGCAGACGGCTGGGGTAGCGCGTGGACGCTACTTGCGTTGGCTGCAGTCGCGCTGGTCGTGGCGTTGGTCTTGCTGGTCGCTCATCTGACGGTGCTTCGCGGCGACGACGCTCGGTTTGGTGCGGATATTGCTGATCTCATTGGTCTACCGGTCGTTGCGGTGTTCGGCTTGATCGGCTTGGCTGGGTTGCAAGCCAACCTTTCTGTGTCGCAAGACGGACTGTTTGGACTGTCCAGTCTGCTGAAGTTCGGTCTGACTCGCGTATTCGTTATCGCTGCGGGATTGTGCATGGTGATCGCTGCGATGACTGTATCGTCTGGTCGTGTGCGACGCGTGGTTGGCGACGACCTGTCTACGCTGCAGCATCTGCCGCCGAATCCGCACGGTTCCTGTTTGATTGACCTGACTGTTGCGCGCATTCGCGTGACGTGGGCTGTGCTATTGTGCGTGAGCGGACTCGTGTGCGTTGTGGTTGCTGCGTTCAGTGATGCTGATAATTCGTGGTATATCGTGCCGGGTGGGATTGCAGGACTGTTGATGCTGGTATTGCCGACGCTTGCATTTGTTGCGGTGTTTGCAATGTCGAACACAGCGGTGTTGCGGTTGGCACGTATGGATGCGGCGGATGTAGCGGATGCTGCTGGTGTTGATTAAAGCTCTGTTAAACCAGAATTGTCATTGATTCTTTCCCTTGGCTCCCCCTTGTCAGGGGAACCCGCCGGGCGTACAAAGCTGACTGAGGGGGTAGTTTCGCAAATATATGTCAAAGATGGTTTAACAGAGCCTTGATTGATACGCGCGAAACAGCGTGAAGGGGTGGGTCACGTCAACGATGACATGACCCACCCCTTCACGTTTGCTGTTATCTCAGCACTCGATGCCGTATTCAGCGTACATGTACGCGTCGTACTGACGATCGTTGCTGGAGTAAGTGTCCGTATGATGCGATTCCGGACGGCTGTTATTCGTGTGCATAATCATTCCTTTTTCTAGCCTCATCGATATCACGATTAGGTATAGCGCTGTCGTGTTGCGACATGATGTGTGATCGGCAAATCGCAGGTTAATTCGCAGCGAATAGATGCGCTCTATGATTCTCCGTCAGTTCCTTGTTCTGTGATCTTCTGGCGGTTAATTGGTTGATTTCCGCCGGAATATCACGCTGAGAGGGGTGTAAATGTGATTTTCCGGCGGACCAAGCGGGAACTTCCGCCGGAATGTCACAGAATCCACCCTGTTTTTGTGATTTTCCGGCGGAGGCTAGGATACTTTCCGCCGGAATATCACAGAATTAGACGTGATTGCGTGATTTTCCGGCGGAAGTCCTTAGTTCCTCCGCCGGAATATCACGTTTGAGTGGTCACGCGATGGATTGAAACGGGTCAATTCCATCGCGTGAGTGCAACATGCCTGTGCCGACGAGTGAGGTACTTGACGCACGGCTCCCCTTGTCAGGGGAGCTGGCCGCGAAGCGGTCTGAGGGGTAGTAACACGGGTAATTATTCCATGGGTGTGACTACCCCTCAGTCACCCGCCCTGACGGCTCTCCTGACAAGGGGAGCCGAGATAGTGGCAGCTTCGCGGCCAGTTTGTCCTGCAATTATCAACGTGCCACACGCGCTACGCTTCGGCCCAGGCGGCGAGGCGATCGGCGTCGGGACGGCGCAGGAATAGGAAGGTGAGCTCAGATTTGCCATTGGTGACGAACAGCGGCATCTCGACTCGTTCGATACCGAGTGGTTCGCGCCATAATGTGGTGGATCGTGTCACCGATTGCACGCGTGATCGGCGAGTAATCAGGGTGAATCGTGCCGTCATATCGGCGCCAGTCATCATGATGCGATGGGGAAGTACGCCTCCACGAGTGGAGTGCGCAGGGTTCGCGCACACAGCGGCTGGCAAGGCATCAATCGGTACCACAGTCGACGAAGTGAGAATCGGCACTGTATCAACGACATTCTGCTCAGAATCGGTGAGCCTAGCGGATTGATCTCGCAGATCGGTCGGATTTGCAACGCTTGTGCGAGCCATATCAGTCGAATCGTCCGCAGTATTTGCGCGAATCGCATCATCTAACATCGCATACCCATCAACCCGTGAACGCAACCATCGGCTGGCCGTCACCCATCCGAATACCGCCACAATAATCGTCGGAATCAGCCACACCATCCAGCCATCCAGCCAACCCGGCGCAATAATCATCACCGTCACATCCGCTGCGAGCGCAACCAAGCCGAGCACAATTGGCATCGTCAGGTAATAGCGCGTCAGCCCGCGGCCAGTACGCTGAACCGGCATCTCGCGCACGTCCCATTCGGGCAGCATTTCGCGCAGCAGTCCAATCACGCGCCGCGTGCTCACGACCGGCAGAATATTCGCCGAATCAGTATTTGACTCGTCATCGTCGTCGCCAGACGATGACGACGAACTCAAGCCGAGACTGACCGAACACAGGTGAAACGGCTGTCGCAGGAACGACTGACGAATCATGATCGTCTGGATGCGACTGACCGGCAGCGTGGTCGTTCGGCGCGTGAACAGGCCGCGCACCACGACCAGATCGTCGCCGCGACGCCACACTTCAAAACCGTAAAACCGCAGCAGCGCCGAGATAATACTGACGATCATGAGCACGATGACGCACGCCAGCGCGAGCAGAATAATCGAGCGCACACCTTGCGCAACGATTTCGCCGACCGACTGTTCGGCAGTGGTCACCCAGTCGCGCGGCACGAGATCGCGGATTCTGTCAGCGAACGCGTAGATGGCCAGCGCGGCAGCGAGGAAACTGAGATCGGTGATCGCGAACAGGAGGATGTCGCGTACCGACGCGCGGAAAACTGGCTGATTGGCGGGGGAAACGTTTGCGCTATCCGATTGCTCAACCCTTGCGCTCGTAACTGGGCGCCCTCCCAATCGAGCGACGCTGGGTTCGGCAATCGCATCCGTATCGTGCGTCGCGCGACTGCGCTCGCGTAACGATTCCAACTCAAGTTGCAGCGCGGCCGGCACTGCGGTGAGCGTAATATTCGCGTCTGATCCAGCGGATGATACCGTGAGTCGCACCACGCCGAACGGTTGCAAGTACACCGGCGATGCACTGTCGATCGCGTGAATCGTTGCGTAACTGATCGTGCGATTTTTGCGCGAAAACAGTCCGGTGCGCAGTTCGAGCGCGTCCGCACCCAGTCGGTACCGCGTGGTCAGCCAGCCGACGATCGGTGGCACGAACGTGATCGCCAAGACAGCAACGATAATCGCAATGATTATCCATATCGACCAGTTGTCGCGCTCGCGGACGATACGAATGCCTATGAACACGACAAGGAAACCGATCGTCGCTTTTATTGAATCGATAATATCGACGATCAGCGCGGCTGGATGCAGCATGCGCCAACCGTTGCGCTCGGTGCGCTGCGTCATCACAGGTCCTCCTTCGCGGCGGCCACACGCTCGGTGATGAGTGCGGTCATGCGTTCCGCTTCGGCTGAGTCGAGCGATTCGATTTCGTGCGCGTCGGACGCGGTATGAATCACGATCGTGGTCAGATCGAACTTGTGCAGCAGTGGCCCCTGCTTGACGTCCACATGCTGGACGCGGTTGTATGGAATAGTGGTCGTCGAACGGAACAGCCAGCCTTTGCGGATACGCAGGAACCGATCGCCGATCAGAAATCGACCAAACGAGTACCGGTATTTTGTCTGCAACGGCTGCGACGCAAAGTCGAGTAAGTTGATCGCAGCGAATACGCCGATAACGATCGGCTGCCAGTTCCACCAGTGATTGAACCAGCAGATCACCGCCGCGATTGCGCACACCGCCGACCAGAACACGCATTGCAGTGCTTCACTGAGCAGCCACATGCGCTGGATGCGTTCGGGATAGGGGTGCCACGTGTTGAGTGGGGCGGTTGGTGAGACGGTTGGTGTAGTTGATACGGTATCGGTGCGTTCTTCATCAGTCATACTGTTCACTGTATGCGACGTTGCGCGAGTCGTGGCCGAGTTGGTACACGTACGTTGACTATTGCGGCTGTGCTGGATAGCGCACAATAAGATTGAGATAGTTGAGTCGCCGACGATGCGTGGCATCCGCTGAAGATATTCGGCATCCACGGGGGAAAGGAACGATGATGACTACAGACTCGAATCCGTTCATATCGCAGCCTGACGATGCGTCGGCACAGTCTGACGCGTCGGCCGGTAGACCGTACGCTGTACATCAGCCAGCAGGATATCCCAGCCGTACCGACTATCCACCATACGGACAGTCGTCTGGACAACAGTACGATCAGTCGTACGGCAGCGGTAATCCGTACACCAATCCATACGGCCAACCCTCCGCCCAGCCCACCACTCGACCGCCGCTGTGGGCACCGTGGTACGGCATCAACTTCGGTCACGCAGTCGCGCGATTCTTGCGTAAAGCGTTCGTCTTCCACGGTCGAGCGTCGCGCGGCGAATACTGGTGGGGCATGCTGTTTATTATGCTCCTGTCGTTCGCGGTTGGCTTCCTTACCGTCGCGGCAACCGATCTTGCGGGAATCGATATCGACAGTGCGCTCAGTGATAATATCGCGAACATCGCCTCGACAGTACTGCAAATCCTGATTTTCATCCCGGATATGTCGCTGTCGGTCCGCCGACTGCACGACGAAAACTTGAGCGGTTGGTGGGTACTGTTGCCGATGGTCACCACGATCATGTCGGCTGTAGCAACTCTTGTTGTTCTCGTCACGGGCAGCGGGGATCAAGCTGCGCAGACGATGGTGATTGCCATGCTCGTGTTCTTCGGTTCGGAACTGTTGACGATACTGCTGTCGGTCATTCTCATGATTTTGCCGAGCAATCCGGCCGGCGCACGGTTCGATCGGCCGCCGGTAACGCAGTAAAGGTGGTTGATGATGACAGCAGTATCCCAGGAATCCGCGCCGCCGCCAGACGATGCCGCCGCGTTCGGCTGGCGACGATTACGCACGTGGTGGCACGAGCCGCACTTTCTTGAGAAAAATACGATTCTCGGCGGTGTGCTACTCGTCGTGCAGATGATCGCAGCGCCGCCCGAATCGCCGTCGCAAATGATGTTCGCGTTCGGCTGGATAACGATCGTGATCGGACTGCCGTTCGCACCGCGCTCGCTGTGCGTATTCGGCACGATCGCTTCGCTTGCAGTCTCCCTACTGCCGCTGCACGGTTGGTGGGCGTCTGGCGGCACCGCAATCGGCACAATATTTCTCGCAGTCGGCTACGTTATGCCGTTCTGGGCTGCGGTACTCATGCCGGTTGCGTACGCTGTGCTCGACACGGTCGGATTCGTGATGTTGCGATCTGGTTCGATGATCGGCGGGCTGATTGCGGGACTCATCGGCGAGTTCAGTCGGATGACTACGGACGGCGTTACTGATGTTTGGGACAGCGCGATGGACGCCACGCTCGTTGCGGGGGTGAAGCGCGGCGTAATGATGCCGCAGTACACGCTGATCATTTTTATTGCGACGCTGATGCTCACGCTGATGGTGTTCGGATTCCTGACGATGTTCGGCGCGGCATTTCGCCGTACGAGCGAGGCAAACGCGCGGGCGGCGCGCAGCGAGTGGATGCTTGGTCGCATGGCGCGCGAACAGGAGCTTGCGCATGTGATTCATGATTCGGTGGCGAACGATATGTCGACGATCGCGATGCTTGCGTGGCGGGCGCAGCATGTGGGGGGTGACGGTGGATCTGCTGATGCGACCGCTGATGCGACTGCTGCGATGTTGAACGCGATTTATGATCGTGCGCATCATGCGCTCGACCGTGTGCACGAGGTGATTGACGTGCTCAACGGTCGACTTGATTTGGCACAGGTCGAAGGGGAAGGCGCGGCTGCTGGTGTGCCGTTCGACGTGCAAGTGGAACGGTATGTGGAAGATCAGGATCGCATTATGACCATGCTCGGGATTCATGGTGTGACGCGGATAAACCGCGCCGATGCGTCAAGTATGCCGGATGTGCCGGATGCAGTGCGGCGTGCGGCAATGCGGCTGATCGAGGAGATTTATGCGAATATTGTGCGGCATTGCGCGATGGATGGTGCGGGTGCTGGTTCGGTTGCTGAGGAGGCTCCTGCGTACACCGTATTCATTGATATCAACGCGCAACGTGTACGCATCAGCGAAGTGAATGCGCTTGACGATGAATCGCGGACGCTTACGCGTGGTCACCGTCATGGCAGTGGTCTTGCGTTGCATCGGGCTGCGATTGAGGCTCTCGGTGGGACGCTCAACACTAGTGCGCAAGATGGCACGTGGATTCTCAGCGCTGAAATCCCGCTGTAATGTGGCCGTGCATGTTCACGAGATGGAAAAATATGTGTTTTTGCTATCCCGTGATTGTGGTCATGTTCACGCGATGGTATGAAACCGGTATCGTGCCATGGCGTGTGAAATACCCCTGTCACGAGATGGAATAATTGATCGTTTTGCCATCGTGTGCGCTGAAGCATGAGGGTATATGGGTCACGGGTTGGCATATTCGGGTGAATTTCCGTCGCGTGACCGGGTGAACACGATTGATACGCATCTGGAGGCTCAGAACGAGAGAATACATCGGATGAATTGGTAGTGCCCGGATTCTTGCGCACTTTGGTCTTCGCCCGGCTCTGCGACGATGATCAGTTCGCTACTGGTACGCTCTCACCGAGCCGGGACATGTCGAGGTAACGGCGCGTCGACCACTCGTTCGAGGTCACGTAGCGGACGCGCGCGCAGACGAGCATCAACGCGCTCCGCCCGTCCGGAAACGAGCCGACCACGCGCGTGCGTCGCCTGATCTCGCGGTTCAATCGTTCGATCATGTTGTTCGTACGGATGCGCCGGCGATGTTCCCTCGGATAGTCGTCGAGCAGGTAGGTCGTCGTCTCGCTAATGCCTTCGCGCAGGCATTTGGCAGCCTCTCTGAGCTTCCTTGTCTCCAGTTCCTTGGCGACGGATTCCGCCTTCTCCAACGCCTTGTCGCGTGATTCCATAGCAAACACGGCCTTAAGCGCGTCCGCAGCCCACTCCCGGTTTCTGGGGTTGACCTTGGCGAGGATATTGCGTTCGAAATGCACCATGCACCGCTGATAACGCGCCTCCGGCAACAGTTCGTTCACGGCGGCCACGAGTCCCGCGCACCGGTCACCCGTTACCAATCGCACGCCCTTCAACCCACGCGCGAGCATACCGGTAA
>NZ_MWWY01000049.1 GCF_002259755.1 Bifidobacterium hapali
CGCGTCGTGCAGGAACAACGCGTTCGCGAACTTCTCCAGGGCGCAGGCGCTGATCGAGTCCCGCCTGCCGTTGCGCATCCGCTCCTACGACTCGGACAACGGCAGCGAGTTCATCAACCGGGACCTGATCGCGTGGCTGCACGAGCGCGACATCGAGCAGACCAGAAGCCGCCCGTACAGGAAGAACGACCAGGCCACCGTCGAGTCCAGGAACAACCACGTCGTGCGCCGCCACGCGTTCTACTACCGGTACACCGCCGACGAGCTCGACCTGCTCAACGAGCTGTGGGAACTGGTGCGTGTCAAGGCCAACCTGTTCACCCCGTCCAAGAAACCCATCGCGCGCGAAAGCACACGGGACGGACGCCCCCGCCGCGTCTACGACAGGCCGCGCACACCATGGGAGCGGCTCAAGGAGTTCGACGACCAAGATAGGGCCGCGGGCGGCCCCGGCTTCATCCCCGACGACAAGCGCGAGGAGATCGAACGCACGCTCGCGACCGTGAACCCCGCCGAACTCGTCCGCCGCATCCACGACATCCAAGACCGGCTCGAGGACATGGCCGCCCCGCGCACCGCGCGGCTGGCCAGACGCTCGGGCCCGGACATGGCATACTTGAACAAGACGCTCGCCCGGATCGCGGGCGTCGAACCGGAAGACAACGAAACCCCACCAGCCGATAAGGACTAGGATATCGCGCTCACCCTAAGTGAGGCACCACTCCGGATTACGCGCTCACTTTCAAATGAGGCACCTCGATTGGTATGACAAGTAGTTTGTTATCTTGCATGAAACTCGTATGATCAGAGGAATATTTCCAAGATAATCTAGTGTAACGCAGCCTGTAGTAGTCGCATTATCGTCGGTGTTCATGATTATTAATAACTCATGACCGATCTTGATGATGTTATGCATGGGTAGGGGAGGTGTATTGATTCAGATTATTATTCGAATTGTTTAACAAATCTGCTACAAGATTAAGTATTTGTGTTTTGATGCTTTTAATGTTTTTGGTGTCTATCGCTGCAATCATTGGTTTAAGAGTTCCGATTTCTTTGTAGTAAGATAACGTGTCATCCGTCCAAGTCAGACCACATGCTGGGCATTCTAGAATTTTAGTGCTAAGACGTTTACCGTTCTTGTAATTAAGATATGTAATTAACGTAGAAGAACTGTTGTTAGGTTCTCCGAGCCAAGCAGTAGCTATTCCGTTGTATTGTTCTGTCATAAAGCATGGGAATTCGCATATGGGGCACTGGTCTATGGTTGTTTTTTGTGATGCATGCTTTTCTGATTTATTATCTTCTAGGAAATGGTAGTTTGCGGATTTTATATTACCTATTTTATCAATATATTTCCTTTGAAAATCTATTGTATCTTTTATAGAGTTAAAGTCATTTTTATTGCTCGCTATTTGTATTTTGAGTAGCTCAACCATCGCTGAATTATTATAGAAATCAGCGTTAAATAAACTCTGGTACTCAAGTGAGCTAGGAGTAAAATTATTTCGTATGTAATCACGAAAAACGCAGTATTGTGCAATAGTGTAATTAGGATCATTTACAAGATGATTCCTATGAACAACATCATTGCGGGCGGCTAATAGGTTTTTCATTATCATGCCGATGCCAGAGTCAGTGGAAGAATTATTGAACCATATTTGCATTACTGTATGCAGTAAAGTCCCTGCATTATCGGCTTGTATATTGATAAGATTTTCTATATTGATCGTGCCGTTTACGAGATTGGTTAAAGTCTGTCTATCAGCTCTTTGTTTTTTCTTTGATTTCCCTTGAATCAGATCTATTGGATTGTACAGAATAATAGTGCCATAAATAAACATTTCAATGCATGCTCCTGCAGAGTAGCATGCATCATATCCAGTTATTTCTGGATTCTGCGCTTCGAAGCGTTGTTTCGTATAAGTATTGACCTTGGCTGCATGCCAGTGTGCCCCTTCAAAGAAGTGTCTGGCAAATAATTCTTGAGGTCTTCCAATGCAATTCATATCGCTCCAATGTTAGAAGATATTCAGTTGTGTTTTTATCTATTAAAATCACTTTCCGTTTTCGGCGGTTATCGGCTACTTGCTGCGTAAGTGTTCTTTAACCATCTTTGGCTTAACAGCATATTCATCATCCTGCCGGCTATCATCCGCCTCATGTCCCCACGATGATAATCGTCGTAGCCTGACGCCACTTTTAAACAGTATTATTCATCCATTTTAAAGGTGCGTCGGAATCGTAACGTTCTCAACGCACCCTTTCATCTTACTGTCAATCGGTATCAGACAGAAGTTACCATGCTGTCGATATTGTCGGTGTTGCGATTACATTCGCATTATTGATTTCTGTCCACAAGTCCACATCAGTGGATGCTGTCTGCAAGCTCATGATGAGAGAATAATGAACTCCGACATTGCTTTGGTCAAATTGAGGTCGTTCTTTCCACCAACCATTTGTCGGCATTATTGCAACAGCATTAGTCTGTGCAATATCGATAGCCGGTCCCTCCCATATGCATGAACGAATCGAACCAGGCTCGCGTTCCTGTCTATCAGACAGGATGAAGTGTGCGGAATCTCGTTCAGCAATGGACTCCATTCCCCGTCTTTCAACGTTTTCATTCAGACGTCTTCTGAATTGATACATCGTTTCATTTCGACGTTGCAGCGCAAAATGGAGGCCAAACGAAGGATAAGTGTATCGACCATTCCAACCGCGTCTACTGGGGTTCGGCTCAATGAAATACGATAAAGTCAAGCGCAGCTGAACCTGTTGATTCCCAAGTGCTTCCAACGCAGTTTTCGGCCAAGGTAGCTGGTGAATATTCATTTCCCGTGATATATAGTTTGTGCCATTTGAGCTTTTCCGATAAGGATGGATCACGCTCTCAGTAACTAATGTCGTTGCATTGGAAGCACTGTACAAAGCGCGTTCAATATCAGGGATTCCCATGCCATAGCGACGGAGGCACGTTTCAGAATCCTCGTCGAATTGCTTACGCATTTCATCAGTCCATTCTGCAGAGTGAACAATCAATGCGCGTACAGTTTCCGGACGAAGCTTAGGATATTTGGCTTGAATCTGCGCGGCAATGGCAGCCACCTGAGCTGTGGCAGCAGAAGTATCCTTCGTAACAGTGAACAAGCCGTTTCCAGCTGAAAAGAACCTAGTCGTCAAAATCCCTAGCTCTGGAATAAAATCTGGTGTTCCTCCGGGCTGGGCAACATAATTACCGCCAGAAGCGACAACGTCTGGTTTGATCGGCCACTTATTCCGATCAAACATCACAGAAGTACGACTGGTAGCCAGCAAATCTCCGGACGGTGACAAAGGACTGTATCCTTTATAACAGTCGTCTCGTCTAATCGGGATTCTATCGTCATTCGCGTAAGCGCCAACAGTGAGTGCATTCCATGATTGAGCTGGATCTCCAACGGGTTCAGTATCCGATTCGCTATGCGGATCGTCAGTCTGATAATCATCACGCATGATATTAAGGTTCCCCGCAGAGATCACAAACAGGCGCGGATGTCTCTCCTTAGGCTCACGCGACAAGACAGCAAAATGTTCGTCGTTATCTGCATATTGGATTGATTGCCCAAAACTGAGCGCATCAATCGCAGAAGACCATGAAGTCGGCTGTCCAGCGCTGTAATCAGGTTCTTCATGCTCCGAACTAGTAACAGCCATCATATACGTGCGTCGGTGGTTAGACTGAGTGTGTTGTTCGACCACACTGGCTGCCGAAGCAGTAATATCCGCATAATGAGCGGGTTTATTCTGCCCTCTTACCGGTAAGATGCGGACCGACTCCAGACGGTGATTAAGCGGGATAGGACCACTGGACTGCACAATTTTACCCAAGTCTCCATAAAGGGCAAGACCAGCCATTTCGGTACCGTGAGCATCTTCGCCTTGCGCATATCGTGGAGGACTCGGACTCCAATTTAGATCATTAGAATCCGAGTAAGCTGACAACACATCGTTTGCATCCAAAGAATCTCTAAGCAGAGGATGCTCTCGTTGAACGCCTTTATCTAATATGCACACCGTAGGTGCATTATTGCTAGCCGGCATTACACGAGATAACACATCATCGGCCCATTCTTTTTGCTCTTTTGGCTCTAAATTCTCAATGAATTCTGCGGTATCGTGCGGCTTCCTCAACTCCGCAAGAATGCCAAGCAAACTGCTAGCTTGATCGAGCTGTTGAGCTGTGGCCTCAACCAGAATCACTGACCGGTCAGCAAATCCAAGATAGTGCCCACTAGTCTGAAGCCCATTCTGATCGACGAATTTCTTAAAGCGTTCGACTGTGTCTCGCTTTGCGTTGATGAGCCAAACCTCCCACCAGTATTTCTGGTCCTCATTAGATGGAAATTCTGTAAAAACGTCAGTCCATAAATCGCGCGCTCTGGCGGAACGTATAGATGCGATGCGATCCACAAGATTGGCATTCGCTGGTTTGTTGTTACTTTCGTCGAGCGCTGTTTGCACATACGACCGCAGTTTCTTGCCGATATAATCCTTTCGGTTTGAGGGGATATATACATTGGCATGTAACGTTTTCTGCGCATCTTTTTCAGTGCCAGATACAGTGAAGTAGGATGACAGCAGCTGTACTTGTCCGGCTTCTGCACGTTCCAAAGATTGCAAGGGCATATCTTCATCTGGCTGAGATGAGAACAACATGCGAAACCCGTCATCAGTATGATCTCGCTGTTCCTCGAGCGCCTTTTCATAGGCTTGGATCAGTGTTTTGCCATGCGAAACCCGGTTTTCAGGAATCGAATATTCCTTCTCGCTCGAGCCAGCATTTCGCGGACGGAAATCTTCGGATTGTGGCCGCGAATGTACGATGATGTGATCTTTGTGGGTTGTTGCCGGCATCTTTTCCTCTTTACTTTATATAACGCGTCGCAATAGAATGTCGACGATCTAAAGCCTTCAGCAAATCGTCTGTAGTTACTTTCTCGCGTCCGGAAAGTAATGTGTCTTTAGCTGCATCTTCGGCTGCCATACAGATTTCGGCAGGACTAAGATCCTTCGCCCTATCACTAACTTTCGTCCAAGCAATACGAGACAGAGTAGCTCCAATAAGACGGTTCCTTATCAAATGTTCGATGCCCTTGGCGTCAGGCAATCCGTATTCGATAATTAAATCAAAACGACGGAAAATGGCAGAATCTAGCAGTTGAGGATTATTCGTCGCAGCAAGAATAATGCTCTCGGACGTCTCTTCCTCTAGGAATTGCAGGAAGGAACTTAAGACGCGACGCATTTCGCCTACATCATTCTCTGCAGTGCGTTTAACCGCCAGTGCGTCCACTTCATCGAAGAAATACACTCCACGGGAAGTTACAGCAAAATCGAAGATAGATTTTAACTTGGCTGCAGTTTCTCCCATATACTTCGAAATCACCGTCTCCAAGCGGACCGTATACAATGGCAGTCCCAATTCACCTGCGATAACCCGTGCTGTACTGGTTTTTCCTGTGCCAGGCGCTCCGATCAGCAAGACATGTGAATCAGGATGAAGCCCTTGAATCTTGAGATTATCTCGTTGGCGTTGCTCCAACAGCAACCGCTCTATAGCATGTTTGACGTGGTCTGATAAAACGAGATCTGATAAGCGTGCATTCGGGAAAGACATGGCAACATATCCGGAGATACTACCTAACGAGGCTTGAGTTGCGTTCGTATTGACAGCAAGCCTTGTATTCTTTCCGGAATTGCTGCGCATTGTATTAACAAGCTGCTTGAGTTCGGAAGCGAATCGGCTTTGTCCGCTACGCGCAGCTTGAGCGGCAAGCTGGAGCGACACTGAGGTGAAACGCTTGTCGTCTCCCTCAGCGTGACTTTCGAGCAAAGCCCGAATTTGTTCTTGCGTTGCCATAACCGTTCCTTCTACCAGATAACATGCGAGCATGCTCCAGTAGCACATACTGAAGCAGACGATATCATAGTTTATTTTCAGGTTTGTCAAATTCTACCCTTTAGCAGGCATATTCCTGCATGGTGTGGCGCTGCATGGTGTGGCGCATAGCGAAGAGCAAATTGAGTGTTTGATGGTGTGTGGTTTCAGGTTATTGTCGGTGATGGTCGGAGGCATTGCGGTTGTGGGGCGGGCGTTAAGTTTCACTGGTGAATCGCGGTGGTTGACCAATCGGTTCTAGAATCGCGTAGTTTTGTATGTGTTCAATTGGATGTTGAGGTTGTAGTCATGTAGTTTTTTCGGGTTTAGGCAGAAAGGCATGCCGACCACCCGTGGGCCTTAGCCTGATGGTGCTTCGAATCCATTCGGGAAAGGTCCGGAAAGGCAATGATCAGCATGCCCAAAATCCAGTCTATCCGTATGCGGCGCAGGAATGGCGAGTCCATCGCGTCGATCGCGCGTAGCGAGCAGGTCAGCGAGCCGACGGTGCGCAAGTTCTGAGGGTCGACGATTTGTCGGCTGTGTGTGTTCAATTGAAATTGGGCCGTGTGAGCGTGTGGATAGTGTCCATGTGAGCGGCAGGTTTTAGTCCACTTCAGCGTGTAATGAGAAGATGAACATCGGCCCGATCGATGGCAACTACTACCTCACCTCGCCGGTTCCTCGTGTGTGTGCGGCTGGACGTTGGACGTCGGGTTACGCACGTTCGACGTGACGATACGCAAGATGGGCGTACTTGCGCCAGACTGCCACACGTGTACGGGGGCACTCCGGTCACGGTCGCAACCCTGCCACGCTCCTGCCCACACTGAGCCGCAAGACCCGCGCATGAGACGATACCACCTAGCAATTCAGGATCATTTATTAAGAGCGCTTAACTCACGAATATGTCTCGAAGAAGTGGTGATTTCATTGAATCTTCACGTCCCCGTGAAGGCATATTTCCGTTTATGCAATTAGGATGCCTCGTCAATGAGCTGAGCTATCGATTTGCCACAGTGGCGACATTCTCCATTCGTCAGGGAATCCCATGTCGGACTTCGGAATCTGAGGGTACCTATCCATGAGGGAGATGAATTTCTCCGTCCATGCGGGTCCGTCGATCCGGGACGTCAGGTAGTTCTCCATGGTGAGGAACGCAGCGGGGCCGGAAGACCTGCGGAAGATATCCCAATCATTGCCCCACCAATCCTTTGCATGGGATCCGCTGCGATGCTTCGGCAGTTTCGGCGCGATACGGGTGCTGGTTTCGTTCCAGAAGCGATCGTGATGCGCGGTCATGTTCCGGGCCTGTCGGATAGTCTCAAGCCAATTGGAGAGGATTTTGGCGTCGCCGCGTACGGCGGGATTCGGGTTGGGGTTGAAGATATGCAGCTTGGTGGCCAGCTTTCTCTTGATATAGTCTGGCGCGCCTTGGTAGAAGTTCTCCTTGAGTGTTCCATAGCTCAAGCATCCGACGATCATCCAGTACGGAGGCAACGGATTGCTGTAGGTGCTACGGAAATGCTTGAGGTATGGAAGATTCGATTTGGTGAATGTCGGACGCAACGAGGAAAGGCAAGCCAGATGGTCGTCATAGCTCAACCCCGGGAGTCCTTCCCGTGTCATGTAGCCGAATTCGCCGCCGAATACCGATAGCTCATAGGCGAGGAAGCTTTTGAGATAGATCTCGATGGTGACGATTCCGTCGAATACCAGCATCCGCAGTTCCGAACCGTTGCGAAGAATAATGTCAGCGCCATATTTGCCTGGAGCTAGCCATACTGATATTTTGTCAGATTGACTATGCACATAAGCTCGTTTAGCAATCGCAAAAGACTGTTTTGCGATTTCATTAGACTTCGCCGCAGTGCAAGTGGCAGATATAGCTGCATAAACGGTTGCTATAGCAATGATTATATTGATGAATGCTTCTATAATATCTACACATGACATTTGAATTTTCTTTCAATACAATTGTGCTGCCTAATGCAAATACTTACAATGACTGCGAAAAACTGACCTCTCAAACTATCGAAAGATCTTGATTGTTTCCATATTAAAGAAATTATATGGTATCTTTTAAATAAGGTTAATTAATCATCTTTGTAGATTATTGATTCGATCTCGAAGAGATAAAGTTTGTGTTCGAAGGGTGGAAAAGAATGTAATAGCGTTACTAATGCTTGTTGTCACTGGCAACAGTGGTCTTACGAGATTCCCGAACATATTCATTATAGAAATGGTTTGATAAATTTCATCTGGAATAGTAAATGATTGAATTAGTTGATCAAGATTATTCTTCATCGCATTTATCTGTTGATTACGCAATGCACCCGATGGCATAGACTCAATCTGATCAGTATATAGTTTTAAAGCAATGTAATACTGATTCCAAATTTCTGAAATATGTTCTATACTTGCGTCAAGCGTATGGATGTCTTTTTGTGATTCGGTAGTAATGCGATTACTCCAATTCACTAAATCGGTGGCAGATGGATTTTTCGGAACTTGATTATCTTTTAATCGGTTGAGGAGGTTATTTAATGATTGTGTGAAGTCGGTTACGTACGCGCTCATATTGGCAGCTGATTTTTCAGCTTCTGATAGTGATGAAAGATAATCTTTTCCCACTTCTTTATTGGAATTGTCGACGCTTGTTACCTTGTCGATTTGTGAATTTTGCTCTTTGATGGTAACTTGAAGCTTAGATGCTATCTCTGCTAGTCTTTTTTTATAGTTGGGAGTATCAGATGGCTCATATGCCAAATCCTCAACAGAAATAAACTGACGTTCTCGGATGATATTTCGTACTGGATCTTGACCTTTATCTGGAAGGTTGTCGAGGTTCTGCCAAATCATAGATAAAATTTTATTTCCATGATTTGAGCTAGTGCGTGCGTTGAAGTCAAGTAATTCCTTTCGGCACGCGTCACTTTTCAGATACATTGGAGTTACCGCTGCAAGAAGAATATTAGCTTTTGAAATGTTTGTATTTAGCGTTTTTTGCCAATTCTCGCCCCAATGAATATCTGTATCAACAAATAGATGTAGTTTTCTGCCAGTTTGATATTCATATGCTTTGACTAGATTTTGCGCCATTTCAATAATGGCGTTATTGAGATAATCGTTATCTTGGTGGCGATAGCTTAAAAAGATATTAGCATCATAATCTAGTTCAGACATAATATTTATTCGATCGTTTTGAGACATTGCAATCGCTTTAGTAGAGATGACTGTATTGCCAGTATGATTGATAGCTGGAGGGACATTGAATCCGTCACTGTCCCACAGTGTGGAAACAGGAATTGCCCACATATCATCGCTAAACTTGACAATATTTGACCCACAGTACACAACATAACCACGTTTGAAGCGGTTATCTTTTGCGCGTAATTGGGCTAATCCTGCAAAATCATTGCGATCGACCGTACTATTTGATTTAACTTCAATCCCAATGAGTTCGTGATCTTTGAGTAATACAAGGTCAACTTCTTTAGGCTTTGAACCACTTTCTCTCCAGTAGAACGCTTCTGGTTGATTGTTAGCCCACTGTGTTTCGGGCACAATCTGATTGATTACATATGATTCGAATACCTGTCCAAACAATGCATGGTCTTGATCTAAGTCTTTCCCACTACGTAAAAATGTCGCAATCGAAAACGAAGTATCTAGCGGATGCACTTTTGATCGTGCAAGGACCTGACGATTGGCTGTTGTTTTCAGATTCGGTAAGGTATGAATAAGAAAACGGTTAGCGAAGATGCTGACATAACGTTCTACAGTGCGTGCATCTATGTGCACAAGATCTGCAGTTCGTTTGAGGTTAAGAATACCTCCAGGTGTTGCCAACAATTCCTGCAATACAGACTGTGCAATTGATCGGTCAAGATATTCGTCTGGCAGAATAGTGTCCCCAAGTACATTATTAAGATCATCTCGAATTTTCAGTTGACGTTCTGACTGAGTGATGAAAGCATTATCCACAATGTAAGAGGGGAATCCTCCAATCTCTATGTAGAGTTTGAGATCAGATAATGATGTTGCAGAACGATATTCCAAATTCGGAATGTATGACCATAATTTATCTACAATACTTACCGATGCATTGCCATAAAACTCATTTCGAGTGAGTGGGCTTAGGGTAAATCTTCGTGACCGCCGGGTCAGTGGATCTTGTCCGTCCAGTCCGTTGCGCGTAATGGACGCAGAACCGGTAAGTATGAACTGTGTAGACATATCTGTAGTACTATCCACTATACCTTTGATCGCAAGTGGAAGACCGCTAATGCGTTGAGCTTCGTCAATAATTGTGCCAGACGGCAATGAACTTAGCCAGTCGCGCAAATGGTGCTTTGCATAACGATATGTGCTTTCGTCTGCCAAGGATTCGTAATGAAATTCTGGCAGCTCTCGTTGAACAAGCATAGTTTTGCCAACTGCTCGTGCCCCTTCGAGTACGAGCACTTTCGCTCGCGTTTGTTTGAGTATTTGTGCCAATGGCCTGGAAATATATGATGCCATAGTTGAATAATATATCATTCATCGAAGAAAAACAGCATTCGATGTACTATTTTTATTACATTGAGTGTTGGTTATAGTCTAGTGATGTCTTAGCATTCTTACTAGCGCCTTTGCATAGCGCTAGCGAACATATCGCCTTTCGTAAAGATGCAGGACACTCCGTACATCTAGTGTCTGCAATGGAATAATGCACTAAATATGGTATCTAAAATATGATGTCTATTCGGGTTCATCCGTGAACAGGTTGCCAATCTCCGCCACATGTCCGCCGTAAATATGCGTGGCTCTGAGTAAAAACTTCCCAACGTTCACAACGGCCCACTTTCAATTGAACACGCGCAAGCGGTAGCCGGTCAAAGCCAATCTGATTGACACTCGGGAATATACAGGCAGCGAGCCGATGCTCCCCACACTACCCACGGACACTGCCGAACCTGCGGAAAAGCACTACCAAACCGAAGGGTGGGAAAGAATGTGATACTGAATTCAGACAGTGACGCGACTTGTGTGGCCGACTCCAGTTGGGATGGTGTGAGCGTGTACAGGTTCACGAAATTCGTTGCCTGTTCCCGCGAGGTAGCGGCACGTCGACCGGAAGAGCTCCTTGACTGCGTATTACACATCTTTTGAGAACCACTGTAAGACTTTGCTGCTTTGTCTGGAAATGCCATCGCGAATACGATGTATGAGTTCAATCTTGTCTTCTTGCCCATCCGTCGTCAACTTCGACAGATCGGCCAACGCTTCAGCCGATGACTGAAGAAACGCAGGAAGCGTACGGATGGAGAGATCAATCAGAGCATGTGAGAGCATACTCCAGTCATCATGACCGAGACATGATTCAGCAAATCGACGCCAATGGCGCAAATCGATGCGTTCCCATGAGTACTCGTTCCCGATGCTCATAGCCAGCTTGCGTTCTCTGCGCGCTGTATCGTATGCAAACATTGATGCCAAGTCATATAGAGGTGCCAATCGCGGCAGTTGACCAACCGGTTCTAGAATCGCGTAGTTTTTTGCGTGAGCATCCGATCCGGCAATCAAATAGTTGAAGACCAACGCTCGGAAAAAGAATTCGACATCATCTTCGGGGAACCCATTGTTCCGCAGAAAATCTACAATATCCACGGCTCCTGGGCCGCCATCAGATTGGTACTTATGGCTGGTCATTACACTCATGGCTTGGCACATATCCTCTTGGTGAATTCGTGTCACTGATACTGGAACAGAATGATCATCAATCCGGCGATCCCAACGGGTGCTTACGATCGCAGGTACCTGACCAAACATTTGATAGTTTGATTGCGCCACTGGCAGGGAGAGTCTCTCCGCTGTTTTCATGCATAGGTATTCGTTAAATGCCTGTTCTTTCAAGCCGCGAATCCCCGGTTTGATGATATGGGTAGTGGCTGCAGTACCTTCAACTTCGTACCACTGACCGCCAGTGAATCTGAGCGCGATTTTATCCTGAGCCCCGTTTAATGACCAATGTTCCCCATAGCTCTGCCAAGTCGATTGCCTGTTGCTTGTGATGTTCGTTAAACGCAATCCAATTTGTTCTTCACTAATGGGAATAATGCGTTCCTCTAAATAGTCTTTCTCATGCCGGTGGGGATCAACGAATTGAACACCTCCTCCACAGTCGAGACCAACGGCGGTCAGTAGAGAAAACGGATTGCGGGCATTGACGCCATATGTACGCGCGATGTGTTGTCTAATGGCGGAGTCATCAGGTAATATGCCGTCGATGTAGGCTTCGACAGGAGTTCCCTCCCACGGAGTAATCCGCCGGGGCATTGATAATGACAACTGTGCAGCGCTTGGGGTGAGCAAGTCATAAGTAAAGGTATGTTTGCCCGTTTCAGTCTCCTGCAATACGCCGATGTGGCAATCCTCAAGCAGCACGTCAAGCGTTTTGATCTTGTTCATGTTGAGGCTCCCTGTTTTCTTCTCCGGACATGGGATCGTTTTCTTGAGGGCTGGCGGATATGTCTGCCATCGCGATACGAGATAGATCAAGGTTATTTAACGCTCGAATGTACGATTCGCCAAATAGCGACTTCGCATCGCCCCACTGTTGTACCAAATGAGATATAGATTTCGAGTCGATGGTAGGAGGAATGATCCTTGATATTTCCTTCAGAGTCTCCTGCCAATCTGCGCTGGACAGTAATCCTTTTGTCCCGTATGACGGGAAAGGAGGAGTGTTGTTTTTCTTCGTCGATTGCTGTGCGGTGGCGTCGTCGACAACGGGAGATTCAATCTCGGCGGAAGTGTCATCTCTGTCCTGTTTTTCGGCGATCTGGTTTTGTGAAGATTGATCATAAGTATCGGTTATCATCTCATCTGGAACGTCATACGATACGCTGGGAGTGACACCAAGGAGTCTACACAGTGTGAAAATCCTGTTGATGCTCGCATTTCGAAGTTTTCCCTGCTCAAATTGATTGATCCAAGGGCGGCTTACTCCTGCCTTTTCGGCCAATTCGGCCTGCGTTATCCCCCTGGCTGTGCGAGCGTCTCGCAGACTGACGGCCAACTGCCGCACTGAACGAATATCACTCGTGATTTTCATACCAGTCCTTACGTTAGGAATACCTAACATTATATTTAATGTTATCTAATTCTAACATAGTGGCTGGCTGTAGTCTTTTGAGAGTCGAAGTGGCTTGTTCGCATGGGGTGGCTGACCCGAGGAACAGCCGGCTCCGGTCTTTTCGGACTTTCACCACGCGTCGGGCCTGGCGGTTACGTCTTTGTTCATTGGGACTCCTACTAGTTTGTTGTCATTGCAAGAAAATATTCAGACATTCTGGTATTGCCGCGATGGTTGACCAGCCCTTCGGATTCCATTCGTTTCAATAGTCGCAGGGTGGTTGCGTAGCTTTTGCCGTAATGTTTGGCGATCTGTGGCACGGATGCTGAGCCTCCCAAAAGTTGAAGGATTTGGATGATGCGGTCGGAATTTGACTGTGCAACAGTATGCTCATTGGATTCTCGATTCTTCTTGTTGAGTGGTCCATAAACATTTTTGCCGTAGGACATCACTGCATTCAGCGATAACAGGTCGTGCAGCGATAAAGACACGCGCTCCTGATCAAGACTTGTCCGCCTAGTGAGTTCTTCCTCGTTCATCATCCCGTATTGGTGCAATGCTGCAAGCGTGATCAACGATTCAGCTGGCAGCGGTGCTCCGCGTTTCGTGGAGAGGTCGTTGACTAGGTGCACGAATGGTTCGTCCACGGTAGCGTTACGCAGGAACAGAACAACCTCTTCGGAAGTGGATTGAGAATAATCAGGCAGAGGGCGACCCGAGGCAACTGTTCTTGCGAAAATGCGGTCGATGCCGCGGCCTGTGCGTTCGACGTATCCGCAGCGTTTCAGGATATCCGCCAGCCGTGGATTCCGTGGTGTCGGCGAAACGGTGAGCAGGTTGTTGAAATTGACTCCTCGCATGAACCCACCCGGATTGGCTATGGTGAGTCCGATTTCGTCTAGCTGGAATCGTACTGGTGCCATGATGGTGTAATCTCGGTGACAGAACGCGTTGGCCACGGCCTCGCGGAATGCTCCGTTGTCGTAGGTGTTGTAGTTGGCATGCTGGGTTCCTAGCATGATTTCTGTTTGCATGTTCCACGGGGTGAGAAGTTCCTCGATACGTCGAAACATACGAACCAGAGGCATTCTCAGTCGCTCGTCCACAACTGGAGAGCCATCTCGCATGACCTGAAATGTCGTTACTGCGGTCGGCACTCGATGCATGAGTGCCTGTTTGGTGCCGATCATCACGATTCCGGCAATCGTCGGTACGGTGTCACCGTCCCGGGTTTGACTGGTTGTCAATCCCAAGGCTCCATCGAAGTCGACATCAGACAGAGACAGTATCTCGTCATCTGCGTGCGTTCTGGCTATTCCTTCCCTGAGCATGTCTCTGGCTTGTGAATCAAGGTCCGACAATGCCGCTTCGGGAGCCGGTTGCGCGCTGTAGTCGTAGCTGCCTATCGACGAGAGGCGGGAAACAAATTCATATGGATACATGGTGACGACTTCAGGCTCTCCGTCCGCTTTCAGTACGCGATGAACGACCCTGCCGTTCTTCATACAGGTTAGTTGAGAGGAGTCGTCCACGCTGACGGCGACCACGAAAAGATCGTCACTGGTCAGTATGGTGGGGCGCACGGCGAAGAGCAAACTGAATGTTTGATGGTGTGTGGTTTCGGGTTATTGTCGGTGATGGTTGATGCATTGCGGTTGTGGGGTGGATGTTGAGTTTCACTGGTGAATCTGTGATATTATTTATATATATTTATAAGTATTTATAAGTATTTATAAGTATTTATGTGGAGAATAATGACGGGAAACTATACTTTGCGAGCGCTTAACCCGTTTATGCCTGGTGTCGGGTTACAGCCGCCTGAACTTGCAGGTCGTATGAAAGAGATTGAGCTCATGGATGGTATGGTAGCTCGCACTAAACTTGCACGTCTTGACCGTGGGCTTATTCTGTATGGTCTTAGGGGAATTGGTAAGACTGTGCTTCTTCTTCATATGAAGGGAATCGCTGATAGACAGCATATGGCTACTTTTAAAATAGAAGCAACGAAGAATGCGGAGAGAGCGTATGATGAGTTGTTTCGTGGCTTGCCGCTTGCGATTGCGCGTATAGGGAAGCCTGATTTGCGTCAGCGTCTTATGAATGCATTTTCTAGTGTGGAATCTATATCGTTTGAATTTCTTGGGGTTAAAGCATTGGCTGAACGGTCTGCAGCGTCGTATGTGACTGAATCGTACAAGCTTCAGTTGCTTATAGAGCGAATGTGTGAAGAATTAAAGAAAGATAATCTTGGATTGTATCTGTTCATTGATGAGCTGCAAGAAATGGCATCTGAACCATTAGGTGATTTAATTACCATGCAGCATGAAATGGGACAGGAGAATTTACCGTTTTACATTATTGGCGCTGGCTTGCCTGATTTACCGGGTGTACTTGCTAAATCGCGGTCATATGCTGAGCGTCTTTTTGAATATCGTCATATTGGCAGATTGTCTCAAGAAGATACTGAAGATGGTTTTCAAAAACCTGCAAAGGCAAATGGTCGTCCTTTTGATGATGCTTCCCTTGAGAAACTTGTTAATCTTTCTAAAGGGTACCCATATTTTATTCAGGCGTATGGGGCTGCAGCATGGAACGAGTCGGATTCTAATCCGATACATGCGGATGCCGTAACGCGAGGTATTCCAGAGGCACTGCACATGCTTGATGAAGGATTGTATATATCGAGATGGCAGCGTTCTACGCCTGCAGGTCGAGCTTATCTTCGTTTTATGGCCGAGTATGATGAGGGTCCAATATCTACGTCATTGATTGCGAGTAGTTTCCAGAAGCCTGGTACTGCTTCTACTGCAAGAGCCGCTTTAATGGAACTTGGTCTTATTTATTCTCCAGAACACGGCAAAGTGGCATTTTCAATACCTGGAATGGGCGAGTTCATTCGGCGAGTGGAACCAGCAGAAGATCAAACTTATGATGAGCGGCGATGAATGGATTGGGTGTGATGGTATCGTTGGTTAGTCGACGGTAATAATGCCGAGCATAACCTGCGATGAACCTTGACTTTCGAGTAATCGCCGTTAGGATGTGGATCGGGGCGCACCCTAGGTTCCACATGCACTACACGCCCACGTCGAGCTCATGGCTCAACCAGGTGGAGCACACTGGTTCGGGACCTCGACCGGGATGCGGTCCAATCTCGGTTTTTGGGTTCTTCACAAGCACGATGCGTTCGAAATGCAACATGCACCGCTGATAACGGGCCTCCGGCAACAGCTCGTTCACGGCGGCCAGCCGACCAGATACATGTCGATCAACGTTCCTCAACACTCCTGCGGACCATACGATTCAGGGTGATCTCCAACATGGCCTGATCAACCTGTAGAATCTGCTGTGACATGGCTTCGTGTCCTCTTTCCAATCGCGATTTGTTTTGTTCGGCGACAGAAAATCGTACACAGGACACGAGCCAGCCCTTTCATCTCAAGCCCAAACCAAAGTGCGCAAAATTTCGGGCCTACAGCTATTTAACATCAATAGCGCAAGCAGATACATCCTTTGTGACGGCTGAATCAAGCCAACCCATCGGAGTCTGATCAATTCCTAAGTCAGAAATTGATTTGGTAGAAGTTGTCACATCGAATGAGTACGTAACTGATTGACCAGGAGCGATCTTGGCGATACTTGCATATATAGCCTTGCCATTAAGCGATTCTTTACGGTTATCAGAAACTTCGCCAGTTCCAGTGGCTGTGACAGTGGCGATATCACCACCAGCAGGAGCATATATCAACACCTTCTCGTATCCATAAGAAGCAATATCTTTAACAACACCGGTGATGTATTCCGGAAGAGAATACCAATCATTAGTGTTAAGCGTATTCGTCAACGTATATTTAACATGATAGGACTGTGAACCAGTAATATCACAACCTGTACGTGTAATCTTCGATGTACGATGAATATACCATCCCATTTTCGAGGGATTTTGCTCAGTAACATAGACACCAATCTTTGGATTTTCTTCACTGTTCGGAGTTTCAGCAGTGAATCCAGCGTTTCTGTAGGCTGCCTCAATATTCTCATCAAACGAATACATGGAAAAATGTCGATCTCCAGACATCGCACTCATTGTTTCGCCTAATTTCATAAGCTTGTTGAAATCGATGTTTGTAAACATTGTGCCGAGCGTCTGCTCAGCGATCTGCTGAAAGTATGCATCAGTTTGCTGATCTGAATACTCCTTGTAAACAGTATTAAGCAAAAACTCAGCTGTATTGTCACCATTGAGCACTCGTCCATCAGACAAGGTGATATTTCCCGTAACTTTTACGAGCTCCTGTAAAAATACAGGATCAGCCAACATCACACCATCCAACTGCTGATTGGCACCCCACGGAGTACGCTGCCAAATAGCACGCATCCCTTCAGCAACACGAGATGAATCTGGATACACGGCAAGATCACGTATATCAAATGACATATGCAATGGTCCCCATGTATTGAAAATACGGTATTCATCATCGGTTGGATCACCCGTACCATACGCGAGGTAGTCAGAATTCGAACGAAAATCACCAACCGTAATTTTGCCGTTATCAGTAGTGACGACACCAACCGAGCCAATAAGACCTCCGCTGGAACGTTCCTCTGAGGTGGTCATCAACATTAAAGCATATGTGCGAGGCTGATCGGAACCAAGAAAATCAGGTAAAATCTGGAACGTCCTAGACAACTGATTCACCTTATCAGCCAGTTTTGTTAACTGTACGGCACCAGACTCGTATGCACTTCTGACTAACTCAACATGCGGTGCAGGCAATGCAAGATAAACTTCTACCTGTTTCTGTAGTGATTCGTTTGCGGTTTTAAGATCCTTCTGCGCCTCGATAATCGGTTGAACGTTGAGGCTTCCCTCACCATTGCTCAAATTAGTATTCTTAATTGTAGAGAGCAGCTTCATAAACTTTGGCAAAGAGTCTTCCATCAGTGCGTTTAACACCATCGTCATACCCTGCACTGCAGAAATATCATCGCCATATTTTGGTATCTTTGTAGCTGCATCCCATAAATTGTTATGAGCAATTTCTACAGCTTTGGCAGTTTCTTGTTGCGCTTGTGAAATTTGTTTGTTAGTGGCATCTACATCATTGAGGCTATTCAAATCAGAAACACCTTTTAAGAGAGATAATGCATTCTCCTCATGTTCCTTTACCTGCCTAGCCTGCGTATAAAATTGGTAGCCGAAAACACCGGAAACGCCGCCAAACACTGCAAGGGCTACGAATACTAGTGTCAATGCCCAAGGCCATATGCGACGCTGAGGAGTATGTTTTCTTGATTTATGGCTTGCAACAACATGTCTACTCATCAATACTCCTGAATACCTACTCGAACATATTCAATGTGATATCGCTTTGATGATTCTACGCCGACAGACAATGTTACATCACGCTCTTCTATATCGTTTTCACTGCATTGATTCATTTTAGTGGATGATGACGTTTTCTCGGACTTTGTCGTCTGAATGGTCGTTCAGAATGTATTTCGGGGGTGGTGACGTTTTGTTGGACTTCGTTGTCTGAATGGTCGTTCAGAACGATATCACATGTGTTCAGGCGACGAGCCCGAGCTGGATGCGCTTGTCCATGATGCTCATCCCGTATTCGAGTTTGATGCGCTTGTCCCGGTACCAGACCATGTACTCGTCCAGCATCGCAATGAACTCGTCGATCGTGACGCCCTGGAAGCTCCTCTTGTGGAAGAACTCTTGCTTGAGCCGGCCGAAGAACCCCTCGGCGGCGGCGTTGTCCGGACTGCAGCCCTTCGCGCTCATCGACCTCGTCAATCCATGATCCGTGCAGATGCGAATCCATTCAGGCCACCGGTAGTGGCATCCCCGGTCGGAGTGGATGACGGGCGTCTGACCGGGTCGGAGCGTGGCGCACGCGTCCTCGAGCATCCCGTTGGCCAATGCGGCGTTGGGGCTGGTGCCGATCGTCCAGGCGACCGGCATGCCGTCGTAGCAGTCGATCACCGGCGACAGGTACACCTTGCCCGCGGGGATCGAGAACTCGGTGATGTCGGTGACCCACAGCTCATTCGGATTCGCGGCGTGAAAGTCGCGGTTGACGAGATTGGCCGGCGCGCCGCCGATCTCTCCCTTGTACGAGCTGTAGCGCTTCGCGCTCTTGAACACCGGCACCATGCCATGGCGGGTCATCAGCCGCATGACGCGCTTCGCGGAGACGACGATGCCCGCGCTCCTGAGTTCGAGGTGGATGCGCTTGTACCCATAACGGCGTTTACTGTTCTCGAACGCCTCGCGCACCAATGCGAGCAGGCCCC